>CAMMLS010000001.1 GCA_946497775.1 uncultured Clostridium sp.
TAAATTATAATATAACAAAACTAAACAAATATTATTCAGATACAGTAACAGTAGACAGTGAATATAGACATTATGAAATAATAGATGGAATAAAATATCATTTTTTAGAGCTACCAAAGTTTAGAAAACAAATACAGATTCCAGAAACAAAGTTAGAACAATGGTTAGCCTTTATAGATTACGAGGATAAGGAGTTGGTGAAAATGGCAATAGAGAGAAACAAATTAGTAAAAAAAGCACAAAAGGATTATGAATACTTAACAGGAGATGCAGCAACAAAGAGATTACAAGAATTAAGAGAGAAAGCAATATTAGATGAAAACTCAGCATATGAAACAGGGAAATTACGTGGAAAAGAAGAAGGCAAAGAAGAAGGAAGAATAGAATTAAAAATAGAAATTGCGATGGCTATGCTTAAAAATAATGTGAAACGAGAGATGATTAAAAAATATACTGGGTTAGATGAGGAAGAATTAAATAAAATATGTAGACAAAAGGCGTAGATAGTAAAGAGTTTTAATAGAAAAAGTTAAAAAATTGTAGACAAATATCGTATATATATATATAATATAAATTGATATTAAAACAAAAGAGGGGAATTTGTAATATGATAACAAACGCTAGAATCCTTGTGGCTGTACACACACACACACACATCTAATTTATTAGTAAAAATAAAAAGAATTAATATATAAAATATAAGACATATAAGACTTAGTTATTGACTAGGTCTATATGTCTTTTTGTTTTGGTTATTTTGTAGATTGGCTTTTTGAAGGAAGCCGTCGAAATAGATAAATATATATTATTTTTTGCCTCACATGGCTCTGTAAGGATGAGCGTACGACGTACAACTTCCTCGGACTGCAAAATAATATATATTTATCTATTTGGACTACTCTACAATGATAGAAATGGATAAATAATATAAAGAAACTAAGGGGAGGAATAAATAGTGAAAAGAGATGGAGGAATAACATTAATAGCATTAGTTATAACAATAATAATACTACTATTGTTAGTAGGAGTGACATTAAATTACATAACAACAGGAAATATATTTGGGATAGCAGGAATAAGTGTAGAAGAATATAAGAAGAGTCAAATAAAAGAGAATATAGAAGTAAGTATACAGGATACACAGCTAGAAAAAAGAAGAGAAGTAACATTAGATGAAATAATAGATGGATTAATAGAAAAAGGAATAACAACAGAAGAGGGAAGCGATAGAGAAAGTGGAACAGTGGTAACAGAAGAAGGATACATAGCAGGAATAATAGAGAAAGAAGAAGGCGGATGGGAAGTAGTAATAGGAGAAAAAGGAGAAGTACAAGCGAGCCTAACATATAGAGTAACACCAAGTCAATTAACAAGTAAAGTAACAGTAAAAATAGAAGGGAAGATACTAGGAGAAGGGATAAAAGAATTAGTATTGCCAAATGGAGAGAAAAAAACATATGAAAGTGGAACAAAGAAAATAAATGAAGAATATGAAATAACAGCAAATGGTACATATACAATAAAACTAATAGGAAACAATAGAACAGAGATAGAAAAGGAAATAAATATAAATAATATAGTAGAAGGAACAATAGCAATAATACCAAGCACAAATAAGCCAAGTAAAAAAATAACAATAGAAGTAACATATCCAGAAGGAACAGAGAGCCTAACAAAAGAAATAAGCATAGATAATGGGAAAAGCTGGAATGCATATACAGGAGAAATAGAGCTAACAGCAAATACAACAGTACAAGCAAGAGTAAAAAATGATACAGAAGTAATAACAGCAGCAACCCTAACAATAAGTAATATAGACACATTAAATCCAAATAAATTTACCCCAAGTGCAACATCAACAAGTAATAGTATAACAATAAGCGGAAGTACAACAGACCAAGAAGCAACGGAAACAAGTGCAAGTAGTGGAATAGCAGAATACTATTTTAGTAAAGACAATGGAGAAACATGGGTAAGTAATGCAGATAAAACAAATACAAGCTATACATTTACAGGACTAACCCAAGGAACAACTTACACATTAAAAATGAAAGCAGTAGATAATGCTGGAAATGAAATGGTAACAGAAGCAATACAAAAAAAGACAATAAGCATAGCAGGAGAAGGAAGTATAAAGATAACGCCAAGTACAACAGCATGGACAAATAAAGATATAACGATAACAGTAACATGGCCAAGTGATACATCAGGACTAACAAAACAAATAAGTACAGATAATGGAGGAACATGGAAAACATACACAGGAACAGTAACAATAAGCAGTAATTGTACAGTAAAAGCTAGATTAATAGATAATACAAATCAAACAGGAACAGCAGCAAGTTTGATAATAAGCAAAATAGATAAGCAAGCACCAACAGCCCCAGTAATAACAGGAGGAAGCACAAGCTATGCAACAAGTAGAACAATAAGTGTAAGTACAGTTCCAACAGAAATAGGAAGTGGAATAGCATATTATGAATATTATCTAACAAGTAGTAGTACAGCACCAACAACCGCAACTACAGCGACAGGAAAAGTAGGAACAACAGCAAATGATAAGAGCAAAGTATTTAATACAAATTATGCAGGATACTATGTATATTATAGAGCAATAGATAATGCAACAAATGTAGGAGCATGGTCAACAGCCCAAAGATTGTATATAGATATAAACAAACCAACAGTAACAGCAAAACAAAGTAGTATAACAATAACACAAGGAGATAATAACGCAATAAGCAGTTACTTTACGATAAGTGCAAATGGAAATGCAACAATAAGTAGTACAACTTACAAGGAGGGAAGTGTAGTAGTAAGCAATACAAGTTCATTATCAGTAGGAACGCATACAATAACATGTACAGCAACAAAAACAACAGGAACAACAACAAGTGCAACAATAACAATAATAGTAGCAGTAGCATATACAGAAAAAAGTTGGACAACACCAGGAACATACACTTGGATAGTTCCAGAAGGAGTAACCAAAATACAAGTAACAGTAGCTGGCGCCGGAGGAGGCGGCGGCGGTGGATGGAATAGAAAAATAGGAGAAGGAACTAATACTGGATATTCGGGTAAAGCAGGTGGTCAAGGTGCTTTGGTAGTTCAAAATATTAATGTTGTAATGGGAGATAATGTTTCAATTAAGATAGGTGCAGGTGGCTCTGGCGGAGCAGGATATACGGGTGGAATTAGCGGCAATAGAGCAACAAATGGGGCAACGGGGAATTCATCAAGTATTTCTGTTAGAGATATAATTGTTTCTGCACAAGGAGGAGGTGGAGGCAGTCGAGGTCATTACGACAATAGTTACGTTGGAACTTCATATGGAAAAGGAGGTTTAGGCGGTTCAGGTGGAAATGGAAAACCTGCGACAAATGGCTCTGCCGGTTCAAACGGTTGGGTATATATTGCATATGGCGGAGATATAAAATAAACAAAATAAAAAACTATACAAAAATTCTCAAATAATATTGAGTAAGTTTGTATAGTTTTTATATATTAAGAGGGCATTTCCCTAAAAACATATAAGCAAAATCTAAAAAACGCTATAAAACCACTCACAAACTCTCGATTTTGCGGGTGATTTGTGATATAATCATACAAAATTAATTATAGGAGAAGTTAAGTATGAGATTTATTTCATGGAATGTTAATGGATTAAGAGCTGTTTGGAATAAGGGGTTTAGCGATTTTTTTAATGCTATTGATGCTGATATTTTTTGTATTCAAGAAACTAAAATGCAGGAAGGACAGCTTGATGTAAATTTTGATGGATATTTTAAATTTTTTAATAGTGCTGTTAAGAAAGGGTATTCTGGAACTGCTATTTTTTGTAAGAAAGAACCTATTTCCGTAAATTATGGAATTGGAATTGAGGAACATGATCAAGAGGGTAGAGTTATTACTTTGGAGTTTGAGAATTTCTATATGGTAAATGTGTATACTCCTAATTCACAAAGAGAACTTACTAGGTTAAAGTATAGAGAACATTGGGAAGATGATTTTAGAAATTATTTATTAGGATTAGATAAAATTAAACCAGTTATTGTGTGTGGTGACATGAATGTTGCACATAAAGAGATTGATTTAAAAAATCCAAAGTCTAACAGAAGAAATGCTGGATTTACTGATGAAGAAAGAGCTAAAATGACTAAGTTATTAGATAGTGGTTTTACAGATAGTTTTAGATATTTATATCCAGATAAAGAAAATTGCTATACTTGGTGGTCATATATGATGAAAGCAAGAGAAAAAAATATAGGGTGGAGAATTGATTACTTTTTAGTTTCTGATAAGATAAAAGATAAAATAAAAGAAGCTAAAATTCATTCAGAAATTATGGGAAGTGACCACTGCCCAGTTGAGTTAGAAATTGAATTATAGGAGTGTAGAATGAAAGAAAAAAATTGGACAAAATGGGTTTATTGGTTTACATTTGCTGTCGCAGTAATTTTTGTATATAAAACATTAGACAGTTTCGATGCTGTAATTAATGCCATAGGTAATGTGTTTTCTATTTTAATGCCATTTATAATGAGTATTTTAATTGCGTATATATTTTATATTCCATCTAAATATTTTGAAAAAATATATAAAAAAATACCAATTTTTAATAAACATTCGAAATTTTTAGGAATAATAACTGTATACATAATCGCAATTATTTTAATAACAATTATTATTAAATTTATTGTACCAACAATAATAGACAATATTGTTGAACTAATAAATAATCTTCCAGCATATTATAACAGTATTACAAAAACAATAAGTGAACTACCAGAAGATTCTATTATTAAGCAAATTGATTTTAATGCAATAATTAAATCAATACAACAGTTAGATGTAAAGAGTTTATTTAGTTTAGAAACAATTTCAGGATATGCAAAAGGAGTACTTGGAATTGCTCATACTATTTTTAATATATTTGTTACAATTATAGTATCAATATATATATTACTTGAAAGAGAACAAATATTAGATTTTATAAAAAAAGCGGCTAATGTTTTATTTAAAAAACATACATATGATAATTTAGGGAATTATTTTAAAAAGACAAATATTATATTTTTTAAATTTATAACAAGCCAATTATTAGATGCTGTAATTATAGGTGTTCTACTTTCAATAACTCTTACAATTATGAATGTAAAATATGGAGCGATGCTTGGAATTATTATAGGACTATTTAATATAATTCCTTATATTGGTGCAATAATAGCTTCTGTAATTGCAATAATCATAACTATTTTTACAGGAGGTATTGGTCAAGCAATTTGGATGGCAATTGTTGTTATAATAATGCAACAAATAGATGCAAATATTATAAATCCAAAAATAGTAGGGAATTCGCTAAAATTAAGTCCAATATTAATTATTTTTGCGGTTACAGTAGGAGGAGCATGTTTTGGGATTTTAGGAATGTTTTTAGCAGTACCAATTGTAGCTATTTTAAAAATATTAATATTAGATTATATAAATTATAAAGATGCAGTAAAACAAAATAATATTAGTTAATATTCTTTTTTGGTTTTATAAATACTTAAATTTTCACCATCATAAGTAGCTAAAAATATATCTTTGATATTCCCAAAACCTTGCTTTTTAGATTCTTCTATTAGCCAGTCTTGGGAATGTCCTGCTTTAGCCAAATTTTCTATTAATACTCTTCCATCTAAAATTAAATCTAGAATAATTTTTTCCTGATTTAATTTTAGATTCATGTCCCCAGCAGTTAGAGGTTTATTAGAAGATAGAGGCAAAAAGCTAATATGACCATTTGATTCTAATATTGCAGTTTGCAATTGAGATAAATTAAAATATCCAGCTATTCTACATTGCATTAAAAATTCATTTATATCAAGTTTGGCTTTTTTGAAATTTCTTTTATATAAAATTCCATTATCATATAAAATATAAGTTTTACCTTCCATAAAAGAACGGAAATGTAAAGATCTACATGAGATTAGTGAAATCAAAATAGAAACAGTAGCATATACTATCATAGCAAGAAGTGGTTCAATAAAATTATCTTCAAGCGAAGTCGCCATTTCGGCGGCTATTGAACCGATTGTAATACCTATAATATAATCAAAAAGAGTTAACTGAGACATTTGCTTATTTCCCATTAATTTACACAAAATAAATAAAACAATTATTGACCCTAGTGCTAATAAAGGAATTTTAAACCACACTTCCATGAAATTCACCTTCCATAGATAGTGTAAACAATTTTTAATAAAATAAACCATAAATAAAAAATATTACAAGAATTTCTATTGCACAGATGATAAGAAAAATGGTATAATATAAAATAAGGAGTAGGAGGTAAATAATGAACCAAATTCTAGTAACAGACAAAGTATTCATTACACCAGAATTTAAAAGAAAGAAAAAAGCATATAAATTAAACTTTATTCTTTCTATTGTTGCCGTTAGTTTACTAAGTACTTACTGTATTTACGCTGCTTATGATAGGGATAAGAGTGAAGCAGTTTCTCAGGTATTACTTGCCGATATGGAAACAACCGAAAGATTAACTAGTGAAGAACCAGCCGACACTTCATCAACAATGAGAAAAGAAGATAATGTAATTATTGTTGTATTAGACCCAAATGAGCAAGCAGTCGAAGAAGAGGTTAATGTAGACGATTTAGCAGAAGCTGCTGGAATAGATACGACTGTGTATACAGCAAGTGATGGTACACAATACACTACAATTGCAAAAATATACATACCAAAAATAGAAGTTACATACCCGATTTTATCGCAAACACATGCTGATATTTTACCAGAATTAATGAAAATAGCACCATGTAAATTTTGGGGAGCGGAGCCAAATGAAGTAGGAAATTTCTGCATAGTGGGGCATAATTATAGAAACAATAAATTTTTTAGTAAAGTTCCAACATTAGAAGTTGGAGACACAATAGATATTACAGACACAAAAGGAAGAACACTAATTTACGAAGTGTATGACAAATATGTAGTTTCACCAGATGATGTTGAATGTACAAGCCAAAATACGAATGGAAAAAAAGAAATTACACTTATAACATGTACAAATGACAGTAAAGGAAGAGTTATAGTAAAAGCAGTAGTAAAATAAAATAACAAAAAATAAAAATCCTCATATAATAAAATATGGGGGTTTTTTTATGGCTAAAATTTTGGTATATAATAATTCAAGTGATAGAATGGAAATCTATTACAGAGGAGAACAAGAGTGGATGCCCTATAATACAAATGGAACTTTAAAGGTCAAAGAATTTAGGGGAAGTAGTAGATCAAATATTCTTTGGACAGATAGAAATACCATGAGAGCATGGAATTCATTTAGATACTTATATGGAAAACCAATACCAGTAGGATATGCATTTAAAAGATCTTATGAAGGAGGTCATGGGGCTCAATCACAACATTATGCTGGCGTAGCATTTGATGTTGGTCAAAGATTATCAAACGTAGAAAGGAATGCAATGAGAAATTTAGCACAAAGTTCAGGAATTTGGTCATACGTAGAGCCTGCTTCACTTACACCTACTTGGGTACATTTTGATAAAAGAGCAACAAGTTCTGCTTGTTTAACAGGAGGATATCCATTAGTAAGGCAAGGAAGTAGAGGAAATTATGTATTGATTGCACAAGATGGATTAAATACATTAGGATATGGAACGGGAGGACTAGATGGAATCTTTGGATCAGCAACAAGAAATGCAGTAGTAGCATTTCAGAGAAGCGTAGGGTTATCAGCGAATGGAATTATAGGCTGTAATACTTGGCGTGCACTTCAAGAAAATGTAATAGAAGTAGGGCAGACATCTACAACAATTAATTGATATAAATAGCAAATAAGGAAAGCAATTAAACTCGCTTTCCTTATTTTAATAATAGCACTCCTTTTTAATTAATCATCTCTTTCTAAATGACGAAATACTGGATCATTAAAGAAATCATGTAAAGTAATATTTAATCCATCACAAATTCTAACAATTGTTAGTAGCTTTGGATTTCTACTATGGCCACCAACAATATTTTCCAAAGTTGATTGTGTAATTCCACAAGAGCTTGCTAGTTTGTTAATTGTGATTTTTCTCTCTTCACATAGCTTTCTTATTTTTGCTATAACTGCCTCAGAAATCTTCATAATTACCTCCATACAATTTATTTTATAAATAGGATGCCTATTATTACAAAAAGTATAACAAAAAATCAATAAAAACTACTAACCACATAGGGTTTTTACGAAAAAATTTTTTAAAAAAAGTAAAATTATGAATGCTAAAACCTTGAAAATACTACTAAAATAGGCAAATTTAGGAAAGAAAATAAAAAAATAAAAAATTTAAAAAAATTTTAAAAAACTATTGCAAAAAAAAAAATCTTGTATTAAAATTTAAATGAAGTGGAGAGAAGTGCCACAAAGTGGTGGAAAAGTGAAAAGAGGTGAAACAAAGTGCTTATTGGTGAATATGAACATTCCTTAGATGCAAAAGGCAGAGTTATAATGCCAGCTAAATTAAGAGAAGATATGGGGGATAAGTTTATATTAACTAAGGGATTAGACGGATGTTTATTTGGATTTTCCCAAACAGAATGGGCAAACTTTGAAGAAAAACTAAAAACACTTCCACTAACAAACAAAAATGCAAGAAATTTCGTAAGATTTTTTCTATCTGGAGCTACTGAATGTGAAATGGACAAGCAAGGTAGATTTCTAGTAGTATCTAATTTAAGAGAATATGCAGAAATGGACAAAGAAATAGTAGTAATCGGAGTTGGAAATAGAATTGAAATGTGGAACAAAGAAAAATGGACAAAACATAATAGTGATGAAAACATTTCAGCAGACGAGATTGCAGAAAAAATGGATTTCCTAGGTATATAACTTTTTATAAAGTTTATATAAATATACAAAAGATAGTAAGAAACAAAAGAAATTAAGAAAATAAGAAACAAAAGATAAAAGTATTTAAGGATACATAAGAGTTATTTGTAGCCAAGATACAAAAGAGATTAAAAATACAACATAAGATAACAAGAATATAATTTACAAAAGTAAAATTATATATACAACAAAAGAAGATAAAAATAAAAAACATAAGAATTATTTAAGGTACAAAAGAACTTCAAAAACTGCAAAGTATAGACAGTTGGTATTATTAAATTTTTACCAACTGTTTATGCTATTACCCTTAATGAAAGTGTGATAAAAATGGAATTTAATCATAAACCAGTCCTGTTACAGGAGTGTATAGATGGATTAAACATAAGACAAAATAAAAAATATGTAGACGGCACACTAGGTGGGGCAGGTCATAGCATGGAAATTGCTAGAATACTTAATAACACAGGAATGCTAATAGGAATAGATAGAGATGAAGAAGCTTTAAAAGTTGCAAAACAAAGATTAGATAAGTTTTCAAATATTAAATTTGTACATGGAAACCATGATAACATAAAAGAAATTTTGCAAGAACTTAGAATAGATGGAGTAGACGGAATTTTATTAGACCTAGGAGTATCTTCATATCAAATAGACGAAGCAGGCAGAGGATTTAGTTATATGAAAGATGCAAAACTAGATATGAGAATGGACAAAACTCAAACCCTTACAGCAGAATATGTTATTAATAATTATACAGAAGAAGAATTAGCCAGAATAATTTATGAATATGGTGAAGAAAAATTTTCTAGGCAAATTGCTAGAAAAATTTGTGAAGAAAGAAACAAACAAAAAATACAAACAACAAAAGATTTAGTAAAAATTATAGAAAATGCAATTCCTAAATTTGCTAAAAATAAAGAAGGACATCCAGCCAAAAGAACATTTCAAGCAATTAGGATAGAAGTAAATGATGAAATAAGTCCATTGTATAATACTGTAATAAATTCTATAAAATCATTAAATAAAGGTGGAAGATTATGTATTATAACATTCCATTCATTAGAAGATAGAGCAGTAAAAAAAGCATTTACAGAGGCAACGGGGAAATGCACATGCCCAAAAGAACTGCCATACTGTATATGTAATAAAGAACAATTAGGAATAATTATAAATAAGAAACCAATATTGCCAACCAAAGAAGAATGTGAAATAAATAGTAGAAGTAAAAGTGCAAAACTAAGAATTTTTGAAAAAACATAAGAAGGAGGAGGAATATGTCAGGTAATAAATACTATAATAATAGATATATGTACGAAACAAGTCCAAGAAAATTAAAACCGGATTATATTCCTCATGAGCAAAAAAAGCCTATTCAAAAAAAGAAAAGTACAACACTTAAAACTAATAATAAAAAACAAGAAAAATATTCAAAAAAGAAAAAAAAGCAATTAGATAAAAAAGTAAAATGCATAATGTATTTAATATTAGGATTTGTTATATTATTTGCAATAAGTTATAGAAATTCACAAATAAACGAAAGTTTTTCAGAATTAAAAGAAGCACAAGAACAATTAGCACTTATACAAAAAGAGAATGAACAACTAGAAGTAAGTATAGAGAACAGTCTAAATCTAAATGATTTAGAGCAAATTGCAAGAGAACAATTAGGTATGCAAAAAGCAACAAGCAGTCAAACAAAATATATATCATTACCTAAGAAAGACTATGTAGAGGGAGCAACAGAAGAAATACAAATGGAAGAAAACCAAAATTTTATACAAAAAATCATAAATTATATATTAAATCTGTTTTAGTTTAATATAAAAAAGAATAAAAAGAAAATTCACTAATAAAATTTATTAGTGAATTTTTTGTTTCAGGAGGATTTATGATTTTTTCAAATATCAAAATGAAAAAAAAGATGCTCTATATTTTAGTAATCACAGGGTTAATATTATTAGGACTAATAATGAGAATAGCGTATCTACAATTTATTGAAGGAGAAGAATTAAAATTAGGTGCATATGAACAGCAAACATTAGACAGAAAAATAACTCCCAAAAGAGGAACAATATATGATGCAACAGGGGAAAATATTTTGGCTACAAGCGCATCAGTAGAAACAGTTACAATAAATCCAGTAAATATAGATAAAAATAAAAAAGAAGATTTAATAAATGCATTTTGCAATATTTTTGATTTAGAACGAGAAGAAGTTTCAAAAAAAGTAAACAAAAAAAGTTCGATAGAAACAATAGTCACTAGATGTGAAAAAGAACAGACAGATGAACTAAGAAAATGGTTAGAAGATAATAATATAACAAAAGGGGTAAATATAGATGAAGACTCGAAAAGATATTATCCATATGGAAGTTTAGCATCTCATGTAATAGGTTTTTGCGGAAGCGACAATCAAGGATTAGATGGAATAGAATCAGAGTATGATGAACTTTTAAGAGGAACAAAAGGAAAAATATTAAAAGTAACAGATGCAAAAGGGGGAGAAATTGGAGGGGAAAAAGAAGAATATATTGAGCCAATAGATGGAGATAGTCTTGTTTTGACAATAGATTTAACAATTCAATCTATAGCAGAAAAATATTTAAAACAAGCATGTATCGACAATGAGTGTACAGATGGTGGAAATATGATTATAATGAATCCTAAAACTGGTGATATTTTAGCAATGGCAACATATCCAAGCTATAATTTAAACACCCCATATGAAATAAATTCAGAAGAATTAAAAAATGTTTGGGATAGTATGAGCAAGAATGATAGAATATCAAGCCTTCAACAAATGTGGAGAAATAAAGCAATAGCAGATGCGTACGAACCAGGGTCAACATTTAAATTAATTACAGCTTCAGCAGCATTAGAAGAAGGAATAACAACACCAGATAAAGAAGGAGAATTTTCATGTGTTGGATATATAGAAGTAGCAGGAGTGAGAATAAGATGTTGGAGATATTACAGGCCACATGGCTCAGAAAGCCTAAGGCAAGCACTAATGAACTCATGTAATCCTGTATTTATAGGATTAGGTCAAAAAATAGGAAAAGAAAAATACTATGAATATCTAAAAAAGTTTGGATTATTTGAAAAAACAGGGATAACACTTCCAGGAGAAGCGGGAAGCATATTTTTAAAAGAAGCAAAAGTAGGACCAGTAGAACTAGCTACAATTTCGTTTGGGCAAAGATTTAAAGTCACACCAATACAATTAATAACAGCAGTAAGTGCAATAGCCAATAAAGGAATAAGAGTAAGTCCAAGGCTTGTAAAACAAAGTATAAATTCACAAACAGGAGAAGTAACAGAATATCCAGTTAAAGAAGTTGAAAGAGTATTATCAGAAGAAACAGCAAACAATATAATAGATATGATGGGTTCAGTAGTATCAGAAGGAACAGGAAAAGGGGCACAAGTAAAAGGATATACAGTAGGAGGAAAAACAGGAACATCAGAAGACGGTGTAAATACAGGCAAATACGTGGCTTCATTTATGGGAGTAACACCTGTATCAGATCCAGAACTAGTTATATTAATAACACTATATAATCCAACAGGAGAAGGTGGACACCAAGGAGGAGGAATAGCAGCACCTCTTGCAGGAGAAGTATTAACAGATGTACTTGCATATCTCGAAGTAAATAAAGACAATCAAAAAGAAGAAGATATAATAAAAGAAGTAGAAGTCCCAGAAATAAGAGAAAAAACTATAAAAGAAGCAAAATCTATATTAAAAGAACAAGGACTAGAACTTGTATTAAAACAAGAAACAGAAGAAGATATTAATGATAAAATTGTAAAAGAACAAATGCCAAAGCCACGGAATTACAGTTGTAGAAGGCACAAAAGTAGAAGTAGAAATTTAATTAAAAAACGTATTATAAATATAAAATATTTTATATAACAAAAAAGTGAGTATACTAAAATGCAAAAATAATGTAAAATTATCCAATAAATATATACAAAAATAAAAAATAATTATATAATGTAAAAGGAAAAATATTTTATTCAGGAGATGAAGGAATGGAATTAAAAAAAGTATTATCTGGATTAGAAGGACTAAAAGCAAAAGGAAACTTAGATTTAGATATAAAATCACTAGAAAGTGATTCAAGAAAAATTGAAAAGAATTCAATGTTTGTAGCAATAAAAGGATTTGATACAGACGGACATGAATATATAGATGAAGCTATAAAAAATGGTGCTAAAGCTATTATGGTAGAAGAGGGAACCAATTTAAAGAAACTAAAAATACCAGAAGACGTTACATTAATAGTAGCACCAAATACAAGATATAGTTTGGCAATAGCAGCAAGTAATTTTTATAAAAATCCTTCTAAAAAGTTTAAAATAATAGGAGTCACAGGTACAAAAGGAAAAACAACAACAACATTTATGATAAAATCAATATTAGAAAAGCAAGGTAAAAAAGTAGGATTAATAGGTACAATTGCCGTATATATAGGAAACAAAAAATTAGAAGATAGCCAAAGAACAACACCAGACAGCTTAGAATTGCAAAAGTTATTCTATGAAATGGCAAAAGAAAAAGTTGATGTAGTAGTAATGGAAGTATCTTCACAAAGCTTAAAATTAGATAGAGTAGCAGGATTAGAATTTGAAATAGGAGTATTTACAAACTTTTTAAGAGATCATATATCACCAAAAGAACATCCAGACATGGAAGATTACTTTAATTCAAAAGTAAAAATGTTTACAATGTGTAAAAAAGCATACATAAATGCAGACGATGTGCATGTACAAAAATTAACTAAAATGAATTTACCTTGTGAAATAAAAACATATGGAATAGATAATCCATGTAATATTTTAGCAAAAGATATTACAGTAACAAGCACAACAGTAGACTTCAAAGTAAAAATAGGTGAAAGAAACGAAAGAGTAAAAACAAGTATACCTGGAAGATTTAGTGTATATAATTCATTAGCTGCAATAAGTGTAGCAACAGAACTAGGTTGTACAGCAGAAAATATTAAAGCAGCATTAGAAACAGTTAGAGTTCCAGGAAGAAGTGAATTAGTAGACAATAAAAAAGACTTAAATATAATGATAGATTATGCTCATTCACCAGAAAGTTTAGAAAGCATTTTAACAGCTGTAAAAGCATATACAAGAGGCAAATTAATTTCAGTATTTGGATGCGGAGGAGATAGAGATGCAAGCAAAAGACCTATAATGGGAGAAATATCTGGCAGAATAGCTGACTTTACAATAATAACATCAGATAATCCAAGAACAGAAGATCCAAATAAAATTATAAAATCAATAGAAACAGGAATTAAAAAGACAAAAGGAAAATATGTATGTATAGAAAATAGAAAAGAAGCAATAAAAGAAGCAATAAAAATGGCAAATAAAACAGATGTTATTGTTTTAGCTGGAAAAGGACATGAGCCATATCAAGAAATAAATGGCGAAAAACATGACTTTGATGAAAGAAAAATAGTAAGGGAAATAATAGAAGAATTATAAGTAAAAGTAAGGAGTGAGATTTTTGGACTTTCAAGTAAAAATATTGCTATTATCTTTTGCTATAACAGTTATTGAATCTATTATAATAATTCCAATACTAAAAAGGCTAAAAGTAGGTCAAACTGAAAGACTAGACGGACCACAATCTCATATAGTAAAAGAAGGAACCCCTACAATGGGTGGAATAATAATAATGATAAGCGTTATACTTACATCGGCAAGTGGATTCCTATATTATTATAAAACAGATGTAGACGTGGCAATGAAAATATTTCCATTAGTACTTATGGCATTAGGATTTGGAACAGTAGGTTTTATAGATGATTTTAAAAAAGTAGTACTAAGAAATACAAAAGGTTTAAAACCTGCATATAAAATGCTTGGATTATTAATAGTTTCAGTAATAACAGTATATTATTTACTAAATGTATTAAAAATTGGAACAGCAACATATATACCTTTTTTTAAAACATATATAGAATTACCAGTATGGATATATGTACCATTTGCAATTTTTGTTATACTAGCAGTAACAAATGCAATAAATTTAACAGATGGGATAGATGGATTAGCAACAAGTGTAACAGCAATAATAATGACATTTTTAACAGTAATATCAATAATATTCGATATAAAAGAAGTAACTGTATTTGGTGGAGTAGTTGTAGGAACATGTTTAGGATTTTTACTATTTAATCTACATACAGCAAAAGTTATAATGGGAGATACAGGTTCGCTATTACTAGGTGGGGTAGTAGCATGTATAGCATTATATTTTAGGATGCCATTAATATTATTAATTATAGCAATAGTTCCATTAATAGAAACTATATCAGTTATATTACAAATACTATATTACAGAAGAACAGGAAGAAGAATATTTAAAATGACACCAATACATCATCATTTTGAATTATGTAATTGGAAGGAAAATAAAATAGTATCAATATTTAGTATAGTAACATTAATAGCATGTATAATTGCATTATATGCAGTATAGAAGAAAGGAGAAAGCCAGATGGCAAATGCAAAAAAAGAAGAATACAAAAACAAACCAGTTGATTTTATTCTTTGTATAACAGTGTTACTATTGCTCGCATTAGGTATAATAATGGTACTGTCAGCAAGTTCGCCATCATCATTCTCAGAAACAGGAGACAGTTATACATATGTAAAAAAACAAGCCGTTTCAGCAGTAATAGGCTTAATTGCAATGTTTATAATTTCTAAAATTGATTATAAAATTTATAAACATTTATATAAAGTTGCATATATAGGATCAATATTATTACTAGCAATGGTTCCAATATTAGGTACAGAAGCTGGTGGGGCAAAGAGATGGATAGATTTAGGATTTACGACATTCCAACCATCTGAGCTAGCCAAAATAGGACTTATTGTATTTTATGCAGCATATTTATCACAAAATAGAGACAAACTAAAAAACATATTGCATGGTTTTTTTAAACCATTTATGTTTTTAGTACCTATTGCGTTTATATTATTAGTATTTCAAGAACATTTTAGTGCAACACTAATAATAATTGCAGTAACATCAATAATGATGCTAGTGGCAGGAAGCAAATTGTCACATTTTTTAACAGTAGGTTTAGCAGGAGGAATAGCAGGATTAATTTTTATATTTACAAAAGGTGCGGGGTTTAGAATGGACAGAATTAATGCCTGGCTAGATCCATGGGCAGACCCAACTGGGGATGCATGGCAAGCAATACAAAGCTTATATGCAATTGGTTCTGGTGGACTATTTGGAGTTGGGTTGCGGTCAAAGCAAACAAAAATACTTATACATACCTGAGCCACATAATGATTTTATCTTTTCAATACTAGCAGAAGAATTAGGCTTTATAGGATGTGCAGTTGTAATATTACTTTTTGCAATATTCATATGGAGAGGGATAATAATTGCAATGAAAGCACCAGATATGTTTGGTAGTTTACTTGCAGTAGGAATTACCACATTAATAGGATTACAGGCAATTATAAATATAGCAGTTGTAACAGCAAGTATACCAGTAACAGGAATGCCACTTCCATTTTTTAGTTATGGTGGAACTGCACTCATTATACTACTTTGTGGAGTGCGGAGTATTACTGAATATTTCTAGAAATAGTAATAAAATTTAGAGACTCTAAAAAGGAGGAAAACATGAAAGTTATAATTGCAGCAGCAGGAACAGGTGGACATATTAACCCTGGAATAGCAATAGCCAATAAAATAGAACAAGAAGAAAAAGATTCAGAAATTATTTTTATAGGAACAGAAAGAGGAATAGAAAAAGATTTAGTGCCAAGAGCAGGATATAAGTTAAAAACATTAGAGGCCTATGGATTAAGTAAAGAAATTTCTATAAAAAATATTAAACATACACTAAAAACAATTCAATCAATAAGAAAAGCTAAGCAAATCATACAAGAATTTAAACCAGACATAGTAATAGGAACAGGTGGATATATTTGTGGACCAGTACTTACAGCTGCAAGAAAATGCAATGTGCCAACAATATTACATGAAAGTAATTCTTTTCCAGGATTAGCAGTAAAAATGTTATCTAAAAAAACAGATGTTGTTTTAGTAGGATTAAAAGAGGCAAAAGAAAATTTACCAAAAGCAAAAAAAGTAGTAGTAACGGGAACTCCAACAAAAATTAAAAAAATGAAAATAAGTGATATGGAAAAATATTTCTTAAAAGAAAAATTAGATTTTAATCCAGAATTACCTATTGTATTAGTTTTTGGTGGAAGTCAAGGAGCTAAAAAAATAAACGATGCACTAATAGATATTATTAAAGGACAAAATATTTCTGGATATCAAATAGTTTGGGCTGTTGGACCAAAAAATTATGATGGAGTTAAAGAAGAACTAAAACAACTAAAAATAGATATAGATAATATAAAAAATGTAAAAGCTTTACCATATATCTATAACATGGAAGAAGTAATGAATGTATCTGATTTGTTAGTTTGTAGAAGTGGAGCAATAACAATAACAGAAATGTCTAAACTTGGAAAACCTGCAATTTTCATACCTCTTCCAAATGTAAGTCAAAATCATCAAGAAAAAAATGCAAGAGTGCTTGAAAAAATAAATGCTGCTAGAATTATACTAAATAATAACTTAACAGGTGAAAACTTAAAAAATGAAATAGAACAAATTATTACAAATAAATCTTTATTAGCACAAATGGGAGAAAAAGCTTATAGTATTAATATAGAAAATGTTGAAGATAATATTTATAAAGAAATAAAGCAAGTGCTAGAAGAGAGAAAATAAGATTTAAAAAGAATATATTAAATTTATTTTTAATATATTCTTTTTGTACATTAAAAATACTATATTGGATAATAACATACTTTAAAATAAAATTACAAAATAATTACAAAAAGATTTCTGAAATTTTAAGTTTTAATGACGCTAATATTAAATTGTGTTAGAAATTGTCAATGCGAAAGTATAAGAGTAGAAAAATGACGAAATATGTAAAATTACGCGAACGGTTTCCCTTGCACATATAGAAAAAACGGTATATAGTATGTTAAGTAAAAGGAAAGGGGAGTTTATTTTGAAACACAAAAGAATTTTATTTGGAAAAATACTATTAGATGAAAAATTATTAATGGAAAACAATATTTACCATGATGTAGAAGTAGAATACTACAAAGTAAAACGCAATGATGAAAGTGCATTAATAAACAGAAATGAAATATACGGAATAGAAATTATAAAAAGAGATTATTTAGATAAAGAAATAAAAGTAGAAAATAAATTTATAGAAAAAGTAACAAATGATGAACATATTGTGGATAATATTTTAGAAAAACTAAAAAATAATGAAGTTACACCAGTAGGATTAGAATATATAATTAAAGATATGCTTAAATAAACATTAGTACTAATAAAACTTTATTTTTAGGAAGTACATTGAAAAAAGTGTACTTCCTGTATTTTTAAATAAAAAGTTATTAACTAGACAAAAGAAATATGATAATATATAAAAGAGATAGCTTATGGAGGAGATATAAAAAATAAAAGAATATACAATAACATATTTACACATCTAACCATTTAGTATATAATTTATGGATAAATTAGATAAAGGAGAATTAAAGTGGCTGATAAGTTAATTATTGTTGAATCCCCAGCTAAGGCAAATACTATAAAGAAATTTTTAGGTGGTAGTACTAAGGTAATTGCTTCTATGGGGCATGTTAGAGATTTACCAAAATCTAAAATGGGAATTGACATAGAGAATAATTTTGAACCAGAGTATATAAATATAAGAGGAAAAGCAAGTTTAATTAAAGAACTTAAAAAAGAGGCGAAAAGTGCTAAAAAAGTTTTTCTTGCAACTGACCCTGACCGTGAGGGAGAGGCTATTGCATGGCATTTGGCACATATTTTGGAAATACCAGAAGATAGTGTTTGTAGAATTACTTTTAATGAAATAACAAAAGAAGCTGTACAAAAAGCTGTTAAGAATCCTAGAAAGATAGATAAGGATTTAATAGATGCACAACAAGCAAGAAGAATTTTAGACAGAATTGTAGGATATAAAATTAGTCCTGTTTTATGGAAAAAGGTAAAGAAAGGATTATCTGCCGGAAGAGTTCAATCTGTTGCCGTTAGACTAATATGTGAAAGAGAAGAAGAAATAGAAAAGTTTATTCCAACAGAATATTGGAATATCTATGCACAACTTTCTAAGTTAAATACGAAAAAGAAACAGTGTTTTGAAGCTAAACTTGTTGGCAAAAATAATAAAAAAATAGAATTAAATTCAAAAGAAGATGTTGATGTAATCTTATCAAGTATAGAAAATGCAAAATTTTTTGTAGAAGATATTAAAAAAAGCGAAAAGAAAAGAACACCTGCACCACCTTTTACTACTAGTACAATGCAACAAGAGGCTTCTAGAAAGCTAGGTTTTACTTTGAAAAAGACAATGTCTGTTGCACAAAAGTTATACGAGGGAATTAAAGTACCAGGAAGAGGTAGTATAGGACTTATAACATATATGAGAACAGATTCTACAAGAATTTCTGGGGAGGCAAGAGAAGCTGCAAAAAAACAAATTGAAAAAGAATATGGAGCAGAGTATTACGAAAATAGATTTTATAAAACAAAAACAGATGCACAAGATGCTCATGAGGCAATAAGGCCTACATATTCAGATTTAGTGCCAGATGAAATTAAAACTGCTTTAACAACAGATGAATACAAATTATATAAATTAATATATAACAGATTTTTAGCAAGTCAAATGGCATCAGCTGTTTTTGATACTGTTTCAGTTTCTATAAATGCAAATGAATATAATTTTAAAGCAAATGGTCAAACTTTAAAATTTAAAGGATTTATGGCATTATATGTAGAATCTGTTGATAATGAAAAAGACGAAAAGTATATAGCTTTGCCAGAATTAGAAATAAAAGAAGAAGTTAAAAATGAAAAGTTGGATGCAAAACAAAGCTTTACAGAACCACCACCAAGATATACAGAAGCAAGCTTAGTAAAAGCATTAGAGGAAAAAGGAATAGGCAGACCAAGTACTTATTCGCCAACAATTACTACAATTTTAGAAAGAAGATATATTGAAAAAGTTCAAAAACAATTACACCCAACAGAACTTGGAAAAGTTGTAAATAAGCTACTTGTAGAGAATTTTGAGGATATATTAGATGTAGAATTTACTGCAAAAATGGAAAATCAATTTGATGAAATTGCAGAAGGTAAAGAAAAATGGAAACAAGTTATAGCAGATTTCTATGACCCATTTAAAGACGTTGTAGATAAAGTAGAAAAAGAGTTAGAACATGTAAAATTAGAAGATGAAGTTTCAGATGTTCCATGCGATAAATGTGGAAGAATGATGGTAATAAAATATGGAAGATATGGCAAATTTTTAGCGTGCCCTGGATATCCTGAATGTAAAAATGCAAAACCATTAGTAGAAACTATTGATGTACCTTGCCCAAAATGTGGTGGCAAAGTTCAAGTTAGAAAAACTAAGAAAAGAAGAAATTACTATATATGTGAAAATAATCCTAAGTCTTGTGACTATATTTCTTGGAACAAGCCAAAAAAAGGAGAGAAATATGTTCCGGACAGTGAAGAAGTTGAAATAGATGAAAAGAAAACTGCAACAAAAAGCAAAAGAAAAACTAGTACAAAAAAGAAATAATTTTCCGGAGGGATATTGTGAAAGAAGTTATTGTAATAGGAGGAGGATTAGCTGGGTGCGAGGCAGCTTATCAAGTTGCTAAAAGAGGTATTAATGTAAAGTTATATGAAATGAAACCTAAGAAATTTTCACCAGCTCATTCTAATCCAAATTTGGCAGAAATTGTGTGTAGTAATTCTTTTAAATCTAATAGCATAACAAATGCCTGCGGGCTTTTAAAAGAAGAACTAAGAAGATTAGATTCATTATTAATTAAAACCGCAGACGAAAATTCTGTACCAGCAGGGCAGGCGTTAGCAGTAGATAGAGAAAAATTTGCAGAATCAGTGACGAGAAAAATTAAAGAAATTAAAAACATAGAGATTATAAACGAAGAAATTAAACAAGTTCCGGAAAATGCTATTGTAATAATAGCTACTGGACCACTTACATCAGATGATTTAGCAAAGCAAATAGCAAGTTTAACAGGTCAAGATAAGCTATATTTTTACGATGCAGCTGCACCAATTATTGAAAAAGATAGCATAAATATGGATATAGCTTTTTGGGGAGATAGATATGGCAAAGGTGATAGTAGCTATATAAATCTACCAATGAATAAAGAAGAATATGAAAAATTTTATAATGAGTTAATTAATGCTGAAATTGTAACTTTGCATGAGTTTGAAAAAAGAGAAATATTTGAAGGTTGTATGCCAATAGAAATAATGGCTAAAAGAGGAGAAGATACTTTAAGGTTTGGACCATTAAAACCAGTAGGATTTACAGACCCTAGAACAGGAAATACTCCATATGCACTAGTACAATTAAGGCAAGATAATAAAGAAGGTACTTTATTTAATATGGTAGGTTTTCAAACTAACCTAAAATTTGGAGAGCAAAAAAGAGTATTTTCACTAATTCCAGGTTTAGAGAATGCTGAGTTTGTAAAATATGGTGTAATGCATAGAAACACATATATTAATTCTACAATTTTGTTAGATAATACATATAATTTAAGACAAAATACAAATATATATTTTGCAGGGCAAATAACAGGAGTAGAGGGATATGTGGAGTCTATTTCGTCTGGAATGGTTGCAGGTATTAATGCTGCAAATCAGGTGCTTGGAAAGGGAAAACTTATATTTCCTTCTGAGACTGTAATTGGAAAGCTTGCAGAGTATATTAGTACTGAGAATAAAAAGTTTCAGCCTATGAATGCTAATTTTGGGATTTTGCCAGGGTTGGATGAAAAGATAAGGGACAAGCAGGTGCGTTATAAGGCTTTGGCAGATAGGGCTTTGGAGGCATTGCCTACTGATATATAATTTTTGGTTAGATATATGGGGAATAGGTATTGCAAATATTTTGTGCTAGGTCTATGTGTCTTTTTGTTTTGCTTGTTTTAAGTGTAGATTTTGTAAAAAGTTTAATTAAAGTGTATTGACAAAATTATTTATGAAAAATATAATAAAGGTATAAAAAAGGAGAAGATTATATATTTTAAAATTCTATGGATAAAACTACGTAAAAACAAAGGAGATAATGGTATGGTAGATACTGGATATGCAAGAGCAATGGCAAATGTACTTGATATTTTGAAACATACGAATGAAGAAGATGTGAAAAAAATTCCACCAAAGTTCATGCTATTTCTTGAAGAAAATAAGTTGAAAAATTATAAGCCTAATATTGATTATAAAGAAGATGTTAGAAAAATGCATTTAGATGAAGATACTCAGGCTTTGCTAGGAATTATTTATTTAAACTTTTGGGCTAATGAGGAAGAAAAAAAGCAATTTAAGTCAAGAATAAGAAAAAATGAAGAACAGTATCAGGTTCAATTAAGAGAAAGATATAATATAGATAATTTATTAAAAGCAAGTAAAGAAGAACGAGAAAAAGAAGAAAAACAAAGTCAAGATTTAGTGGTTATAAAAAGAGAAAATATTTTGAAAAAATTTCTAAATAAAATTAAGAAATTTTTTCTAAGACGAGGAGAAAATTAAAATGGAAGAAATTGATTTTAATGATAGAAAATTGGTTATAGAATTAGCTAAAAAATATCCAAATATCTTATTACATACTTCTAACGAAAATATAAAAAATGATAGAGAAATAGTAGAAGAAGCTGTAAAAAGCAATGGCGAAGTTTTGAAATATGCAAGCAAAGAGCTAAGGAATGACAAAAAAATTGTATTAGAAGCTATAAAAAATAATAAATTAAGTTTGAAATATGCAAGTAATGAATTAAAAAATGATAAAGATTTTATATTAGAGGCAATAAAAAGTGCTCCTTTAAAATCAGAAGTTGAAGCAGAATATACATCATTCATAGGCGAAGATTTAAAAAAAGATAAAGAAATTGTATTTGAATTTGCTAGAAGAGGTGGACATATTGAAGAAAATTTAAAAAATAGTATTACAAAAGAAATGTGTATAGAAGATATTAAAGCGGGTGGAACCAAAATATTTGAGATTCTATCAAAAAACAAAAAGTTGGATAGGGATTTTATGTTACGAGCAATTGAACAGAATTCGGAATTATGCAAATATCTTCCAGAAGATTTAATAACAGATAATGAAATTTTTAAAAAAGTAGTGTTAGCAGAACCGAAAGTGGCACTACACTGGATGAATCAAAAAGGAATAGATAAAAAAATTGAAGATAGAGAAATTGCTTTAAAACTTTTAAACATTGAAGAATTCGAGCCTAATAAATATATTTCATCAACTTTATTTAGTGAGCCTGATTTTGCAAAAGAAGCTGTAAAAATTAATTATAGAGTATTTTATAATCTACCTGATTATCTTAAAAATAATAAAGAAATAGTAGAAGAAGCCATAAAAAAATTTGGAGGAAATATTGAGTATGTAGATAAATCATTAGTAAATGATAACTTAGTATTAGAAGCTATAAATACATATGGAAAAGCATTAGCTTATGGAAGTAATGAGCTAAAAGAAAGCAAGGAGATAGTTTTAAGTGCAATAGAACAAGATGGTGAGGCATTAAAATATGCAAGTAATGAATTAAAAAATAATAAAGAAATAGTTTTAAAAGCTATCGAACGAAATGAACATGCATTGGAATATGCAAGTGAAGAACTTAAAAAGGATAAAAAAATAATTATAGAAGCTATAGACAAAAATCCAAATGTATTGCAATATGTAGATGAAAAATTTAAAAATGATAAAGAAATAATTTTAAAGGCAGTAAAAAAAGAACCACACACCATAAAATATGCATCAAAAGAATTAATTGGTAAATCATTTGAAAATAGAGGAAATAAAGAATTTTTATTAAAAGTTATAAAAGAGCAACCTAAGGCATTTAACTATATACCAGAAAATTACAAAGATGAAGAGGGTAAATATAATCAAGAAGATTATAAAGAATATGCTTTAAAAGCAGTAGAAAATGGAAATGATTATATTTTATATAAAATAGCAAAAGAAAGACATAATTCTGGTGGCAAAAACTACTTTGAAAATGGAGAAAATGAATTTTTAAAAGAAGCAATAAATATTGCTATAAAAAGGGACATAGAAGAAATAAAAGAAGCTAGAACTAATAAAGAAAATTCAGTAGATGAAATAAAGAAATCATCAAAAACAGAAGAACAAAACATACCAGAAAAAGTGGAAACAATAAAACCATTAACCAAGGAAAGTATTATTAATGGGATTAATCCAAGAGAAGGAGAAATAATTAAGTTTACAAAAGCAATTAAAGAATTAAAATTAAATGAGAGAGCAAATGAGCAAAATCAAAAAGAAAATATTGATTTTGAGAAATAAAATATTATCCATAGATACTTGACAATTAAGCCTTAAATAGGATATAATAAATTACGCTTACGGGGATATAAGTAATACATAAAAATAATTCCCGATAAAAATAATCCCACAGTATGAGTTCAACTTCGGAAGGAGGGAAATAAATTGTCAGAGGTTAAAGTTAATAATGGAAATATAGAAGATGCTCTAAAAAGATTTAAGAGACAATGCGCAAGAAATGGAGTTTTACAAGAAGTTAGAAAAAGAGAACACTATGAAAAACCAAGTGTTAAAAGAAAAAAGAAATCAGAGGCAGCTAGAAAAAGAAAATTCTAGGCTAAAAAGGGGTGAGAAGTAAGTTGCTTCTCGCTTTTTTTATTATAATAAATTAAAGAAAGGATGATTTTTTATGTTAAAAGAAAAATTATTAGAAGATTTAAAAAAATCAATGAAAGAGAAAAATGAACTTAGAAAAAATGTTATTCAAATGGTAAGAGCAGCTATTTTACAAGTTGAAAAAGATAAACAAATTACTCTTACAGATAATCAAATTATAGATATAATGGCAAAAGAGGCTAAAAAAAGAAGAGATTCTTTGGAAGATTATCAAAAAGGTGGAAGAGAAGATTTAGTAAACAACATTAAAGAAGAGATAAATATTATTGAAGAATATCTACCAAAACAATTATCAAAAGAAGAAGTCTTAGCTATTGTTAAAGAAGTAATTCTAGATGTTGGAGCTACAACTATGAAAGATATGGGAAAAGTAATGAAAGCAGCAAAAGAAAAAATCGGAGCAGCATCTGATGGAAAAACTATAAATGAAGCTGTAAAAGAATTATTACAATAATAAAAGTGCATAAATTAAGAAAAAACAATTATAATAAATTAAGAATAGAAAATTATGCGAGGAGGAAACATGAAAGACAGTATAACAGAGATAAAAAAAGGAATTAAATTACATTGTGTGCAAACTAATAAATTTAAAACAAATTTAATATCTGTTTTTATAACAACACCACTAAATAGAGAAAATGTTACCAAAAATGCATTAATACCTGCAATATTAAGAAGGGGAACCCAAAACATGCCTTCACAAGACTTAATAAGCAAAAAACTAGAAGAAATGTACGGCTCAGAATTTGACTGCGGGGTAGAAAAAACAGGTGATAATCAAGTTATTAAATTTTATTTAGAATCTCTAAACGATAAATTCCTTCCAGAAAAAGAAGATTTGTTAAAACAAAGTATAGATGTTCTACTTGAAATTATATTTAATCCATTAGTAGAAAATGGAATGTTTAAAAATGAATATCTAGAATCTGAGAAGGTAAATTTAAAACAATTAATAGAAGCTAAAATAGACAATAAAGATATATATGCATTCGAAAAATGCACAGAAAAAATGTATGAAGGTAAACCATATAGCTTATATAAATATGGTTTTGCAGAAGATTTAGAAAATATAAACAATAAAGATATTTATATCTATTATAATACACTACTTGCTACATCTAAAATAGACATATTTGTATCAGGCGAGTTTAACGAAAAAGAAATAATAGACATATTAAACAAAAACGAAAACATTTCAAAGCTTAAAGAGAGAACCCCAAACAATATAATAAACAAAGAAGAAACAGAAGTAAAAGAAGAAATAAAAGAGCCAAACATAGTAGAAGATATAATGGATGTAACACAGGGAAAACTAGTAATAGGTATGAGCATAAAAAACATGAAAAAGGATGAAAGATTTGTAGCAACACTATACAACACAATTTTAGGAGATAGTGCTAATTCTAAAATGTTCCAAAATGTAAGAGAACAAGCACACCTAGCATATAGTGCTCGTTCAACATATGTTAGACCCAAAAATGATATTTTTATTAGATGTGGAATAGAAATAGATAATTATGAAAAGGCATTAGATATTATAAAAGAACAATTAGAAGATATGAAAAAAGGTAATTTTTCAGAAGAAGACATTAAAAATGCAAAAAAATATATAATATCAGCAGTAAATAGTGTTGATGAAGAACAAGATACCGAAATAACATATTATTTAGGCCAAGAACTTGCAGATTCAACATGTTCACTTGAACAATATAAAGAAAATATACAAAATGTAAGCAAAGAGCAAATACAAGATATAGCTGATAGAACACAAATAAATACAATTTACTTTTTAAGAAATTAGAAAGGGGCAAATATGCAAATAATAGAAAATACAAAGGTAAAAGAAAAATTATACACAGAAAAGCTAGAAGATGGCTTAACAGTAATGGTAATTCCTAAAAAAGGCATAACAAAAAAATATGCAATATGGGGAACACATTATGGCTCAATAGATAATAATTTTATTGTACCTGGGGAAACAGAAGAGATAAAAGTACCAGATGGAATAGCACATTTTTTGGAACATAAAATGTTTGAACAAGAAAATGGAACCAACAGTCTAGATACGCTAACATCCTTAGGAGCAAATGCAAATGCATATACAACAAATGACCATACAGCATATTTATTTGAATGTACAGAGAATTTTGAAGAAGCATTCGACGAACTTGCAGACTATATACAACATCCGTATTTTACAGACGAAAATGTAGAAAAAGAAAAAGGCATTATTGGTCAAGAAATAATGATGTATGATGATTATCCAGAATGGGTAATTTATATAAATACAATGAAAGCAATGTATAAAAATAATCCTGTAAAACTAGATATAGCAGGTTCAATAGAATCAATTAGTAAAATAAATAAGGAAGTTCTATACAAATGCTATAATACTTTTTATAATCCAAGCAACATGATACTTGTTTTATGTGGAGACTTTGAAGTAGAAAAAATAATAGAAGAAGTAAAAAAGAGACTATTACCGGTTAAGGCAAATGGAGAAATAAAAAGAATTTATCCAAATGAACCAGAAGAAATTGTAGAAAAACAAATAGAAGTAGAAATGGAAGTTAGTATACCTTCATTTATGATTGGATATAAAGTAAAACAAGAACCAGAAGAAAACCTGGTAAAAAAACATATAGCAATTGAAATATTATTAAACGTAATTGCAGGAAAAAGTTCAAACTTATATAAAAAAATGTACGAGCAAGGACTTTTACAAGCACCATTAGATTTGGATTTTGAATTTACAGAAAATTATGCTCATGTACTAATTGGAGGACAATCTAAAAATCCAAAAAAAGTTTTAGATGAGCTAAATAAAGAAATTTTAGATATAAAAAATAAAGGTATAAATAAAGAGAATTTCGAAAGAATTAAAAAAATGATATATGGAGAATATGTAAGAGAATATAATGAAGTTGGAAGTATAGCAAGAATGGTTATATCAGACTATTTTAAAGGAATAAATAGTTTTGAATATCTAGAAAATTATAATCAAATTACAAAGGAATATGTAGATCAAATTTTAAAAAATGTATTTAATGAGGAAAAACAAGTTATAAGTATAATAAATCCAAAAAAGGAAAATAAATAAAATGGTAACATTTCCAGGGCTAGGATTAGAATTTAATATCTCAAAAATAGCATTTAGCATACTAGGAATAGATATTCACTGGTATGCTATATTGATTGTAATTGCAATTGTTTTAGCACTAATAATATTAAAAATAAATAACAAAAAAGAAGATGTAAAATATGAATATCTTCTAGATTTAAGTATATATCTAATTCCAATATCACTAATATGTGCAAGATTATATTATATTGCATTTAATTTAGATTTTTACATAAATAACCCACTAGAAATACTAAATTTAAAATCAGGGGGACTTGCAATATATGGGGGAATATTAGGTGGAATACTTACAATATTTATTTATTGCAAAAAGAAAAAAATTAATTTCATATCATTACTTGACCAAATAGCACCAGTTTTAGCATTAGGGCAAGCGATTGGAAGATGGGGAAACTTTATAAATATAGAAGCATATGGCGTAGAGACAACTAGCATATTTAGAATGGGAATAATAGAAAACGGAATATATAAAGAAGTGCATCCAACATTTTTATACGAATCAGTAGCAGACTTTATAATATTTATTATTCTAATAATATTAGGTAGAATAAGACAAAAAAATGGAGAAAGAACATGCATATATCTAATTTTATATTCTTTTGTCAGATTCTTTATAGAAGGAATGAGAATAGATAGTTTAATGTTAAATAATATTAGAATATCTCAGATGGTGTCGTTAATACTTTTTGTCGTATCTTGTTTTATTTTGGTGTATAATAATACAAAAACAAAAAAACAATAAAAATAACACTTAAAATGACGCACGAAAAATTGGTAAAATATAGTAATAATATTGAAACCATTGTAAAAATATGTTATTATAAAATCACTACGATAAATAAGTGGGGAGTGATAAAATGATAAATGATGAAATTTGTAGATTAAGAAACGAATTAAACAATAGCATAGTAAGAGGCGAAGACTATGATAAAATATATAGAATAAGTATAGAATTAGATGAACTAATAACAGAGTATTATATAAAAGAAAAAAATTCCAAAAAAATGATAAAAAAGAAGATAACGGGAAAATAACGATATTAGCATAAAAGAAAAATCTCAACCCAATTAGGGTTGAGATTTTGTAGTTAATTGCTTATTATTCAGCGTAATAAATGTCATTCAAATTTGCAGATTTAAGAATAACTAACCCAACTTTCGGGCCTCTTTTGCCATTAACGCCACGTTTGTAGATATAGCCAACAATTGCTGCATTAGGACTATCATTAACGATGCGTTTGAGGGTGCTAGCCTTGGAGCCTTTTACCAAAACCTGAGTTTCGCCATAAGGCAGAGAATTGAATAATCTTTCCATAGACCATTTACGATATTCTCTGGAATCAGGGTCCAAAAGGTCGATAACATCATCAATGTGATCATTAATACGATCCTCGATACGATTAACCGTACGGTTAATTGTACGTCTTTCTACTCTTTCAACAGCTCTGTCCCATTTCTTTTCGAATTTAGATTTTGCTTGGGCAGTGTTTACAAAAGAAATAGAAATATTAGAATTGTTTTGTGCTACATTGTTTTCCCGAGAGAAATCAACATTAATGGTATAAGCTGCAAAAGCAACAACCACTGCAAGGATTAAATTAATAAGCTTTTTCATAAGAAGTCCTCCTTTGCAAGAAATACAAAGTCTTGTATTTGTTAAAATAATTAAATTATTAATTTTATTATACAATAAAAAAACAAAAAAATCAACTTGCAAGCCTTTAAAATGAGGAAGTGCGCTAGTAAAAACATAAAATTTTACAAAAAAGCCAAATAAAAAATAAAAAAATGTTGCAATTTATGTAAAAATACGTTATAATGAAAATATATGATAAGAAAAAAAGCTCAAAACAAGTAAAAAGGAGGATTAGATCATGAATAAAGCAATAAGAATAGCATCAATATTAATGCTTATTGTATTATTAGTAGTAGCATTCTCAGTACCAGCATTAGCAATTGATCCTAACGAATTTGAAGGAGATACAAGTCATGCAGAAGGAATAACAGATTTATTCAATAATATAATTGGTATTGTTCAAGTTATTGGTACAGGTATCGCAATAATAATGCTTATTGTATTAGCTATAAAATACTTAACAGCTGCTCCAAGTGAAAAAGCCGATATTAAAAAAGGTGCACTTATATATGTAATTGCAGCAGTTATATTATTTGCAGCAGTTAATATCTTAGCAGCAATTCAAGGATGGGCATCAGAGATTGATATTGGATACTAAAATAATAAAGGCATGATTAATAATCCTTTTGACTTCTATAATTAATTTTAGTCAAAAGGGTTTTTTAATATATGAATATACAAATTAACCAAGGAGGATAGGCAAAATGAAAAAAAATATATTAAAAATAGTGTTTTGTTTAATAGTAATATTATCTATTTTACTAATTTCAACCGTAAGTGCAACAAGTATTATTGAAGATATAGATAATAATAAAGGAACAAATACCAGTGCGGGAAATACTGTTAAGGAAACAGGTAATATTATTATAGGTACAATTAAGGTCGTAGGAACAGGTATTGCTATTTTAATGCTTTTATATATAGCAATAAAATATATGATAGCAGCACCATCTGAAAAGGCTGAATTCAAAAAAACAGCTGTTGTGTATGCAGTAGGTGCAGTTGTATTATTTGCAGCTCCAAGACTTGTAGAATTGGTAATGCGTGTAACACAAGGAGTATCAAATACATTAAATTAAGTGGGTGATTTAAATGAAAAATATGCAAAAAATAATGACAGTATTTATACTAGGAATATTATTTATAGCGTTAATGTCAACAAATGTGTCTGCTGGTGAAATAGATATGGGAAAACTTTCAAATATTTCAAATCCAACAGGAGTAGCATCACTTACTGAAATGAGTGGAAAAATAATTAGCGTTATATATACGGTAGCGGTACTAGCATCAGTTGCTATGATGCTAGTAATAGGAATAAAATACATAACTTCAAGTCCTGACCAAAAAGCTTCTTTAAAAGCAAGAGCAATTCCATATTTAATAGGAGCATTTTTAGTATTTGGAACTGCAAATATTTTAAGATTTATAAGCACAATGGCAGGGTGGATAAAAGTATAATTTAATAATATTTAAGAAGTGAAGATTAATTCACTTCTTTTTTTGGCGAATAAAAAAGAAGTATATTACAAAAATATTACATTTATATAACATTTTGAATAATATGAATAATATTGACTTTAATTGTTGAAATATGAATAAAAATGAAGTATAATATTATTAATTATAAGTGTTTTTTGGCGTAAATGAGGTGATGAAAATATGAAAAGAAGCTTAAAAATTGTAATGATATTAATTTGCATATTACTTGCATTTTTTTCAGTGAATGTGCAAGCAAGTAGCGATTTATCTTGGGATTCTATAAAAGATAGTGTAGATGATTTTGAAAATGCAGGTAAAGAAGAGTCACTTATAAGCACAGATAAAATAATAGATGCAGTTGTGCCAGTAGGACAAATGCTAACAGCAGTAGGAGTAGCCGTATTATTTGGAGCATTAATTCTACTTGGAATAAAATATATGACAGCAGAACCAGAACAAAAAGGAAAATTAAAACAACAATTAATTGGTTTAGTAATTGCAGGTATAGTAATCTTTGGAGCATTCTCAATTTGGAGAGTGGCATATACTTTCTTCGAAGACATTTTTTAAATACTAAGGAGGTAATCTAATGGGGTCATATTATATCCCTCGTGATTTAGGAGGAGAAACAAGAATATTATTAATATTTTCTGTTAAATCTTTAATTACAACAGCAATAGGAGCAGCTGTTGGGCTGATATTTTATTTAATATTTTCAGCACTTGGACTTGGAACAGTTGGAATTATAACTATGGCTGTTTTTGCTTTAATAGGATTTGCAATTGGAGCATGTAAAATACCAACAATTGCTGGACTTCCTTTTACAAAAAAAGTAGGTGGAGAGCCGATTAGTGAAATAATAATAAGATATGCAAAATTTAGAGCAAATAGAAAAATATATGCTTATACAAAGGAGGAAGAAAAGTAAATGGATCTTATAAATGTTCTTAATATAATTTTGGTTGTACTAGTATTTGTTATATTTGCATTAGTACTAGTATATTTTGCTGTTGTTTATAGAAACAAAAATGGCGGAAAAACAGAAATGAAAAGCGGAAATAAGCAAACAGATTATGTTTCAAATGTTGCAGGGGGACTACCAAAAGAAGCTATTACAAAATTCATGGAATTTGATGAAATAAAAGATAATATGATAATTAGAAAAAACAGAACACAATATGTAATGATATTACAATGCCAAGGTGTAAATTATGATTTGATGTCAGAAGAAGAAAAAATGGCGGTAGAACAAGGATTTGTTCAGTTCCTAAATACATTAAGATTTCCAATACAATTATATGTTCAAACAAGAAGCTTAAATTTAAAAGATATTATAGATGGATATAAAGATAAAGTAAAAAGCCTAAGAACAGATGTAGAACAAATACAAGCCAAAATGAGAGAAGCTAAAATGCAAGGCAATGAAAACTTGTATGAAAAATTAAGATATGAAGAAAAGAGAAAAGAAAATGTTTTAGAATATGGAGCAGATATAGCAGAATATATTGGCAGAATGAGTTTGAATAAAAATGTTTTACAACAAAAAACATATGTAATAGTTTCGTATTATTCAAATGAAAATGGGTCATTAGCTAATTACTCAAAAGAGGAAATTGATGACTTATGTTTCCAAGAGTTATTTACAAGAAGTCAATCTGTTATGAGATCACTTGCTGCATCTGAGGTTACTGGTAAAATATTAAACTCAGAAGAATTAGCAGAATTACTATACATAGCTTATAATAGAGATGATTCAGAATTATTACAATTATCAAAAGCGTTAGACGCAGAATATGATTCTTTATATAATACTGCAAAAGATGTTCTTCAAAAGAAACAAGAAAAATTAGAAGAACAAATCAATTTAGAAGCCGTAGACTTGGCGACAGAAAGTATTATTGCGGCAGATAAGAAAAGAGAAAAAGAATTAGAAGATAAAGAAAAGAAAAGAGAAAAGGTCAAAGAAAAAGCACTTCAATTAATAGAAGAATATAAATCTCAAATGGATGATGACTTATATAAAAGAGCAAAAAAAGAAATAAATGAAGAAACAGATTCAGAAGAAATAGAAGAAGAGCAACAAGAAGAACCTCCTAAGAAAAAAAGAGGTAGAAAAAAGAAAACAGAAGAAACTAGTGAAGAGACAAAAGTAAGTTAATAGTGAAGTATTTGAGGAGGAGAAAATATAATGGGAAAAGACAAAAGAAAGAAAAAAAATAAACCAGAAGATATTGTTAAAGTAGATTACAACAACGAAGGCTTTATTAGCAAAAATGTTAAAAACATAAAAGATTTAATAGCACCAGCAGGAATTGATGCAAGCCATACAAATTATTTGGAAATAACATCAAGTAGCACTAGATATGCAAGAAGTATGCTTGTGACTACAATTCCGAGAATGTGTACATTCCCAGAATTTTTAAGAAGTATGTACACATTTGGTGACATAAATGTTTCTGTGTTTATTAATCCTATAAGTGAAAGTTCCTCACAAACAGACTTAAATAGAAAAATAAATGAACTAGAATCTGAAAGAATTGTAGCATTAGACAGAGGAGACATAAATAGAGAAAGAATAATGGCACAAAAAAGAGCAGAAGCTGAGGCATTAAGAGATGAAATTGCAGCAGGATTTAATAAGTTATTTGAAGCTTCAATAATTTGTACATTATTTGCATATAGCTTAGAGGAATTAGATAAATATACAGAATTATTAGCATCTGAAATGTCTAAAACTCTAATAGGAATAAAACCAGCATGGGCAATACAAGACGAAGCTTTTAGGTCTAATATGCCTTATTGTGATAACAAAGTTAAAAAAATGCACACATTTGATAGAAGCTCAATGGCAACAGTATTTCCTTTCTTTACATCAGAAGTCGGGCATGATAAAGGAATACCAATTGCATTTAATAGACAAACAGGACTTCCAATATTATTTGATAATTTTAGCCCAACACTTACAAACTACAACATGGTTGTGTTTGGAAAATCTGGTGCTGGTAAAGGTGTTACAATAAAAGTATTAACAGCTCGTTCATCTGTGCTAATGGGAATAGAAAGCTTAGCACTAGATGCCGAAGGTGAATATGGAGTAGTTGCAGAAGCATTAGGTGGAATTAATGTAACAATAAGTCCAAACTCTAAAACTATTATAAACTTATTTGATATAGAACCAGAAATTGTAAGAGATGAAATAACAGGTAAAGAAAGAGTAATGCTAAATGTAGAAAATAAAGTAGAAGACGTTACACAGGCATTGCTAACAATGGCAAGAGGAAGTACAAGAAGCCAGGAAGTAAATGAGCTTACAAAACAAATTATTGCAGAATCAGTAGCAGAAGAATATGCAGCACACGGAATTACAAACAATATAGAAAGCTTATATGTAAATGATGGACCAATAGTAAATAGAAATTATTTAGGAAGAACAAAAAAAGAAATGCCAACAATTGGTTCATGGTATAAAAGACTAGTTGCAAATGCAAAAAAGAATGATAACCCAGATTATAGATTCCATTATAGTTATCTAATAAAAGTTATGAGACAATATGTAAGAGAATATGACGGACAAATGGCATACTTTGACGGACAATCAACCTTTGATTTATTAGAAGGAGTTCCATTTATAAACCTAGACATATCTGGACTAGAAGAAAGATTTGCAAGACCACTTGCACAACAAATATTATTATCATGGATATGGGAAAAATATGTTAAGAAAAACAGTGAAGATAAGTCAAAAGCTGCTAAAAAAAGGGTATTAGTAGACGAAGCTTGGATGTTACTTCCATATCCAGAAGCAGTAGATTTCTTAAACACAATGGCAAGACGTGCTAGAAAAAGAAATGTATCTCTTGCTGTTATTTCACAGAAATTCCAGGATTTCTATGAAAAAGCAGAAGTACAAGCAGTACTTACATCGTCAGATACTAAATTATTCTTAGCACAAGATAAATCAGAAATATCTTATATAAAAGAAGTATTTAAATTAAGCGAAGGAGAAGCATATTTCCTTACAACTTGTAGTAGAGGTGAAGGACTATTAAAAGTTGGAGAAGATACAGCAATTATTTCAATTAAACCAACGAAGAAAGAATTTGAATTTATAGAAACAAACTTAAATAAACTAAAAAAATAAAAGTATAATGGAAGGTGTGAGGAATGAGTAAAAAGTTAATATTATCAATTGCAATTATAGTTATTATTTTAAATGCACTCCTTCCACAATACATTTATGCAACAGATACAATAAAAATGGACAGCTTAGAGGGACAAAATGCTAGAAATGAAATTGAAAAAGAAACTCAACAAGATGTAGAATCAACAGAAGTACCAATCGTAACTGATATAATGGGCGGAATTACACAAGTTGGAAGTGTAATATTAGGAGAAGCTGGAAATTTAGCAAGTGTAATAGTAAGAATAATAGTAAAAATTCTTTGCTTCATACCATACTCTATACAAATGCTTATGGCATTTGTAACAGTAGGTGATTCAGAAGACATATATACAGGCTCATCATTTATGGATAATTTTGATGCTTCAAATGTTAATTGGTTTACAATAGAAAAAGCAGTATTTGGACAAGTTCCACTATTTAATGTCGATTTTTTCGATGTAACAACAGATGATTCAAGTGTAAATTCAAAATTAAAAGAGTCAATAGCTTCATGGTATTATGTTTCATTAAGAATTGCTCAAATACTTAGTATTGTAACGCTTATTTACATAGGCATAAGAATGGCAATGGCATCCAAACCAGAAGAAAAAGTTAATTACAAAAAAATGTTTAAAAACTGGATAATTGGATTTGCAATGTTATTCTTACTACATTATGCAATTGTAATTATATTAAAAGCTACTAACTTTTTCATTTCATTAATACCAGAATCTATGCTAAATAATAATTTTGAAACAGAAATAATTGGAAAAACAATAAATGTATTTGATACAGATGAAAGCATATGGTCAATTTTGCTATATTTCATAACATATGTTATAATAGTAGGGTATGAAGTATATTTCTTCTACAAATATTTTAAAAGATTACTTACAATGGGATTTTTAGTAATAATAGCCCCACTTATAACTGTAACATATGCAATAGATAAAGCAGGAGATGGAAAAGCACAAGCATATACAGCATGGACAAAACTATTTTTAAGTAATGCATTTATGCAACCAGTACATGCACTTATGTATACAATATTTGTATTTTCGGCATCAGCAATAGCATTAAAAGCACCAATGATAGCAATAGTATTCTTTATAGGAATATTAAAAGCAGAGGATGTATTTAACAAATTATTTGGATTAAGTACAAAATAGATTAAATAGACATTTATATGAGGTTTAATATGATTAAGGGAAAAGTAAGAAAATTACTACTAATAATAATAATTAGTATGTTAATGTTTAATTTCATAGGTTCAAATATTGTTATGGCTATTTCAACTGAGCGGAAGTACAGAAGCTATAAATGAGCCACCAGCAACCGCAGGAGTTGTAGGCAATCCATCTAAAATAATGGACGAAGTAAACACTGCAAATGAAATAAATTGGGGAACCGCAGCAGATGGATTAGTTGGTATATTTACATATTTTGAAAGATTAAAAATTGTAATTATAGGTGGAGTATTTCAATTTTTAGGATCAGTAGTTGGAGAAAGTGCAGGAACAGCAAATAGTGGTTCAATAACTGTAATTACACCAGAAGATATTTTATTTAATAGACTTGCAATTACAGATATAAACTTTTTTAATATGACATCATTTGGGACAGGAGATCATCAACAATCATTATCCGGGAGCAATAACCCAATTAAGTCATTAAAACAAAGTGTGGCTAGTTGGTATATGACATTAAGAACCATGGCAATTATAATATTACTATGTGTACTTATTTATATAGGAATAAGAATGGTAATGGCTTCAAACCCTGAAAGTAAAGTTAATTACAAAAAAATGCTTGTAAATTGGGTTGTTAGCTTGGCAATGGTATTTTTACTACATTACATAATTTTAATCACAATAAATATAAACAATGTACTTGTAGATATGATTTCATCAGTAAAAGATAATGCCCTACCAGAGAGCAATTCAATATTTTTTGGAAATTATATAAAAGCACTTGTTATTCAAAGCTTTTACCCACTTGCAACTATTAGTTGGAGTTCTGCAATAGTATATTTATGTATAGTTGCTTTAACATTTATATTTTTAATTATGTATATAAAACGTATGATAACAGTTGCTTTTTTAATACTAATATCACCAATTATAACCATTACATACTCAATAGACAAAGCTGGAAATGGTAAAGCAGAGGCATTTTCAAGCTGGTTAAAAGAATTTTTACATAATGTTCTTATACAACCATTTCATTGTTTAATATATGTAGCTTTTGTTGCAATAGCAATGAATGTATTGCAAGGAGAAGGAACACTAGCTTCTGCTGTACTTGTAATTGTAACAATGTTCTTTATATTACAAGCAGAAGATTTAATAAAAAAGATATTTGGAATAGATTCAAAATCAACAGGAAGTGCATTAGCAACAGCAGCTGTACTTTCAGCAGCATATGGTAAGCTAAAACCATCTGGTGGAAAAAAAGCACCAACAAATGTTGGAAAGGCACCAACTGCTACAAATGTAGGAGCAAAAGGTCAGGCATCTAGCCTGATAGCAAGCAACAATATTGCGGCAAGTAATATACAAGAAACAAATGATTCTGGAATGAAAAATATGTCATCTGAGACATTAAGCAGAAAACTTAGTGGTGGTGCAGGAGAAGATATAGATTATAGGAATTTAAGAAGCTATGAGCAAGATGCAAGAAGACGTGCAGAAAGAGAAAGAATGGAAGCAGAAAACCGTAGATATGCAGTAGCAATGGCAAGTGACTATGATACTTTAATGACAGGAGAAATACCTAGAAATAATATGGGAGAAAATACAATTCCAGCTGATAAGATTAACATGGAACCAAAAGTATCAGGAAATCCTAAAACTTCTTCTGAAATTCCATATGTAGAAATGCCACAAGTTGATAATATTAATAGTTCAAACATGGAACGATTAGCTAATGATGCAAAAAATTTAGCAGGAAAAGCAGGCAAAACATTTGTAGATTGGAACTTAAAAACATCTGGACTAGCTGGTGCAGCAATAGGAGGATCACTTGCGGGACTTGGAGGTGCGGATCTTGGTAATGCAATAGGAGCAATGGCAGTAGGAAAGAAAATTCAAGATTATGTAGAAGATTCATCAGGTTATACTCAAAAAATAAACAAACTTGAAGAATATATAAAAGAATCAAATATAAAAAATAATGAAAGAGTTTTAGCAACAGCATTTAGTAATCATAAACATGGAGAAGAATACAATAGAGAAGCAGACATACAAAAAGCAAGAGAATATTTAAGTATGAATAGTAACAAGATTAAAGATATAAAAGAAACATCAGAACGTCAATATGTACAGTCATTACATGCTATGAGAAGTATATATAATCAAAATTATGATGAAGATCCAAATGAAAAAGTAATAGAAACAATGGGAAAAATTATAGACAAAGATATAAAACCAAATGACTAATAAAATAAGGGGGATAATGAGTATGGTATAAAAACCCTACACCATTATCCCTTTTTTAAAAGAAGGTGAAAAGATGGCAAATAATGAAGATAATTTTGAAGAAATGTATTCGTCAGAAGAACAAAATGAAAGTCCGAGTACAACTAAAAAAGCTATAAAAAAAGCAGGACAAGAAGCAGCAAACGGAATAAGAAAAGCAGGGACTACTTTAATTAATTCTGGAAGTACAGTCATAAAAAGAAGTATTTTAGCACTTCTTCCATATATTGCGGCTATCCTAGCAGTAATAGTTGGAATTATTCTTTTAATTAGTATATTAGTATTTATTTTTTCAGGACCAGATATGTTAAGAGGGCAAATTGTTCAAATGGCAGATGAACTGTGGACTCAAATAAAAACAGCACTAGTAAGTATTACAGAAGGCGATGACTATGCGGAAGTAACACAGCAACACGTTCTAGATGTTGCAAGATACATAGACTTAATGGGTTTTGACTTAGTTGGATATGGATTTGTAACAGATGAAGAAAAAGCTGATTTACAAGAAAATGAAGAAGGAGAAATAACAAGTGTAAGCAGTGATGCATTAGTAGAATACTTAGCAGCTGAAAATAGAACATATATGTTATCTACCGTATCTATAAGCAGTTTACTTAGATGGTGGGATGGAGTTAGTATATTTCCTATAAATTCTGATGCCACGCCAGAAGGAGCACAAAACTCGGAATTTGGAACAGGAATGCTAAATGTGTCAACAAGAATAGATGCAGTACCAGAAATTATTATAGATGGTCAAAGAGTAGAGTGGGATGAATTAGCAAGCGAAAATAGTAATGGGGCAGGAGGAATACCAGTAGAGTTAACAATAACGCCAGATATAGATAGAGAAAATAGAAAATTAGTACTTACAATAAATGAAAAAAAACAGGTCGCAGGACAACTAAAAGAAACAAAAACAGAATGTATATATAATTTAGATGGTTGGACTGGGAGATATGGAAAACCAATTGAATTTTTACTTGCATTACATTTAGGAACTATGGCACCAGATTTTGCTGAATCAATAGCAACAAGACAGGAATTTGATACAAAAGTTAATATTAGACTTCACAAATCAGTAGAAGTGGTAAGATTAAAATATAGAGGAATGACATTAGACGAAACAAAACAAGAATTAGATAATAGGGTTAGAGTATTATGGAATTACATGCAACAGGTAAATGCTGCACAAAGAAGACCTATATATGTTTACCAAAATGCAGTAGACCAAGCTCAAAATGATGTGGGAGTTACATATGCGGAAATAGAAGATGCTAAAGATTATGAAGAAAAAAATACAAAGGAAAAATATACTCCATATATAACAAGTGTTGACAATCATTGGTATAGAGACTTAAAATTTAAAGATTTAAATACAGCAAGTTCAGAAGATGCATATGTGGAAACTTTACCAACATCAGTATCAAGTAAATACAGTAAATTCGATGTAACAACATATAAATCAGGAGAAATATATCAAGTAAAAGAACCAGAAAGATCAGATGTAAATGAGACCTTAGAAGATTTATTTACAAACGGCTTATGGGAAAAAGTAGATGGAATAAATGGATTCATAACATCTGGTTCTATGGCAGTAAAAAGTAAAATAACTCTTGGAGACGACATGAAAAATGTAATAGTAATGTTGGAGAGAGCTGCACAAACTAGTGATGATGCAAAATTTGTTTTAAGAGATTTAAAAGAATGGATTACAAGTAAAGGCGTAAAATTCCAAGATGAAAAAATATTAACAAGCAAAGTAACAAGTGATGATGATTGGAATACAGATGGAAGTTTAACAGGAGGTGGAGGATCTTCATCTTCTGACAATAATAGTTCATCTGGATCAACTACATCTGGATCATATAGATTAAAAAATTTACTTGGAGGAAAAACAGCACAAATTTTATATAATGGAAATGATGCTATAATAAAAACAAGCGAAATGCCAGCTAGAACTGGAATTTATTCAGTAGTAGGTGGAACAATAGATAAAATTTCAGACAATGCTGTTCAAATAAAAATAACATCACCAAGTAATTTAAAAGACAAAATATTAATAATGAGTGGAGTAAAAATGGATTCTGCAATAAAAGTTGGAGACAAAATAAGCAATAATACTCCAATTGCAGAAACGGTTTCAGGAAAAGATATGGTAATAAAAATGCAAGATGAAAGCAGAAATAGTATAAGTGTAAAAGATAATTTAAATTAATAGAAAAGAGGACAAAAAATGAAAGGTATAAAAGGGATATTAATAATTTTAATAATAATTAGTATATGCTTATTAACATATATGATATTCTTTGTAGACCCCATTCATGAATTTACATATGAAGAATATAAAATAATGCAAGAAGGAGAAAATCCAGAATTAGAAGCAGCACTTAAAATAAGAATATTTCCAGAAAATAGAGAATATTTAGAAGAAAAATATAATGGAAATCTAGACTTAAATTATGTTTATGAAAAATTATATGATTTAGTGCATAAAAATCTTTCTACTCTTCAAAGTGATTTGGCAAGTTTAAATTCAAGTGAGCTAAATACATATTTAGAAAATAACAAAGCAGACTTAATAGCTTGTGCGGGAATAACAACAATACAAGAACTTAGTATGCTATCAGTAAATATTAAAGAAAAAAATATAAATGATACTGAATACATAAATTCGGAAATAGACACACAGTCATATGTAGAGGATGAAAAATATGATACCGTAAATATTAAAATAAACTACCAAAACTGCAAATTATACTTTAAAATATATATTGCAAATGATATGTTAACATCACCAATGGTAATTTTTGAATCTGTAAGTGGAGAGGAGTAAAAATAATGCAAAAACTAGATAAAGGAACAGTTCTTCTATTTATTATACTTATAGCAATAATTGCAACATGTATTTATGTATATGTAAATAAAATATTAACACCAACAATGAATAATAACCAGGTAATAGCAAAATATGATTCTGAAAAAAGCAAAAACGAAGAGAACGAAATTATAGAAGAGGAAGTAAAAGAACAAACACAAGAAGAGAAAATCTTGGAACTTAAAAGTATGAATGAAACAGATAGAATTCACGAATACTATGCAGAATATATAAATGCAATAGATGCAAGAAATTTTGAAAAAGCTTATGGATACTTATATCCGGAATTTAAACAAAATTATTTCCCAGAACAAAGTGAATTTGAAAAATATATAAATGAAAACTATCCAGAATATTTAGGAGTTGAGTATACAGATATAGATAGACAAGGAACATATTATATATTAACAGTAAGAATATATAATGCACTAGATGAAGAAATAACAACATATTTGGAGCAAAAATTTGTAATATATGAAACTGACTTTGGAGAATTCACATTATCTTTCCAAGTATAATTTAAGGGGTGAAATTTTTGTTTACGCAAATAAGAATAAATATAATTGATTTTTTTAAAAAGCATGGTAAAAAAATTATAATTATATTGTTTGTATGGGCAATTATACTTACAATAAATTATTTTGTGGGAAAAATTGAAGAAACACCAGAAATACAAACAAATTACAATCCACATGAGTCAGTAATGGAAAATGGTAGTGTACCAACAAATTTGCAAGAACCAATTGAACAATTAATTGGACAATTTGTGGAAAACTGCAATAATAAAGACTACGAAGCTGCGTATAATCTATTAACAGAAGATTGTAAAAACAATATATATCCAGATATTGAACTTTTTAAGCAATATGTAGACTCAATTTTTCCTAATAAAAAAATATATAATATACAAAACTTTTCTAATAAAGATGAAATCTACATATATACTGTAAATATATTAAATGATATATTAGCAACAGGTTTAAATAATGAAGAAGATGAAAATGTATACAGTGAAAAATATGTAGTAATAGAAGAAAATGGACAGCTTAAACTTTCTATTAGACAATATATAGGTAGACAAAATTTAACATACATATATGAAGATGAATACATGAAAATAAAAATAGAAAGCGTAGATATAAAATATGATAATATTGTATATAATTTAAACATAACAAATAAATCAGAAAATTATATAGTATATTCAGACTATTCTGTTGACTACGAAATAGCATTAGATACATCAGAGGGATTAAAAAGAAGAGCAGATGAAGTTTTAGAACCAATAACACTAGACAAACTAGAAACTAAAAATTTTTCTGTTAAATTTACAATATTCTATGATGAAGATACACAAATAGAAGACATGCTTTTTGATTATATTAGAATATACGAAAACGACGAAGACTATGAAAATGGCAATGAACCAATAGATGACTTTGCTATTAAAATAAAATTTTAAAAAAATTTATAAAAAATGTATAAATAATAAAAAAATGGGTATTATCTATATGAATAATTAGGAGGTAGATAATATGAAAAAGAAAATTTTATTTATACTAGTATTGGCAATAGTTATATTAGGGGAACTAATGAGTATTAGTACATTAGGAATGATGCAAAGTACAAAGCCAGATTTTGAAAATGGTCAAGTAACAGTAGACAGACTAAATATGCGAACAGGTCCAAGTACAGATTATGGAGTTATTGACATATTAAAAAATGGAGATTACATACAAATATATGCTAAATTAGATGATTGGTATATAGTGCAAACCAACGAAAACATAGTAGGATGTGTAAATTCTAAATATGTAAAACAAGCACAAGATGCAATAGATAGTGGAGCAGGAGAGTATACAGAAGAAATAACATCATCTTTGACAGAAGATGAAAAAGAAATATTAGAATTAATCAATACTGAAAGAACAAATAATGGATTAAATCCATTACAAATAGATGATGACTTACAAAATATAGTTAGAATAAAAGCACAAGATATGATTGACAATGATTATTTTGCACATGAATCTCCAACATATGGTTCTCCATTTGAAATGATGAAATCAAATGGAATAACATACAAAACAGCAGGAGAAAATATTGCGGGAAATTCTGATAACAAAAAAGCAGTTGAGGCATGGATGAATTCAGAAAGCCATAGAAATAATATATTAAACAATAGCTATAATTATACAGGAGTAGCAGTTGTAAGCAGTAGTAAATATGGGAAAATATTTGTTCAAATGTTTATAGGAAAATAAGAATAAAAATCACCTTAAAAGAATATTCTTTTAAAGGTGATTTTTTATGCTAAGAAAAATTGTAGTTATAATTTTAGTAATTTTAAATCTTTTAACATTAGTATGCTATGCTGATGATATAGATTTAGAAAATTTTCCAGCAGAAGAGATTTGGGAGGAAATACAAAACGTAAATAAACAAGTAAATTCAAATCCTCCAACATTAAATTCAAGAGCTGCAATTATTTTTGATAGAGAATCTAAAACAGTAATATTTGGCAAAAACATAAACGAAAAAAGAGCAATGGCTTCAACAACAAAAATAATGACAGCAATAATTACACTTGAAAAAGGCAATTTAGAAGATGTTGTAGAAGTATCAAAAAAGGCTGCCAATATAGGAGGGTCAAGACTTGGACTAAGTACAGGTGATAAAATAAAATTAAGAGATTTGCTATATGGTTTGTTATTACGTTCTGGAAATGACGCGGCAATTCAAATCGCAATTCATATAGGAGGAAGTGTAGAAGGATTTGCAGAACTAATGAATAATAAAGCAAAAGAGTTAGGACTACAAAATACACATTTTGTAACACCACACGGATTAGATGATTCAAATCATTATACAACAGCATATGAACTTGCTCTTCTCACAGATTATGCATTAAATATTGAAGAGTTTGCTAAAATTGTAAATACAAAACAAACAACAATATCAATTAATTCAAAACCAATGACAATAACCAATACAAATGAATTACTAGGGAATTTAGATGGAGTAAATGGGGTTAAAACTGGATTTACAAATAATGCAGGAAGATGTCTAGTTACATCGGTTAAAAGAAATGATTGGCAAGTTATTACAATTGTATTAGGTGCAGACACTAAAAAATTTAGAACAAAAGATAGCATTGAATTAATTGAATATAATTTTAAAAATTTTGAAAGAGTAAATATAAAAGAAAAAATAGAAGATGAATTTGAAAAATGGAAAATTGCAAATGCTAATAATATAGAAATAATAAAGGGAAAGCAAAATAATATAAAAATAGGAATGACATATAATTATGACTATGAATTATATCCAGTAAATAAAACCGAACTTAATAATATAAAAATACAGATAGAATGTAAAAAAAAGGTAATAGCTCCAATTGAAAGAAATTACCAAATAGGTGAGATACATGTAATACTGTCTAATAAAGAAATAATGAATATTCCAATAATTATAGAAGAAGCAATTGAAAAGAAAAATGTAACAGACTATTTTGGAGAAATCATGAGTAATTATACAAATATAATTATAAATGGAATATAAATAAAATTGCTAATTTATAAAAGCACAAGAACTTCTTGATTTTGGCAAAAAACTATTGACTTTTATTATATATTTTGTTATTATAATAACTGTCAATCAAGTGCGGGAATAGCTCAGTTGATAGAGCGCTGCCTTGCCAAGGCAGAGGTCGCGGGTTTGAGCCCCGTTTCCCGCTCCAAAAATTTTATATAGAAAAATTTTTGTATTACTTACTATTAAATATTCATCATTTATTATTAACTAGCATATAATAAAATATAAGGCGCCATAGCCAAGTGGTAAGGCACGAGTCTGCAAAACTCTGATCCCCGGTTCAAATCCGGGTGGCGCCTCCAAATGTAAAATTTAAATTTTTATGAAATTAAAATTGAGATTTGACATATAATAATTAATGTAGTATACTATATTTAGCTTATAAGCAAAGTAATTTAATGTATAACATTTGTAAAATGTAACACTTGAAAAAGACTAACAGGGCAAAAAGGTTAGTCTTTTTCCATTATAAAAGACTAGGAGGGCAAATCCTAGTCTTTTTCTGTCTAATCATCAAATTCTTTTAATACTAAAAGAATGATAATCAATGCAAGTAATTTAATATATTTTTTCATTTGTATAAGTAACACCTCCTTTCTAGCTTATTGCCGAAAGGCTATTTTAATATACAATAATTTTTTAGAATATTCAATAATATTTTAAAAATTTCCAAAAATATCTAAAAATAGCGAAACGTATTGAAAATATCATAAAAATGTAATATAATTGTAATATTAGTAGGGCTTTTAATAAAATGCATATAGCCCTAAGAATTAATAGGTAATATTTTAGTAATATACTAATTACCTAGAAAAAGCTAGTATTGACTATAAAAAAATAAATAGTAAAATATTATATATAATAATTAAGGAAGGTATAAGTATGAGAAAGAGTAAAGTATTATTGATTTTAGCAATTATTATAGCATTTTGCTTAGTGCCATTTTCAAATGTTGTACAAGCTGTATCATCATATGAACTTGGAATTGTTCAAGCAAGAGAGGGAGGATATGCTTATCAAATTGAAGGAAAAGATATATTCAAAATAGTTGCATACAACAATGATGTATATAACTATGATAATGCTATTTATTGTATCAAAGCAGGACCAGGGTTTGGTGGTACAATTACAGACCCATTAGAAAAAAGAACATATAGTATTTCATATGACATGAAGGATTTAGCAAACATACCTGAAAACTTTAAAAGTATGTTACCATCTGATGAGATGACAACAGAAACAATTGGAGATGAAGAAATAACATACAGTAAATACAATGCTGTTCTTTGGATTTTAGATAATATGTATTTACCAAAACATCCAAATGAAACAGAAAGGCAAGCTATGAGAGATGCTCTACTTACAGCAGCTTTTCAAGAACAACTAGCAGAAGATGTCACTCCACCTTTTACAATTGACCAAATTAATTTAACAGATGATGACATTGAAGTTGTTCAACAATTAGCACTATGGCATTTTACAAATACAGATGAATCTCCATATGACCAAGGTACAGATTTAGCAGCTATACAGATAAAAGCAAAAGAAAGCTCTGATGGATATCAAGGATTTGATATGAAGTCTCATAGACAAGAAGATGCACAAACTCTTTATACATACTTTATAACAGAAGCCGTAAAAAATGCTCATATATATGGAACTGGTGATAATAGAAATATACCAGCACCTATTGTACTTTCTAATACAACTTTAAAAACAGAATATACAGAAAATGATATTATAGTAGGACCATTTAATATTCAAAAACAATCTGAATTAGATTTTACAATTTCACAAAAAGTTTTAGACCAAAATGAAGAAGAAGTGTCAGATTATAAAATATTATATGAAAATGATGAAGGACAAAAAGTAGAATTAGAAGAAGGTAAAACATTAAAAGATATAGTAGGAAAGAATTTCTACATTTCAGTTAGCAAAAATTCTGGAATTAATTCATTAACATTAAAATTATTTGTAAACTATTATGAATCTGAATGTATATTCTGGACAGTAAGTGGTTCTAATGAAGATCAACCAGTTGTAATAGTAAACAAAAAATTAAAAACAGATGAATTAACAGCTGGAATAAACTATAATTTTGATTTAGCACTTAGAAAATTTATAACACAAATAAACAACGAACAAGTAACAACAAGAGTTCCAGAAGTAGTTGTAGACTCAAATGGACAAATTACATATAGACATCCAAAAGACCCGGTAGCAGTAGAATCAGGAGATATAGTAATTTATACAATAAGAGTATATAATGAAGGAAGAATAAGCGGATATGCAGAAGAAATAAAAGATGATATCCCATCAGGACTAGAATTTTTACCAGACCATGAAACAAATATAAAATATGGATGGACTTTAACAGAAGATGGAAAAAGTATAGTAACTAATTATTTAGGAAAAGACGAAAATAAAACACATTTACTAAACGCATTTGATTATCCAACAATGGATAAGCCAGATTATGAAGAAGTAGAAGTTGCATTTAAAGTAGTTGAACCAAACTCTTCAAAAAATACAATAATAAATACAGCACAAATTAGTGAAGATTTAGATGAGAACGGAAATGAAATAGATGATATAGATTCTGTACCAGATAATAATATATTAACAGAAGATGATATAGATAAAGAATATTTAGTATTAAAAGAATTTGATTTAGCACTTAGAAAATTTATAACAGCAGTAAATGATACAGAGGTAACTACAAGAGTACCACAAATTACAGTTGATGAAAATGGAAATGTTACATATACACATCCAAAAACACCAGTATCTGTTGAAAATGGAGATATAGTTGTATATACAATACGTATTTATAATGAAGGTGAAACATCTGGATATGCAAATTTAATAAAAGACGACATTCCAGAAGGATTAGAATTTATAATAGATAATGAAATAAATATTGAATACAGATGGAAATTATCAGAAGATTTAAAGAGTGTATCTACCGACTATTTATCATATGAAAGAGATGAAAACAATATATTAGATGCATTTGACTATCCAGAAATGCAAGAACCAGATTATAAAGATGTAAAAATAGCATTTAGAGTAACAGAACCAAATACATCTAAAAATGTTTTAATAAACACAGCAGAAATAGAAGAAGATGCAGACAAGAACAATAATCCAACAGAAGATAAAGATTCTGTACCAAATAATGGAGTAGAATCAGAAGATGATATAGACAAAGAATATGTAAGACTTAAATATTTCGATTTAGCACTAAGAAAATTTATAACAGCGGTAAATGACGAACAATTAACAGGTGAAGATTCAAGAGAACCAGTTGTTAAAATAGATTCAGAAGGAAATATTGTATATGAACATCCAAAAGATCCTGTTCCAGTAGCAACAGGGGATTTAGTAACATATACATTAAGAATATACAATGAAGGTTCAATAGACGGATATGCAAGTGAAATAATTGACGATGTACCAGACGGACTAGAATTTGTACCAAATAATGAAATAAATATACAATATGGTTGGACAATATCAGATGATGGAAACCAAATAAGAACAGACTATTTATCAAAAGATAAGGATGTAAATAATTTAATTACAGCATTTGATAATAAAACAATGACAGAGCCATCTTATAAAGATATACAAATAGTATTTAGAGTAATAGAACCAAATACATCTTCAAGAATACTAATAAATGTAGCAGAAATTGCAGAAGATACAGATAAAAATGGAAATCCAGTTGATGATATAGATTCTGTACCAGAAAATAATACAGATGGTGAAGATGATATAGACATTGAAAAAGTAAAAGTAGTATCATTTGACTTAGCACTAAGAAAATTTATAACAGCAATAAATGAAGATGAAGTAACATCAAGAGTACCACAAGTAGGATTTGATGAGAATGGAAACATTACATATACACATCCAAAAGATCCTGTACTAGTTTCTAATGGGGATTTGGTAACATATACAATTAGAGTATATAATGAAGGAACACTTGATGGGTATGCAGAAAGTATAAAAGATAATGTTCCAGAAGGACTAGAATTCTTACCAGATAATGAGGTAAATAAACAATATAAATGGGTACTTTCAGAAGATGGAAAAACAATTTCTACTGATTACCTATCAAAGGCTAATTCAGAGGATAATATAATTAAAGCATTCCAAAAAGATACAATGGAAACACCTGATTATAAAGATGTAAAAGTAGTATTCAAAGTTACAGAAGAACAATTACCAGAAGATAGAATTTTAATTAATATAGCTGAAATAGAAGATGACGGAAATGAATTTGATTCAAGTGATATAGATTCAACACCAAACAATAATGTAGATGGTGAAGATGATATAGACATTGAAAAAGTAAAAGTTCAATATTTTGACTTAGCATTATTAAAATGGGTAAGTAAAGTAATAGTAACAGAAGACGGAGTAACAACAGAAAGAGAAACAGGACATACAGGACTTGAAAATCCAGAGCCAATAGTTAAAGTTGAATTAGATAAAAACAAATTAAATAAAACAACTGTAAAATTTGAATATACAATAAAAATAACAAACGAAGGTCAAATAGCAGGTTATGCAACAGAAATTAGTGATTATATACCAGAAGGACTAGAATTTATACCAGAAGATAATCCTAATTGGACACAAGCAGATGGAAAAGTAACAACAAGACAATTAGAAAACACATTATTACAACCAGGAGAATCTGCAACTGTAACAATATTACTAACATGGAAAAATGATCAAAACAATTTAGACCTAAAAATTAATACAGCAGAAATAAGCGAAGACGATAATGAATTTGATTCAAGTGATATAGATTCAACTCCAAACAATAAAGTGGAAGGAGAAGATGATATAGACACAGCACCAGTTATCTTATCATTAAAAACAGGACAAGATAGAATTTACTATGTATTATTTGGAACAATTTTATTAACAATAATTGGTGGAGTAGTATTAATTAAGAAATTTGTACTATAATAAATAGATAAAGGCATAAGCTTAAATGAAAATTTAAGCCTATGTCTTTTTTTATAAAAATATTGTGTAAAAAAAACATATATGATATAATAAATTCCAAAATGAGGTGTAAATAGATGAATCAAATATTATATATACAAAAAGAGAAGAAAAAGGGAAGTACAGTAGAAATAAATAAAATAGTTCTATTTTTCTCAATAGCTATAATTGTATTTGGATTAGTAATGCTAGGACAAGGTGTATATGGAGCATATAAAAACGGAGAAATGAGAGCAGCAATAGAAAATGCAGCACCAGTAGCCTCAATAGATAGAGAGGGCCAACAATTAAAAATATATGCATCACATATAAGAGCGATTGCTAAAATAGAATACAATTGGAATAATGATGAAGATACAGCTAATTCAATTGATGGTAATGGTAGAAACACAATAACACAGAGAATAGATTTACCAGCAGGAGACAATACATTTAATTTAACAGTAACAGATGTAAATGGAAAAACATCAACATACTCAAAAGAATTTTATATGGAAACTGGAAAAGATATAACAAAACCTAAAATTGAACTTTCAGTAGTTGGCAATTACGTAAAAATAACAGCAACAGATGAAACAGAATTATCATATATAACATATAGATGGAACGAAGAAGACGAAACAAAAGTTGAACCAGGAGAAACAGAAAATGCAAAAATCGAAACAAATGTAGAAATACAAAGAGGTCAAAATACATTAACAATAATTGCCGTGGATTCAAGTAATAATACAACAACAAGAGAAGAAATTTTTGAAGGTAGAGTAAAACCAACATTAGAAGTATATATAGATGGTGGATACTTAGTAATTACAGCAAGACATGATGTAGGCGTAAAACAAATAGATTACACAATAAATGGTCAAGCATATAGCATACAATATCCAGAAGCACCTGAAATGACATATAGACAGCCGTTAGACGAAGGATACAATAGAGTATCGATTACAGCTTACAGCGTAGAAGATACACAAGAAACATTTGAAGGAGAATGCACATATACACCATAAAAATAGGAGAAAAATATGATACAAGAGATTTATATTATTGATAATAAAAACACTACAATTCAGACACTAAAAAAAGTTTTTAAAGAAGAGAAAGAATTTTGCTTTAAAAGTGTAAAAACTATTAATTTAGAAGATGCATTAAAAAATATTCCCTCATTAATAATTATTAATGAAGACAACATAGACATTGACATTTTAGAGTTATGTGGAACAATTAGAAGTAATGAGGACAATAGCATAACCCCAATAATAGTATGTTCATCTAATACAGACAAACAACATAGAATAGATGTACTATCTAAAGCAGTAGAATATTATATAATAAATCCATTAGATGAAGACTATATATTTTATACAATAAAAAACATAATAAGATTAATGCATACCAATAGAAGAGTAAGTCCACTAACAGGACTTCCGGGGAATGTACAAATTCAAGCAGAACTAAAAAAACGATTATTGAATAACGAAAAATTTGAAGTATTATATTTAGACCTAGATAATTTTAAAGCATATAATGATACATATGGATTTTTAAAAGGAGACGAAATAATAAAATTTACAGCAAGAATAATATCTAAACATGTACACAATGGAGAATCTACCAATTGCTTTGTAGGCCATATAGGTGGAGACGATTTTGTAGCAATAGTGGATGGAGATGAAAATTACGAAAACATTTGCCAAAATATAATAATAGAATTCGATACGAAAGTGCTAGATTATTTTAATGAAGTAGATAGACAAAGAGGATATGTTGAAGTTCCAAATAGAAAAAATATAGTAGAACAATTTCCATTAACGTCAATATCAGTAGGAGTTGTTGTAGTATATAAAGGAAGATTTAAAAATATACTAGAAATAGGAGAAGTAGGAGCACAAGTAAAACATTTAGCAAAAATAACACCAGGAAGTGCTTATGTAATTGACAAGAGAAAAGAATAATAAAAAACCGTTATTACATTATTGTAATAGCGGTTTTTTTCACCTTTTTACAAAAATCGACATATTATATTAAAAGAAATATTAGACAGGTTGTGAAGAGGTGAAAAAATGAACTTTAAAAAAGGATACATGGTAGCGAGAAAATCATATGGAGAAGATGTTATTTTTGTAATCGATAAAATTATAAAAAGAAAAGATAAAATAGATTATGCAATTTTAAAGGGATTAACATTAAGAATAAAAGCAGACGCACCAGTTGATGATTTAGTACTTGCAAGTAGAGAGAAAATAGAGGAAAATTTAAAATCACAAGAGGAAATAATTAAAAAAAGAGCAAAAAAAACAAATAATAAAGATTTGGTAAAATTAAATAGTATAATATCTAAAAGATATAGAGAAATAATATATACAGGAAAGATTCTTCACTTAGATGGAGACAGAAAATATATGGAAAAATCAGTAAAGTATTATAAACAATTAGGGCTAAATGCTGTGGTTCGCAATGTTCCCGAAAGCAGACAACCAATAGTTATAAAAAGTTTACTGGAAAAATATAAACCAGATATATTAATTATTACTGGACATGATTCAATGATAAAAAATGGTTCAGAATACAATAATATATATAATTATAGAAATTCAAAATATTTTATAGAAACTGTAAAACAGGCTAGGCTATGGGAACCAGACATGAATAAGCTTGTGATTTTTGCAGGAGCTTGCCAGAGTTATTTTGAAGCAATTATGATGGCAGGAGCAAATTTTGCATCATCACCAGGAAGAATATTAATAGATTTTGTAGATCCTTTAATTGTAGCTGAAAAAGTTGCAACAACCGATAAAAATAAAATAGTAACAATTTCGCAAATTATACAAGAAATAAGAGAAGGCATGGATGGAGTAGGTGGAACTTCTGCAAAAGGAAAGATGGAAAAAATCGTGATAAAATAACTTTTAAATATTTTTCGAAAAATATTCATTTTGTAAAATTTGGAAAAAATAGAAGTAAATACAATTATAAAAACTAAATAATCTTTTTCAAAGGACACATAATATTTATATAAAATTAAAAAAGGAGGAAGAAAAGTGAAAAAGATATTTAGTATTATTTTTTATATGACAATTGCACTACTATTAATGTTTTCAATAAATTCAAATGCAGAGAGTTTGGATACAATAGATATAACACAAAGTAAACAAACAGTTCGACCTGGAGAAGATGTTACATTAAATATTGAATTTGGAAAAGAATTAGGAACTTATACATTTAATATAGCATATGATAATAATTTATTTGAATATGTAAACGTAAATGGAGGTACTGCAAATAATACTGGAACTAAGGTAATTGTATATTTTTTTGATGAAACAGGAGGATCATCACCTAGAAGTAACATGAGTATAACATTTAGAGCAAAAGCAGGAATAACAACATCAAATCCTACTGACTTTTCTATAACAGCAGAAGGACTTGGAAATGCAGATGCTAGTGTAACGTATGATGATATTGATATACCAATAGTTAAAAATGTGGTAGTAGAACCAGGATATAAAGATTATAACATTACACTTTCATATTCAGGAGAAATATATCCAAATAAAGAAAAAAATATTCAACTCAATATTTCATCATCTATGGGAAAATATTATGCACATGCAAGAATTATAGGAGAAGCACGAACTCCTGATGGAGGTAATGTACAATTATTAGGTACAGATGAGCAAAGTTTAGAACATGACATTATACAAAGTGGATGGGGAGATGCTTCTGGTTATGAAATTGGAGGAGTAGTTAATCAAACATTATCACTTAGAGGAATCTTTACAAAAGAAGGTAAATATACAATTACAATAAAACTAATAAATAGAGATGATTCAGATGCTATTATAGCTAGTAAATCATTTGATATAAATGTAGTTGCAGAAACAATTGAACCACCAGTAGAAACCCCAGAAACTCCGGAAGAAGAACCAATTGAAACCCCAGAAGAAAATGAGCCAAATACAACGCCAGAAGAACAAAAACCAACACAATCAACAGAACAAAATCAATTAGCTCAAACAACTGAAAAAGAAGAACTACCAGAAACATTACCAAAAACAGGATATAATATATTTATGCTTGCTATACCATTAATGTTAGTGCTTGCAGGTGTTTATATAGAATTAAGTAAAAAAAATTAAAATAATATGATACTATTTTTAAATAGTATCATATACATATGAGGTATAAAATTGGGGAAAAGATTTAAAAAGAGAAACAAAATTAATAAAATATTAAAATTTGGTACAATTTTACTTTTTATGTTTATATTATTTAATTTGCTTAACATTATGCTAAAAGAAGATAATATAAAAACAGAACCTGATGTTATAAAAAAGGTAAAATATGAGGGAAATATTACAAACAATATAAATTCAGAAAAAGAAAATAAACAAGTAATACCAGAAGAATATGAAGGATATAAAGTGGAGGCGTATTTAGAAATTCCAGCTATAAATTTACAGACATTTGTATTAGATGATATAAATGGATTAGATATATGTGTGTCAAAATTTTGGGGAGTAGAGGCAAATGAAATAGGAAATTTTTGTATTGCTGGTCATAATTATCAAAAACCTAATATGTTTAATAATGTATACAAATTAGAAATAGGAGATTATATATATTTAACAGAAAATGAAAATGGAAAATTAAAATATAAAATTTATGATATGTATAAAGTAAAACCACAAGATACACAAAGTTTGTCACAAAAAACAGACGGAAAAAGGGAAATAACATTAATAACGTGTACAGCAAATGCTAAATATAGGATAATTGTAAAAGCGATTGAGGTGTGAATTTTTTTATATAATATGCAGATAATAGTATAAAGATTTATGTTTTGAAAAATGGAGGATAACATGTCAAAACTAAAATTTATTTTAAAAACTATTATTTGCATTGCTTTTATTACTATATGCATAGCATATAGTAATACATATGCATCAACTAAAAAAGAAGGAATTGAAAATTTTCCAGATAGCTATAAACCATATTTGCAAGAACTTCAAAGAAAACACCCTAATTGGAAATTTATTGCGTTATACACAAATTTAGATTGGAAATATGTTATAGATAATGAAAATGTATTTGGTAAAAATTTAGTGCCATTATCGTATACAGATTCATGGAAAAATACAAAACCAGGAGAATACAATGTAGAAGTAGATAGCGGATGGGTAGATAGTTCAAGACAAGCAGTAGAATATACAATGGATCCAAGAAACTTTCTTAATGAAGTTAGAATATTTCAGTTTGAAAGATTATCATACGAAGAAAGTCTTAATAATAAAGATGGCGTGGAGAAAATACTTTATGGAACAGAATTTTATAATAGAATAGTTGAATATAAAGATTCGTCATTAAATAATATAGTAACATCAGATAGATATTCAGATTTAATACTAAGAGGAGCAAAAGTATCAGGAGTTAGTCCATATCATTTAGCATCTAGAATAAAACAAGAAGTAGGACCATTTTTATCTCATAGTTCGATTAGTGGAATTGTAGCAGGATATGAGGGACTATATAATTTTTACAATATAGGAGCAACAAGTTCAGCAGAACCAATGGGAGCAATTATAAATGGACTAAAATATGCAAGAGATGGAAGAGGTGCTAGTAATGAAATAAAGCTAAAATACAACATTCCATGGAATACAAAAGAAATAGCAGTTAGAGGTGGAGCGATTTTTATAGGTTCAAGCTATATAAATATTGGACAAGACACAGTGTATTTACAAAAATTTGATGTAAATGATGAAAAACCAGGTGAATTATTTTGGCACCAGTATATGACAAATGTTTTAGCACCATATAGTGAATCTAAATCAATATATAATGGTTATTTAAATAGTGGATTATTAAATACATCCATGAATTTTATAATACCAGTTTATAATAATATGCCAGAATTACAAATTCAAAGTCCGAGTATTTCTCAAAATGATTATAGTACTGATAACACAAAAGTATATGCAGATGTAACAACTACATTGAACGTAAGAAGTGGACCTCGGAACATCATACGAAATCTTAAAATCAATTGATAGAAATGAAATAATGACAAGAATTGCCAAAGGAAAACAAAAAGGAGAATTATGGGATAGGGTTATTCTTTCAGATGGAATGGTAGGATATGTTTTTCAAAACTATTTAAAAGAATATATAGAAACTCCTCAGATACAAGTTCAAGAAATTAAACTTTCATTAAATAAAACAACTATAAATAAAAATGAAAGAGTAAAATTAAATATAGAAATATTACCAGAAGAAGCAAAAGATGAAGAACTAGAATTTTCATCTAGTAATGGAACAGTTGCATTAGTGGATAATACAGGGACTATTTTAGGAGTTAGCTCAGGAACTGCAACAATAACTGCAAAAGCAGCAAATAATGTATCGGGTAGCATAAATATAACAGTATATAGTCCTGTAACAGACATACAGCTAAATGCACAAAATGCTATATTGCAAGTAGGAGATATGTATAAGTTAAATCCAATTATTTATCCAGAGGATGCTAGTAATAAAAATGTGAAGTTTAGTTCATCAGATGAAGATATTGCAAAAATAGATGAAACTGGAAATATAACTGCAATAAAAGAAGGAAAAACAACAATAACTGCAAAAACAGAAGATGGAAATAAAACATCAAGCATAGAAATTACGGTTATAAAAAAATTAAATGACACAGATGTTATTATTGATGAATCTTTAAATATAAATGGAACAGAAGTATCAGGATTTGATTATAAGAAAAATACAGTAAAAAATATAAAAGACAAAATTCATACAAATTTCAATATTGAAATATACAATAATAAAGGAGAAAAATTATCAGATGAAAATAGAGTAGGAAGCGGAAGTACAATAAGAATTGTTGATGATAACAATAATAAAATATTAGAACTTATTGTAATACTTTATGGTGATGTAAATGGAGATGGTAAAATAAATAGTGTAGATTTACTTGTATTACAAAGACATATATTAGAAATACAAAAATTAGAAGGAGTATTTTTAAAGTCTGGAAATATAAATAAAAATGGTAAAAAACCATCATCTGTGGATTCATTATTAATACAAAGGCATATATTAGAAATAAAAATAATAGAACAATAAAAGGGGGAAATCTATGAAAATAAAAAGCATAATAATTATAGTAGCAATAAGTATTTTTATACTAATTTTATCTAAAAATACAGTATTAGCAAGCAATATAACAATAGAGCCAAACATAGAAAACGTTGAAGAGGGACAAATATTTACGGTGCAAATAAATTCAAATGATTTAAATATAGCAGCACTTACAATGAAAATTTATTATGATAGTACAAAAATGGAATATATAAAAGAAAATGAAAACACAAATGCATTAGAAAATAGTATTATATATACCTGGGTAGAAGAAAATGGAGGAATAGAAAACAAAAAAACAGAAGAAATTGTAGAATTAAAATTTAAAGCAAAGGAAGAAGGTATAGCTAGTATAACTGCAAATGGAGAATTTTTTAATGCAAATGGAGAAAACATAGAAATGAATTATGGAGAAAGTAAAGTACAAATAGAAAAAATTGAAGATGAAGTAGAAGTAGAATCTAATAATAACATAAATAGTGATAATGCTTTCCTAGAAGTTTTAAGATTAGACAAAGAAGGAATAATACCAAATTTTAATAAAGAAGTAACAGAATATTATATAACAGTAGATAACTTAGTAGACAATCTTCAAGTAACAGCAATTCCAGAAAACAAAGAAGCTAGTGTAGAAATTAAAGGAAACAATAATCTAAAAAATGGAATAAACAAAATAGAAATAATAGTTACATCTAAGGATAATACTCAAAAAAAAGTCTACAATATAAATGTTACAAGAACAGAGAATATAGATGCTTCAAATACTAATTTAGAAACATTGGCAATTGAAAATACAACATTATATCCCGAGTTTTATACAGATATATTAAACTATAAAGCAGAAGTTTCAAATGATACTAAAAGTTTAAATATACTTGCAATACCAGAAAAAATATCATCACAAGTAATAATAGAAGGAAATAATGATTTAAAAGAAGGGAAAAATACTATAACAATAAAAGTAATCGCTGAAAATAAAATAACACAAAAAAATTATACAATAGAGGTATACAAAAGAAATGCACAAGAAGAAGTAGAAGAACTTCAAGAGCAAGAAGAAAAAATAGAAAAAGCAAATGAACTAACAGAAGAAAAAGAACAAGAAGAAATAATTAATTCAGAAGAAATGAATATCGATAAAGAAATTGAAAAAGAATCAGAAAACCAAAATCAAAAAAATAATATAATTATATTAGTAACAACAATAATTATATTAATAATTATTATCATATATGTAGCTGTTAAAAAGAAGAAAATAAATTATAATAACTAGTCAAATTAGTTTAAAATATTGTAGGCCAAATGCATTGAAAATCACATGAAAAGAGATGAAAAAACAGAAATATTACAAGTTTGTAACATTCTTGTAATATAAATGTAATATACACGAAAGTGTGACACAAAACCTTACAGTACCAAGGGATACAAAGAAACAACACAAAAAGCTTTTTTTTGACATTTTTTGTAATAAATGATATAATTTGCCTATCAAAAAAAGAGAAGGTGATTTAATGATTTGCAAAAATGATATTACTACATTAAAATCTAACATAGGAGAAATGATAGGTCAAAAAATTATTGTAAAAGGATCACTAGGAAGAAATAAACCATTTGAAAAAGAAGCAACAGTAGAATCAGCATATTCAAATATATTTATTGTAAAATATGATGAAAACGAAAGAAATGCATCTTATACTTATACAGATGTATTAACAAGAAATGTAGAAGTACAAGTATATAATGGAGAGACATATGCACCACTAATTCCACCAGTTGATCCAAAAACTCTTGGAAAAAAACATAAATATGTACAATCTTAATAATTTTTGGTAATTACCAACATGTCTTTGGACATAAATTTTATATATAATAAAAAAATTCCTAGCAATAGGAATTTTTTTTATCCCTTATAATATACATATATTAATGAAAATTAAGGAGGGATAATAAACAATGGTAATAGACACTAAAAAAGAGAACTTATGTATAAATCAGATAGTTGGTAAAAAAGTAGAGGATGTAACAGTAGAAGGAGATGTGATTATACCAGACGTTAAGCCAGACATATTAAATGCCATAAATACAAATGGAACAGTATGTGTGTATAAAAAAGAGATAATGGATGGAAAAGTAAGATTAGACGGAAGTATTAATTTATACATAATGTATTTGCCAGATAACGAGTCAGATTGTGTAAGGAGTATTAATACAAGCTTAGATTTTACTCATATAATGGATATAGAAGAAGCAAGAGAGAATATGACATTTGAAGACGATATCTTGATAAAGAGTATTGAATGTAGAGTACTAAATGGAAGAAAAGTCAATATAAAAGCAAATATGAGTATTTCTGTTAAACTATATTCTAATGAAAGCATAGAAATAATAAGTGAAATTGAAAACAATCCAGATATGCAATTGTTAAACAATACATTTGAAGTAAATTCTATGCTTGGTAGAGGAACAACAAAAGTATATGCCAAAGAGAACATAAGTATAGATAACATAGATGAAGTAGCAGAAATAATGAAAATGAATTTAAATATATCTAACAAAGATATAAAAATAAGCTATAACAAAGTATTAGCAAAAGCTGATTTAAATGTTAAAATAATGTATCTAACAGAAGATAATAGAATAAATGTAGCGAAAAGTCAAATTCCTGTTATGGGATTTGTTGATATACCAAATGTAAGTGAAGAAAACATTTGCGATACAAGATATAGTATAAAAAATGTAGTACTAAAACCAAACAATAATGAAACACATGGAATATATATAGAAGCACAAATAGAATTAACATGTTCAGCCTATGAAAAAAAGGAAATGAATATTATTCAAGACTTATACAGTCCAGAAAAAGAAGTTAAATTTAAGCAAAGAGAAATAAAGGCAATGACAGGGAAAGAAAATATAAAAGATTTGGTGCAAATAAACGAGCAAGTTCAAATACCAGAAATAATAGGGCATAGACTATATGATGTAGAAGTAAATCCCATGATAACAAGTGAAAACATATTAAATGATAAAATTGTATATGATGGAAATGTAGAATTAAAATTTATGTTCGAATCAGAAACAACTGCTATGATAGACATAAAAACCATAGAGCTACCATTTAATTTAAGTACTGATGTAAAGAAAATAGACAAACAAAGTAATTTAAGTACAAATATAAGTGCATCTACTCAGGATTTTATAATTGGCCAGAATGGAAATATAGATTGCAGAGTAAATTTAGAATTTGAAATAAGTGTTTCAAAAAGTAGAACTGTAAATATAATTGAAGATTTAAATATAGAAGAGAGTACAATAGAAAAAAATTACAGTATGGTAATTTATTTTGTAAAACAAGGAGATACATTATGGGAAATTGCTAAAAAATTTAGAAGTACAGTAGAAGATATTACAGAAGTAAATGGAATAGAAGATGCAAATAAAATAAAAATAGGACAGCAATTATTTATACCTAAATATAGTCATAAGAAGTTAGCCTAAAAATGGATAAGATATATTCTAGACCTAGAATAAAATTACCAAAAATTAATCTATTATACAAAAGAAATAATCGTAAACAAAAGAAAAAAATACAAAAAGTGCTAATAAGTATACTTATTATACTTTTAATAATTAAATTGCTATTTGACTATATAAACCCAATGTTTGAAGAGATGTGCATAGCAAAAGCAAAGTCAATTGCAATTCAAATTATCAATAAAAAAACCCAAGATTCTATAGACAAGATAGATTACAATGATATAGTAACAATAATGAAAGATAATAATGGAAATATTACTATGGTAAAAGCAAATGCACTTTCAATAAATAGAATATCAGTAGAACTAACAACAGATATTCAAAATGCATTTGAAAACGAGAATCAAACATCAATATATATACCTATTGGGAGCATTTTTGGAAATGAAATACTATCAAATATAGGACCTAAAATACCGATTCAAATTAATCCAACAGGAGTTGTCACAACCCAGTTTAGAAGTGAATTTGAAGCAGCTGGAATTAATCAGACTATACATAGAATATATTTATATACTGTATGCAAAATAAATATAATAACACCTTTGAAAACTATGAGTAATGAAGTAACAAGTGAAGTAATTGTAGCAGAGTCAGTTATTGTAGGACCTGTACCAGACAGCTATTATAACTTAGAAGGACTACAAAGAAGTGATGCAATGGAGGTAGTAGAATAAACTTCTACTAACCTTCTGCACTTAATAATCCATTAATAATTATATTTTGATATTCATCATAAAGCTCATGAACATCTAAACTTTGACCGGTCTGAGTTTTATATACTAAAATAGATGAAGTGATGCTAAAAATGGTTGATGCAATAATTTTTGCATTACTCTTTGGAAGTTCTCCTTTTTCCATACCTGCAATAATTATATTTTCAATTGTCTTTATATAATCCAAAACATAAGATTTACATGCAATGTTTCTAGATTCTGTTCCCCAAAATTGACTAAGTATTATAGTTATTATATGTTCGTATTTGGCTAAAACCTTTATTTCTATAAGAATAATGGCTTTAATTTTATCTATAACATTATCAAATTTTGAAGTTTTAATTTCAATACTATTTTTTAGAAGTTTCATACCTTCTTCAACAAGAAAATTAAAAATTTCTTCTTTGCTAGAAAAATGATAATATAAAGTACCTTTTGCAACCCCAACTGTTGCAGTAATCTCTTCAATACTCGTTGCATCATATCCCTTTTCAGCAAAAAGTTTCATAGATGTTTCAAAAATTTTTCTTTTAGTCTTATTCATATATTCACCTACATTATAAATTTTTTATACATTAACATTATATATTTTATTTGAAAAAAAATCAATAGAAATAGAGGAAGAGTTAGGTACAAAGGAATTTATTGTATAAGTGTTGACATTTGTGAAAAAATGTAATAAAATATTATACGCAAAAAATGAATGTTATATAAAACGAAGCTTCTCCCCGGTAGCGAAATTTTATATCTCATATATATTAAAAAATGAATGGAGGATTATAATTACCATGAATAATAAAACATATAGTGCAAAACCAAGTGAAATTGAAAGAAAATGGTATGTAATTGATGCAGCTGGAAAACCATTAGGAAGAGTTGCAACAGAAGCAGCTAAACTTTTAAGAGGAAAACACAAACCAACTTTTACACCAAATATAGATACTGGTGATCATGTTATTATATTAAATTGTAAAGATGTAGTTTTTACAGGAAAGAAATTAGACCAAAAAGTTTACAGACATCATTCAGGTTATATTGGTGGAATGAAAGAAACAACAGCAAGAGAAATGATGAATAAAAAACCAGAGGAAGCTATGTATTTAGCAATTAAAGGTATGCTTCCAAAGAATAGCTTAGGAAGACAAACTCTAAAGAAACTAAGAGTTTACGCTGGAAGCGAGCATGAAAATGTAGCACAAAAACCAGAAGTTTGGAATTTTTAATTAGAGAGATGGAGGTAAATTGAAATGCCAAAGGGAGATAAAACAGAAAAAATAATGTTTAATGGCACAGGAAGAAGAAAAAAATCAATAGCAAGAGTTAGAATATTAGCAGGTAATGGAAACATAACTGTAAACCAAAAATCTATAGATGAATATTTTGGAACAGATATTTTAAAAGTTATAGTAAAACAACCATTAGTTGCAACAAATACATTAGACAAATATGATGTAATTTGTACAGTTACAGGTGGAGGTTTTACTGGTCAAGCAGGAGCTATAAGACATGGAATTGCAAGAGCTTTATTAGAAGCTAATACAGAATATAGACCAGTATTAAAACAAAATGGATTCTTAACAAGAGATTCAAGAATGAAAGAAAGAAAAAAATACGGACTTAAAAAAGCAAGAAAAGCTCCACAATTTAGCAAGAGATAAAAAATATCAAACCTCAGAAATTCTAAAACTTCTGAGGTTTTTATATAATTTTACTACATAATATTGACATTTTAAGTAAAACATAGTAAAATAATAATGTTAATGAAAGAAGAAGTTATCCACTTCTCACCTTTACTGTATGGGGAAAAGGTTACGAGATTTAATGTAAATGTATGTTATGTTATTTGTGTGGATTGACTTTTTCGAAAGTCAATTTTTTTAATTTGGAGGTGTTTTTTATAAAACAAGAGTTAGAGATTAATGGACAAATTAGATTAAGGGAAGTCCAATTAATTGATGAAAATGGAGCTAAATTGGGAGTTATGCCATCTGGGAAGGCACTAGAAATTGCAGAAGATAAGAATTTGGATTTAGTTTTAGTTGCACCAAATGGTAATCCACCAGTTTGTAAGATTATGAATTATGGTAAATACAAATTTGAACAAGCCAAGAAGGAAAAAGAAGCTAAGAAAAAACAAAAGGTGGCAGAACTAAAAGAGCTTAGAATAACACCAAATATTGATGAACACGATTTTAACTTTAAATGCAAAAATGCAAGAAAGTTTATAGAAGATGGTGCAAAAGTTAAAATAACAGTTAGGTTTAGAGGTAGAGAACTTAATTATGTTAAATTAGGCGAAACTACTTTAAATAGATTTTCAGAAGCACTTGCAGATGTGGCAAATGTAGAAAAGAAACCTGTACTAGAAGGTAAAAATATGTTTGTTATATTAAGCAAAAAAACTGAAAAATAATTTTGAAAATTAGAAAGGAGCAATATTATGCCAAAGTTAAAAACAAATAAAGCTGCTAAAAAAAGATATTCATATACAGCAACAGGAAAGGTTAAAAGAACAAAAGCTAATAAAAGACATCTTTTAGCTAATAAAACACCAAGAGCAAAAGCAAGAGGAAGAATTCAAGATGCTTATGCAGACAAAACATGTGAAAAAGGAATTAAAAAAATGTTACCATATGGTAATTAAGAAATAGGAGGAAATATAAATGGCAAGAGTTAAAACAGCGAGAACAACTCGCGCAAGACATAAAAAAGTTTTAAAACAAGCAAAAGGTTATTATGGGGCAAAAAGTATAAGATTTAGAATGGCTAACCAAGCTGTTATGAAATCTTTAAGATATGCTTATGTAGGAAGAAAAGATAAAAAAAGTAATTTTAGAAAATTATGGATTACAAGAATAAATGCTGGCGCAAGACAAAATGGTACAACATATAGTAAATTAATAGCAGGCTTGAAGAAAGCTAATGTTGTTGTAAACAGAAAAATGTTATCTGAATTAGCAATAAGTGATCCAAAAGCTTTTAGTGAACTTGTAGAAGTTGCAAAAAAAGCATAACTAGAAATAAAAATCACTCCAAATGTTTGATGAATAATCTAACATTTAGAGTGATTTTTTATTGCTTTTTAATTTTTGGTTTAGATACAAGAGAAGCTATATAACCAAAGAATATTGCAGCGGCTATACCAGCGGCAGCAGCCTTTGTCCCACCTATAAATGCTCCAAGTAGCCCGTTTTCAGATACTCCCTGGATTGCACCTTTTGCTAAGAGGTTTCCAAATCCAGTAAGAGGAACTGTTGCTCCACTTCCAGCAAAATCTACTAAATGTTGGTAAATTCCGAAGACCACCTAATATAGCACCAGTTGTAACAAAAATTACTAATATTCTTGCTGAGGTAAGCTTAGTTTTATCTATTAATATTTGACCAATAACACATATGATACCACCCACAATAAATGCTTTAAGTAACATTGTATAATCCAATGATTGAAAAAAATCCATTATTACACCTACCTGTCTTTTAAATTTCTATACTAATAGCATGAGCTATTCCTGGAATAGATTCACCTTGCTGAGCAGTAGTTGAATTTGTAAGAGCCCCCGTTGCTATTAATAAAATCTTTTTATATTTCTTTGTTTTTAGCTGATTAAATAAATATCCAGAAAAAACAGTTGCAATACATGCACAGCCAGAGCCACCTGAATGAGTATCTTGCTTTTCTTTATCAAATATTAGAACACCACAGTCATTATAATTTGATTTCACATTATAACCATTTTGATTTAATAAATCTATTAGTATTTCTTTTCCAATATAACCTAAATCACCAGTAAAAATTCCATCATAATAACTAGGACTTCTACCTGTATCTTTGAAGTGAGTTAGCAAAGTATCAAGAGCAGCTGGTGCCATTGCAGCACCCATATTATTAGAGTCTTTAATTCCCATATCAACAATTTTTCCGGTTGTCATACTTGTAACAAAAGGCCCTTGCCCTGATTTAGACAAAATTGCTGCTCCGAGCGCCAGTTACTGTCCATTGAGCGCTTGGCGGACGCTGATTTCCAAGCTCTAATGGAAATCTAAATTGCTTTTCTGCACTACAAAAATGGCTTGATGCACAACATAATATATTACTTGCTCCACTAGCTTCCGAAAAAACAGCGCCAAGAGATAAACCCTCTACAAATGTTGAACAAGCACCAAATATACCAAAAAGAGGAATATTTGAATCTCTAAGACCAAAGCTAGACGAAATAGATTGATTTAACAAATCACCAGAAAAACAATAATCTATTTGATCGCCAGAAAGTCCGGCTTTACTAATAACTGCATTAGTTGTTTCTTTTACAATTTTACTTTCTGCTTTTTCCCAAGTTTTTTCTCCCCAAAATTCATCTTCTAATACTTTATCGAAATATTTTGCAAGTGGACCATCAGCTTCTTTTGGACCTACTATTGAAGCAGTTTCTAAAATAGTTGGTGGGTTATCAAAAATAATACTTTGTTTTCCAACTTTTTTCATAAAAACCTCCTATATAAAAATATAATATTTGTTTATACTAATGTTATAGATTGAGTATTAAAAATCAAATAAACAATACCAACTAAAATAGAAGTAGAAATTCCATATACAAGCACAGGACCTGCAACAGTAAACATTTTTGCTCCAACTCCCATAACATAACCTTCTGATTTATATTCCATTGCAGGTGAAACAATAGAATTTGCAAAACCTGTTATAGGAACAAGAGAACCAGCACCAGCAAATTTCCCAATTTTATTAAAAACATTGAGTGATGTTAAAAATGCACTAAGAAAGATTAATATAATAGAAACAACACTACCTGCTGCTTCAATAGATAATCCTCTATATGTGCAATAGCTAGATATTAGTTGACCAACAGCACATATAAGCCCACCAACCCAAAATGCATTAAAACAGTTTTTAAAAATAGGAGAATTTGGAGATTTTGCATCTACATAATTTTGATAATCTTTATTTGTTGATAATGGATTCCCCATATGAAAACCTCCTTTTAATCTTCTCTTTCTCTGTCAACAGTAAACACTAAATCAAGTGTTACATAATATTCAACAATTTTTTTACCATTAACTTTTGCAGTTTGCTCCAATACTTTAATTGAATTAATATAATCAATTGTTTTAGAAACTTCGGCTACAGATTGAACAATAGCATCTTTCCAAGAAACAGTTGATGTTCCAGTAATTTTAATATGTTTTTCAGTAATCATTTAAAAACCTCCATAATTAATTTGATATACATAGCTTGCCCTAAAAAATTTACAAATATTCAAAAATAAGGAAAAAATATATTACAAAAGTATTACATTTTTATTACAAGTATGTTAAACCTATTGACTTTTAAGCTTAAAACTATAAAATATATATATCAAAATTGAGAAAAAAATGTAGACAATTGTAATTTACAAAAAATACAACTAATATTGCAAAGAAAAAAGTAAAGAATATGATTAAGATAGATTACAAAGGAGAATACAATGGCTGAATGTTTAGGAATATATTTAGAAAGTAACTTAATTAAATATGCAAAAGTCTCAAAAGACCATGATAGAATAAAAGTCGAAGCTTTTGGAATAAAAATATCTGAACAAACAGAAGAAGCGATTGACCAAATTGTTAGAGAAACCGCTAGTACGAAAACTCCAATTAGTATAAATCTATCAGATGAGTTATATAATTACTTTGAAATTTTTGCAATGCTTAATAAAAAAGATATTGAAAGAACAGTTAAAACTGAATTTGAATTTTTGTGTGACGAAAGAGGATTAAAACAAAATACAATTGAAGCAAGACATTTTTTAATTCCAAGCAAAGAAAATACAGAAAAAATAAGAGCAGTACACATATCTGCAAATAGAGTAGAAATTGCTAAGAAAACTCAACAGCTACAAGGGAAAATGCTAAGAAATATCACGCCTCTACCAATAGCACTTCCTACTTTAATTGATGTTGACCCAAAAGAAAATTTTGCAATAGTAAACATAGAAGAAAAAACATCAATTACATTAGTGATAGAAGGACAAATATATAAAGTTCAAGTGCTAGAAGATGGAATGAAAGATATTTTTGAAAAAATAAGTGCAAAAGAAAATTCATATGCACGTGCATATGAAATATGTAAAAACACAACTATTTATACATTAGATGCTGGACAACCAGAAGTAGATGAATATCTAGAAGACATTATGCCAACATTATATAATATAGTAGAAAAAACAAAAGATGTCTTAAAAGAATCTGTTTTAAGCATTCCTAGAATATATATTACAGGTTCAGGGGCTGTAATTAATAATATAGATCTTTACTTTCAAGATAATTTGTCAAAAGTAAAATGCCAAATATTAAAACCTTATTTTATAGATGCAGATAAAGCAAAAGTTGGGGTTAAAGATTATATAGAAGTAAACTCAGCAATAGCTTTGGCTCTACAAGGGCTTGGAGAAGGAATAAAAGGGGTTAATTTTAAAGAATTAGCTTTATCAGAAAAAATTTCTTTGCCGAGTATAGAATTGCCAGGAGGAAAAGGAGGGAAATTAAAAGAATTATTAAGCAAAAATATTTCTTTTGATTTTAGTTTTAATAAACAATTAGATGGATTTGATAAATCATTACTAAGAATTGCAGGAAGTTTATTACTTATAATATTTCTATATTCTGGTTTTTCATATGTTATTGGAAACCAAATAAAAGAAAAAGAAGCATTAGCAGATGAGACAATTCTTACAACAAAAGTAGAAATGGCAAAGGCAAATTCAGATTTAGATAGAATTAGAACCAGAACATCAGAGTATACTACAAGAATTAATAATTTAAAAGAATCAAACGATAAAGTTACAGAAAAAAATAAAAATAGAAATAGTATACCAAACTTGCTAAATAGAATAATGTTTACAGTACCAAAAGGAGTTCAAATAACATCAATAAAAAATACAACAGACAAACACATAGTTATTACAGCACAATCAGAAAAATATGAACAACTAGGTTACTTTAAAGGGCAATTATCAGTAGATGGAATATTAAAAGATGTAAAATCAGATAGTGGTGTAAAACAAGATGGTATTGTTAAAGTTACCATAGAGGGAGATTTGCCATGAAAAAAGTATTAATATTAATAATTATTATATTATTAATTGTTATGTGTTACAATACAATCAAAGATGGATATGAGATAGGTGAATTTAAAATTCTAAGTATTGGGCAAATACAACAAGAAAACAGCAATTTAGACACTAAAATTTCAGAAATTAATGATTTGAAAGAATCGCAATATCCTGCAAAATTAAGTGAAATAAGTACAGAAGCAAAAAAAATGTTAAGCAATAAAAAAACTTATGAAGAACTAGTAGCATATAGCAGTGAGCAAGATGTATTAAATGCAAGCCAAACAGAAATGTATGATATAGAAGTGTTGTGGACAAGAATTGGTAATCATGCAACAGGTAATGGAGTAATCCCTAAAATGGAGATTGTATCAAGTTCTAATAATACGCCTAATGCAAATGATTTGAAATTTACTGCAACAGGTAATTATATAGCATTAACAGATTTCATTAGAGATATAGAAGAAGATGTTAAATTAGGATTTACTATTGAAGAATTTGAATTAGTACCAGTTACAGAAGGAGATGGAACAAATTTACAAGCCACATTTAGAGTAAAAGACGTATTCTTAAATTCTGAAACAGTAACAACAACATCATCTACAAATTATGCAAATAACAATACAGGAAAGACAAACGGTGGCTCTACTACAACAGATACAGAAAATACAGAAGATACAACAAAATAAAAATGATTTGGAGGTTTACTAATGGTGAAAAACGTATTTAAGGAAATCTTTATAATGATACTACTATGCATTGCAATAGCATTGGTTTTGGCGGTTGTATTTTATGAATATAATCCAATAAATAAAGAAATACCAAATCCAGTAGCATATAAAATGCCGGAAGAATTAAATTCAGTAGAAAGTGAATTAGAAACACCATTGTCTAATGAAAATGAACAAGTAATACAAACATATGAATTAACAGAAGAAGACCTAGAGGGATATAAAGACTTAAATTATGATGCAGGAAAGGTTAATCCTTTTGCAATGTATTCAGATGACACAACAAATAATGTTGTTGATTCAAATACAATAAATTCAGGAAAAACAGACACAAACTCATCAGGAACCTTTTTTGAAAATGGTTCAACAAAATAGGTCTTGTTATAAACAAAGGTTATATTTATAAAATAAATATATACAAAAAAATTAAAAAGGAGGAAGTATAATTATGTTAAAAGGACAAAAAGGTATTACATTAGTAGCACTAGTAATAACAATTATAGTACTATTAATCTTAGCAGGTGTTGCTCTTGCAACATTAAGTGGACAAGGTAATATAATAGGTAATGCTGAAAATGCTGTTAATCAATATCAAAACACAGCTGGTGCTGACCAAAATATAATTAACACTGTTGATAACATGCTACAAAAATATCTAGAAAATTATTTATCACAATCTCATTAATTAAATATTCAGCATTATGAGAGCATATGCATTATAAATGTATATGCTCAAATTTATATAAACAGGAGGAAAAATGGTTGAAATAATAGCAGCAATAATAGCATTTATAATTGGAACTTTTCTTGGAAGTTTCTATACACTTGCAGTATATAGAATACCTATAAAACAAGATATTACACATGAAAGATCATATTGCCCAAAATGTAATCATAGATTAAATTTCTTAGATTTAGTACCTGTTTTTAGCTATATTTTTTTAAGAGGAAAATGTAGATATTGCAAAGAAAAAATAAGACCAAGATATTTAATTTTAGAAATAGTTTCAGGATTAGCTTTTATGTTTTATATCTTATCTCTAAACCTAAATTTATATAATATTGTGCCTGGAGATATAATTAAAGTATTTTTTGGAATGATATATATTAGTATATTTGCAATAACTGCTGGTATTGATTTCGAAAATAAAAAAATAGAAAAAGGCATGATGGTATTTACTACAATAACAACCATAATATATATGCTATATCTATATATACTAGGAGTTAATATGTATAGATATGTTATATATTTTATGATAATAATATGCCTACTTGCAATAGATAGGATAAAACCAAGTTATACACTTGATATTGTAACATACATGCTATTAATATTATTATATATGGGAACTGAGGCAACAATAGAAATAATAGCAATAACATTTATTGCAATAGCAATAAAAAGCATTATTAATATTGTTAGAAAAAAAGAATTTAAACCAGCAATTGGTGCTATATTTTCAATTGTTTCTGTATGTGTATTAATTGTACAAAATTTTATTACAGTTTAGGGTGAGAAAAATGGAAAAAATAAAGTCAAATGGAGGTTATAGTGGAATAGAAATTGCTATTTCATTAGGAATAATATCAATTACTCTTGTAATATTGGCAGCACTATATTTTAATATGTATATAGGAAATATAGAAATAGAAAGAAGAACACAGGCTTTAAATTATGCATCACAAATATTTGAAAAAGTTTCAGAGTATTATTATTCAGAAGTAACACCAGAAAATTTTGCAATTACACAAAATTCAAGTGGAAATAATGAAGTAGCTGGAATAGAAATTCCAAAATCATATGAAGTGTTAGTAAATATACAAAATTATAAAACCAATGAGGCAACAGATGTAGTAAAAAATGTACAAATTACAATTACCTATAAAGTAGGAAATAAAGATAATACAATAACATTAAATAGATTTAAAACAAAAGAGGTATTAATAACACCTAATAAGCCAATACTTGAAGATAATATGACAGCTGTAAAAGTACAAAAAACAGGAAGTACATCTACCTATAAAACTACTACAACAATAGATAGTGATTGGTATAATTATTTCCAAAAAAGATGGGCATTAGCAAAAGATAATTCTACCGGAAATGAAGTTGTAGGAACTGATTTATTTGTTTGGATACCAAGATATGCATATTATCTAGACTCAAATCAAAACTTAAATATTGAATTTTTATATGCTGATAAAAACCAAAAAGTAGATGAATATGGCAATTTAGTAGACATTTCATCTGAATACATTGTAGACAGCAAATTCTCAGGTGATAATAAAAATGGATATTGGATAAAAATTTCAGAAATAGAAAATGATGAAACAGCAAAAAGATTAAATAATTCACAATATGGAAATTTAATATATTAGATGGAAAATAAATGTAACTTATGACGAAGTATTTATTACGAACGTAAATTATTGTATAATTTATAATAGAAGGGAACAAAGGTGAAAATTCATGGAAAGTAGAAATAAATTACCAATAGGAATTGAATTAGTAAAAAGAGGTTTAATATCAGAAGATGATGTAAACAAAGCAATAGAATACCAGAAATCTAATCCAGGTAAAAAATTAGGTGATATTATAAAAATATTACATCTATGTGATGAATATAGATTAATTGAAGCCATTGGAGAAATTTTAGGTGAAAAAGCAATATTACTTACAAAATCAGATATAACCATTAATATAACTGATTATATATCACTAGATGTAGCAAAACAATGTATGGCAATCCCTTTTGAAATATCTAATGGAAGAATAAAAGTATGTTTTGCAGATACTTCAAATAAAAAATCAACAGATATTATAAGACTTTTATTACTAAATAAAGGCTTAATAATGGATAAGTATATTACATTTGCAAGCAATATGGAAGAAATATTTGAATCATTAGAAGGAAAAGCAACAGATAAAATCGAAGAGGGAAGAGATGTAACAAGCCTAATAGACAATATCATAAAAACTGCAATGAGCAAAAGAGCTAGTGATATACATATAGAACCACAAGAAAACAATATAAGAGTACGTTACAGAATAGATGGGGTTTTATTAACAGTAGCAACTTTATCAAAAGAAAAACAAAATCAGATAATAGGAAGATTAAAAGCTATTTCAAATATGCACCAAGAGAAACAAGAATCACAAGACCGGTAGAATATTACTATATCCAGATTATAATATACGTGTTTCATCACAGAAAAATGTTTATGGAGAAAAATTCGTGTTAAGATTATTAAAGAAAAAATCTGATATTTTAACATTAAAACAATTAGGATTTCCAAAAAGTGATGAAGAAGCTATAAAGATATTTGATAGAAAAAACAGTATAACAATAGTTGCTGCTCCAACAGGAGAAGGAAAAACAACAACATTATATAGTATAATAGATATGCTAAACAAAGCAGACGTAAATATAACAACAATTGAAGACCCAGTAGAAATAAGAATTGCAGGTTTAAATCAAATAGAAGTTGATCCAAAGGCAAGCTTTTCAGATTCTTTAAGAACAGTTTTAAGACAAGACCCAGACACAATATTAGTAGGAGAAATAAGAGACCTAGAAACAGCAGAAATAGCAATGCAATCTGGACAAACAGGACATTATGTATTATCTACAATACACACAATGGATGCAGTAGAAGTAATTACAAGATTAAGAAAACTAGGAATATCAAACTATGATATTGCAAGTACTCTTGGATTATCTGTATCACAAAGATTAGTAAGAAGGATATGTACAAAATGTGCACATGAAAGAGATTTTACAAAAGAAGAAATTGAGATTATAAAAAAAGTTGGAGAAAAATATGGCATAAAATTTGATTTAAATGGCAAAAAAACATATTCGTCTGTTGGTTGTGAACATTGCGATCATACAGGTTTTTATGGCAGAGTAGCAGTATTTGAATTATTAGACATGACAGAAGATTTAAAAGAAATGGTAATTAATGATGAGTCAACAATAGAAATAAGAAAAAAAGCAATTCAAATTGGCTATAAACCATTAGTTGTAGATGGAATACAAAAGGTTATAGATGGTATTACAACATTACAAGAACTGAACAAGAAATTGCTTATATACTAATGAATTGGAGGAAATTTTATTATGTTACAAATGGAAAAAATTTTAGATGAAGCGATAGAAAAAGATGCGTCAGATATCCACCTAATAAATGGACTTAAACCAATGCTTAGAATATCAAGAGATTTATCTAGCATAGAAGAAATGGATACATTAACAGAAGATGATATGTGGGAAATGTACGACTTTTTCATAAGAGGAAATGTTGAAAATGATGAATTATTTAGAAAAACAAGAAGACTTGATACATCTTATGAATATCATGAAATACGTTTAAGAGTAAATATTTCATTATCAGACGATATACCTGTTGCTACACTTAGAATTATAAAAAACGAATTACCTAAATTTGAAGATTTAGGAGTACCAGATATAGTGAGAAGAATGACATATCAACCACAAGGTTTAATATTGGTAACTGGTAAAACAAACTCTGGTAAAACTACAACATTGAATGCATTAATAAATGAAATAAACGAAAAACAAAATAAAAAAATATTGACATTGGAAAATCCAATTGAGTATAAGCATACATCTAAAAAATCTATAATTGTACAAAAAGAAGTAGGAATCGGAAAAGATGCACTAAATTTTAGTGATGGTGTAAAAAATTCATTAAGAGAAGACTGCGATATATTAGTAATAGGAGAAATAAGAGACAAAGAAACTATGAATGCTGCAATTGAAATGGCAGAATCAGGACACTTAGTTATAGGAACATTGCATACAAAATCATGTGCAGAAACAATAGATAGAATGATAAACTTTTATCAAATCAGTGATCAATCAAGTGTTAAATATTTAATTTCTTCATTGTTAAAATTAGTTATATCACAAAGGCTATTAAAAGGTACAGACGGGAAATTAGTATTAGTACCAGAAGTAATGGTAGTAGACAATGTAATAGCAGGATATATAAGAAAGGAAAAATTAAGTGTATCTGAAATAGAAGATGCAGTGCAAACAAATATTGATAAAGGAAGTATAAGTTTAATAAATTCTATTGCAAGATTATTTGTTGATGGAAGAATAACATTAGAACAAGCAAAAGCACAAATAGAAGAAAAGAATTTAGATACATTAAATAGAACAATAATGCAACTTAAAATAAGACAAGCATAAGAAAGGAGGGAAACACATGCCTTTATATGTATATAGAGCATTAACCAAAGACGGACACATTGTAAGAAATAAAATAGAAGATTCTAGTAAAAACTCTGTAATAAGAAAAATAAAAAGAAATGAATTAACCCCAATTAGTGTAGTTCAATTAAAAACAAAAACACAGAGAAATAAGAAAAATGTAAAAAATGTAGAAGAAATGCTTGAAAACTTAAATAACGGAAATGTTATTAAAAAAACTAAAAAAAGAAAAGTATCTACAAAAGAAAAAATTTCAAATGCATTAATTAGGACTAATAAAATAACTCCAAGAGATATAATTGTATTTACACAAAAATTTTATTTACTAAAAAAAGCAAATTTTAACAATATACATGCTCTAACTACAATAATAGAAAGTACAGAACATCCAAAGCTTAAAGAAATTCTAGAAGACATGTTAGCTGGATTAGAAGCTGGTGAAAATATGTATTCAACTATGGAATACTATCCAGATGTATTCCCATATATATATGTTAATATGATTAAAGTTGGAGAACTATCACGGTTCACTAACAACATCATTAGAACAAGGAGTAAAATATTTAGAAGAATTAACAACAGTAAATAAAAGAATTAAGAAAATATTATTGCCAAACATTATACAATTTGTTGCAATTTTAGTTATGCTTGTTGTTGGAACAATATTTGTAATTCCAATTATTCAAAATGTATTTGACCAAGTAGGAACGGAAGATGAATTGCCACCAATAACACAGTGGTTTTCTAATTTCTTAGATAGCCTTGTGGAATTTTGGTACATTCCAGTATTAGTTATTTTGGCAATAATAGGATTAATAGTATTTTATATTAATACTCCAAAAGGAAAATACAATTGGCATTATTTTAAATATACAATGCCAATATTTGGACAATTAATTTATGCATTAGATTTTTCACGATTTATGAGAGCAGTTTTATTAAATGTTGAAAATGGTGTTAGAATACAAGATGCACTAGAAGTAAGTAAAAATGTTGTGCATAATTATGTTTTACTATCAGTAATAGAAACTTCAATAAACAATATTTTAATTGGACAATCTTGGATAGAGCCATTTGAGAAAACTGGACTTTCATCACCAATGATAACTGAAATGCTTAAAATAGGTATGCAAACAGACTTGGCAGAAATGATGACAAAACTAGTAGAATATATGCAAATAGATATTGATAATATTATGGAAAAAATTATGAAAGCACTACCAGAACTAGTTTACTCAGTAGTAGGTATATTATTAGTATTCTTTGTATTAGTAGTACTTGTACCATTAATTAAAGTATATATGGGTTCATTCCTATTCTCAGCATATTTATAAATTGCATAAAACAAAAGGATGTATCTGTTACATCCTTTTGTTTAGTTTAATGTAGTAAAGGAGAAAAAAATGAAAATTGGGATTGATTTAGGCGGTAGCCATATAGGTTTAGGAATAATAGAAAGTGGAAAAGTAGTATATAAAGTGGAAAAAGACTTAAAAGATAATGAAAAAGGAGAAGAAAATATTTTAAATTTACTTATTTCAGAAATAAAATCAATTATTAATCAAAATGATATAAAAATAGAAGAAATTGAAAAAATAGGAATAGCATGTCCTGGAATTGTAGAAAATGGAACAATAAGAAGGGCAAATAATTTAAAAATAGAAAAATTAGATATGAAAGAAAAATTAGAGAAAGTATTTAAAAACATTCCTATAAAAATAAGAAATGATGCAAAATGTGCTGCATTAGCAGAAAAACATTTTGGAATATTAAAAGAATATGATAATGCAATAATGCTTACAATAGGAACAGGAATAGGAGGAGCGGTTTTTTATAATGGAAAATTATTAGAAGGGAAAAAAAGTGAAGCATTTGAAATAGGACATATGATTATAAATAAAAACGGAGAGAAATGTAGCTGTAACTCAAATGGTTGCTTTGAAGCGTATGCATCAATTGGAAATTTAAGAAAAAAAGTTCAAAAAGAACTAAAAATAGAAAACGAAATTACAGGTGTTGAACTTGTAAAAATCTTAAAAAATGATAACAAACTAAAAATAATTAACATCATACTAGAAGAATACATAAATAATTTAGCAATAGGCATTTCAAACTTGATAAATATATTTGAACCAGAAATAATAGCACTTGGAGGTAGTATTGTTTATTATGATGATATAATATTACCAAAATTAAAAGAAATATTAGAAAAAGAAGAATATATATTTAATAAAAAAGCCCTACCACTAATTGTAATGGCAACATTAAACAATGATGCCGGAATGATAGGTTCAACAATTTAATTAATGTATTGAAAAAAAAACAAATATGTGATATAAATTAGTAAATCGAGCATTTCGGAGGAAACATTATATTGAAGAAAAATATAAAAGATTATAATTTAGACGAGTTAAAACAAGAATTTATAGAAATTGGTGAAAAACCTTTTAGAGCAGAACAAGTATTTAAATGGATATGGCAAGATAATTCTACAGATTTTCAGAGCATGACTAACTTATCAAAAGAACTTAGAAAAAAACTAGATGAAATATACATAATAAAGAATTTTGAAATATTAAAAAAACAAGAATCCAAAGATGGTACAAAAAAATATTTATTTGACATCTTAGATGGCGGAAATGCAATAGAAACAGTTTTAATGGAATATAAATATGGAAAAACATTATGTGTATCATCACAAATAGGATGTAAAATGGGATGTAAATTTTGTGCATCAACAGGTATTCCATTTGTAAGAAGTCTAACAAGTCGGTGAAATTGCAGAACAAATATTAGCAGTACAAAGAGATGAAAATATTAGAATATCTAATATTGTTTTTATGGGAATAGGAGAACCCCTAGACAATTATGATAATGTAGTAAAAGCAATAAGAATATTAAATAATCCAAAAGGATTAGCAATAGGGGCAAGACATATTAGTGTATCAACAAGCGGTTTAGTACCTAAAATTTATGCCTTAGCAGATGAACAAATTCAATGTACATTATCTATTTCACTTCACAGCCCAATAGATGAAAAAAGAAGTGAAATAATGCCAGTAAATAAAGTATATAATATAGAAAAATTGATACAGGCATGTAAATATTATATAGAAAAAACAGGAAGAAGAGTATCTTTTGAGTATGCCTTAGCAAAAGATAATAATGACAATTTAGAAGATGCCAAAAAGCTTATTAAACTAATAAAAGGAATGAATTGTCATGTGAATTTAATACCAATAAATAAAATAGAAAATGGAAAATTTACAAAAAGCACAAACGAAAATATTATAAAATTTAGAGATTATTTAAACGAACATGGAATAGTAGCAACAATAAGAAGAGAATTAGGTTCAGATATAGATGCGGCATGTGGTCAATTAAGAAGAAAAAACCTAAAAAATAGTTAAGGAGGAACAATGAGAGTTTTTGCAGGTACCGATATTGGGAAGGCAAGAGAAAAAAATCAAGATTTTTATTATATATCGCATAACTTAGATGAAATAAAGCTCTGTATCTTAGCAGATGGAATGGGAGGATATGCAGGAGGAGAAGTAGCTAGCAATTTAGCAGTTATTTCTGTAAAAAATTATATATATAACAATTATTCAAAAATAAAGCTAGAAACAGATGAAATAATAAATCTACTTAAAGATGCAACACAGTATGCTAATATGGTAGTATACGAAAAAACTAAACAGGCTGCTGAATTAGAAGATATGGGAACAACATTAGAAGTAGCCCTTCTAGTAGATGACAAGATGTATATAAGTCATATAGGAGATAGTAGAATATACAAAATAGTAGGAAATAAAATGAAACAATTGACAAAAGATCATAGTTATGTGGAAAAATTAATAAATGATGGAACAATAACAGAAGAAGAAGCAAAAACACATCCACAAAAACACATGTTAACAAGGGCACTTGGTTGTACAGCCTATGTAGAACCAGATTTATTAGTTGAAAAATTAGAAAAAAATGATACAATATTAATCTGTTCAGATGGATTAACAAATATGTTGAGTGAAGAGGAAATAATTACAATTATTAATAATAATCCAGAACAGCCAAATAAAGAATTAATAGCTGCTGCGAATAAAGCAGGAGGATGTGACAATATAACAGTAATTCTTATTAAAGATGAAGATTAAAAATTAAGGAGAGATGCAAAAATGAACTTAGAAGGAAGATTAATAGGAAATAGATATGAAATTCTAGAAAAGATTGGAAACGGTGGTATGGCAACAGTATATAAAGCTAGATGCCATGTATTAAATCGTAATGTAGCAGTAAAAGTGTTAAAAGAAGAATTTACAACAGATGCAGAATTTGTTAAAAGATTTAATATTGAAGCACAAGCTGCCGCAAGTTTAAGTCATCCTAATATAGTTTCAATTTACGATGTAGGAAACGAAGGGGAGATTTATTATATTGTAATGGAATTAGTACAAGGAAAAACACTAAAAGAAATAATAACAGATGACGGAATTTTACCTTGGAAATGGACAGTTAATATAGCAATACAAATTGCATCTGCCTTAGAGGTAGCACATAGAAATAACATAGTACACAGAGATATAAAACCACATAATATAATCATAACTGAAAATGGAACAGCCAAAGTTACAGACTTTGGAATTGCAAAAGCAGTATCAAACTCTACAATAACATCATTTGGAGCAACAATAGGTTCAGTACATTATTTTTCTCCTGAACATGCAAGAGGAGGATATACAGATGCAAAATCTGATTTATATTCATTAGGTGTTGTAATGTATGAGATGTTAACAGGAAAAGTACCATTTGATGCAGATACACCAGTATCAGTAGCATTGAAGCATATGCAAGAAACTCCAGAAGAACCTAAAAAATTAAATTCAACGATACCAGAAAGTGTTAATAAAATAATTATAAAAGCAATGCAAAAAGATCCTAACCTAAGATATTCATCAGCAACAGAAATGCTTGTAGATTTAAGAGAGGCTGTAAAAAATCCAAATGGAAATTTTGTAGTAATGAATAGAGCTGGAATTGATGAACCAACAAGAATAATAAGAACAGATGGAGAAGAAGAAAGTAAAAAAGAAAATAAAAAACAAAGTATATTTAAAAAGAAATGGGCTAAAGTTTTGCTAATAATATTAATATGTTTACTAGTATTTGGAGGAGCAATGTTTGCAACATTAAATATGCTAAATGGAAATAGACCAAAAGAAGTTCAAATACCAAGTTTAGTAGGATTAAATATAGATGAAGCAAAAGCAAAATTAGATGAGTTAAATTTAAAATATGAAGTAACAGAAGAATTTTCACCAGAAGGAAAAGAAGAAGGACTAGTATTATCACAAGAACCAAAATATCAAGATAACTATAAAATAAATGAAACAGAAGTTATTAAACTTGTAGTAAGTAAAGGAATAGAAATGGTAGAAATACCAAAAGTAGCAGGAGATACAAAAGAAGAAGCAATTGAAAAATTAGAAGCTGTAAACTTAAAATATGAAATAACAGAAGAAACAAACGATAAAATAGAAGAAGGAATTGTTATAAAACAAGAACCAGCAGCAGGAGAAGAAATAGCAAAAGATAGTACAGTAAAAATATTTGTAAGTTTAGGTAGAGGAATAAAAGAAGTTACAGTACCATATGTTATAGGAAAAACCGAAAAAGAAGCAAGAAAAATGCTAGAAGATGCAGGTTTAACAGTAGAAACTGTAAGATATGAAACAGACACAACAAAACCAAATGGACAGGTATTAAAACAAGGAATAGAAGCAGACAAAGTAGTAGATGAAAAAACACCAGTATCATTAACAGTAAACAAATTAGAAGAAATAAAAACAGGAACATTAAATATTAATTTAAAATCATTATTAAGATATCAAAAAGAATATGATGAAGAAGGAAAAGAAGTTCCAGCAGAGAGTGTAGAAGTAGAAGTAAGAGTAACATCAAATGGCTCAGAAGATACAGTATACAAAAAATCACATAAAGAAGATACTGAAAAAATATCAGTACCAATAGAAGGTGTTGGAACTGTAACAGTCAAAGTATTTATAGATGGTGTAAGAGAAAGACAAGAAAATATGGACTTATCATCAGGAAGCGCTGTACTAAACATCGACTAAAAGAAAGGTCCCCAAAGGGACTTTTCTTTTGGACAAAAATAATAAATTAAAAGGAGAGAAAATAAAATGGTAGAAATTTCAACATCAATATTATCGGTAAGAGATGAAGATTCGATAAAAACATTTTATAATTTAGAAACTGCTAAAACAGACTATTTTCATATTGATGTAATGGATGGGAAATTTGTAGAAAATAATACATCTAAGCAAATGTTAAAATTCGCAGAAAATATAAAACAAATATCAAATTTGCCACTAGATGTGCATTTAATGGTACAAGACGTAGATAGATTTTTAGAAGATTATATTCCACTACAACCAAGTTTTATAACAATACATTATGAAGCATTTTCTAATAAAGAAGACTTATTAAAAATAATAAGTAAAATAAAACAAAATGGTATAAAATGTGGATTATCTATTAAACCAAATACTCCAATAAAAGAAATATACGAATATTTGCCATTTATTCATATGGTACTGATTATGACCGTAGAACCAGGAAAGGGAGGACAAACACTAATAAAAGAGACAATAGAAAAAATTAGTGAGTTAAAAAAATATGTAGAAGAAAAAAATATAGACATATATATAGAAGCAGATGGTGGAATAAATTTAGATACAATTAATGTGCTAAAACAAGCAGGAATAGATATAGCCGTTGTAGGAAATGCTATTATAAATGCAGATGATTATAAAACTATAATTCAAAAATTAAAAAACATATAAAAAAATAGAACTTCACTTTTGAAGTTCTATTTTTTATCTTATTCAGCTACCTTTTCTTCTTTTTTATTTATAATAGAAGTTAAAAGCATACCAAAACCTACAAGTACAATTATTAATGAAATAATTGGTCCTGCATAAGGAATTAGTGATAATGCCCATAATACTATTGTTACTATAATAACTGCAAATAAATTATTAAATTTAGCAAGAGCTTTTGCTTTGCTAGCTAATTTTCCAGAAATGCCTATTACTGCCATTGCAAAAGATAGTGCTAATGCAATCATATATATAGCTAGTAGAGCAAATCCAACAGGCACACCTATAACTGTCATCATTAATAATACAGAAATTAATGGTGTAACAACTAATGTAACTAATCCTATTAAAATAGATATTCCAATTTTCTTAGGAGACATTGATGTTAGTCTACCATAGAATTTAGGTGCAAGTTTAGATGCTACAATCCAAACAACTAATACAGATACTAAAATCATTAATAATGAAACAAAATATCCTATTACACTACCATTTTGAGAAGTAATTGCAAGTGCGCTGTAATTTACATCACCTGTAACTAATCCATCTGCTAATTCAATTTCACTTGGTGTAGAATAATTTAAGTTACCATAGATTAAGCAATCAGATTCAATGTTTAATGCCTTTTTAGCTTCAATGTTAACATCTTTACCAATAACACCATTTATGTTTGCAGTATTACATGTAACTTTTAAATCTCTATATGCAACTCCATCATATGATACATTTAAAGTATCACATACTGCATATAAATCATAAATTAATCCATTTAATGTAATAGTATCTGCCATTGCAAAAACATTACCATATATTTGACCACCATCAATATTTAATGTTTGTGCAATAACAAAAAGGTCTCCTCCAATTTGACCATTTACTGTAACTGTATTTGCAACAACAAAAGCATTACCGTTTACAGTTTCAGAATCAGTAATTGTAACTGTATCACCTGATGCAAAAAGATCATGGTTAGTACTAGCCTCTTGTGTTGTATCAGTTGAATCTTCACCAGAAGTATTTTCACCTTCTGTACCTTCAGTTGTTGCGTTTTCATCAGTTGAAGTATTTTCATCAGTCGAAGTAGCATTTTCCTCTGATGTAGTTGTTACTGCACTGTTTTCATCAGTAGCAGAGGTATCAGTTGCAAAACTGAATGTTGAAATTAAACTTAAAATTGTTACTAAAACTAGTAAAATTTTTAAACTTTTTCTTGACATATAATTGTCTCTCTCCTTCCATATTTTAATAATTATTATAATATAGCTTTATTTTAATTTTGTCAATTATATACACAAAAAAAACACATAAATTTATGTGTTTTTTTTCTTGACTTCTCTACTAAAAAAATATGCACAATTTACCTGTGGAGTCAAGGTTTTACTAGATATTTCATCTAAAGAGCATTTACCGTCTTTTTGATAAATACAATCACAAGTACAATTAATATTAGTCAAGAAATCACCTCGCGATAATAAATAGTATAAATATTTTTTATAAAATTATACTATTTTTTTATCACATAAATTATTTATAGGACAAATGTCGCATTTTGGTTTTCTGCTATCACATATTTTTCTACCATGATAAACAAAAAGATGATTTACATCTTTAATATATGTTTTGGGAATTATTTTTAATAAATCTAATTCTATTTTTTCTGGATTCGTTTGTTTACTTAAACCGAATTCTGTTAGAAACACGTCTGGCATGTGTGTCAACAGCTATACCAACAGGACTATTAAACGCTTCTAGCATTATAACATTTGCACTTTTCCTACCAATACCAGGAAGAGATGTAAGCTCTTCCATAGTTTTTGGAACTTCACCTTTAAAGTCTTCTAATATTTTTTTACTACATGCAATTATATTTTTGGCTTTGTTTTTATAAAATCCACAAGGATGAATTAATTCTTCTAACAAATGTACATCCATATTTGCAAAATCTTCTGGTTTATTGTATTTGGCAAATATAGCTGGAGTTGTTTTATTTACTCTCTCATCTGTGCATTGTGCAGATAGCATTACAGAAATTAAAAGTTCGAATGGAGAACCAAAATCTAAGCTACAAGTAGCTTCTGGATGGGCCAATTTTAGTTTTTCTATTATTTCTACAATTTTTTCTTTATTTCTTTTCAATATTAATCCTTCTTTCAAAATAATTTCACGTTTTTTAGTTTAAATAATATAATATATTAAAAGGAGGTAATATATTATGTTAGGCTTGCTAAAAAAGACATTGGGCGTTTGTTTAATAGGCTTTGGGATAGGTATTTTAATGGTCCTATTACTTCCTATAACAGGATGGTTATTTATAATCCGGAGTTGCACTATGTATTATAGGCATAGCGTGGCTGGCATGCTAATTATAAAGGAGAGTGTTTTAAAGTGAAAATTGTTGTTAAAAAAGTACCCAAGTTTTTAAGAGGTTTTGTTAAACTGATTTTTGGTATTAGAGATTAAATACATAAGAAAGGTGGTATGTTTAGTGCCACTTTTCTTTATTTTACAATATAATTAATAAAAAGAATGTCTTATATAAAAAGACATTCTTTTAAAATACTAAACTCTTTCTACTTTTCCAGAACGTAAACATTTAGTACATACATTAATTCTTTTATGTTCTCCATTAACAACAGCTTTAACTTTTCTTAAATTAGGTTTCCAAGCTCTTGTTGTTCTTTTACTAATATGAGAACGAGTAATACTTAATTTATTACCAAAACTAACTGATTTATCACAAATTTCACATTTAGCCATAGTATAAAGCACCTCCCATATGTTTATTAAATACGACTACTAGATAGTTTACCATATTTGTATAAAAAATTCAAGTGTTTTGGCAAAAAAACATGGGGATGTTTATTGGTGAGGTATTTTGAACTATCGAGGACAGAATTATAAGAATAGATGTGGAGTTTTATTACTTTTAAAAGTTAAAAAGTATAGACAAAGTGGAGATTTTTGTATATAATGATTCTAGAGGTTTAGTACAAAAGGGGATAGAAAAATGAAAATTATATTAGCGTCAAAGTCTCCAAGGAGAAAAGATTTATTAGGCATGTTTGTGCCTGAGTTTGAGGTGGATGTTAGTAATGCAGATGAGATATTAGAAGAAGGACTTAGCATTATTGAACAATCTAAAAAACTTGGTTATATTAAAGCAAAAGCTGTTTTTGATAAGACAGAAGGCGATAGAGTTGTTATTGGGTCTGATACTATGGTTGTAAAAGACGGAAAATTATTTGGAAAACCAAAAGATTTTAAGGATGCTGTTGAGATGTTAGAAACGTTAAGAAATGATAAACACCAGGTTATAACCAGTATTGCAATTCTTTCACAAGATGGAGGCAATTACGCTGAATATATTGACTATGATATTACAGATGTATATTTTAAAGATATTTCAAGAGAAGAAATTGTAGATTGGATAAATGAGGGAAAATGTTTTGACCAAGCTGGTGCCTATGCAATACAAGATAAATTTGCTGTTTTTATTGATAAGATTGATGGAAATTATTCTACTGTTGTAGGACTTCCAATACATAAAGTATATGAGTATATAAAAAAGTGGTTATAAAAGAAAAGAGCGATTTTGATTAAATTTCAAAATCGCTTTTTCTAAGGGTAATTATTTCTTAATTTTTAGGCATCTTATAAATAAATGGGTCGTATATACATCACTTCCTTTTCTAATTTTTATAAATATTTAAGAACTATTATGTTTAAGTATAAAAACAATTACTTATAGGCATCAACCTCCTTAATTTAATTTAATTTTTAGTATAAGTATATATTATTTAATTATTGTTATTTTCTATAAACATACCTCCTTTAAAAATTTAATATCGCTACTTAACTTTCATTTTCTTATTACCTCCTCCCTTGTACAGTCTTATTTTATACAAGATATATGTTTTCTCTGTGAACTATATTTGAAGTTTATATGTAAAAAAATTAAGAATTGTGATAGAATAGTAAAAAAATTAGGAGGGATTTTTATGAAAATTTTAATAAAACACTGTAATTTAATATCAGTTGAGCCTGATAGAGAGTTGTTTGAGAAAGATATAGATATTTTAATCGAGGATGATATTATTAAAAAAATTAGTAAAAATATAAATGAAGATGTAGATAAAATAATAAATGCTACCAATAAAGTTGCAATGCCAGGTTTAATAAACACTCATGCACATGTGCCTATGAGTATTTTTAAAGAAAATTTAGATGGATATTCTCTTCAAGAATGGCTAACTCAAAAAATTTGGCCAGCCGAGGCAAAACTCACAGATGAAGATATTTATAAATCCTCTATTATGTCGTTCAAAGAAATGATAAGAACTGGCACTACTACTATTGTAGATATGTATTTTATGCAAGATAATATAATTAAAGCAGCAGAAGATACATTTGTTAGAATTGAACTTACTAGAACTTTAATGGATTCAGATGGAAATGGAGATAAAAAACTAAAAGAGCTAGAAGAATTAATTAAAAGATTTACTAATAATAAAGGGAATATAAGTATAAATGTTGGAGCACATGCATTGTATACTTGTAGTGAAAATTATCTTCAAAAAGCTGTTGCTCTTGCCAAAAAATATAATCTAAATTTTCAAATGCATTTTTGCGAAAATGCGCAAGAGGTTAAAGATATAAAAAATAGCTACCATGTAGAAAATCCAGGCGAAGTATTAGAAAAATATTTGGAAGGTACAAATGCTATTTTAGCTCATTGTGTAAAATTAAACGATACAGATATAGAAAAAATGAAGCATCTAAATATAAGTATTTCTCACTGCCCTATTAGTAACCTAAAACTTGGATGTGGTATTGCAAGAATAAATAAATTATTAGAAGAAGGAATAAACGTAAGCTTAGGCACAGATGGACAGGGAAGCGGAAGTAGCTTAGATTTATTTGAAGCTATGAAATTTACTGCTCTTCTTCAAAAGGGAATTAATGAAAACCCAAAATTATTGCCCGCATATGAAATTATAAAAATGGCAACTATAAATGGGGCAAAGGCATTAAAAAAAGAAAACGAAATTGGAAGTATAAAAGAAGAGAAAAAAGCAGATATAATTATTTTAGATATGGAAAATCCTGTTATTACACCTATAAATGATATTTTTTCTGCAATTGTATACAATACAAAAGGAACGGATGTAGATACAACAATTATTAATGGAAAAATTTTAATGGAAAATAAAAAAATTAATGTATAAAGTAATAAAACTCCTATAATAAGCATAACAATTTATAAAGCTTATCATAGGAGGTTTTTTATGGTATTCTTATTTAATAAAGCTAGAATTTACTCGTATTTAATTGCGGTAACAACCGTTGTAGTTTTATTTGTGGTAGCAGCTAATTTAGATACAGAAGATTTAGCTATACAAGCATCAGCCAATAATACTAATAATACAATTAATGCAATTGTAAATATAATAGATTGAATAAATTTCTTTTAAGAGGTAAAGATAATAATAAAGTCTTTTATTTATGGGGAGAAAACAAATGGCTTTTATTGGGATAATTACTTCTAATAAAAATGAAGAAATTTTAAAAAAATCAGTATTAAATATTTTAAAAAACAGTCAAACAAAACATAATGTAATTGTAATAAATGAAGAAAATATAGGCAACATGAAAAATATAAAATTTAATAGCATAATTATGAATAAAGAAAATAATATTAAAGAAAACAAAAAAATAATTTTAAAGCAAATTCTTAAAAATACAAAATATTTAATAGTAAACTCAGATGTATATACTAGATTAGACATGATAACAAATATTAATATTGCAGTAATAACATATGGATACAATTTAAAAGCAACAGTAACTGCCTCAAGCATAAATGAAGAAAAAATATTATTATGTATACAAAGAAATATAAAGGTTGACAATAAAATAGACATTGAGCCAAAGGAAATGTATGCCCAAATTCTTGCAAATGACGTATATATAACCATGGCCGCTAATATTGTAAAATTATTATATTAGTAAAATTTTATGTAAAAAAGTTACTTTTTTTAAAAAAAATGCCATTTTATGTAGACAAAACACTAAAAAAGTAGTATAATAGTGCATGAGGGGATTTGCGAAATCCCAAAAATGGAGAACAATTAAAAAATTAAGCTACAATGGATAAATTAATTAAGGGGGAAGAAAATGGATACAAATTATACAGATAATAACCACATTATATTAGTGGGAAAGGTTACAAGTGATAAAGTATTTAGTCATGAAGTTTATGGAGAAAGATTTTATATTTTTAAAATGGAAATTCCAAGATTAAGCGGGACATCTGACATAATACCAATTACAGTTTCTGAAAGACTTTTAGTTTCAGAAGATTTAAAAATAGGAGAAAAGGTAGTAGTTAAAGGTCAATTTAGATCATATAATACATATGTTGACAATAAGAACAGATTAATTCTTACAGTATTTGCAAAAGACCTTATAACAGAAAACAATTTCACAGAAGAACAAGAAGAATGGGAAAAACAAAATATTTCTAATGAAGTTGTTTTAAATGGATATGTATGTAAACCACCGATTTATAGACAAACTCCATTTAAGAGAGAAATTGCAGACTTATTGTTAGCAGTAAATAGAGCATATAACAAATCTGATTACATACCTTGTATAGCATGGGGAAGAAATGCTAGATTTTGCCAAAACATGGAAGTTGGAACTTGCGTAAAAATCGTAGGTAGAGTTCAATCTAGAATTTATGAGAAAAAGCATGAAGATGGAACTGTTGAAGAAAGAGTTGCATACGAGGTATCAATAGGAAGCATGGAAATTGTTAATGAAAATGATGACGGAGAAAATCAAGAGGCACCGGTAGAAAATCAAGAAGCAATTTAGTGTTAAATAATAACAAAGCAGATAGTTTTTTTAAACTATCTGCTTTTTGATTTCTAATTAAACATTAAATTTCAATGAACAGCTGAAATAGATTAATATATTATTGACTTTATCTAATTATTTCTATATAATTTATGCATAAAAATAGATTAAAGAGGAGAATGTATGAAGTTAATTGAGAATATTAAAAATATAGCTAGGCAGAATATTAAAACAATAGTATTACCTGAAACTAATGATGAGCGAGTTTTAAGGGCAGCTATTCAAGCAGAAGATGAAGGGATTGCTAAAATTGTTTTAGTTGGAAATGAAGCAACTACAAAAGAATTTGCAAATGAAAAAGGCATTGATATTTCTAAAATTAAGTTTATTGACATTGAAAAAACTGATAAACTTGCAGATTATGCAAAGACTTTATATGAACTAAGAAAACATAAAGGAATGACATTAGAAGAAGCTTGCGTGAAGATACTAGACCCTGTTTATTTTGGTATGATGATGGTTAAGTGTGATGATGCAGATGGACTTGTTTCTGGTGCTGCTCATTCTACTGCGGATACTTTAAGACCAGCTCTTCAAATTATTAGAACAAAAGAGGGAGAAAAGCTAGTTTCTGCATTTTTTTTGATGGATGTACCAGATTGCATTTATGGAGAAAACGGAGTTTTTATTTTTGCAGATTGTGGTTTAAATGAAAATCCAGATAGTGAAACACTAGCAGAAATTGCAGCAACTTCTGCTAAATCATTTGAAAAACTAGTTCAAAAGGAATCTAGAATTGCAATGCTTTCTTATTCAACTCATGGAAGCAAAGTATCTGAATTGACTGAAAAAGTAGTTAAAGCTACTGAAATATTAAAACAAAGATATCCAGAAATTAAGGTCGAAGGAGAGCTTCAAGTTGATGCTGCTATTGTGCCAGAAGTTGGCAGAACAAAAGCTAGTAAGAGCGAAATTGCTGGTACCTGCAATACATTAATATTTCCAGACATAAACTCTGGTAACATTGGTTATAAATTAGTACAAAAATTAGCAAAGGCAGAAGCTTATGGTCCTATTTGCCAAGGAATTGCAAAGCCTGTAAATGATTTATCAAGAGGATGCAAAGTAGAAGATATAGTAGGAGTAATTGCAATAACTGCTGTTCAAGCACAGTAATTAATAAAATAAAGAAAGATGAGGAAGATTTAAGTGAAAAAGCATAAAGAAGTAATATTTATGATAATGGCAATTGTTTGTATTATAATATTCGGTACAGCAATGGCACCTATTGAACTCCAAAATGATACTTTTTATACAATAAAAATAGGACAGTATATAATGGAAAATGGAATTTCTGAATATGACCCATTTTCATGGCATGAGGCATTGCCATATACATTCCCACACTGGCTATATGATGTGGTAATAGGCGGAATATATGATTTAGGAGGAATGTTTGGAGTATATTTATCAACTGTTGGATTTACAATTATATTAGCAGTAGTATGGTTTTTAGTAAATTGTAAATTAACAAAAAATAAATTAACATCATTTATTCTATCATTAGCATTAATTTACCTAATGTCACCATATATAGCTGCAAGAGCACAGCTAGTAACATTTACAATGTTTGTATTAGAAGTCTATTTTATAGAAAGATTTTTGACAACTAAAAAGTTAAGATATGCAATTGGACTTATAATAATACCAGCAATAATAGCAAATGTACATGCCGCTGTATTCCCATTCTATTTTGTACTTTTCTTACCATATATTGGAGAATATGTAATGGCAGTTTTAGTAGAATCTCCAAACTATATTAGAAAATTTAAATTGCATAGAATAGATAGAAAATTAAGAAAAGGAAAAGTAGCAGAAGACAAAAAAGCAATAGTAGAAGAAAAAGCAGAAAAATTACAACAAAAGATAATCGATTCAGATAATAAAACACAAAGAAGAAGAGGCAATCCATATAAATTAGAAGTCGTAAAAAATGAAAATGTAAAATGGTTAATTCTTATTATGATAATTTGTGCATTAACAGGATTATTAACACCAATTGGAGACACACCATATACATATTTAGTAAAAACGATGGAGGGAAATACAACAAGCAATATAAATGAGCATTTACCATTAACATTAATTTATTCAAAACCACAATTATGCTTAATAGTTTTATGCTTAGCAGTACTTATATTTACAGATGTAAAAATAAGATTAAAAGATTTATTTATGCTAGGAGGATTATTACTATTGGCATTAATGCAAAGAAGACAATTATCAATGTTTGTGCTAATGGGACTTACAATATTTAATACATTTGTGGCATATCTTGCAAACAAATATGATAAAGATGGTTGCCCAAAATTTATACAGAACTTGCAAAAACCAATAGGAATACTTTCTCTACTTTTACTAGTACTTGTAATGTGTGTTCCATTTGTAAAACCAAAAATGAATGAAAAATTTATATCAACTACATCTTATCCAGTAGCAGCTTGTGATTATATATTAGAAAATTTAGATGTAAATAATATTAAGTTATACAATGAATATAACTATGGAAGTTATTTAATATACAGAGGAATTCCGGTGTTTATAGATTCAAGAGCCGATTTATATACACCTGAGTTTAATGGAGACGAAAATAGAGATATATTTACAGATTTTTTAAATGTATCTTCACTTTCGCTAGATTATAATGAACTATTTGAAAAATACGGAATAACGCATTTATTAATATACAAAAATAGTAAAATGGATTTATTAGTAAGCAGAGATGCAGCATACAATAAACTATATGAAGATAATAATTTTATATTATATGAAAAATTAACTGTATAAAAATTAAGAGGGGAATATGAAAAAAGAGTACAAGAGATATATTATACTAGTAATTACAATAATAATACTTGTAATTTTACAGCAATGTATAAAAATGTATATAGTAGAAAATTATAAAGACAAAGGAAGTACAAGCTTAATTGAAGACATGGTAAATATTACATATGTAGAAAATACAGGGGGAGCATGGGGAATTGCACAAGGAGATATTGCAACATTTGTAATAGCAAATATTCTAGTAATAGGAATAATAATACGATTTATAATAACACAAAAAGATAGAATAGGAACTCTAACACTTATAGCACTAATTCTAATACTATCAGGAGGAATAAGTAATTTTATAGATAGAATAATAAGAGGATATGTAGTAGACTATATAGATATAACGCCATTATTTGAATTTCCTGTATTTAACTTAGATGATGTAATAATAATAATAGGCTGGATACTATTTGTAGCATTAATAAGTATATCAACTATTAAATTAAGAAATGAAAAAGTAGAGGTTAAAATTGAAGAAAATAATAGTAAAAACTAATATGGTAGGACAAAGAATAGATAAAATATTAAGCGAAGAATTATCATCTAGATCTACTGTGCAAAGATTAATTGAAGAAGAAAAAATATTAGTAAACAACAAAAAAGTAAAATCATCGTATAAACTGCAAGAAAATGATGTAATAAAAATAGAAGCGGAAGAAGCAAAACAATCAGAGTTAAAGCCACAAGAAATACCATTAGATGTAATATACGAAGATAATGACATAATAGTAATAAATAAACCAAAGGGAATGGTTGTACACCCTGGAAATGGAAACCCGGAAGGGACACTTGCAAATGCAGTAATGGCAAGGTGCAAAGGCAGTTTGTCTGGAATTGGTGGAGAAATAAGACCCGGAATAGTACACAGGCTAGATAAAGATACATCACGGAATAATAATAGTAGCAAAAAACGACAAAGCACATATTAATTTAAGTAATCAAATAAAAAATAGAGAAGTTAAAAAAACATACATAGCATTAGTTAGAGGAACTGTAAAAGAAAACGAAGCAACAATAAATATGCCAATAGGCAGAAGTCAAAAAGATAGAATAAAAATGGCAGTAACTAAAAATGGAAAAGAAGCAATAACACATTTTAAAGTATTAAAAAGATACGATGGATTTACACTATTAGAAGTAAAAATAGATACAGGAAGAACACACCAAATAAGAGTGCACTTAGCAGAAATTGGTTATCCGGTATTAGGAGATTATGTATATTCAAATGGAAAAAATCCATTTGGAATAGTAGGACAATGCCTACATGCACAAAAATTAGAATTTAATCATCCAATAACAGGCAAAAAAATGATATTAGAAGCTCCAATACCTAAATACATAAAAGATATAATAGGAGAGGATATTTAAATTAAAAATGGAAGAAATAAGACTACAAAAATATCTAGCCGAAGCGCGGAATAGCATCAAGAAGAAAAGCAGAAGAACTAATAAGCAGTGGGCAAATATCTGTAAACGGAAAAATAGTAACTGAGCTAGGCGTAAAAGTGAATGCAAATAAAGATAGAGTTGAATATAACGGAAAAGAAGTAAAAAGAGAAGAAGAAAAAGTATATATTTTACTTAACAAACCAATAGGATATGTAACAACAGCAAAAGACCAATTTTCAAGAGATACAGTCCTAGATTTAGTAAAAGTAAAACAAAGAGTAGTACCAGTTCGGAAGACTAGACATGTACACATCTGGCGCACTTTTATTAACAAACGATGGAGAATTTGTGTATAAAGTAACTCATCCAAAGCACGAAATTGAAAAAACATATAATGTAACTATAAGAGGAAAAATAAACAAAGAAGAAATAGAAACACTAAAAAACGGAGTAATAATAGATGGATATAAAACCAGCAAATCAAGAATAAGAATTTTAAAAACAGATGAAGAAAAAAACATAACAAGAATAGAAGTAATAATACACGAAGGAAGAAATAGACAAGTTAGAAAAATGTTTGAAACAATTGGAAAAAAAGTAATTGCCTTACATAGAAGTAAAATTGGACAAATAGAAGTAAAAGATATAAAAATAGGAAATTGGAGATATCTAACAGAAACCGAAATAAAATCTTTAAATGTATAGCATGGACAAACAAAATCTATTGTGATAGAATATATTTGCAATTTAAAAAAAGTTTAAATAAAATTATTTAAACAAGGAGGAATTAAAATGGTAGAAGATATGGAAATAAAAACTACTGTATCACCTTTTGCAGTAAGAGAAGGTGAATTAAAAGTATTTGATGGATACGATAAATATGTTTCAATGAACCAAATAGTACACAGAATAAATATAGGACATATAAACGATATTCATTTCAAAATAATGGAATTAGTAAATGAATTTGAATTTATAACATCAAGACAATTATTCCAAATGTTACAAACACTAAAAATAGATGTAGCATCACAAGATAAACTAAATAATAAGCTAGAACAATTAGTAAAATGCAAAATATTAACAAGATATTACTTTACCACAGAAGAGGGAAACTGTATATACAGAGTTTACTGTTTAGAAAAAATGGGAAAATACTTGCTAAATTCAAGAGGAATAGAATGCAGGTGGCAACCAACAGACAACACAAAACCAGTATCACTAATCAAAAAAAGACTAGCAGGAAACCAAGCACTAATTGCTTATCTAAGAAAAGTAACAGCATTTGATTCATACACAGTAAAGCCACAACTAAGAGCAAAACAGACAGGAAAAACATTTAAAGCAACAGGTGGAAGCATTAAACTTACCAAAAACGGAAAATCACTAGACTTTTTATTCGAAGTAGTAAGAAGAGAAGAGGACTGGCAAGAAAGACTAGTGGAAAAAATGAAACTATACCAAGACTTCTACGAAAACTTTGTAACAATGGATGGAGGTTTCGAAAGAGTACCACAACTAATATTCATATGTGAAGATGATAAACACATGGTAGAAACATTCAAAGAAATAGTAAAAAATAAATTAGAAATACCAAAAATAAAACTATATTTCACAACAGACCTAAAACAAAATGCAGAAACTCTATCAACATCCCTAACCGAATTCAAACTAGACGAATCAACCAGCAAATACAAAATGCAAATAGGGGAAATTAAGTTATTGGGGTAGATAAACCATATATAGTTGACATAAAATGCAAAAAATGATATAATGTACATGGTCGATAAATTTATTTATATTTTAGTTTTTTATTAATTACTAAAAGGAGTGAATCAACTATGTCATGGTTTGGAAGAAAAAAAGAAGAACCAAAAAAGCAAATTCGTCAAGAGACATGTGGACATTGTGGAGGAGCCTGTACGGTAACTTGCCCAGAATGTGGTGGCTCAGGAGAAACAGGAGGGTCATGGCATTTTAAATGTTCTACATGTGATGGAAGCGGTGAAGTAATTTGCCCTGGATGTAGTGGTCTCGGCTATACAGAAGAAGAAGACTAATGAAACAAAAATAACTCTAACTTTTTAGTTAGAGTTATTTTTTATATCAAATGATATTGCATTTTCGTTATCAAATAGATGATCTAAATCTGTGTTGTCTGTTTGAATTGGATCAATTTCTTCATAGTCTGAGTCAAATGAAACAGATTTATAATTAAATTTCTTTTTAGTATTACTTTTGTGTTCATCACTGCTGTACATTCCTGGTGTAAATTTTGAGAAGTTAAATGTTTTGCCATAGTGAGGTTCTTTGTATTTTGATTGTAAGAAATCTAATTTACCTTCATTTGCTACAAATCTACCATTTAATTGTTTTGCTTTATATGCACAGTTTTTAAACTTAATAGATTGAATTTTACTTGCTTTAAGATTTGCTGTCCAACCATATTTTATATTTCCCATTTTTGGTGCATATCCAACTTTACCTTCTTCTGTTGAATAATCACTATTCCATGTCCATTCTCTCTTTTGACCAAAATCTTTTTCCCAATATTCATTGTCAATTGGATCGCCGTCTCCGAATACTACTTTGTTTGAGCAGTTGTTAAGTATTGTTTGTTTGAAGTTTGCTTTTTGGCTGTCTCCTTCTAGTTGAGCAATGTTTTGAGCTGATAGTATAGTTGCTACTCTGTATTTTCTGTATACTGTAAATATTGGCTCAGTAGCTGAACATATGAAATTATAAAAATCATCTATATATAGGAAATGTGGTATTCTTGTTTTATCATTTCCTGGTCTTGTAAGTACAGAGTGTTCCATTAGTAGTAAGAAGAATAATCCAAAAGCTTTGTGAACTCTTGCTCCTAAGTCTCCACGTCTTGTACAAAGTACTGTAACTTCACCATTTTTTAAAGCATTATCAAAGTTTATATTATTTGTTCTATTACATAAAATATTTTTTACTCCTGGGTGACGCAATAAGCTATCTAATTGGCTTATAGTAGGTGCTATGTTTTTCTCCATACCACTACGTCCAGAAGAACCATTATAGAAGTTCCTTTTCATAAATGCTAACTGTATATTGTATTTTTCTTCAAATTCAGGTACTTGTTTTATTTCTTCACACATATCTTCAATTAAATCAAAATCATTAAGCATTTTGAACAAATCTTCTAAGTTTGGAAGAACTCCATCGTTTTTGTATGGATAATATTCTTTTAATAAAATACTTAAATTTTCAACAACTTGTGATGATATGTTTTCAGCACGTGTATCTTCTGCTATATCAAAAGAAGATGCTGTTGACATTCCTCTTAAAATAGAAGAAATAATTAATGCAACTTTAATTGGATCTTCGTAAACAAATGGGTTTAATCCAACAGATGTTAAGCTATCTGGGTCTATATAATTTACTGGAATATTATAATTTTTAGCAACATCTAAAATTACTTTTGCTTCTGATGCATCAGGAGCCATATAAGTTAAACCTAAGTCTTTATACACTAATTCGCCAGAGTCATTGTATAATAATTTGTGCATATATGCTTTGTATAATTTTTCTTTACCTTGTATAGGTTTAATCATATTCAAAGAAAAGTTTTTATTAATATAATCATTATCATATGGACAATGCAAAGTTGCGATACCAGTTTTTAATGCTGTAAATCCCATTTCTTTTGAGATTTCTTTTAATGAAAATTTCTTTTCTATATCTTGCGCCATCATAGGTGCAAATACAAGGGCTGTTTTACCTGTACCTGCAATACCAATAACCAATGTTGATTCAAATCTCTTACTTTCTGGAATTTTAATTGTTTTTCCAGATTCTTTATCTTTACAAAGTTGTACTTCACAAGTAAGGGGACCTGCATCCTCAGAAGCAGGTGATAAATCAATTCCACCATAATCTGCAATAGAATCTTTTATATCTTTACTATCATTTACATTAATAAATATACGCTTAAAGAAAGGATATACTGTTGCTAGTGGCCAGTAAAGTGCTAATGATGTAAATGCAGGACCAACAAGTTCTGGAAATTCTGTTACAATTTCAGAATAATTAGGAACTAACATAAATAAAAACCATAATATTCTATTTGAAAAACTTGCAAACATTGATAATATTAAAATATATAATGCTATACAATATAAATCAAAAAAAGCTACTTTGGTTGGGTCACTTTTGGCAAACTTTGATGCACCTGAAAATAGAAATGCAAAAACAGGACATGCAAAAGCCAAAGTATATGCAATAGGTCCCCAATATGAATTAGAAACACCTGTAAAACACAAGAATAATAACTCTACAACTCTATCTACAACAAGGTAAATAGTTATAAGAGTTAATATATATGTAAAAAATGTATTTCTGTCTGTACCTAAAAATTTTAAGAATTTATCAAATATTTTCACAAATAATTCACCGCTTTCAAATTATATTTAGTAAATATTCATACACTTATATTATCCTATAAAAACGCTAAAAAAACAAGAGTTTTATCGAATTTTATGCAAAAAATTAGATAATTTCTACTTATTTATATATGTAAAAATAAGAATGTTTAAAAATTCATATGAATATTATAGAAAAAATACATAAAAAATAGGGGATAATATAAATGCATAAGAAAAGAAATTTCAAAAAAGAAAGTTTCATGCAGGGTGTACTTGCAATAATGGTTTCGCAAATTCTAATAAAAGTATTAGGATTAATTTATAAGTTATACCTTACAAATAAAGAAGGGTTTGGTGATGCAGGAAATGCCATATATAGTAGTGGATTTCAAATTTATGCATTACTTCTTACTCTTTCATCAATCGGAGTGCCAAATGCAATTGCAAAATTAGTTTCAGAAAGATTAGCAGTTGGCGATAGCAAAGGGGCACATAGAATATTTAAAGTTGCATTTGCAACATTTTCTGTAATAGGAGGAATTGGGACATCAATTTTATTCTATGGTGCTAAATATATTTCTAGTGTTGTACTTCAAATACCAGAAGCAGAATATACATTAGTAGCTCTTTCTCCATCTATATTTTTTGTTTCCATATCATCGGTTGTAAGAGGATATTTTAATGGAAGACAAAATATGAAAGCAACTGCAAATTCACAAACAATTGAACAAGTTTTTAAAACTACATTAACAATAATAATTGTAGCAATAATAGGGGTTTGGTCTTCATCAAATACAGTACTTATGGCAGCAGGAGCAAATTTAGCAACAACATTATCAACATTTTTAAGTTTTGCATATTTATATTTATACTATGGAGAAAAAAAGACAGAAATTGCACAAGATATAAAATTAAGCAAAAATTATAAACAATATAGAATAAAAACAATAATAAAAACAATACTATCAGTATCAATACCAATTTTACTCAGCTCTCTTATGGCCGTAATAACTAAAAATATAGATGCTATGACAGTTGTAGGAGGACTAAAAACATTTATGTCTGAGGCATCTGCTAAATTACAATATGGTATATTAGCAGGAAAAGTGGATATACTAACAGCACTTCCATTATCGTTTAACATAGCATTTGCTACTGCATTAGTACCTGCAATAGCATCAGCAAAAGCTGTGGGAGATATGAAAAGTGCAAGAAGAAAAGCGTCATTTTCTTTACTTGTAACAATGCTTATAGGACTTCCTTGTACAATAGGGATGTTTGTATTTGCAGAACAAATACTTAATTTATTATTTCCAAATGCAAGTAGTGGTACATTATTATTACAAATAAGTTCGTTAACAATAATATTTACAGTGTTAATTCAAACTATTAATGGGGCACTACAAGGATTAGGGAAAATTTTAGTTCCAGTAATTTCATTAGGAGCAGGAGTAGCGGTAAAACTTATACTTAATTTAACACTTATTAAAATACCATATTTTGGAGTATATGGAGCAGCCATATCAACAGCAGCATGCAATATAATATCTTTTGTAATAGGCTTTAGTGTTTTAATAAAAAATATGAAATTGAAAATAGATTTCGGAAAATTTATAATAAAACCGATTATGGCAACATTAATGATGGCAATTTGCTCATATCATGTATACAATGTATTACAAAATATAACCGCGCAAAGTTTATCAACTATGATTTCTCTTTTGGTCGCAATAATAATTTATTTAATTTCTATATTTGCACTTAGAATACTATCAAAGGAAGAAATTTACATGTTACCAGCAGGAGAAAAAATCTACAAAGCCTTGAATAGACTGGGACTGAGCAAATAACAAAAAAAGATAAAATTTGCAAAAAAATATGACGAAAAATCTGGAACCTTACAGAGTAAAAGGATTGATAAAAAATAATTTTAAAATTAAGAAGGATTTTATCTTAATATGGCGAATAATTTGTAATATAATAGATAAAATCTATATAACAAAATATTTAGGAGGTAGTTTAAATGAACAAAGCTGAATTAATCGCAGCAATAGCTGCTCAAACAAACGAAACAAAGAAAAGTGCAGAAGCAACAGTTAACGCATTTGTTGATGTTGTTACAGAAGCATTAGTAAAAGGAGACAAAGTTCAATTAGTTGGATTTGGTTCTTTCGAAGTTAGAAAAAGAGCAGCAAGAAAAGGAAGAAATCCACAAACTAAGGAAGAAATAAAAATACCTGCTTCAAAAGCACCTGTATTTAAAGCTGGAAAAGCATTAAAAGATTTAGTAAACAAAAAATAAGAATTGATATATTATATGAATTCATATAAAAAGATATAAGTTATTAACTTATATCTTTTTTATTATTTAACTTTTTTAAATAAATCATTAGGCTCGCAATCTAAAAGCTCACAAAATTTTTCTATATTATCATATTTTATAGATCTTGTTTTATTAGTAACAATATTATTAAAATTAGTATAACTCATATCTAATTGATTAAATAACCAATATTTTGTTTTCTTTTTCGCTTTCAAGAGTTCCAAAACATTTAATTGCAACATACACACATACCTCCTAAAATTATTATGACTATATTTTATATGAGATATTCCTATTGCGTAACTCATTTAAAAATTATATAATTATTCCGTGAGACAAAATGAAATAAAAAGACAGGATATAAAAAGTCATACAAAAGGAGGAATAAAAATTGGAAAATAATATAAGAAAAATAAGGCAAGAAAAGGGATTAACAATAGAAGAACTAGCACATTTAGCTAATACTTCAAAAGCATATATTTATCACTTAGAAAATGGAACCAGAAAAAATCCATCATATGAAATAATGAAAAGTATATCTCAGAGCTTAGACAAAGAAATAATGGATGTTTTTATTTTCTAAAAAAAATAAAAAAAGTATTGACAAGTATTAATATAGAGTAGTATAATAAGACTTGTCAGTTGAAACATGCAGATGTGGCGAAACTGGCAGACGCACAGGACTTAAAATCCTGCGGGACTTAAACTCCCGTGCCGGTTCGATTCCGGCCATCTGCACCATGAGCGAGTAAGAAAGTAGCGATTTTCTTGCTCGCTTTTTTTATGTGTGCAAATGTAAATTTGCTAACAGTTTGCTAATCTGTTGCTAATCCAATTTTAATTTTCTACTGTTAATAAATATTTTATTATTCTATTTGCTATATTTCGTCATGCTATATCAATTCATTATAAGTAAATTATTTATTACATTTTTATATAAAAAATTATATTTTTTTGATATAATAACAAAGGGAATGATATTGAATAAAATTAATAATTTTAATAATAAGAAAGGAGAGCAATATGAAAAAATACCGTTGTACAATATGTGGATACATCTACGATGAAGCAGTAGAAAAAATAAAATTTGAGGACTTGCCAGATGATTGGAAATGCCCATTATGTGGAGCTCCTAAATCTTTATTTGAAGAAGTAAAAGAAGAGCAAGAGCCTGCAAAAGAAAAAAATACAGTAAATAACGAAGAACAGGAAAAAAGGGAAGAATTAAGAGAATTAACAAATTACGAAATTTCATTAATCTGCTCTAATTTGGCAAGAGGATGTGAAAAACAATATTTAGAAGAAGAACAAAAACTTTTTAGAGAGCTAGCAGAACATTACGAATCAAAAGAAAAAAGTAAAGAAGGAACATTAAATGATGTTGCAAATGAATTAACAGAAGATATTAATAAATTTAAAAGCGCTATGAATATAGCAGAAAAATATCAAGATAGAGGGGCAAAAAGAATTATTACTTGGGCAAGCAAAACAACTAATATTATGAAAGTAATTCTAGAAAATTATAAAAACAAAGGAACGGATTATTTAAAAAATACTAAAATTTGGGTATGTGATATATGTGGATTTGTATATATTGGAGATGTTCCACCAGAAATATGCCCAATATGTAAAGTACCAAAATTAAAAATATTGGAGGTAAAATAATATGGGGAAAGAGCATGCATATAGAAATTTAAAATTATGTACTAAGGATTGCTTGTGTTTATTTGTTTGCCCAGTAGGAGCAACAAACACAGAAGATGGACAAATTGACTTTGAAAAATGCATAGGTTGCGGAGCATGTAGCAGAGCATGCCCATCACACGCTATTACAATGATACCAAATAAAATGCCACCACAACAAAAAAAGGAACAACAAGTAGTAAACGAATTATTTAAAATTGCAGATAGTAAAATAGAAGAAATAAAAATGTTAACACATTTATTAGAAAATGCAAAAGAAGATAATGAAATACGATTACTAAAAGCTTTAATTCATTCAAACAAAGTAATGGTAGAAGATATTATGAGAGAAGCGGGATACATGTTACCTCAAAGTAGTAATACTAACAAATTATTAAAACAATTACTAGAAAGTGACAACTCACAAAAAGAAACAATAGAAAAATTAATAAATAAACTAAAAATAAACGATTAAAATAATTAATTAAATGATTAGAAAGTGAGAAAAAATGAAGAAAAAGCAAATAATTATTTTAGCAATAGCAACAATTATACTAACATTATTAATTATTTATATCCTATACATATTAAATTATATCCCACACAAAAAATACAGTAATGAAGACTTTAATATAAAAACATACATAAGCAGTTCCGATAAAGATAAAGATGGAATTGATGACCAAACCGATATATTAAATAGTGTAAAAGAATATATAAAAACAAAACCGAAATATAAAAGTAAATATTATGCAAATGGATATCCAAATGACGAATATGGAGTATGTACAGATGTAGTAGCCTTTGGATTAAAAGGAGCCGGATATGATTTAATGCAATTAGTGAATGAAGATATTATAAACAATAGAGATAAATACAACATAGAAACAATAGATATAAACATTGATTTTAGAAGAGTTAGAAATCTAAAAACATATTTTGAAAACAATGCTATTCCATTAACAACAGATATTACTAAAATTGAAGAATGGCAAGGGGGAGACATAGTTATTTTTGAAAATCATATTGGAATAGTATCAGATAAAAGAAATGCAAAAGGAATAACATTTGTTATTCATCATGCTAATCCATTTCAAATCTATTATGAAGAGGATATTTTAGAATTAAAAAATGATATTGTAGGTCATTATAGAATGACATAAATTTATATTTGTTAAAAAATTTAAATGTTCTAAAAATATGATTCAAAAGAAATTGATTTTGATAAACTATTGGGGAAAAGTAATTATTTCTCAAATACTAAGTAATTACTTTTAAAAAAGAAGCTGTACATATGATTCTTTTATTGAGGATGTTTTCACATGACAGAAAAAGAAGTTATATATGCAAGAATATTAAACAGAAACGGACAGAATATGATAAATATGGTGTGATAATAATATTTGGAATAAATGAGCATAATAATTTTGTAGAGCAAGATGTATATGATGTAAATGACCTACAAAGGCTAATTACCTCATTAGGTACTGATTCTCTTGTGCCTAAAATTAGGACAGAGTTTTTAGCAATTACATATAAAGTTTTTAAATAAAAAATATTAAAGCTAAATGGCATTATAGAAAATAGTACTGGTGAAATACATTCCACATTAGCAGGAATGATAGTATTTGTAGAATATTCACATGTATTTTGGTGTTAGTACCATTTTTAAAATATGAATACTCTTTTAAATACATATGATATAATAGTAAAAAGTTAAAAAAGGAGGAATCAAGTGAAATTAGAAGATTACAAAAAAGTAGAAACTACTAATATAGATTTTAAAGTTGACTTAGAAAAAGAAAAACCTAAAAGTTGGTTAAAATCAGTTTCAGCATTTGCAAATACAAAAGGTGGAATAATTCTATTTGGTGTAGACGATAAAAAACATGAAGAAAAAGGAGTGGCAGATGTAGTAAATGCAACAGAAAAAATATCAGAACTTATAAATGCTAGAATTGAACCGTTACCAAGGTATGAATTAAATTATTTTGAAGAAAATGGAAAAGATTTTATTGAATTAGAAATTGGAGATGGTCCAATTACCCCATATTTTTATGTAGCAGATGGCAGAAAAGAAGCATTTATAAGATCAGGAAATCAAAGTATACCAGCACCTGCACATATATTACAAAATTTAATTTTAAAAGGTAAAAATATAACATTTGATTCTTTACCAAGCGAATACAATGTTGGGGACTTAAGCTTTACATTATTAACTGCTACAATAAAAGATAAAACAGGAAAGAAATTTGACAAAGATAGAGATTATATTTCTCTCGGATTAGCAGATAAAAATAATAAATTAACTAATGGAGGAGTATTATTAAGCGACCAGGGACCACTTAATCAATCAAAAGTTGTATGTACAAGATGGAATGGATTAACAAAAGGTTCGATTAAGGAAAATGCGCTAGATGACAAAGAATATACAGGAAGTTTAATCAGCTTGTTAGAAAATGCAGATACATTTATAAAAAACAATTCAAAAAATAGTTGGAAAATCAAAGGGATGGATAGAATAGAGTATGAAGATTATCCAATAACTGCAAGAAGAGAAGCAATTGTAAATGCTTTAATTCACAGAGATTATCAAATTTTAGGATCTGAAATTCATATAGATATGTATGATGATAGACTTGAAATAGTTTCGCCAGGAGGAATGATAGATGGGACACAGATTCAAAATCTAGAAATCGGCAAAGTTCCGTCTATGAGGAGAAATACAATTATTTCTGATGTGTTTAGTAGATTACACTATATGGATAGAAGAGGTAGTGGACTTAGCCGTATAATGGAAAGCTATAATGATTTTATGGAAAAACCTAGATTTTTATCTGATGAATCATCTTTTACAGCAATATTCCCTAATAAAGGATACAGTCCGGTTTTGACAATAAATAATCCGGTTATAACCGGACAAAACGGGAATGTTGTATCAGATGAAGATTATTTCTTAATAAAATTATATAAAAATTTGGGAGATAAGGTTAGAGCTAAAACATTATCAGAGCTAAAATTATTTTTTACACAATTTCAATATGATAAAATTTTTACAAGAGAAGATATAAAAAAAATTTTTAATGTAAAAAATTCTAGAGCATCTGAGATAGTAGCAATATTATTAAATAATAACATGATAGAAAATACAGAAGGCAGTAAATATAAATTTAAAAGATAGTTCGGCTTTGTATATAAATTTGTCCTGTTAAAACCGGACTTTTAAACAATAGATTATTTGATTTGAGCTGTTTGCATCTGCTAAGAACTGTTCAGTTTAGTGGATAGTATATAAAATATTTGAAAATGATAAAAAACATTTATATTTGGATATAGTCCGGTTTTGTATAAAAAAAGTCCTGTTAAAACCGGACTTTTACAAAATAGATAAAATAAAAAAGAAGTAAATATGGGAGAATAAATGTATCAAAAGATATAATACTATTTGTAGTAAATTCAGAATATTAAAGAAAGCATAACTAAAAAAATATACTTAAAATGATGCAAAATATATATGAAAATGCAGGTTTAATATTAGTTATGAATGAAAATAATACTAAGAAAAAAGAAAATAAAAAGAGATAATATGATATTATAATATTATAAATAAAAATTAGTAATCAACTAAAAGTATAATAAAAAGAGAGGTAAAATATATGTTTTTTGTAGATAAAGATTATGAAACATTTAATGAAGAATATATAAAATTAAATACAAAGGAAATAAGAGACAGAAGAAAAGAAATTCAAGAAAAGTTATTAGAAATAAATTCAGATGTAAAAAGTTTAATTGTTAATAAATATAAATTACATAATCATTGGAATAAAGCAAATATAACATCATTATTATTCCCTTGCGAATATAATCATGGGATAGTAAATTGGATAGGTGTAAGATATGGAAGAAGCAAAAGAGATATAATGCTATTAAACTCAGGGAGAGAACTAACAGATGAGTATTTGGGATTCCAAAAATACAATTGCTTTCAAATAGACATATCAAGAACGGGAATTGATATTGGTATTTACCATTCAGTTCCAAAAGATAGTATAGATAGAAGCTATGTTATAGAACAATTAAATAAAAGCAATGATAATTTTATAAATAATTTATCGTGTGAAATAGAGAAATTACAGGGATATAATTACCAATTTGAAGTTAGTTGGATTAATAAAGAAACAAATAATTGGGAAAATAGAAGTTTTTCACTTGATGACTTTAATAAAGAAAATGTGGGGCAAAAATTTATACAGTTTTATAAAGAAAATTGTATTGATGGAAGGTATAGTTGTATTTTATATCATTATCCTAGAAAAGATAGTAGAATACAGGATAAAGAAAGTATAGAAAAGGAATTATTAAAAAATATAGAACTATTATATCCTCTATATAGAATTATTAGCTGGAATTTTGATAATAATTAAAATTCTAAATGAATATTTTCTTATTAAACTAAACTACTGGTTTATCAAACTAAACCAACTGTCGGTTGAGCTTGCAAAACAACAATAGTACAATAGAATTAACAATTAAAGGAGGGATTTAAATGCCAAGTAAAAGTATTGGAGAAATGATTAGTTATTTAAGAAAAGAAAAAGGAATGACACAAAATGACTTAGCAGAAAAAATGAATGTAACAGACAAAGCTGTTTCAAAATGGGAAAGAAATTTGTCTTGTCCAGATGTTAATTCTATTCCAAAATTAGCAGAAATTTTAGGAACAACAGTAGAAGAATTATTAAATGCTCAGGTGAAAAAAGAAAATAGCAAAGTTAATGAAATTGTTAATATCGTATTGATTGGTATTGGATTAGCAATGGGGATTTGCATAATAGTTACATCTATATTAAAACAAATAGATATAAATAGTGCAATAACAATGCTAGGAATAGGAATGAGTTGCTTAGCAATTTATTTACTGAAAAATAAAGATGACAAACAATTATAATTAAATAAATTGTGTTTAATCACATACAAAAAGGATTGGAGGAAAAACTCTAATTCTTTTTATTTTATGCCAAAGTTAGCTGTTATATTAGAATAAATAGAATTGATAATTAACATAATGTGTGATATAATATAAAAAGTATTTAATTTACTTACCCAAAAAGTATAAAAGCTTGGAGGGTAAAACCTCCAAACAATTAAAAGGAGGTTTTCAAAATGAAAGTTGGTTTTTATGCAGGCAGTTTTGACCCATTCACAAATGGACATTTGCATGTTATTGAAAAATCTGCTAAGCTTTTTGATAAAGTTATAGTAGGAATTGGCGTTCATCCACAAAAGAAGCGCAGATTCGATAAAGAACTCATGCAAAATGCAATACGGAAGGTTCTGCTAAGAAAAAATCTAAACAATGTGGAAGTAATATCTTATAACAATCTTTCAGTTGATGTTGCAATGGATTATGATTCTACATTTTTAGTAAGAGGTATCAGAAACGATATGGATTACGAATATGAAGAAAACATTGCATCCATTAACGAAGAAATTTCTGGGCTTGATACTATTTATATTAGAGCAGGAAGCTTAGGAAATATTAGTTCCAGCATGATAATGGAACTTTTAAGAAACAATAAAGATGTTACTAAATATTTGCCAGAAGAGGTTTTAGCAGCAATAAAGAAATAAAAAACCAAAAGGACATGAGATAAATTTCTCATGTCTTTTTATAATATTAAAAATTAATACATAATGCTTACATTGATAATTATTTTTCTTTGTGTTATTATAATAAATTAATGAAAGGAAAACAAAAATGAAAGAAAAAATAGAACAGTTTTTAAAATTAATAAGTGAGAGTAAATCAATAGTATTTTTTGGAGGAGCAGGAGTTTCTACTGAAAGTGGTATCCCAGATTTTAGAAGCAAAGATGGGCTTTATAATCAAAAGTATAAATATCCACCAGAAGAAATACTTAGCCATACTTTTTTTATGAACAATACAGAGGAATTTTATAAATTCTATAAAGATAAAATGAATTGCCTTAAATATGAACCAAACATAACACATAAAAAATTAGCAGACTTAGAAAAGCAAGGAAAACTAAAAGCAGTAATAACGCAAAATATAGATGGATTACACCAAAAAGCAGGTTCTAAAAGTGTTTTTGAATTACACCGGAAGCGTTTTAAGAAATTATTGTATGAAATGCCATAAGTTTTTTGATGCAGAGTATGTTTTTAATAGTAATGGAATTCCTAAATGCACTTGTGGAGGAATTATAAAACCAGATGTAGTTTTATATGAAGAATGTTTAGCTGATGAAACAATAGAAAATTCGATAAATGCAATACAAAATGCAGATTTAATGCTAGTAGCTGGAACTTCGCTTACAGTATATCCTGCTAGTGGATTAATAAATTATTTTAGAGGTAAGAATTTAGTTTTAATTAATAGAGATGCAACACCTTATGATAATAAAGCAAATTTAGTTATAAATGAGGCCCTTGGAAAAGTGTTTGAAAATGTTGATTAAAATGAAAATATAACTCTTGCAATTTTTGGAAAAACGTGATATGATATCTATCATAATAATTTAAACCATTGAAAAAGCAAAGTAGATAAACTAAAAAATATATTAAAAGAGAATGTAGATTATAAGCTGGAAGTCTACTAATATATAGTTTATTGAAATTTCACTTTTGAGGGTTTTGTTGAAATTTTAAAAAAGTAGGCAAAAACGGTGGCCACGTTATAGCTTTTTAGAGTGATTAACATTTTTTTGTTAATAATTTAGGTGGTACCACGGAAAAATATAAGTCCTTTCGCCCTATTTAGGGTGAAAGGACTTTTTGTTTGGAGGTTAAAATGAAAGAGAAAATTGAACAAATTAAAAATTTGGCAAAAGAAAGCATTGAAAACGCAAAAGATTTAAAAAGCTTAGATGAAATAAGAGTTAAATACTTAGGCAAAAAAGGTGAACTTACAGCCATTTTAAGAGGAATGGGAGCTTTAAGTGCAGAGGAAAGACCAGTTGTTGGAAGTATGGTAAATGAAGCAAGAGACGAACTTGAAGAAATAATTTCAAATAAAGAAGCTAATTTTAAAGCAGAAGAGTTAGAAAGAAAATTAGAAAAGGAAAAAATTGATATTACACTTCCAGCAGATAAAGTAAGAAGAGGAAGTAAACATCCAATTAACAGAATTATAGAGGAAATAGAAGATTTATTTGTGTCTATGGGATATGATGTAGTAGATGGACCAGAATTAGAAACAGATGAATATTGTTTTGAAAGATTAAATCTTCCAAAAGGTCATCCAGCAAGAGATATGCAAGATAGCTTTTATGTAACATCAGAATATTTACTAAGAACACAAACATCTGCTGTTCAAGCAAGAGTTATGATGGCAAATGAAGAAAAAACGCCAATTCGTGTAATATGCCCAGGTAAAACATATAGAAGAGATGATGATGCAACACATTCACATCAATTCGGACAAATTGAAGGATTAGTTATAGATAAAAATATTTCACTAGCAGACCTAAAAGGAACACTAGAAGTTTTTGTTAAAAAAATGCTAGGTGAAAATTCAGTTTTAAGATTTAGACCAAGTTATTTCCCATTTACAGAACCATCTTATGAAGTAGATGTAAGTTGTTTTAAATGTGGTGGAAAAGGATGTAATCTATGTAAACAAACAGGATGGATAGAAATATTAGGCTCAGGAATGGTTCATCCAAATGTATTAAAAATGAATGGATATGACCCAGAAGTTTATAGTGGATTTGCATTTGGAACAGGTCTAGATAGATTAGCAATGTTTAAATTTGGAATACCAGATATACGTATGCTTTACACAAATGATATAAGATTTTTAAATCAATTTGATAGAAAGGATGATTAAAAAATGAAATTAAGTACAAATTTTGTAAAAGACTATGTTGATATAGATGTAGACGTAAAGACATTGGCAGAAGATATGACAAAAGCTGGAAATGAATATGATAGTGCAGAAAACCTAATAAATGCAACAAATTTAGTAATAGGTGAAGTTTTAGAGTGCGAATCGCACCCAGATTCTGACCATTTACATGTGTGCAAAGTAAATGTCGGCAAAGAGGTACTTCAAATTGTGTGTGGTGCACCAAATGTAAGAAAAGGGCTTAAAGTAATTGTTGCACTAGTGGGGGCAGAACTACCTGGTGATGTAAAAATAAGGAAAAGCAATATAAGAGGAGTAGAATCAAATGGAATGATGTGCTCAATTGCAGAATTAGGAATTGAACATAAATTTTTATCAGAAGATGATAAAAATGGAATACATGAATTACCACAAGATGCTATTCCAGGAGAAGACCCAATTAAATTTATGCAAATGGATGATCAAGTAATTGATTTTGATTTAACAGCAAATAGAGGAGATTTACTAAGCATATTAGGAATGGCACATGAAATAGCAGCAATTTATGATAAAAAAGTAAAAGACATAGACTTAAGCCATAGCGAAAACAGTGAGGATATAAATAAAAGCTTTAAAGTAGAAGTAAATACAGATAATTGTTCAATATTCTTAGCAAAAAAAGTAGAAAATGTAAAAATAAAAGAAAGCCCAGCATTTATAAAGAATAGATTAATAGCATCTGGAATTAGACCAATAAATAATGTTGTAGATATAAGCAATTATGTTATGCTAGAAACAGGTCAACCATTACATTTTTACGATGCAGATACATTAAAAGGAAAACTAGAAGTAAGAATGGCAAAAGAAAATGAAAAATTAACAACATTAGATAACATAGAAAGAACATTAAAATCAGATGATATAGTGATATCAGATGGAGAAAAAGCAATTGGATTAGCAGGAGTAATGGGAGGACTAGAAACTGAAATTACAGAAAATACAAAAAATATTATTATAGAATCTGCAATATTCGATGCGGTTAAAATTAGAAAAACATCAAAAGAAGTTTTAAGAAGTGAAGCTAGTAGCCGTTTTGAAAAAGGATTAGACCCAAACAGAACATATATGGCAATAGAAAGGTCATGTAATTTATTAGAAAAACATGCAGATGCTCAAATTGTAGGAGGTCTTGCTAAATATGATAAGACAGACCTATCAGATACTAAAATAGATATAACTTTTGATAAAATAAATGCAATTTTAGGAATAGAAGTACCAAATGAAGCTGTAATAGATGTTTTCAGAAGATTAGGATTTAAATCAGAAGTAGAAGGAAATGTTTTGCATGTTTCTGTTCCAAAAAGAAGAATTGATATTAGCATAAAAGAAGACTTAATAGAAGAAGTTGGAAGAATTTATGGAGTAGATAAAATTATAGGAAAACTTCCTGAACTACCATTAAAAGAAGGTAGCTATAATAAAACCATAAGACAAATTAGAAATAAAATGATAGATTTAGGTTTAAATGAGACATTATCATATATATTGGTAAATACAAAAGAAGGTACTCAATATGCAATATTACCAGATGAATATGAAAATGCTACACTATTAGACCCAATGACAGAAGAAAGAAATACTTTAAGATATAGTATGATTCCATCTCTTGTAAAAATTTACGAATACAACAAAGATCGTAATCAAAAGGATGTATGTTTATTTGAAATTGGAAAGGGCTTTTACAAAAATGGTGAAATTTATGGGGAAAACACAAAATTATGTGCTCTTATGACAGGAGAATATTACGAAGGAATTGGAACAAGAAAACAAGTAGATTTCTATACCATAAAAGGCATAGCCGAAGAAATACTAGATTATATGGGATATGCAAATAGATATAGTTTTGTTATAAAAAACAAATTACCAAAAGAATTCCACCCATACCAAACAGCTGAAATTTCAGTTAATAATGATATTGTTGGTATAATTGGAAAATTACATCCAGAAAATTTCAAAGAACCAGTTTATGCTTTTGAAATTAATTTGGATAAATTGTTAGATAAAAAAGTTGGAAAAATGAAATATAAAGAAATTTCAAAATATCCAAGTGTAAAAAAAGACATTGCAATTATAGTTAATAAAGATATTAGCTCACAAGAGATTGCTACTGTAATTAAGAAAGCTGCTGGTAAATTATTATTATCTAGCAATGTGTTCGATGTATACACTGGTACCGGAATAGAGGATAGCAAAAAGAGTATTGCTTATTCACTTGAATTTGGTACTAATGATAGGACTTTGACTGATGAAGAAATAAATGGATTAATTGAGAAAATTGTTACTACACTTGAAAAAGAAGTTAAAGCCGAACTTAGAAAATAATCATTTTACAAATTCTTAAAAAACTATTGCACATAAAATAATAATAATGTATAATGTTGTAAAGTTAGCAAAAGAGGAGGAAAAATAATGGAAAACATTAAGAGCAAAGGAGCTATAATAGTTTGCGCGATAGCAATTGTTTTAATTGTCGTATTATTAGTTATTCAAGGAGGAAATAAGGAACCTGCAAATAACCAAGTGAATAATGGTGTTGCAAATAATACAGCAAATGAACCAGCAAATAACGTAGTAACAGAGGAATTTGTGCAAGAACAAGCTGATGGAAGTAAAGTTAATACTAGCGAGCAATTAAAGAAAACTAAAACTGTTGATGGTTTAGAGATAAGCAACATAAGATTAGTAGAAAATGGTGGACTTAGCGAGATTGTGGCTGAGGCTAAAAATACAACTAATTCAACAATTGATGAATTTAATATGATAATTACAGCAGTTGATAAAGATGGTAATGAGTTAGCTACATTAGAAACTAGCGTATATAGTGTAGGTGCAGGTAAAACTACAACAATACATGCAGCAATAACAGATGATATTGCAAATGCATATGATTTTACTGTAACAAAAAAATAGAAAAATAAAGTAAAAATATTGAATAAATCCTTGTTTTGTGTTATAACAAAATAAGGATTTATTTTGTTAAAGGAGAGAAAAAATGGATAAGAGTAAATTTTGGGTAAAATTAGTTGCTGCAATTGTTTTAATTGCATTAGTTTCAGCTTCATTCTTTTCATTAATGTTTTATTTATTTAGATAATAATAAATAGAAATGTGACCAAGATGAAAATATTATTAAGTCTTGGTAGTTTTCTATATAATAAGAGGTAAAAAATGATAGAAAATTTTCAAACTATGTTTCGTAATTTTTACGAAAATAATATAGCAGATTATATACAACTTTTGCATCAATATCCAATTAAATTAGTATTACTTATAATAGATTTGTCAATTGTAATTTTCTTGGGATATAAATTGCTTCAAATTGTTAGAGATACAAGAGCATGGCAGTTACTTAAAGGTATTGTGTTTTTAATAATTGCTACTGCACTTAGTGGCTTGTTGCAATTAAATATTTTAAACTTTATTTTAACTTCATGTATGACATATGGTGCATTGCTTTTAATTGTGGTTTTCCAACCAGAATTAAGAAGAGCATTGGAACAACTTGGAACTAGTAAAATAACTAAGTTTTTTGGTATAGATAAAGATATTGCAACTAAAACAAGAGAAAATATTTATAAAATAGTAATTGCTGTAACCGAACTTGCTAAAACTAAAACTGGTGCTTTAATTGTAATGGAAAGAGATATTCAGCTAAAAGACATAATAAGCTCAGGAATTTACATGAATGGAGACATTTCACCACAATTACTAGTAAACATATTCACACCAAATACACCACTTCATGATGGGGCGGTTATAATAAGTGAAAATAAAATAGCAGCAGCAGCATGTATGTTACCACTAGCAAGTGATAATGATATTGCAAAAGAGCTGGGTACAAGGCATAGAGCCGCAATTGGTATTTCAAAAGAGTCTGATGCTATTGCAATTGTTGTTTCAGAGGAAACTGGTAAAATTTCTATTGCAAAAGATGGAACTTTAATAGCCGACTTAAAGGAAGAGGCTTTGAAGAAAATTTTAATAAAACATATTGTAACTAAAAGATTCCCACAAGACAATAGAAATGCAACATCTAAAATTGAAAATGTAAAAAATAAGTTAAAATCTAAATTGAAAAAAGAAAATGATAAGAAGGACGTAAATTAGTTACGTCCTTTTGTAAAAAGGAGATTTATGCGTAATATAAAAATTATAATAGAATATAATGGAAAAGGTTTTAATCGGTTGGCAAAAACAGCCAGATAAACTTAATATTCAAGGGGAAATAGAAAGAGCTATATATGAGGTGACAGGAGAAAGCGTTGGTTTAACTGCTTCTGGAAGGACTGATGCTGGCGTACATAGTTTAGGACAAACTGCTAATTTTAAAATGGAGAATCAAATGCCAGTTGAAAAAATTCCTCTTGCTATTAATTCTAAATTAAAAAAGACAATAAGAGTTAAAAGTGCAGAAGAAGTTGATGAGAGGTTTCATGCAAGATATAATTGCAGAGGCAAAAAATATAGATATGTAATTAATAATGGACCAATTGAGAGCGCTTTGTATAGAGATTTTGAGTTGCATATAGGAACAAAATTAGATGTTAATAAAATGCAAGAGGCTGCAAATTATTTTGTGGGTAAGTTTGATTTTTCAGCTTTTAAGTCTAGTGGAACTAGTAGTAAAAATAGTGTAAGAGAAATTTATAAAGCAGAGGTTATTAAAGATGGTGATAGAATAAAAATAGAGCTTACAGGGAGTGGATTTTTATATAATATGGTTAGAATTATTTCAGGGACTTTGGTTGATGTGGGACTTGGAAAACTTGAACCAGAAGCTATTCCTGAAATTATAGATTCAAAAGATAGAGGTAATGCTGGAAAGACACTGCCACCACAGGGACTTTATTTGGTTGAGGTATATTATGAATAAAAAGTCTTGATTTTTCAGCAAATGTGTGCTAGAATAAATGATGTTAATTAAGAGAAACGCTTTTTAGGAGGATTTAAAATGGAAATAGTAAAGACAATAGTGACAATAATATATTTAATAGTATGTTTAGCTATAATTGTATTAACATTCTTACAAAAGAAGGAACAAGCTGGACTTTCAGGAGCAATTGTGGGATCTTCTTCTTCTGAAAATTTTTATGAGAAGAATAAAGGAAGAACAAAAGAAGGTTCTTTAAAGAGATGGACTGTTATAATGGGAGTTACATTTGCTATTCTTACAATAGCACTTGGAATTATATATGTAATGTAGTTTAGAGACTTTTTAAAATTGTAAAGAGCATAACTAGTTATTTTTCTAGTTATGCTCTTTGTATTTTTTTGCAGAAATTGTAAATAATATAGCAGGGTGATAAAAGTGAATTCTTTTTGGAAAGAAAGTGTTAAAGAGACTAATTATCCAAGTCTTGAAAAAAATATTGAAACAGAAGTATGTGTTATTGGTGCTGGAATTGCAGGAATTGTTACTGCATATGAGCTTACAAAACAAGGCAAAAGAGTTGTTATTGTTGATAAAAACAGATGCACAATGGGGGTTACTGCGAATACAACTGCAAAAATAACAAGCCAACATGGACTTTTTTATAAATATTTGATAGATACTTTTGGCATAGAGGATGCAAAAAATTATTTAGATGCAAACGAAGATGCAATAAGATATTGCCAGCAAATTATAGATGAAAACCATATAGATTGTGATTTTGAATTTCAAGATGCATATGTATATACAAATGATGAAAATGAAGTTAGTAAAATAAAAGAAGAGGTAAAATGTGTTAATTTATTAGGAAAAGATGCTGAATATTGTATGGAAACACCACTACCATTTAAAGTGCTGGCAGCAATTAAATTTAAAAATCAGGCTCAATTTAATGTAAGAAAATATTTGGTAGCATTGCTAGAAATATTAGAAAATAAAGGTGTACAAATATATGAAAACACCAAAGTTACAGATGTAGAAAAAGCTGAAAATGAATATAAAATAATAACTGAAAATGGAAATATTAAAGCAAAATATGTAGTACTTACAACACATTATCCAATTATAAATTTTCCGGGATATCATTTTTTGAAAATGTATCAAGATAGGTCTTATGTTATTGCAATTGAAACAAAGAGTGATTTATTTAGTGGAATGTATATTACAAGTACTTCTCCTGTAATTTCTTTTAGAACAATTAAAGATGGAGATAAAAGACTCCTTGCAGTAGGAGGAAGTGACCATAAAACAGGTGATAATAGTGTAGAAATGGATGAAAATTATGTTCAATTAGAGAAATATATAAAAACAATTTATCCAGATGCAATAGTAAAATATAAATGGAGCACACAAGATTGTATATCACTTGATAAAGTTCCATATATAGGTGAGTTTTCTAAGCTTATGCCAAATGTATTTGTGGCAACAGGTTTTAAAAAATGGGGAATGACAACATCACACGTTGCAGCACAAATTATTACAGATAAAATATTAGACAAAGAAAACAAATATGAAAAAATTTTTTCATCTCTTAGATTTAATCCTCTTAAAAATTACAAAGAATTTGGGAATATGCTAAAACAAACTGCTTACTCACTAGTTATAAATAAATTAAAATTGCCAAAAGAAAGCTACGAAGACTTAAAACCAAGAACAGGTGGAATAGTTGAATATGATGGAGAAAAATATGGTATATATAAAGATGAAAATGGAAAACTTTATGCAATTAAACCATATTGTACTCATTTAGGTTGTGAACTTTCATGGAATAATTTAGAAAAAACATGGGATTGCCCATGCCATGGTTCAAGATTTACCATTGAAGGAAAAGCTTTAAATGAACCAGCTGTTAAGAATATTGAGGTTTATGAAATAGAAGAATAAATTTACTCTTATTATGAAGATTTTGACTAAGAAAAATTGTCAAGAGCCATGTTAACATAACATAAGCGACTTGACAATTTTTTCATTCCATAGTATAATTGTCCACAGTGATTATCCAATTTGTGGATAAAGAAGAGATTTGTGTATTTGAAAATACAGTTTTAAATTAAAGTAATGATTCGGGATTTTTATATTATTAAAAAAGAGAGTTTTAATAATAATTTATTATATAATGAGATAAAACAAATGAAAATTTTAGTTGAAATAGTTATTTATAAAAATATTTATAGGAATCATTAGTTTAAATTTATTTTAAACTATTTTTTTGTGCACGATTTAAAAATTATAAAAAAAGAAGGAGAATTTATGGAAAGAGAAGAAAATGAAAACAATTTAAGCTTAGTTAATAAGCCAAGAGAGAGAAGAACTAGAAAAGTTAGAGAAAAAACAGACAGAAAGGAGAAATTACCTACAAAAAGACCTAAAAAGGAATTTACTAGCAGAGAAACAAGAAAAGCAGTAAATGAAGAGGTTCAATTCAAAAAAGGTGGTTTAAAAATTATACCATTAGGGGGGTTACTTGAAATTGGTAAAAACATTACTGTTTTTGAATATGAAGATGATATTATTGTAGTGGATTGCGGACTAGCTTTCCCGGAAGATGATATGCTAGGTATAGATTTGGTTATTCCAGATGTTTCATATTTAGAGAAAAACAAGGATAAAATTAGAGGTTTAGTTGTAACACATGGTCATGAAGATCATATTGGAGGTATTCCATATTTATTAAAACAAGTGGATATGCCAATTTATGCTACACCACTAACAGTAGGACTTATTAAAAATAAATTAGAGGAGCATAAATTACTTAGAAAAACTAAAATAAAAACAGTAGTGCAAGGTCAAACTATTCATTTAGGAAAATTCAAAATTGAGTTTATAAGAAGCTGCCATAGTATACCAGATACTGTTATGCTAGCAATTACAACACCAGTAGGAACAGTACTTCACACAGGTGACTTTAAAATAGACCACACACCAATAGATGGTAGACCAATGAATTTGGGAAGACTTGCAGAACTTGGGAATAAAGGAATTTTATTATTAATGTCAGATAGTACAAATGCTGAGCGTAAGGGATATACAATGTCTGAAAGCTCACTTGGAGTAGTGTTTGATAAATTATTCTTGAATTGTAAAAAAAGAATAGTTGTTGCAACATTTGCATCAAATGTGCACAGAGTTCAACAAATTGTAAATGCAGCAGTAGAGAATAACAGAAAAATTGCAGTTTGTGGTAGAAGTATGATTAACATGATAGACACTGCAAAAGAGCTTGGCTATATACAAGTACCAGATAATGTATTTATAGATATAGACATGATAAAAAATTACACAGATGAACAACTTGTAATTATTACAACAGGAAGCCAAGGAGAAACAATGTCTGCATTAACTAGAATGGCTGCTGGTGAACACAAAAAGGTTGTAATAACTCCAAATGATTTGGTAATTATATCTGCAACACCAATACCAGGAAATGAAAAATTTGTATCAAAAGTTGTAGATGATTTAATGCAAATAGGTGCAGAAGTAGTTTACAGTGCATTAGAAGATATTCACGTATCAGGACATGCTTGCCAAGAAGAACAAAAAATGATATTAGCATTAACAAAACCAAAATATTTTATGCCAATACATGGTGAATATAGACAACTTCAAGCACATATGGACACTGCAATGCAAATGGGAGTTCCAAAAGAAAACATTTTATCATTAACAAATGGTAGAATATTAGAATTAAATAGTGATTCGGCAAGAATAACAGGTACAGTACCATTTGGAAGAGTACTAGTAGATGGTTTAGGAGTTGGAGATGTTGGAAATATAGTATTAAGAGATAGACAACATCTATCACAAGATGGATTAATAATAATAGTTCTAACAATGAATTCAGCAACAGGTGAAGTCGTTTCAGGACCTGATGTTATATCAAGAGGATTTGTTTATGTAAGAGAATCTGAAAACTTAATGGAAGACATAAAGAAAATAGTAAGAGAAGAAATAAGGAAATGTGAAGAAAAACAAATAAAAGACTGGTCAACAATTAAATCAAACTTAAAAGACAGCCTAAGAGACTATGTATATGTAAAAACAAAAAGAAACCCAATGATTTTACCAATAATTATGGAAGTTTAATAAAATAAGGAGTAATTATAAAATGGATAATAAAGAACTTGCAAACTTAATTTTTCCCAATATTAAGGATATATCATATTATGAAGAAAAATATCCTAAAAGAGATTTACCAGAAGGGGCAATTGTTTCAAGATTTGCACCTAGCCCAACAGGATTTGTTCATATAGGAGGACTTTACCAAGCACTAGTTGCTAGAACTGCAACTAAGCAGACTAATGGAGTGTTCTTTTTAAGAATTGAAGATACAGACCAAAAAAGAGAGATTGAAAATGGTATAGAAGGTATTATAAATTCTTTAAAAGATTTTGACATGAGCCCAGATGAGGGAATGGTTAATCAAACTGAGGAAAGAGGAGAATACGGACCATATAAGCAAAGTGAAAGAAAAGAAATATATCAATCTTATGCTAAATATCTAATAGAACAAGGCAAGGCATATCCTTGTTTTTGTACATCTGAAACATTAGAACAAATTAGAAAAAATCAAGAAGCTGCAATGGAAAGAACTGGCTATTATGGAAAATGGACAAGATGTAGAAAAATGCCGCTAGATTTAATGAAAGAAAAAATAGAGAATGGTGAAAGCTATATTATTCGTTTTAAATCACCAGGAAATCCAGATAAAAAAATAAAACATCATGATGTAATTAAAGGAAATGTAGATTTTCCAGAAAATGACCAAGATATAGTAATAATAAAAGCAGATGGCTTGCCAACATATCATTTCGCACATGCAGTTGATGACCACTTAATGAGAACAACACATGTAATACGTAGTGATGAATGGCTTCCTTCTGTTCCACTTCATATACAACTATTTACAGAATTAGGATTTAAACCACCTAAATATGCACATATAGCACCAATTATGAAAAATGATAATGGAAATAAAAGAAAATTAAGTAAAAGAAAAGACCCAGAAGCAGCTGTTTCATATTACTTAGAACAAGGAATTCCATCAGATGCAGTTAAAGAATATTTACTAAATATCGCAAATTCAAATTTTGAAAATTGGAGACGTGGTAATAAAGATAAATCAATAGATGAATTTGAGTTTCACTTAAATAAAATGAGTGTAAGTGGTGCCTTGTTTGATATGGTGAAATTACTTGATGTATCTAAAATAGTAATTTCAAAATATTCAGCAGAAAAAGTGTATAATGAAACAATAAAATGGGCAAATGTATTTGATAAAGATTTTGCTAACATTTTAGAAAAAGATAAAGACTATACACTAAAAGTACTAGGAATAGAAAGAGGAAACCAAAAACCTAGAAAAGATATTGCAAAATGGTCAGATGTTAAAGAAAATGTACTATATATGTATAATGAATTATTCGAAAATAGTAATGAAAATTATGAATTCCAAGTAATTCAAGAAAAAGAAGAAATTAAAGAAGTTTTAACAAAATATATAGAAAAATATTTTAATATAAATGATGATAAACAATTATGGTTCGATAAAATGAAAGATTTAGCAGAAGAAATGGGTTATGCAAGAGAAGTAAAATTATTTAAAGCCGAACCAGATAAATACAAAGCACATGTTGGAGATGTAAGCACTGTAATAAGAGTAGCATTAACCAAGAGACACAATACACCGGACATGTACGAAATAATGAATGTACTTGGAAAAGACGAAGTTATATCTAGAATACAAAAATGCATAGAAACATTATAGGAGAAAAAATATGGAATATAATGTTGGAGATAAAATAATATCTAAAAAAAAGCATCCATGTGGAAGTAAAGAGTGGGAAATAACAAGAGTGGGGGTAGATTTTAAATTAAAATGTTTAGGTTGCTCACACCAAATAATGTTACCACGTGAAAAAGCACTAAAAATGATTAATAAAAAATTAGATAATTAGAACAAAGGAGGAATATTTATGACACCACATAATGAAGCCAAAATTGGTGAAATTGCAAAAACTGTATTGATGCCAGGAGATCCATTAAGAGCAAAATATATCGCAGAGAATTTTTTAGAAAATGCAAAATTAGTAAACAAAGTTAGAAATATTTTTGCATATACAGGAACTTATAAAGGTAAAGAAATAACTGTAATGGCATCTGGAATGGGAATGCCAAGTATTGGAATATATGCATATGAACTATATAAAGTATATGATGTAGAAAATATAATAAGAATAGGTTCATGTGGAGGATATTCAGATAAGTTAGAACTATTTGATACAATTTTAGTAGAATCAAGCTATTCTGAGGGGAATTTTGCCTACACATTTAATAGCGAAGATTGCCACTTAGCAGATGCTTCAAAAGAATTAAATAATATAATTGAACAGACTGCTAAAAATCAAGATATAAAATATGTAAAAGGAAATGTGCTATGTAGTGATTGCTTTGACCTTTATATACCAAAACTACAAGAATTACTAGATAGATTACCAAAAGAATTAAATATAATAGCAGCAGAAATGGAATCTTTTGTATTATTTTACCTTGCAAAATTGTTAAATAAAAAAGCAGCGTGTCTTTTAACAGTAGTAGATATTCCAACAAAACAAAATCAAATATCAGCAGAAGAAAGAGAAAAAGCATTAAATGGCATGATAACCCTAAGCTTAGAGGCAAGCTTAGGGTTAGAGTAAGAGTGAACAAAATTCACTCTTATTTTTTGCATAAAAAATCTAAGTTATTCCAAAATAATATTGGTGATGTATTATGAGAATATCATTAATAAAATCTGCAAATGATAAAAAAAGTTTTAATTTAGCAAAAGGATTAGGGTTTAATGTTGTAGAATTAGAAGAAAACGAAGAAGTGGATAACAAAATAAAAGAACTTATAGAAAATAATTATAATAGTATAATTCTATCTAGCGAAGTTGCTGGATTTTCGGAGGATATTATAAAAAAATATAATACAGATAAAAACATAAACATTTATATTGCCCCTAGTAAAAGAAATAATTAGAAGGAATTAAACAAGAAGTTTGGCATATATATATAACAACTGGGGGAAAAGTATGGAAGGAAATAATGAATTATACAATAATTTTGTAAGAGATTTTGGAAATAGGATATGTACTATAACAGCAGGTCAAACATATTCTAATTTGATTTTTTTATGTATAGGAACACAAAGGATAATAGGAGATGCGTTTGGACCACTTGTTGGAAATAGATTAACTAACATGCTAAGAGGAGCAAGAAAATTAAATGTAATAGGAACATTAGAAAATAGTGTAAGCTTATGTAATATAAATCAAATTATGGAGAGAATTAATTCTACATATACAAATCCATTTATTATTGCAATAGATGCAGCATTGTCTTCTACTGAGAATATAGGAAGTATTCTTGTATCAGATGGTGGAATAGAATTAGGTAGTAGCTTAAATAGGCAATGTATAAAAGTAGGAGACATGAGCATAAAAGGAATTGTTGGTCGTAATTGCAGAAATATTAATCAAAATTTAAGTACACTTCAAAATGTGCCATTAAGCAGAGTGGTTAATTTAGCAGACGTGGTTTCTTCTGGAATATATAATACAATAAACTACAATTGTAATGAATAAATTTACCAATCTTGGAAAAAATCTAAATAAGAAGATATTTCCAAGGGAGGTAAATATGGATATAGGGCAAATGAAAAATATAGTAGTTTTAAAAAATTTACCATCTAACATTGTAGATGAGGCAATTGTGGTGTTAAAGCAAAATAAAAAGGTAAAAAATATTCAATACAGTAGAAAAAATGGAGAAAGAGAGGGAATAGAAAAAAATGACAATAAATATATTGTAAAAGAAGCGGAACTGCTTATTAACAAATATATAAAAGATGTAGAAGAGAAAAGTAACATTAAAAAAGTTACTAATTTAGAAAAGAAATATAATATACAAAAGTATATAAGTTTTGGATTGGCTTTTGTGGCATTAGTAGAATTTATTATAATGTAATTAATAAAAACCTAATTGGTATTTTCCAATTAGGTTTTTTGCTTTTAAAAAAGTAATATTACACTTTTATGTGCATATATTAGAATAAAACATAAGAGGAGGTAAAATTATGGAAAAAACCATAAGTGTAGAAGAACGTATTCGAAGAGCCGAAGAAATATATGCAAGAAGAAAAAGTGCTAGTGTAGGTACAAGCATACCATACGCAAGAGTAAATGTTGGAGATAAAAGAAAAAACAGCATTATTAGAAAAATGATTATTCAAATATTTATATGTGTAATAATTTATACAGGCTTTTACATAGTTAAAAATGGCAATTACATATTTTCAGGTCAATTAATTGACCAAATTAAATCCGTATTAGAATATGATATAAGTTTAGAAAATATTAGTAATAATGTTCTTAATTACATAAATCAAATTAAGAATCCAAATACAGACATTCCAGAAGAAAATAAAGAAACTCCGCCAGAAAATACAGAAAATAATAATGTTTTGCAAGAGGGACTAACAGAGGGGGTTTCAGATGCCATAGAAAATGCTGTAACAGAAAGTAGTACACAAACAGAAACATTAGGAGTAACCGACGAAGTAGTAGTGCCAGAAGAAACAAGTAGTGTAAGCCAAGAACAAATAGATGCAGATTATATAAAAAGCAATTATTCTCTAATTAAACCACTAACAGGCACAATAACTTCAAGGTTTGGAAATAGAAATCCAACAGTTGCAACAGTTTCTAAATATCATACTGGAATAGATATTGCAGCTAACACTGGAACTAAAATTATTGCGGCTATGGATGGAGAGGTAACACTTGTTTCTTCAACAGGAGCTTATCGGAAATCATTTAGAAATAACAAATGGGGAAGTTACAACTCAATATGCACATTGTAACAAAATATACGTAAGTGAAGGAGATAAGATTTCGCAAGGACAAGAAATTGCAGAAGTGGGAGCAACTGGGAATGTTACTGGACCTCATTTGCATTTTGAAATTAAAAGAAATGGAAATTTAGTAAATCCAGACTATATTTTAGATTTTTAAAAAGAGAGGGTATTTAATGCAAATTAAAATTAGCTTACAAATTTTTATATTTGCTGCTGTATTTTATATAACGAAACAAATTGAAGTATATGCAGTTTTAATGTTATTAGCATTTGTTCATGAATGTGGACATTTGCTTGCAGGACTATTATTAAATTTAAAACCAAAGAAAATAGAAGTTAATCCTATGGGGCTTGCTATAATTTTTGAGGAATTTGGTGCAAGAAATAAAAGCTTTGAATGGAAGAAAATTATTATTGCGATGGCAGGACCTTTAACTAATTTGATTATTATGTTAGTTATAATGTTTGCAGATATTCCAATGGACACTGTAAGCAGAGAAATTATTATTTATGCAAACATGCTTATTATTTTATTCAATCTTTTACCTATTTATCCATTAGATGGAGGTAGAATTGTTAAAGGATTATTGTACATAGCTAAGGGAAAAAACTTTTCAGATAGTATTACAAATAAAATTGCAAATATTCGGTGCTATAATGCTTACTTTCGCTGGAAGTATTGCTGTATATTATTTTAAAAATATTGCAATTTTGATTATGCTTGTATATTTATGGGTTTTGGTTATTAAAGAGAATAAAAGGTATTCACTAAAAGAAAGAGTAGAGAGAATAATTAAGCAAACCCCTTGAAAAAATGTGTATTTAATAGTAAACTATAATAAAGTTTTAAGAGAAATGCATTTTGCATAGGGAGGTAAACTAATGAAAAATGTGAAGCGGAATTACACTAATAGTACTTGTTATTACTATTGTTGTTATGCTTATTATTACAGGAGCGGTTGTAACTATTAGTATAAGTAATTTGAAGACTAAAAATCTTACTAATATGTATGCTGATTTGAAAAGTTTGAATGATAAAATAGCAGTGTATTATAATAGTTATGGAGAGTTGCCAGTTAAAGAAAAGTTTACAGGTTCATATGATTTTGTAATCGATGCAAATCCTAATGATGATGCGGATTTATATTATGTAATTGATGCTAGCAAACTAAATAACCTAATATTAGCTAAGAATATTTCATGGAGCGGTGATGATGTTTATATAATTAATGAAAAAACTCATATGATTTATTATCCAAAGGGCGTTTCACTAGATGGAGAGATGTATTATAGACTTCCAGGGGAGTATAGTAAGATTGAAGACACAACATTAGATAAATCCGATATAGCTGAGAATGCGGATGATTTTTATGGGGATTATGTAATAAATTATACTACTCCAAGTGGAGATCCTAATGTAAGATGGAGGATTTTTCATGCGGATGAGGAGAATATTTATTTGATTGCTGATGATTATATACATTTTGACTATGCCCCAACGGGGAAAAAAGGAACAACCTTATATAAAATTTCAGATTACATCTTATCATTTGATAACGTATACAAAGATTATACAGGAGCAAGTGATATGACCGACACAAGAATAACAAAATGGTTAAGTTATTTAAAAGATAACTCAACAGCAATCGGAGAAGGAATACAATCAGTAGCATTTATGTTAGATGAAGCAAGATGGAGTGAAAAATATAAAAATCCAGAATATGCAGAATATGCAATTGGAGGTCCAACGCTAGAATTATGGTGCGCATCATATAAGAAAACACATACAGATAAATATGTAGAATTTACATATAATGCTACAGGATACCAAGTAAAATGGGACAGTACAGAAAGTTTTAGTACTAGTGTCAGTGGAGCAGATGATAGTGATAATTTATATTATATAAAGAATACAAATGGTTACATGTGGTTAGCTTCTCCGTCTGCATATAACCCTATCACCTTGATGGGCATAAATTACAGTGGAGATGTGGACTATGAATATTATTTTTGTAACCGATTTAGTACGGGGTTTCGTCCTATAGTCTGTCTAAAATCTGGAATTCAATTAGAAAAAATAAGTGACACTGAACTTAAAATAATAGAGCAATAGGATGTTTTTAAATTAGCCGCCGAAAAGAGATTAATATATATTATTTTTTGCCTTTCATACTTGCCTTTTTTGGGTAAGTGTGGTAAAATATATAAGCTTATAAATAGCAAATTTAACAAATTGCTATTTATCCTTACTTGTATTCGAAGTGGTACAGGTTATTATCCATGAGGAGGTGAACGGAATGAATAAATACGAGAGTGTTATTATTATTAATCCGTCTGTAGAGGAACAAGGAATTAAGTCTTTAATTGCTAAATTTACAGATTTGATTAATAGTAATGGAAAGCTTGAAAAAGTTGAAGAACTTGGTAAGAAGAAATTAGCTTATGAAATTAAGAAAAATTCAGAAGGATATTACATAGTTTTCAATTTTGAAGCTAATCCAGATTTAATAGCTGAACTTGAAAGAGTTTATAGAATTACAGATGAAGTTATTAAATTTATAGTTGTAAGAGAAAATGATTAATTTACTATTTATGGGGGGCTTTTAAATATAGTAAAATAGTAAAAAGGAAGAGATTTTATGAACAAAGTTATTTTAATGGGACGTTTAACAAGAGATCCAGAAGTTAGATATACTCAAACTAATAATACATTAGTAGCTTCTTTTAGTCTAGCAGTAAATAGAAGATTTGTAAGACAAGGGGAAGAAAGACAAGCTGATTTTATTAATATTGTGGCTTGGAGTAAACTTGGAGAGTTTTGTAGTAAATATTTTAAAAAAGGTCAACAAGTTGCTATTATTGGAAGAATCCAAACTAGAACTTGGGATGATGAAAATGGTGTTAAACGTTATGTAACAGAGGTAGTTGCAGAAGAAGCTTATTTTGCAGATAGTAAAAGAGATGGAGTTTCTGATGGCACAAGTTTTGAAAATACTTTTGGAACAACTGCTACATCAGCAAACCCAGAGTTTACAGTAGCTTCTGATGATGATTTACCATTCTAGTTTTTTAAGAAATGGGGGGAAATAGAAAATGGCAGATAAAAAACAAAACAATAAAAGAAATAGAAACAACAATGGTGACGAAGATTTTAATCCTAGATTTAGAAAAATGAGAAAAAAAGTTTGTCCTTTATGTAGTGACAAAAATCTAGTATTAGATTACAAAAATGGTGAACAATTAAGAAAATATATAAATGATAAAGGTAAAATATTACCAAGAAGAGCAACAGGTGCTTGTGCTAAACATCAAAGAACTATAACATTAGCAGTTAAAAGAGCAAGACATATTGCTGTGTTACCATTTTCACAAAACTAATAAAAATAGCTGTAACTATTTGAATTTAATAGTTACAGCTATTTTGTTTACATACCCAATATTCGCCCTATTTGAATTCCAAGTGCTTGCCACCATGGGGCAGTATATCTTTTTTTAGGAAATTTAGTTTCAACTGCTTTTATATATTTTCTTATAATTGAATTAAATGATTTTTGCTCTAGAATATTCCAAATAATTATGTCTTCTTTTTTTATAAAGACATCTATATCATAGTCTAAAATCAATTGCCTATCTGCTTCAAGCAAAATATCTAACTTAATACAAATTAAATCTAAATTTTCTTCCTGAGCAATAGCAGTTATGGAATTAATTTGATTTTCATATTGAACAGAAGCATAAACAGTATGACCACGTCTAGCTAAGGCAAGAGCAGCCATTTTCCCTAATCCAGAACCTGCTCCTGTTATAAATATTTTTTGTTTTTTCATATTATCACCTAATGTATATTATAAACAATAAGTAATAAAAAATTAAAAAAGAAGGAGCAAAAGCTCCTTCTTAGAGTTAAATAAATAACTCTGCTTTTAATTCTTGGATTATATCTTCCAAGAAATCTTGATCATCATCATATCTAGCAGGATTACTGCATAGAGTGAGAAGATCTGCTGCGAGTAAAGGTGATAATAAATCCCTTGACTCATAATACAATTGTTCCAGATTACTGGAATTTGAGTGAGTAAGACGCTGTAAGAGATGTATAATCTCTATCAACAAGTAGCTGGACATACCTTGTCCCCTCCTCATTATTAGTATAATAATATTATATAATATATAGAAATTGGTGTCAAATTGCGTTTTAGATGCAAAAAAATCAAACTTATGATATAATTACAAAAAATATTCACAATATAGACACAAATAACAATTATAATATATGCAAATAGAGGAGTTGAGAATATGAATGATATAACAGTTCTTGTAGTAGATGATGAATCTAGAATGAGAAAATTGATAAAAGATTTTCTAAAACAAAAGAATTATAACATATTAGAGGCAGAAGATGGCGAAAAGGCTATACAAATATTTGCAGAAGCAAAGGATAAAATTAAATTAATTTTGTTAGATGTCATGATGCCAAAGTTAGATGGTTGGTCAGTTCTAAGACAAATTAGACAAGAGTCAAAAGTTCCCATTATAATGTTAACAGCAAGAGGTGAAGAACAAGACGAGTTATTTGGGTTTGAACTTGGTGTTGATGAATATATTTCAAAACCATTTAGCCCTAAAATTTTAGTTGCAAGAGTTGAAGCTATAATAAAAAGAGTATATGATAATACTGAGAATGAAAAGAAAGATTATGGCGGTATTGTAATAGACACAGAAGGAAGAACTGTAAAAGTAGATGATAAGCCAATTGAATTAAGCCTTAGAGAATATGAACTTTTGAAATATTTAATGGATAATGAAAATATTGCATTATCTAGAGATAAAATTTTAAATAATGTATGGAACTATGATTATTATGGAGATTCTAGAACAATAGATAGTCATATAAAAAAGATTAGACATAAATTAGGAAAAAAAGGTAAATATATTAAAACAATAAGAGGAATAGGCTATAAATTTGAAACAAAATAGGAGATATTATTATGAAGTTACCAAAAGCATTAAAATCTATTAGGATGAAATTATTCCTTACTTTAACAGTAGTTGTAGTAATAATAGTATTTCTACTTATTTTTATAAACAGTATAGTTTTAGAAACATATTATCTTTATTCAAAAGTTAATACATTATTAAATGTATACTCTGATGTAAATGATTATTATAATAATCAAAACTATAATATAGACATAGCACTAGAATTAGAAAAAATAGCAGTAAAGAATAATTTTGATATAATAGTAAAAACAGATGAAGATATAAGTATATATTCTTCTAACAAGAACTTTTTAGATACATTAGGGCAAATTACATCAATGGAAAAATATACAAATGCTAAAAATATGATTTACGCAAAAGAAAATGTCCAAATTAGAACCGTACAAGATGATAAAACAGCATCTAAAATTATTTTATTAACAGCACAGCTTGACAATGGATATAAGCTATATGTAAGGTTATCAATTGCCTCTATTCAAGATAGTGTAAAAATTTCTAATAACTTTTTATTAATTATTGGAAGTGTTACAATTATTTTAGGTGGAATTGTTGTATTAATTATTTCTAATAAATATACAAAACCAATTCTAGAACTAAACAATATTGCAAGAAGAATGGCTAATTTAGATTTTAGTAAAAAATATATAGAAACTGGTGCAGATGACGAAATTAATAATTTAGGAAAAAGTATTAATATAGTTTCTGGAAAATTAGAAAAAACTATAAAAGAATTAAGAAGAACTAATATAGAATTAGAAAAAGATATAGAACAAAAATCTAGAATAGATGAAATGAGAAAACAATTTATTTCAGATGTTTCTCATGAACTAAAAACTCCAATAGCACTTATCCAAGGCTATGCAGAAGGATTAGTAGAAAATGTTACAACAGATGAAGAAAGCCGTAAATTCTATGTAGAAGTAATTCTAGATGAAGCAAATAGAATGGATAAACTTGTAAAACAATTATTAGAGCTTATGAAACTTGAATATGGAAAAAGAGAGTTTAATAATACTAGATTTGATATAACAGAGTTAATTGGAGAAGTTATAAGAAAAACTACTGTTATGAGAGAAAATCAAAATATAGAAGTTAAATATGATTCAAAAGAACCAGCATATGTATATGCAGATGACTTCTTTATTGAGCAAGTTATAACAAATTATGTAACAAATGCTATTAAGCATGTTGAAGAAGTAAATGGAAACAAATATATTGAAATAAAAGTAGAAAAACATGATAAAAAAGTAAGAGTGTCTGTATATAATACAGGAGAACAAATATCAGAAGAAGATTTAAATAGAATTTGGAAGAGATTTTATAAGATAGATTCATCAAGAAATAGAGAAAAAGGCGGTTCTGGTATTGGGCTAGCATTAGTTAAAGCTATTATGAATAATTATCACAATGACTTTGGAGCATTTAATAAAGATGATGGTATAGAGTTCTATTTTGAATTAGATTCACATGATGATGTTTAAATAAAATAAATCCCCTTATTAAAAAAAAAGGGGATTTATTTTATTCAAGATGTGTTAAAACTTGATGAATTGAATGAATTATTATCTTAAAGAAATATAATTTTCAAATCGAGTGTAGACAAAAAGATATTTATTGTATATAATGTAACCACAAGAAAAACGAAAGAAAGAGGTAATTGTAATGAATAAAAACCTTGTAAGCCTTGTAGCAGTACACACATAATTTATTAGAGAAGATAAAAAGAATGAATATATAGATTATTTAAGACATATAAGACTTAGTATTTGGGTGCTAGGGCTGTATGTCTTTTTTTGTTTTGCTAATTGAGAGAGAAGTTTTTTGGAAAAGTTGTCAAAAAGATAGTAAAAAAGAAGGAGTGATTAATACATGAAAATTACAAACGGAATAACATTAATAGCATTAGTAATAACAATAATCGTGTTATTAATATTAGCAGGAGTAGCGTTAGCTACTTTAACGGAACAAGGAAACATTATAGGAAATGCGGAAAATGCAGTAGAAAAATATAAAAATAGTGTGGTAGGAGAACAGATATTATTAAATAGAATAGAAAAGTATTTTGAAAGTTATACAAATGAAGTAGGTGAAAGTGATAATATAGTAGATAAAACAGAGATTACAAATAATCCACAAGATTATTTTGGAGCATATGTAACAAATTACACAACACCAAGTGGTGATCCAGAAGTAGGGTGGAGAATTTTTTATGCAGATGAAAATAACATATATTTAATAGCAGATGACTATATACATTATAATTATGCTCCAAAATCAGAAAATTACACTTTGACTAAAAATTCAGAATATAGGTTATCATTCAATGAAATATATCAAGATTATGAAGGAAGTACTAATATTACGGATTCTAGGATACTAAAATGGTTAGGCTATATAAATAAACATAATAGTTCAGAAGAAATAAATATTAGGTCAATGGCTTTTATGTTAGATTTGACAAAATGGAGTGAAAAATATGCAAATTTAGAATATGCAGATTATGCAATAGGAGGTCCAACTATAATAAAATTATAGTTGGGAAATAAAACTATACAAGAAAAATAAAAGTTGTATAGTTTTATTTTACCCTTTATGCTATAATAATCCTGAGGTGTAAAACGTGGGAAGAAAAAAGAAGTATAGTAATAAAATGCCTAATATGGTATATGTTTTAATTACAATATTAATAGCATTTTCTGTGTATTTAGGGAGTGAAAAGCTTCAAGATAATGTTGTAAATAATTCTGAGGCTAACAATTTAACAAATACTGTGGCACAAGAGAGTAGAATAGATGTTGCCGATAATTCTGAGCTTAAAATTTATTATTTAGATGTAGGGCAGGCTGATAGTATTTTTATACAAAATGATGGCCAAAATATGTTAATTGATGCTGGTAATAATGATGACGGAGCAAATATTGTGCAGTTTTTGCAAGGGTTAGGTATTACAAAGATTGATTTTTTGGTTGGGACTCACCCACATGAAGACCATATTGGTGGATTGGATGATGTTATTAATAATTTTGATATCGGAATAATATACATGCCAAAGGTTGCTACTACTACAAAGACTTTTGAGAGTGTGCTTGATGCGATAGAGGCTAAAAATTTATCTGTAACTACACCTGTTATAGGGAATGAATTTTCTATGGGGAGTGCAAAGTTTCAGATTTTGTCAACTGGTACTGATGAAGATGATTTGAATTCTTGTTCTATTGTACTAAGATTAAAGTTTGGAAATTTAGCATATTTATTTACAGGAGATGAAGAAACTGTTAATGAAGAGAAAATGATAAATTCTGGATATGATTTAAGTGCCGATGTTTTGAAAGTTGCTCATCACGGTTCTAATACAAGTTCTTCTGAGGAGTTTTTAGATAGAGTTTCACCAGATGTTGCTATTATTATGGTGGGTGAAGGAAATTCATATGGTCATCCTCATAGCGAGATTTTAAATAGATTAAATGCTAGAAATATTAAAATTTATAGAACAGATACCGATGGCACAATATTAATTACTAGTGATGGAAATAAAAATGATATACAAGTTTTAAATGATATTGATTTAAATGGATAGGTGAAAAAATGAGATATATAATAGATAGAATAGAAGGAAATATTGCTGTATGTGAAGATGAAAATGGAAAAATGATTGAAATAGATATATTAAAATTACCTCAAAATATTAAAGAGGGAGATTGTATTAAATTAGAAAATTCCAAATATGTAAAAGATGAAAAATATACAGAAGAAAGAAAAGAAAATTTAAAAAAAAGAATGAATAATTTATGGAAGTGATGTTGAAAAAACATATTAGCCATGATATATTACACAAAGTGAAGGAGATGATAATTAATGGCTAAGTACAGATGTACAATTTGTGGATATATTTATGATGATGATAAAGAACAAATAAAATTTGAGGATTTACCAGATTCATGGACTTGTCCTCTTTGTGGAGTCCCTAAAAGTTTATTTGAAAAAATAGAAGATAATGTAATAGAAGAAAAGAAAGAAGATAGGTTTAGCAATGCAGTTAAAATTTCAAAAGATAACCCTTCAATAGAAAGAATAGAAAGCAAATGTATTAATTGCGGTGTTTGCACATCGACTTGTGAAAAATTAGAAGGTATAAAAAGAAAAAATGAAAAACAGATTATTTGTGTAAATTGTGGACAATGTGTACAAAGGTGTCCAACAGGTGCTTTAATTCCTAAAAGGGAAAACGGAAAATTAGAAAAAGCAAAAGAAGAAGGCAAAATTTGTATTGCATATACTTCTCCAGCTGTTAGGGTTGCTATTGGTGAAGAATTTGGAATGGAATATGGTACATTTGCACAAGGGAAACTAGTTTCTGCACTTAAGGAGTTAGGATTTGACTATGTGTTTGATGTAACTTTTGGAGCAGATTTAACTATAATGGAAGAAGCAAGTGAACTTATAAAAAGGGTTAAAGAAAATAGAAATTTACCAATGTTTACAAGTTGTTGCCCTGCATGGGTTAAATATGCAGAAATTTATTATCCAGAGTTATTAGAAAATATATCAACATGTAAAAGCCCTATTGGAATGCAAGGTGCAATGGTAAAAAATTATTTTGCAGAAAAGAATAATTTAGATAAAAATAGACTTTATACAGTAGCTATAACTCCATGTACAGCAAAAAAATATGAAATATCAAGAGAAGAAATAGAAGGAACAGATTTAGTTTTAACAACTACTCAAATTGCTGAGATTTTAAAAGATAAAAAAATAGATTTTAAAAGCTTAGAAGATAGCAAATTTGACAAAATGTTAGGAGAAGGTACAGGTGCTGGAATGATTTTTGGAAATACTGGAGGAGTAATGGAAGCAGCACTTAGAACTGCATACTACATGCTAACAAAAAAGGAACTAACAAAAAATAATATAGAATTTAATGTAGCAAGAGGAATGCAGAATGTTAAAGAGGCGACTGTTAATATAGATGGTTTATTACTAAACATTGCAATTGTTCATAAAATGGCAGATGCAAAACCAATATTAGAAGATGCAAAATTAGGGAAATCTAAATATCACTATATTGAAATAATGAATTGTGAAGGAGGATGTGTTGGAGGTGGAGGACAGCCAAAAACATTAGATGAAAAGCAAATAGAAGTTAAAGAAAAGAGAATAGCAGCATTATATGGTAAAGATAAAATTCAGAAAATAAGATGTAGCTATCAAAATCCAGAGATAATTAGAGCATATAATGAATATTTAGGAAGTCCATTAAAAGGAAAGGCACAAAATTTATTACATACAACATATAAAGACAAATCTGAAATTTTAAAACAATAAGAAAAAATACAGATTAGAATATAAAAGTTCTAATATAAACTCCTTGTGAATACAATTAAACAAAAGTATTCGCAGGGGGTTTTCTTTATGAAGGGAATATCAATAGAAGAGCGTGCATGCAAATTAGCACATTATATTATAGATTCAAAAGATACAGTCAGAGGTGCAGCAAAGAAATTTGGAATTTCAAAATCCACTGTACACATGGATATTAGCAAAAGACTATTAAAAATAAACCACGCATTAGCGTTAGAAGTAAGAAATGTATTAGACGAAAATAAAGCAGAAAGACATATAAGAGGGGGGATGGCAACAAAACTGAAATATTCACATCAAGAACATGATAAGGTAAGTTAAAATAAAAAAGAGGGTAACCTATTTAGGATACCCTCTTTTTGAGACTTTTTAACGTTTAATTGGAATAACATTGCCGTCTTTGTCAATAATAACAACATCGTCACCTAGTGTAGCATCTACTATTTCAACAACTCTTCCGTCAGAGTTTAATACAACAGTATCATCATGCCAGAAAGTACTATTGTCAATATAACTAGTAAATGCTGCCAAGCCAAGAAGTGCAATCCAGTCACTAGAATGCATTACACGCCAGTGATGAGAATAATATCCACGGTAATATCCATGAATGTAGGGATGACCATGATATCTAAAATATCCTACAGGAACCCTATGACGAATAATATGACGTGAACGAATTTTCTCATGGCGAATTGCTCTTTTTTGCCGGATTTGTGCCCTTCTAACTTCTGCTCTTATTCTGGGATTAAAACGAGGGGCAGGTCTTTTTACAACATGCCTTCTAATAGGTGGTCTCGATGGACGACGAGGCGCATCTGCAAGTGCTAAGGTAGGCACTAAGAAGCTAAATGCAACGGCAAAAACAGTTATTAAAGCAACAATTTTCCGTCTCATTTTGATTCCTCCTTTAATAAAAGTAATAAATAAAATTATGTCTTGGAATCTATAAAAATAAGCTTTTGCTTAATATAGTTATTATACTATATTTTGGAAATAATTGCAAATTAAATAGAGATTCTATTTTAGAATCTCTATTTAATAAAACGGTTATATTATTGTAATTTGTTGAAAAATACTTGCTTTGCTTCATCATCTACGCCAACATATTCAAGATCATAAGGGAGATTTTTGCAGAATTTTTTAATTCTTCGTGCAGTAGAGCCCTTATCGTACTGAATATAGTATTCGCCAGGTTCTAAATCTTTAATTTTAAGCCATAAAGCTGATTCAGCATTATCCATATCGCGAATAAACTGAGCTTTGTAGGTTTCATAATCCATAACCTGATACTGAGGTGTAGAAGAAGAGGAAGCAGCTCTACTTGCAATATACGCCAATACGCCAACACCAGCAATTGCTCTCCAGGTATCACCAGAAGACCAACCATGGCGATGGTAATGCCTGTAATAGCGATGCGCCAATGCAGTAGATGGTGTAATAATAGAAATAGAAAATACTGCTACCAATGCAAGTGCTATAGATTGTAAATACCGTTTCTTAAACATAGTTGTCACTCCTTTGCAGTCTAATAATGTAAATGAGCATTTAAGCTAACTATATATATATTATACAATAAAATAAATTTAAAATCAAATTTGCCATAATTTAAATTATGTGTTAGAATAACAGATATTAAAAACAACAATATAATATTAATATAAGGTTATAAGGAAGGGGAGCAATTATGGAAAATACAATTGCAATAGTTCTTGCAGCTGGTAAAGGAACTAGAATGAAATCTGAAAAATCTAAACAAGTACATAAGATATTAGGAAAGGAAATAGTATTAAGATCAGTAGAAAATGCAAAAAAAGCAGGAATAGATGATATTATTGCTGTGGTAGGATACAAAAAAGAACAGGTTCAAGATGTTTTAAAAGATTCTGTAAAATATGTAGTGCAAGAAGAAATGTTAGGAACAGGGCATGCAGTAATGCAAGCAAAACAATATTTAGAAGGTAAAAAAGGAAAAGTTGTTGTTTTAAATGGAGATGTTCCAATACTAAGACCAGAGACAATAAGAAAACTTATAGAAAAAAGTAACAGTAATAAAGAATATGCAACATTATTATCTGCAATATATGAAAATCCTTGTGGATACGGAAGAATAATAAGAGACGAAGGCGGAAATGTAGAAGGAATAGTAGAAGAAAAAGATGCCAATGAACAACAAAAAGAAATTAAAGAAATAAATGCTGGAATATACTGCTTTGACATACCAGAGCTATTGAAAGCATTAGATGAAATAAATAATGATAATGCAAGTGGAGAGTATTACATAACAGATGTAATAAAAATAATGAATGATAAAGGACTAAAAACAGGTGCAACAATAGTAGAAGATAATACAGAAATACTAGGAGTAAATGATAAAGTTCAATTAGAAATTTTAACAAGAATTTTAAGACTTAGAATAAATGCAGAATTTATGGCAAAAGGTGTAATAATAGAAGATACAAATACAACATATATATATGATGATGTGGAAATAGGAGTAGATACTGTAATACACCCAAATACAACAATAAAATCAGATGTAATAATTGGAGCTAATTGTGAAATAGGACCAAATGCATACATTAGAGAAAAATGCAGATTAGCAGACAATGTTAAAATTGGAAATTTCGTAGAAATAAAAAATACAAAAGTTGGAACTGGAAGTAAGGTACCTCATTTTATATATTTAGGGGATTGTGAAGTAGGAGAACGTTGCAATATAGGATGTGGAACAATAACTTGCAATTATGATGGATTTAACAAAAGTAAAACAATTATAGGTGACCATGTATTTATAGGTTCAAATACAAACCTAGTAGCCCCAGTAAGTGTTGGAGATAATGCATTTGTTGCAGCAGGATCTACAATTACAGATGATGTACCAGAATATGCATTAGCAATAGCCAGACAAAAACAAATAAATAAAGAAAATTGGAATAAAAAATAAAATAATTAAAAAGAGGGAATTCTATTTTTAGAATATCCCTCTTTTTGTAATTAGGTCAAATTACTACATTTTTTGTTCGCCAGGAATAATGTAGTCAATAACTCCATAAATTAGAGCACCTATTATTGCTGCAATCCAAGAAATTGAATATCCAGCAACAAAATATTGTGTAAGGTAAAGAGTAACAGCAGCTAAAATAAATCCTACAAAACCTTTACCAAATGGACTAGCATGAAGTCCTGTGAATTTAACTATTAGGTAATCCATTACAGTAAGAACAATTGCTGCAAGGGCTAATGACCATATATTACTTATACTAAATCCAGGTGTAAAAAATGCTGTTATAGCAAGGACAATTGCAGCTGCAACAAGTCTACTAACCATTTGACCAATTGTACCCATTGTGCTACCTGTATTTACTTGATTGTTATCCATAATTTAACCTCCTTTAAAGACAAATGATAATTTATTGTTTTGTAATAATATTATTTACAAAAATAAACTATCTATTCAAGTATAGTTTAAGAAAAAATGCAAAAAATATACTAGAAAAATAAAAAAAGCTGGAGGAAAAAATGTTAATTACTTTTATAAGAGCAATAATTTTATACATACTAGTATTAATTATCATGAGAATGATGGGAAAAAGAGAAATTGGACAGCTTCAACCATTTGAACTTGCAATATCTATCTTAATAGCAGATTTAGCATCTATACCAATGGCAGATGTAGGAATACCAATATTTGATGGGATTATGCCAATTTTAGCTTTATTAGTTATGCATTTAATTATATCTTCTATTAATTTAAGAAGTATTAATATAAGAAAAGTAATTTGTGGGAAACCAAGTATATTAATATATAGAGGGAAAATTGATGAAATAGTATTAAAAAAAGAAAAATTTACAATAAATGAATTACAAGAAAGATTAAGGGGAAGTAATGTGTTTAATGTATCTGATGTTGAATATGCTATTTTAGAAACTAGTGGACAAATTACAGTAATACAGAAGCCAAATAAAAGAAATACAATTCCAGAAGACTTTAATATTATGCCACAATATGAAGGTATGTCATATGATTTAATAGTAGATGGGAAAATAATGTATGAGAATTTAAAATCACTTGGAAAAGATTATAATTGGCTTGAAAAAGAAATAAAGAAATTTAAATTAACACCAAAGCAAACTTTGCTTATGACAATAGATGGAAAAGGAGAAATATTCTGCCAAGCAAAGGAGAGAAAAAATGAAAGATAGTGCTATAATATTTGTAATAATAGTAATGGTTATTATAGGAAATATAATTTCACAAAATATTTTAAAACAAGATAGTGAAAATTTGACTAATAAATTAGAAGATTTAAAACAAAATATTAATCAAAAAGAATTGGCAAAAGAAAAAGTAAATGAAATTTATGAATTATGGGAAGAAATAGATTCTAGATGGTCAATAATAATAACACATCAAGAACTAGATTTAATAAAAACCGCTATTTTGACCATAAAAGCAGGAATAGAAGTTGATGACCGCCAAATTGCATATGAGCAAATAGAAAATTCAATATTTCTTGTAGGACATATTAAAGAAAAAGAGGCTTTGAGCTTGAAAAATATTTTTTAAAAAAGATATTATAAAATATCTTTTTTTTTAATTTACAATATGATATATTAATTTCGGGAGTGATAATATGAATGAGATAGATAGACTAAAAAATATTGCTAAACAAATACGTTTAGATATTATAGAAGAAGTATACAGTGCACAATCTGGACATCCAGGAGGAGCTTTATCGGTTACGGATATTTTAACAGTTTTATATTTTCATGAAATGAATATAAATCCAGAAAAGCCCGATATGGAAAATAGAGATAGACTTGTTTTATCAAAAGGACATGCCAGTGCAGCTTTATATGCTACATTGGCAAATAGAGGCTTTTTTGATAGAGAAAATCTAAAAACATTTAGAAAAATAAATAGTAATTTGCAAGGTCATCCAGATAAAAACAAAGTTCCAGGAGTTGATATGACAACAGGTTCGTTAGGGCAAGGTTTATCTGCTGCAAATGGTATGGCAATTGCCGGAAAGCTTAATAATAAAGATTATAGGGTTTATTGCATTTTAGGAGATGGAGAAATAGAAGAAGGGCAAATATGGGAAGCAGCCATGGCAGCGGCTCATTATAAACTTGATAATTTATGTGTTATTGTAGATAATAATAATTTACAAATAGATGGAGAAATAAGCAATGTAATGAACTCATATCCGATTGATGAAAAATTTGAAAGTTTTGGGTTTGAAGTAATGAATATAGATGGACATGATATTGATGAAATTATAAAAGCTTTTGAAGTAGCAAAAAATATCAAGGGTAAACCGGTAGCCATTATTGCAAAAACAATAAAAGGGAAAGGCGTGGACTTTATGGAAAATCAAGCTGGGTGGCATGGTAAAGCACCAAATGAAGAACAATATAAGCAAGCTATAAATTATATTAATAAATAAGTAGAGGGAAGGAATTAAAAATGAATGAACAAATAAAAAAAGCAACAAGGGAAAGTTATGGAGAAGAATTAGAAAAAATAGGTAAAGAAAATAATAAAATTGTAGTTTTAGATGCAGACCTATCTTCTGCTACTAAAACAAATATATTTGCAAAAAGTATTCCGGAAAGATTTTTTGATATGGGAATAGCTGAGCAAAATATGATGTCTACTGCTGCAGGGATGGCAACTTGTGGACTAATTCCTTATGTAAGTACATTTGCGATATTTGCCGCAGGAAGGGCATATGATCAAATTAGAAATAGTATTTGCTATCCAAAGCTAAATGTAAAGATATGTGCTACACATGCTGGAATAACAGTGGGAGAAGATGGAGCAACACACCAAATGATTGAAGATTTAGCACTTATGAGAGCTATTCCTAATTTAGTAGTTATGAGCACATCTGATGATACACAAACCAAATGGGCTGTAAGAGAAATTTTAAAAATAAATGGGCCAGTATATTTAAGATTATGCAGATTAGCATCACCTATTATTTATAATAATGAACAAGAATTTGAAATAGGAAAAGCAATACAAATAGGAAATGGTGAAGATGCAACAGTATTTGCTACACGGAATAACAGTAGCTGAAAGCTTAAAAGCAAAAGAAATACTTGAAAAAGAAGGAATAAATATAAGAGTTGTTGATGTTCATACAATTAAGCCAATAGATAAAGAAACTATTATTAAATGTGCAAGGGAAACTAAAAAATTAATTTCGGTAGAGGACCATAATATAATTGGAGGATTAGGTAGTGCTATTGCAGAAGTTTTAACTGAGTACGAACCAAAGAAATTAATTAGATTAGGTGTTAAAGATACCTTTGGCAAATCTGGAAAAGCAGAAGAACTTATGGATTATTTTAACATAACATCATCAAATATAGTAGAGGCAGTAAAGACAAGTAATATGTAGTTGTGACATACAAAAATAGAGAAAAATTAAATAAAAATAACAAAAAACGATATAAAAAGTAAAAAATATATCGTTTTTTTGCTTATAAGATATTGCAAAAAAAAATATTTATTGTTATTATATAAAAGAAAAAATATAATTTTTTGAAAACTTGTAAGGAGATAAGATGATAGAGTTTAAAAATGTTAGTAAAACATATGATACAGGCACAGTTGCCGTAAAAAATGCTAATTTTAAAATTGAAAAGGGAGAATTTGCATTTTTGGTTGGCTCATCAGGTTCTCGGAAAGTCTACTCTTATAAAGATGATATTAAAAGAAGAAGAACCAACATCAGGAAATATTATTATAAATGGAAAAGATACGACATTCTTAAAGCAAAGTAAAGTACCATATTTAAGAAGAAGCATGGGAATTGTTTTTCAAGATTTTAGATTGTTACCAGATAAAACCGTATATGATAATGTCGCATTTGCGATGCATGTTGTAAGAGCAACACCTAAACATATAAGAAGACAAGTGCCTATGGTTCTTGCATTAGTTGGTTTGAGTAATAAAGCAAAGGTATATCCAGATGAACTTTCAGGAGGAGAACAACAAAGAGTTGCACTTGCAAGGGCACTAGTTAATAATCCTTCTGTAATAATTGCAGATGAACCAACAGGAAACTTAGATCCAGATACCGCATGGGATATAATAACTCTTTTAAATGATATAAATATGAGAGGAACAACAGTAGTTGTAGCAACACATGCAAAGGATATTGTTGATAAAATGAAAAAAAGAGTTATTGAAATTCATCAAGGTGAGATTATAAGAGATATTAAAAAAGGTGGTTATGATAGTGAAGTATAACATTTTAGGATATTTAATAAGTGAAGGATTTAAGAATGTATTTAAAAATAAAAAATCTACAATTTCTTGTTTAATAATAATGTGTGCAACAATGCTTATTTTTGGAATTTTCTTCTTAATTGGAGAAAATGTTAAGCATACAATGGAAGAAATAGAATCAGAACAAGCCTTTGAAGTATTTATAAAAGATGATGCAACAGAAGCCGAAATAGCAAAATTAGGTGAAGAAATAAAAGCAGTAAACGGAGTAAATACAATACAATATAAATCAAAAGAAGATGCATTAACATCTATGAAGGAAAGATTTAAAGAATATCAATCTTTATTAGATGGATTATACATATTTTCACCATCATATGTAGTTAATTTAACAGATTTGGAATTAAGCCAGTCAGCACAAGAGCAAATATTACAATTAGATAATGTAAAAAAAATTACTAGTAGTGATAAAACTATGAAAGCATTAGTGGCATTAGCTAATGGTATAAATACAATTACAGCAATTGTGTTAGTGCTTTTAGTGTTAATCTCTATATTTATAATATCAAATACAATAAAACTTACAGTACATGCAAGACGTAAAGAAATTTCAATAATGAAATATATAGGGGCAACTAATAATTTTATAAGATCACCATTTATCGTTGAAGGTATAATAATAGGATTAGTTGCTGCTATGATTTCAGTATTACTAATAGGTTTATCTTATAATGTGATTGCAGAAAAATTATTGACCTCTTCAATATCAGAATTAGTTTCATTCCAATTACTAGGATTTAATGAATTATTTAATTTAATAGTTATTGTATACCTAGTGCTAGGAGTTGGAGTTGGAGTTTTAGGAAGCGTAATTTCTATGAGAAGATATTTAAAAGTGTAAAGGAGTAAAAATAGAAGAGTGAAAAAAAGTTTAGCTATAATTTTTATAATAATAGCTGTCGTAATTTGTAGTATTACACCACCAATTAAAGCACAAAATGAACAAACAAACGAAATTAGTGAAAATGCAGGAAATATGGAAACCCAAGAAAACACTGTTGAAAGCCTGCAAGCACAACATCAAGAAGTGGAATCACAAATAGATGAAAAAAGGGAAAGATTAGAATACATTCAATCAGTTTTGCCAGAGGTAATGGTACAGCTACAAGAACTTAATGATAAAATATATGAATATGAAAAAGAAATATCTACATTATCTACACAAGCACAATCTTTGGAAGATTCAATAAATAAATTAGAGGAAGAATTAAAAATAGCAGAAGAAAAATACGAAAAACAAAGAGAAGCTTTTGAAACAAGATTAATTGTAATGTATGAAGCAGGGGAAACAACATACTTAGATGTTTTGCTAAGTTCAAAAAGTATTTCTGAATTTATTTCTACATATTATATAATGTCAGAAATTGCAAGCATGGATAGTGAACTATTACAGGAAATTGAATTAGAAAAACAAGGAATAGAAACAGCAAAAGAAACATTAGAACAGCAAAGAGAACAATACAAAGTAGCAAAAGATAATAGAGAAAAAACAGCTATAACATTGGAAAATACAAAAATAGTAAGAAATAACTATATGAGTCAACTTACAGAAGAAGAGTTACAGCTACAACAAGAGATAGACACATATTATCAGCAAATAAATGACATAGAAGCAGAAATTGTAATGCTTACAACTGCAAATGTCGGCTCAGATTATGCCGGAGGAGCTATGGCATGGCCAGTTCCAGGCTATTCAAGAATAACTTCTCCATTTGGAATGAGAACTCATCCAATTACAGGCGTTTATAAATTGCATACAGGAACAGATATTTCAGCACCAATTGGTGCAAACTTTATAGCAGCTAATTCAGGAATTGTTATAAAGGCAGGATGGAATAATGCTTATGGAAATATGGTAATAATTGACCATGGAGGAGGTGTTTCAACACTATATGCTCACGGTTCAGAAATTTTAGTACAAGTAGGACAAACTGTACAAAAAGGGGATCCAGTATTAAAAGTAGGAAGTACTGGTTATTCAACAGGACCACATGCACATTTTGAAGTAAGAATTAATGGAGAGTATGTAAATCCAATGAATTTTGTAAAACCAAATTAGGTGGAGGTAAAAATGAAAAAATACATAGGAAAATTTATAGCAATATTAGTTATATTAACATTAATATCGGTAAATACGGTAGCATATGCTGCTAGTAAAAGTCAAATAAATAATGAACTAGATGAAACTAATTCTGAAATAGATAAAAAAGAAGGAGAATTAGAAAACGTACAACAAGAAATGTCAGCAGCAAGAAAAGAAATTAATAATTTGAATGTCCAAATACAAGGATATGAAGAAGAACTTGAATTAATAAATGACCAATTAGATGAATTAGAAGATTCAATAAAAGTACAAGAAGAAAACTTAGCAGCAGAAGAAAAAAACTATCAAAAACAAGAAGAGTTATTTCATCAAAGATTAATAGTTTTATATGAATCAGGAGAAACTTCTTATATTGATGTGCTTCTTGGCTCAGAAAATATTACTGAATTTTTATCATTATATTATATGATGTCCGAAATAGCACAAGCAGATATGGAAATGCTTCAATCTATTGAAGAGAAAAAACAAGAAATACAAATAAATAAAGAAAACTTAGAAACATCAAAGGAACAAATTGCAGCTAAAAAAGAAAGTAAAGAACAAACATCAAGAGCATTGCAAGCTGCAAGAGCAACTAAAAATCAACAAATGGAAGAACTTTCAGATACTGAAAAAGCATTACAAGAAGAATTAGAAATATTTGAAGAGCATAAAAAAGAACTACAAGCAGAACTTGAAAGAATAGCAAAAGAAGAAGCAAATAATAATCAAACAAATATATCTAATAATCCTAGTGCATCTGGATACATAAGCCCATTAGAAGGCAGAACAAAAAAAGACATAACAACACGTTATGGAGCAGGAGCATATTCATGGGGTGGATTCCATACAGGAGTTGACTTTGCTAGAACTTCTTCAAAAGGTGCAGTACAAGGTAAACCTATAAGAGCAGTTAAAGATGGAACTGTTGTAATATCTACTGCATACAAGAAAAATGGTAAATATGCAAGTTATGGAGAATACATAGTTATAGACCATCATGATGGAACAATGACATTATATGCTCATGGGGAACCAGGATCAAGAAAAGTTAGTGTAGGAGATAAAGTATCACAAGGACAAACAATAATGAATGTTGGTACAACAGGTAACTCAACAGGATATCACTTACACTTTGAAGTTAGAGTAAATGGTAAATATGTTGATCCAACACCATACTTACCATAACAAAAATTGTTTTTACAATAAATAGCATACTATAAAAAAATTGGTATAGTATAATAAGAGAAATATATTCACGGAGGAATTATAAATAATGGAACATGAAAAAGTACAGAGAATTTACAAAACAATTATGCTAGTTGTTTTGGTGGCTGTTATAACATTTATAGGAACCACAGTATTAATATATAATAAGCTAGGAGGTTCATCAAACATTAAATATGTAATGATTGGCGATGATGGAGGTAGTAGCTCTTTATTATCAAGATTAAAAACAGTTGTAGATAAATATTATCTTGGTGAATATGATGAAGAAAAAATGAAAGAAGAAGCTGCAAAAGGATATATAGAAGGACTAGGAGATGAATATTCAGAATATATAACAGCAGAAGAATACGAAGAATTTTCCAAAGAAGTATATGGCTCTTTTGTAGGAATTGGAATATACTATGGTAAAACAATAGACAATGAAATGGTTATTGTATCAACAATAGGAAATTCAGTAGCGGAAAAAGCTGGCTTACAAGCCGGAGATGTAATTACAAAGGTAGATGATTTTGAAGTAACAGAAGATTCAACAACAGATGAGGTATCTGACAAAATAAAAGGTGAAGAAGGAACACAAGTAACAATAGAAGTATTAAGAGAAGGACAAAAATTAACTTTTAATATAACAAGAGAAAATGTAAAAGTACATTATATTAAATCAGAAGTTTTAGAAAATGATATTGGATATTTAAATATTACAAGTTTCGATGAGAAAACAGCACAAGAATTTAAAACAAAATTAGAAGAACTTTTAGCGCAAAATGTTAAATCTCTAATAATAGATTTGAGAAATAATGGAGGAGGAATAGTACAAGAAGCAACTCAAATCGCAGATTATTTATTAGATAAAGGACAAAAAATTATTATAACAAAAGATAAAGAGGGAAAAGAAGAAGTAACTTATTCAGAGCAAGACAAAATTACAGACTTACCAATAGTTGTTTTAACAAATGCATACACAGCAAGCTCAGCTGAAATATTAACATCAGCATTAAAAGATAATAATAGAGCACAAGTAGTTGGTATAAAAACATATGGTAAAGGTGTAATCCAAAATGTTTATAGGCTAACAGATGGAAGTGCATTAAAATTAACAACACAAGAATATTATACAGCATTAGGAAATAAATTAAACGAGATAGGAATAGAACCAAATGTAGAAGTGGAATTGCCAGATGGTGTAAATATATATAATGTTCCAAGAGAGCAAGATACACAATTACAAAAAGCAATAGAATTGTTAAAATAAAAAATAATAGGAGATAAGCAAAATAAAACTTATCTCCTATTATTTTTTTTAAGCAATCATTTATTTAAATTAAATAACATATATATAAATAAACTAAGGAGGCAATTTATGAAAAGAAAGCAGAAAGAAAATAAATTAGAAAGCTTATTAGAACTTCCAAAAGAAATAACCACGAATCAACCTAAAATAACTATAATTGGTTTTGAAGAAATGCTAATAGAAAATTATAAAGGAATATTAGAATACGAAAATTTTTACATAAGGCTTGCTACATATATAGGAATTATAAATATAAATGGATTTAACTTAAAACTAAATCAAATGAAAGAAGATACAATTTTGGTTACAGGGAAAATCGATAGTATCGATTTAGAAAATGATATTGAAAATTAGGAGATATTATTGTGTTTGTAAAAATATTTTTTAACTATATAATTGGATATGTGAGTATAGTTGTAGAAGGATATTACATAGAAAGATTTATTAATATTTGTAAATCCAAAAATATATTTTTCTGGAATATGAAAAGAGAAAAATCAAGTCTTTTATATGCAAATGTAGGAATTAAAGAATTTAAGCAATTAAAATCAATTGCTAAAAAATTAAAATGTAATATTAAAATAAAAAGAAAAAGAGGACTTCCATTTATATTTAACAAATATAAAAAAAGAAAAATTTTTGTAGTATTACTTTTGCTAGTCGTAGTATTACTTACAACATGTTCAAACTATGTATGGAATGTGGAAATAACTGGCTTAGAAAACATATCATATGAAGAAATATCAGACCAATTAGAAGAAGCTGGTTTAGCAGTAGGAATAAGCAAAAACAAAATAGATGTAAAAAAAATAACAAATGATATTAGATTAAAAAGAGACGATATAGCATGGATAGGTATTAATATAACAGGAACTAATGCTAAAGTAGAAATTGTAGAAGCAAAAGAAAAGCCAGAAATAATAGATGAAAATGAATATTGCAACATAATAGCAGATAAAGAGTGTATGATAACCAAAATAAATGTACAAAATGGAACAGCAATGGTAAAAAAAGGAGATATAGTAAAAGTGCGGAGATGTTTTAGTAGAAGGCAAAATACAAGGTAAGTATACAGACGCAATATATGTTAATGCATTAGCAGATATACAAGGGAAAGTTTGGTACAGTAAAAAGAAATTTGAAACATTTAATCAAACAATAGAAGAAAAAACAGGAAGAGAAGAAAATAAATATGCAATAAAATTTAATAATTTCCAAATAAATTTTTATAAAACACTTTCAAAATTTGAAAATTATGATACAATAAATGAAGAGAAAAAATTAAGTGTTTTTTCTAATTTCTACTTACCAATAGAAATAATAAAAACAAGTAACTATGAGAAGATAACTAAAAATATAACATATAGTGAAAATGAATTAAAAAACAAAATTATAAAAGAACTAGAAGATGAACTAAAAACTGAAATTGGTGAAGAAAAAAATATAATAGATAGATATATGTATTATAAAAAAACAGATACAGGAATCGAAATAGAATTGGTATATGAGATATTAGAAAATATAGGGACAAAAGAAAAAATAAACATTTAAGGAAAAGGGTGGTTTATATATGGAAGAAAGAAGTTTAAGAGTATTACGTGCAGACACAACATTTTTTTCAAAAATCTCAACAACAATTAGTAAATTATTAGTACCTACAAAGGTTGGAATAAATGGAATGTTAATTTCTATAAAAAGAAATAATGTTCTAAAATCATACGAGGCATTTAAGGAAAGTGCAGATATTATAGATACAGAAAAAAAAGATGCAATTTCCAAAAAATATGAAGAGACATATGCATTATATTTAGAAGCAATAGATAAATATGTAATGGACTCAATTTATACAAAAGTTAAAAATGATAATGCCTCAGATTTTGAAAAAAACGCTTTATCTAAATATTACGAAATAACAAGATTAAAAGAAAATGAATATATAGAATACAAAAATAGAAAACAAAAATATCTTTTGGAATTAGATTTTGAAGGAATAAAATTAAATAATAAAACAAAATTATATAATAGATATGTTGCATTTTATTTATCAAAGGTAGATGCACTTTATAAAGCTATATTAAAAAATTATTCTGTTAAATTATCAGATAATTTAAGCTCAAAAACTATTTCAAGAGATGAAGTATATAAAAAAATATTTAAAACATTAGAAGAATACATAGATGAAATAATGCCATTAAAAGTAGAGTATGATAAAGTAAAATGTGAAGAAGTATTAGAAGAGTATGATAAATTAGAAGGCTTCTCAGTAGGAAAATTAGATGAAATAAATCATATGGAAAAAAATATGATGCTACTTGGAATAAGCAGAAAATTGTTCACACACAGTTTGCCACTAATTGTGGCAGAACAATGCTATATAGATTTACTTAAAAAAACAAGAGAATTAATTGTAAATGCAAAATCAAATGATAAAAAAGAGGAAGCATATGAATTGCTAATAAAATTAATAGAAGATTATAATATAAAATTATTATCAACTAAAATTTATTGGGAAAAACCACAAGAAAGAGCAGATTACAAAATTTTCTGGGACAAGTATAAAAACGTAAAAGATTATAAAGAAAAAGAAATATTATTTATAAAAGAGGACTTAAAAAGACTAAATAGAAGTAAAAAAGATTATAAAAATATAATTAAATTGCATAAACAAAAATTAGTTGAATTAGGAGAAATGAGACAAATAAAAGACAAATGTAAAACAATAACAGGAAGGTTTGTAAAAAAATGTGTGAGTTGTTAGAAATAGAGTATTTGGATATAGAAGAAAATAAAGAAAATGAAGAAATAATAAAAAAAGTATTAAACCAATGTTATAAAACAGAAAATTTAAATCCAGAATACTTATATGTAAATATAATATTAACAAATCCAGAAAACATAAGAAAATATAACAAAGAATATAGAAATATAGACTCAGAAACAGATGTATTATCTTTCCCAATGTTTGAAAAAGGAGAACTAAATAATTTCAAAAGTTGTTGCAAAGAAGTTCTTGGAGATATAATAATATCATTAGAAAGAGTGGAACAACAAGCAAAAGAATATGGACACAGTTTTCAAAGAGAATTAGCATATATGGTAGTACACGGATTTTATCACTTAATGGGATATGATCATATTAATGAAGATGATAAAAAAGTAATGAGAACAAAAGAAGAAAATATTTTAAAAGCATTAAAAATAGAAAGATAGTGGAGTTGAGGTTATGAAAAAAGAACCAGATAAAGAAAAAAAATTACATAATTCAAATTTTTTTGATGCATGTAAAAATGCTGTAAATGGAATTATTTATGGAACAACAACTCAGTCAAATGTAAAAAAACAATTAATAATAATAGCATTTGTAATATTAATTAGTTTGTTTTTTAATCTATCAAAAGTTGAATTCATATGCTTAATATTTGCAGTTGTTCTTATAATATTTGCAGAAATGGTAAATACAGCAGTAGAAACAGTAGTAGATTTATATACAGATTTATACCATCCGAAAGCAAAAATTGCTAAAGACGTAGCAGCAGGTGCAGTTGTAATTACAGCTTTAAATGCCGTAATTATAGCATACTTTATATTTTTCGATAAAATAGGTGAAATGGGAAATAGTATATATAAAACTGTAATTAATTCTCCAACATATCTAGCATTTGTAGTTGTTGCTTTAATTATAATATTAGCAGTTGCTCTAAAAGCTGAAAAAATAAAGGATAAGAAAAATAATAAACAACTTATAATAAGTTGTCAATCTATGCTAGCATCGGCAGCAGTAGTTGCAACATGGATTGTAACAGAAAATTTAGTAGCATTATCTTTTGCTTTAATATTAGCAATAATGATATGCATGAACAGAGTTGAAAGTAAAGAAAGAACAATAACAGAAGTTATATTAGGCGTAATGATAGGAATACTTATAACAATATTAATGTATGGATTAGCATTGTTTAAATAATATATTAATCTATAACAATAAAATATATAAAGAAATGGGGAATCTTTATGAAAAAAGTTCTAATAATTATTCTTGTACTAGTAATTATAGGGGCAGGAGGATGGCTTGCGTACCAAAATGCAAATAATAATTTAAATGCAAATGCAAATGATCCTATTGCAAAACAAGATGATGGAAAAGATCCGACGATTGTAGAATTAGATGTAGAACCACAAAAAAAGATTAATATATACAATGGAACATCAAGACCAATAGCGGTTATGATTGATAATAATGTGAAAGCACAACCACAAGCTGGGTTAAACGATGCATATTTAGTATATGAGATAATTGTAGAAGGTGGAGAAACAAGACTAATGGCTTGCTTTAAAGGAGTAGACCTTGAAAAAATAGGCCCTGTAAGAAGCTCAAGACATTACTTTCTAGATTATGCAATTGAAAATAGTGCAATATATGTTCATTTTGGATGGAGTCCACAAGCACAATCAGATATTTCTACATATAAAGTTAACAATATAAATGGAATACAAGAAAGTAGCAAATCTTTTTGGAGAGTAAAAGATAAATCAGCTCCACACAATGCAGTAACAAGTACAGAAAAAATTCTTGAAATTGCAGAAAAGAAAAACTACAGTATAGAATCCAATGCACCAAGTGTATTAAATTATGTAACAGACGAGGTAAATTTAGAAGATGGAACAGTAGCAAATACAGTTGTAATACCATACTCATCATCAAATAAAGTATCATATGTATATAATCCAGAAACAAAAATGTATACTAGATATTCAAAAGGAAAGAAACAAACAGATTGGACAACAAAGGAAGATATTACAACTAAAAATATAATCATAACAAAAGCAAGAAATTACACATTAAAGGATAGTGAAAACAAAGGAAGACAAGGATTAGAAAATATTGGAACACTAGATGGATACTACATAACAAATGGACAAGTTATTCCAATAACATGTACAAAAACAAGTAGAACAAGTCAAACAGAGTATAAAGATTTAAACGGAAATGAAATAGAAGTAAATGATGGAAGAACATTTATACAAATTTGTCCATTAGATGCAGATATAACATTTGAATAATTAAATCAACGACAAGTTTTGGCAAAATCAGCACAAAAGATATGATAAACTATATACATAACAAACAAAATGGAGGAATATATGGAGACATTTAAATCTGGTTTTGTATCAATAATAGGAAAAACAAATGTAGGTAAATCTACTATGCTAAATAGTATAATAGGAACACAAGTTGCAATAACTACATCAAAACCTCAAACTACAAGAACTGCAATAAAAGGAATTGTAAACAGAAAAAATTCACAAATTGTATTTATAGATACACCAGGAATACATAAAGCCAAAAGTAAATTTGGAGAAGCAATGACAAATATTGCTTATGAAGCATTAGGAGAAGTAGATGTAATATTATTTTTAATTGAAGCTACATATACACACATAGGAACAGCTGATAAAATTATATTAGAAAAATTAAAAGAAAAAAATAAAAAAGTAATACTTGTAATAAATAAAATAGATTTGGTACCAAAAGAAAATTTATTAAAACTAATAGAGTTATATAGAAACGAGTATAATTTTAAAGCAATAGTACCAATATCTGCACTAAAAAATAAAGAGATAGAAACTTTATTAATAGAAATAGAAGAACTCTTACCAGTAGGTCCAGCATATTATAATATAGATGAATATACAGACCAAACAGAAAGACAGATTGTAGAAGAAATAGTAAGAGAAAAATGCTTAAAACTTTTAAATGACGAAATACCACACGGAATATATGTAAAAGTAGAAAAAATGAAACTTAGAAAAACAAAAAATGGGGAAGACATATATGATGTTGATATAATAATTTATTGTATGAAAAATTCTCATAAAGGCATTATAATTGGAAAAGATGGTAACATGCTAAAAAAAATTGCTTCATATTCAAGACAAAAAATAGAAAAAATATTAGATATAAAATTGAATATGAATATATGGGTCAAAGTACAAGAAGATTGGCAAAATAGAGATAATATTATAAAAAATATATGTTAACATAAGTTAAATTTTTCTAGTATTTATTTAAAAAAAATACAAATGATAAAATAAAGGTAAAATTGCTAAATTTAAGGAGATGATAATTATGATTAAAGACCTTGCATGGAATACCTTTAAAAACACAGGGAATATAGATACATTTCTAGAACTTACCCAAATGAAGAAAATAGAAGATGATATTTTATTAGGTGAAAAATATGGGGACGATCAAAACAAAGGGAATAATACTATCGGAAAATAATATGGACGATTTTGATAAAATGCTTACAATGCTTACCCCAGGAATGGGAAAAATATCATGTGCTGCTAAAGGGGCAAGACGACCTAAAAGCTTGCTCCTAGGTGGTACACAATTTTTATGTTTTGGAGAATATGTTTTATATAAGGGAGGAGAAACATATAATATAAACTCTTGTGAGCCAATAGAAGTATTTTATAATATAAGAACAGACTTAGACAAGCTTAAATATGCAGTACATATTACGAAAATCATAAACGATTTAGCTTACGAAAATCAAAATTGTTATAGAATTTTACAGCTATTTTTAAACACATTATATGTAATATCAGAAAAAGATAAAGATTTAAATCTGGTACTTGCAATATTTAAAATAAAACTATTATCTATAATAGGATATATGCCAAATGTACAATGTTGTAGCAATTGCAAAACAAAGGAAAACATAGATAGTTTTAGTTTTAAACAAGATGGATTTTTGTGCAAAGATTGTAGCAAGCAAGATACAAGTGCAATACACATTTCGGAAAATACTAAATGTGCGCTTCAATACATTATTTTTAGTGAAGCTAAAAAAATATTTTCTTTTAATATGCCAGAAGCTGATTTAAAAGAATTGCAAATTGTCGCTAAAATTTATTTTAACGAAAAGCTTGAAAAAGAATATAAATTAGAAGATTTATTCTAAAAAAATAAATTTTTCATGTAAGGTTAATGACATTTTAGTGAAAGTACTTTACAATATTAAAAAATAATAATATAATAAGGGTGTAATACAAAGTGAAAGGAGAATTACTATGGATATAAAAATAGTAGGAAAAGATTTAAAAGCAACAGAAGCAATAAAAGATTACACAGCAAAAAAATTGGAGAGAATAGAAAAATACTTTGATACAGATATTAGTGCACTAGTTACAATTAGAGTAGAAAAAAATGTACAAATAGCAGAAATGCATGTAACTGTTAAAGGAGATACATATAGAGCTGTTACAGAACATGCAGATTTATATGCTTCAATAGACAAAGATATAGACATTCTAGAAAGACAAATTAGAAAAGCAAAAACAAGAAAAGAAAGAGCAAATAAAGATGATTCTTTAAAACAAAAGGCTATGGAAGGAATGGAACAAAAAACAGAAAAAATAGAAGATGAAATATTAAAAGTTTCATACTATGAAATAAAACCTATGTCTCCAGAAGATGCAAAATTAAGATTGCAAGAAAGAAAAGATAGATTTATGCCATTTGTAAATGTTGATACAGGTAAAGTGAATGTAATTTTTAGACTAAAAGATGAGGTTAATTTTGGATTATTAGAACCAGAAGCATAGTTTTTTTAAAAAAGATAATAATAAGAAGGATATACGATTAAAGTATATCCTTCTTAATTTTTTAATAGAAAAAAATATTGTAAAAAATTTCTAGTTTAAAAATTAACAAAGTGCACAATATATATATAGAAAAGACATAGTAAAGTTTTTTCAATATATATAATAGCAATTATGCAGGAGGTGAATGTAGAAATGGCAAACAGAAATTCAAACAGAAAATTAGTTCCAGAAGCTATGGATTCATTAGATAAATTCAAATATGAAGTAGCTAGTGAAGTTGGAGTTAACTTAAAAAACGGTTACAATGGAGATATATCTGCAAGAGATGCTGGTAAAATAGGTGGAAACATGGTTAGAAAAATGATTCAACAGGCTGAAAATCAAATGATTGGTAGATAGTTTGTTTTGCAGAAAATTATAAAAACGGCACATCTTTAAATTAGATGTGCTGTTTTTAAATTTTAAAATCTTGACAAGATGTAAGCCAATGATATAATAATTATAAAAAAAGGAGAATTACATGTATAAATTAATAGCAATAGATTTAGATGGAACACTTCTAAATTCAAAAGGAGAGGTATCAACTGAAAATAGAAATGCAATAAATTTAGCAAAACAAAAAGGAATAGAAGTGGTGCTATGCTCTGGAAGAATAACAAGTTCGGTTCAAACACTAAGCAAAGATATAGGCGCAGATAATTATCTTATATCCGGTAATGGAGCAGAATTATATGACATAAAAAATAAAAAAATATTGTATGAAAATTATATGAGTAGAGAAACAGTGTTAAAACTTATTAAATTTTGTGAAGGAAACAGTATATATTATAGCATCTTCTCTGAAAATGCTATAATTGCAAAAACATTAAATTACAATGTTCTAGTTTATAATAGCGAAAATGCCACAAAACCAGTAGATAAAAAAACAAATATAAATATAACACAGAACATATATGAATACATAGAAAATGGGAGAGCAGATAAATTTTCGAAAATTACAATATGCGATAATAACAAAACTATTTTTAATGGGATTATTAACAAATTAAGAACAATTAAAAACATAGAAGTTTTAGATGTTGCACATATGGCTAATAAGACTATAAATACTGAAAAAGGTGAAATAAATGTTCAATATTATTACACAGAAGTAACTTCTAAAAATGTTAATAAATGGAATGCATTAATAAAATTAGCAGAAAACCTAAATATTAATGCTAATGAAATCGCATGTATAGGTGATAATGTTAATGACAAAGAAATGATACAAAATTCGGGCCTTCGGAATAGTTATGGGAAACAGTGCGCCATATATAAAAGAAATTGGAGATTATATAGTAGAAACAAACAATAATAATGGAGTTGCAGAAGCGATTAAAAAATATTGCTTAAAATAAGTAAAAAAACCACCAAAACAACCTTAGATAGTTGCTTTGGTGGTTTTTTATTTTATTAGAAAAAAGCGGAATATTACTTTTATATTACATTTATATTACATTTGTAATATATGTTGTTTATAGTCTAAAATTGTTGTATAATTAAATAAAATTGTATAATTTAATATGTTAAATTCTAAGGAGGAATATTAAAATGGCAGTTAATCCAATGCAAAGAAAAGCAAGACAATCTTTTTTATTAGGTATGTTACTAATGCTAGTTATAGCGGCAATAGTAGTAGGTATATTATTCATGCAAATAATGAATATGAAAGAAGCTGAAAATCAAACAGCAGCCGCATCAAAACAAGTATATGCACTAAGAAGTGATATAAAATCAGGACAACCAATTACAACAGCTGATTTGGTAGCACAAACAGTTGTAACCAACTTATCAACATCAGAAATCGCAACAGGAGCAGACTTAACTGAAAATACTGTTGCAAAAATAGACCTAGGGCAAGGAACTATTTTAACACAATCTATGATAGTAGAATCAAATGAAACAGTTCAAGATTCATTAAGGGTTCAAGAACTTAATATGCTTACATTACCAGCAGATTTAGAAACAAACGATTATATTGATATAAGATTAGTTTTCCCAAATGGACAAGACTATATAGTTGTTTCTAAAAAAAGAGTAATTCAATCTACTGAAACAACAGTATTTGTAAAACTTTCAGAAGAAGAAATATTAACAATGAGCAATGCAATTGTAGAATCATATATAACAGAAGGAAGCTTACTATATGCAACAAAATATGTTGACCCTGGAATTCAAAATGCGTCAGCACCTACATATACAGTAAGTAAAGAAGTATTGGACTTAATAGATACAAACCCAAATGTTACAGTAGATGCTAAGAATGCATTATATGCAAGATATGTTGGAGAAAACAGAAATCAAATTAATAATGTAATAAGTCCAAATATGGATGATTATACAGCAAATGTACAAGAAAAATTTGATGAGCAAATAAAAACCGCACAAGAAGAAAGAAATAGATATATAGAAACATTAGGTGGTACAGACTATTAATACAATAGGAGGAAAATATGAAGAAAATAGGACTCATAGGAGCATATGACAAAACAGATTTTATATTATACATAGCTAAGATATTAAGTATATTAGGAAAAAGTGTTATAGTTATAGATACAACGATGAATCAAAAAGCTAAATATGTTGTTCCAGTTATAAATCCAACTAGAACATATTTAACAGAATATGAAACAATAGATGTGGCAGTTGGATTTAAGAAGATGCAAGAGATGAGAGATTATTTGGGACTTCAAGATGGCGAAGAATTACAATATGATTATGCATTAATAGACATAGATTCACCAGAAGCTTTTGACGATTTTAATATGCAAGAGGCAACATCAAGCTTTTTTGTAACATCATTTGATTTATATTCTTTAAAAAGAGGCTTAGAAATACTAAGTGGGCTTAAAGAAAATATAAAAATGACCAAAGTCTTATTCTCTAAAAACATATTAAAAGAAGATGACGAATATTTGGATTTCTTGTCAATAAAATACAAAGTTGAATGGGAAAAAGAAAAAATATATTTTCCATTTGAACTAGGAGATCAAAGTGTAATAATAGAAAACCAAAGAGCATCCAAAATAAAACTTAAAAATTTAAGTGCACAATATAAAGAAGGACTTGTTTCAATGGTAACACATATTTCACCAGAGACGAGCTATTCAGAGGCGAAAAAAGCATTGAGAGTTGCAGAAAAAGGAGTGTAAAAGATGGCTATTGTAACATTTTGGAGTAATGGAAAAGAAGAAACGGCAAAAACATTATCAATAGTTGCTATCGCAACTAACATGGCTATTGAGCATAACTACAAAATTTTACTTTTATCAACGAATTATAATGATGATACATTAGAAAGTTGCTTTTGGGAAAAACAAAAACCCAAAAAATCATTGATGGATTTAACACCACCTGGAACAATTGTAGAATTTGATAATGGAATTGAAGGGTTAGCAAAGGCAATTAAAAGTAATAAAGCAACACCGGAACTTATAAGCAATTATACAAAAATAGTATTTAAAGATAGACTGGATGTACTTTTGTCCATAAAAAGTAATTCTTATGATGAATATCAAAGATTAAGAGACATATATCCAGAAATACTACAAGCCGCTAATAAGTACTATGATTTGATTTTTGTTGATATAAATAAAGGACTAGATAATGAATTTATCAGAAATATATTAAAAACATCAGACTTGGTAATAACAAATTTGACACAAAGAACAAAAATAATTGATGACTACATGAGAATAAAAGAAAAAGAAAAACTGTTTTCAAAAAGTAATAACATGCTTTTAATAGGAAGATATGATAGATTTTCTAAATATACTGCTAAAAACATAGCAAGATATATGAACACAAAAGAAGAGATAAACGTAATACCATATTCAACACTTTTCTTTGAAGCTTGTAATGAGGGAAAAGTTGCAGATTTCTTTTTGAGATTTAGAACAATAGATGAATCTGATAGGAATGCATCTTTTATAAAAGAAGTAAGAAAAGTTACTGAAAATATTGATTATAAACTACAAGAATTACGAATGAAGATGTAACAAAAAAGAAGGAGGAGCAATACCTATGGATGTTACTAATATAGTACTAATGCTACTAGTTGTAATACTAGCGATAGGCGCAATTTTCTATTTTTTACGTAGTAAAAAAGAAAAAGAAAAACAAGATGATTCAGAAATAGATGTAGATGATAAAACATACACAATAGAAAAGATGATTGAATTTGTTAAGAAAAGATTAGATGAAATAACAAAAATCAATTTATATGATATTGGTTTATCAGAAGAAGAACTAAAAAGAAGAAAAAGTAAAAAATATGAATTAAAAAAAGCATTAAAAGGTTGTACATATGGAGATATAAATGATAAAAAGTATGTAAAAGAATTAATTTACGACTTATTATCAAAAGAATATGGTGTTGACGAAACAAATATTTCAAGAGCCATACACTTTGATATACCATCACTTCTAACACCACAAGATAAATTTGATATACTATTATATATGTATAAAAAAGAATTTGGATATGAGGCATTAAGCGAATTAATTAATAAATATGAGCTAGATGCATTAAAATATGTGGCAGGAGAAACAAAACCTTCATATGTAATAACAAGTGATGAAATATCAGAGATATATGAAAAAGAAAACTTAGTATTATCATTTTCAGATAAACTAAATGTGTTATGCCAAAGAATATATCAACACTACAAAGGATTTAGTAGTATTGATGAAATAAGAGATATGAATATAGATGGTGTATCTGGCGGTGTATCTGGTCTTCCAGAGTCTTTCCTAAGCCAGGTTGCACAAACAGATTCAGATTATTTAGACCAAATCACAGAACACAAAGTGCCACGTGCTTGTGATAGTATTTGGATAATGTTCCATGGTAAATCAATACGTTTAGCATTTCTATCATTTGGAACAGAATCAGAATTAAAAAGAGTATGTCAAAATATTTACAAATACAATAACCCAGGACAATTATCAGATACAAATGGTTATAAAATTAATGAAATGAAAGACGGTTCTCGTGTTGTTGTTGTTAGACCAAGTATGTCAGAAACATGGGCATTCTTCGTAAGAAAATTCGACGTAAAACGTGCTACACTAGAACAAATAATAAGATTCCCGGGAAAAGATCAAGCAATAGATTTATTAAAATATTTAGTAAAAGGTGCAAGAATTATATCACTAACTGGTGAGCAAGGTTGCCGGAAAAACAACAATGCTTATGGCTATGATAGAAAATATATATGAAACTATGAACCTTCGTATCACAGAAACTGCATTCGAGCTTCACTTAAGAAAAATATATCCAACAAGAAATATCTTATCAATGCGTGAAACAGAAACAGTATCTGGACAAGATTGTTTGGACGTTCAAAAGAAAACTGACGGTTCTGTTAATATAATCCGGAGAGGTTGCGACAGACCCCGTAGCATCTTGGATGATTCAATCTGCACAGGTTGCATCTAAGTTTACATTATTTACACACCATGCTAAAACATTCCCAGATTTAGTTACAGCACTACGTAACTCAATGTTAAGAGCAGGAGTGTTCAAAGATGAAAAAACAGCAGAAGAGCAGGTTGTACAGGTATTAAACTTTGATATTCACTTAGTAAAAGACTTCCGTGGAAGAAGATACATAGAAAGAGTAACAGAATGTATACCAGTAGAAGAAAAAAATGAATATACATTTAATCACAGAAAAGAAAAAACATTAGAAGGTAAAATAGATAAGTTCATGGATAATGCAACATACTACTTTACAAAATCAACAAACAGAGAATTATTTAAATATCAAAATATACTAGAATACCATGACGGAACTTATGTATTAACAAATAAAATATCTGATAAAAATATACAAGAAATGAGAACCAACATGGATGAATCAGATGTAGAAGCATTTGATAAATTTCTAGAAGACAACTGGGGAGTAAAACCTAAAAAATGCAATGATGAAGAAACAGAAGAAGTTCCAAAGAAAAGAAGAGGAAGAGCTAAAAAAACAAATTAACATCCAAAGGATAAGGAGGTAGCAAATCTCAAATGAATGATATGATATTATACTTGATGGCTGCTGCTGGTGGATTATTACTATTAGTAGTTATTGCATATCTTATAATTGCAAAAAAGAATAATACCAAAGAGATGAAACAATTAAGACAACTAAGACAAGGAACCAAGGAAAAAACATTCTCAATGGAAATTATGTATCAAAGATTGTACTTAATTTATATTAGAGTACCATTCTTAAAAAGATATGTAATGAAGCTTAGAAGAAGACTTGAAATAATTAATATAGAAGATGAATATGTTACAAGAAAACAAACAGCAGCAAGTATAACAAAAGCATTACTTGTAGCTATACCTTTTACAGTTTTTGTTATAATATTTACACATCAAAATACACTTTTAATGTCAATACTATTAATATTTGAGCTATTCCTTATAGAAACTGTAATGGATGGTATGGTAGACAAAATTGATAATAAATTATTAAAACAGCAAATAGATTTTTTTGCAGAAATAAGACATGCATATCATGAATATAACATGGTAGAAGAAGCGATATATCAAGTTGCACAAGATGATGAAGTAGAAATTTCTAGACAAGCAGAAAAAATATATGAAATACTAATTTCAGATGACCCAGAATCAGAACTAGAAAGATATTATGATGTTGCTCCTAATAGTTACTTAAAAGAATTTGCAGGAGTATCATATTTAACAAAAGAATTTGGTGATAGACAAGTAGATAAAGCATCATTATATTTAAAAAATCTTAATAATATAACACAAGAAATGCAATTAGAGATATTAAAAAGAGATAAATTAGACTATGTTTTCCAAAGTTTATCTGTAATATCTGCAATTCCTATATTAGGGCTTGAACCATTAAAAAGCTGGGCGGTATCAAATTTCTCTTTTACAGATAGCTTTTATAGTGGAAAATGGGGAATGATGGCACAAATGGTAATTATAATTTTAACATTTGTGTGCTACATATTAATTAGAAAAGTTAAAGATAATGGTGGAAATACAAATGTAACTAAAAACTTTGAAAATCCAATACAAGCAAGACTTTATAAAAATAAAATAATCAAAAAAATAGTGGACTTATTTATACCAAAAAAAGGTTCAGCAGATTACAGAAAAATGGTAAGATTGCTTAAAGAATCTGCATCTAAAAATAAAATTGAATGGCTATATGTAAATAGAATACTACTTGCAATTGGTTCGTTTATTATAACACTATTCTTATGCTTCCAATTACACGTAATAAGCGTACAATTTGTATACACAGAACCGACATCGGATAATAATATATTAGGAGATATGTCAGATTCTGATCAAAGAAAAGCTGAAAGAAAAACAGAAGAAGACAATGCAATACTAGCTAAATTAGCAGGAATGCCAGAAGAAAATGTAACAATAGATACTGTTACAACACAAGTAAAATTTTCTGGATATTATGATGAAGCAACAGAAGAACAAATACAAGTTGCAGCAGAAAGAATATTAGGAAAATATAAAACAGTACATGGAGAATATTTGCAATGGTTTGAATTATTAATAGCATTAGTAGTTGGAACAATTGCATATTCAGGGCCAGTATTTTTACTAAAATTCCAAAAACAAATGAGACAAATGGAAATGGAAGACGAAGTAATGCAATTCCAGACCATTATATTAATGCTAATGAAAATTGAAAGGGTTAATGTAGAAATGATATTAGAATGGCTTGAAAGATATTCTAACATATTCAGAGAGCCAATATCAAAATGTGTTAACAACTACGAAAGTGGTGCATGGGAAGCATTAGAAGAATTAAAAAATGAATTAGTATATGTACCATTAATTAGAATAGTAGAAAGTTTGCAAGCCGCAGTAGAAAAAATACCAATTGAACAAGCTTTTGATGAACTAGATACAGAAAGAGCATATTATCAAGAAAAAAGAAAAGAAGCAAATGAAAGACTTATTGCTAAAAAAGGAAGAATAGGAAAAGCGATAGGATTTGCTCCAATGATTGCACTATTTGTAGGATACTTAATAGTACCGCTTGTATTAATAGGACTTCTAAATATGACAAGCTCATTTGAATCAATGTCAACAATGATGTAGTAGGAGGTAGAATATGGAGAATGCAACAAAAGCACTAACAATGGCAGCTGGTGTGTTAATAGCAATAATGGTAATAGCATTATTGTACATGTTAATAAACAATATTTCCGAATCATCAGAACTGGACGAACAAGCACTAAAAGCACAGCAAACAGCAGAATTTAATAAATCATATGAGTCATATGACAAACCACTAATGAGAGGAACAGAAGTTATTAGCGTAATAAATAAAGCAATAGATAACAATATAAGATATAGTGGAGATGAAAATTATCAGATTTTAATTGAAATAGAATTGACATCAGAAATAGAAGTTCCACAAGAAAATGGAAGTAAATTTGTAGTTTATCCAGGTATATATACAGAGGCATCAGAGGAATATCAACAATTAATAGGAAATGAAGATACACTGAAAATCTTAAAAAGAAAGTATTTTAAATGTACTAACTTACAATATAATTCTGATGCAAGAGTAAATTATATGAGCTTTGCAGAATTAGATGTAAATCAATCCGCAATGGATTCAACAGAATAAAAAGAAAGGAATAAGGAATATGGAGAATGCATCAAATGCCTTAATGATGGCAGGTGGAGTTTTAATAGGAATATTATTATTATCTGTATTAGTTGTAGCATTTAATGGTGCAGCAGACCTGGCTAAATCATATGATGACAGTGTATCTACCACTTCCTTACAAGCCTTTAACGATAATTTTGAAAAATATTCATTAGCACCAGTAGACATTCAAACAATAATTACAATGACACATTTTGCAAAAGACTATAATACAAGAAATAATTTAGTAAAAGGAGATTCTATATACATATCTGTTATATGTGATAGAAAAGCATTAGAAGAAAAAACAGATGAAGAATTAATACAATATATGCAAGAAAATACATTTGCAATAGATGACCAAGGAAATGAAGATCCAACACAGTTTCAACAGTTTATATGCAAATCTATTGAATATAATGAAGGAACTGGAACAGTTACAAAAATTACCTTTGAAAAAGTAAAATAAACATTGCAAAATTCGTCAAAAAATATTATAATATATTTAGGAGTGTTTACAATGAAAAAGCAGACTTTACTAATAATAATATTATTAGTAGTAATCATTCTAGTAGTAGCTTTTGCGGTAGCACAAAATGTTCAAAAACAAAGAGAACTTGCAAACTATAATAATCAATATGAAAAATACTTAAATGGACAAGTTTATGGGACAGATGTTGCTTCCTTAATAAATAAAGCTATTGACAATAATGAAAAAAACAATGTAGAAAAAGATGAAAATGGCTATTACATAGATAATAATACAAATTCAGTAAAACTATATATTAAACTAGTACAAGATGGCGATAACTTTCCAATGGAGAGAATATTCGAAGTAGGATTGACAGAGTTTGTAAAAAATTTTAACATAGAAGACTTCAAATGTACAAAAATAAATTATCATGAAAATACAGGAATGGTTAGTGAAGTATATTTTGAAGTAATTTAAAATAGTTATCAAAGTTTTTTAGTATTAAACTAAAAAATTATTATAAAAAATATTTTATATTCTAAGGAGGAAAAATTTATGGAGAACGCAACAAAAGCATTGATGATAGCGGGTGCTGTATTAATTGCAATTATGATTATAGGAGTAGGAATGATGATATTCAGTAGCAGTAATGACATGCTAAATGAATCATTAGGAGGAATGGATAAATTTGCAATTGACCAATTTAACAGCACATTTTTACCATATGAAGGAACACAAAAGGGAAGCCAATTAAAACAATTAATATCAGATATAATTACACTAAATGCAACAAATAAAGGAGTAAATGACTATAAAATAGTATCTGTAAATGGCAAAACAGAATCAGCTGATTTAAGAACAGAAAGAACAAATCTTGTAAGTGGCAAAAATTATACTGTAACATTAGATTATAACGAAGGTGGTCTAATTACAACAATAACAATAGCAGCAGAAGAAGGCGGAAGCTCTTCTAATACTTAATATAAATAAGGAATGATGAAAAATGGATAATGCGATTGATGCTTTAAAAATTGCATTTGCAGTCCTAGTATTCGTAATAGCTTTAACAATTACAATGAGAGTATTTAGTCAAGCAAAAGAAGTATCAGATGAAGTATTCTACATGGCAGACAAGACAAACTTTTACGAATACACATCAGATGAAAGAATTCCAGAGGGAAGAATTGTTTCGGGTGAAACAATTATTCCCACTTTGTATCGTTATTATAAAGAAAATTTTAATGTTATAATTTTAGATGCAAACGGAAAAGAGCTTTGTACATTTAATTTAGAGCAAGAAATTAAAGATTACAATAATGATTATAAATCTGCACCATGGTTAGGTAATGCAAATGTTGATACAAAATTAAGAGTAGATATAGAAGTTGCAGGCGGAAAAGGTACTATTAATGGCGTGGAATATAAGGCACAAATTTCAGAAGGAATACTAGATTACGTAAAAGGAAAAAGATTTAAAGAAACTTTTAGAGAATATAGATACAGCGGAAAAGAAATTACAATAAATGAAGATGGGGAAGTTGTTTATGTAGAAGATGAAATCCCAGAAAATGAAACACTAGAATTAGTTAAGGGAAATACAAAAATAGAAATAACTTACCAATTAATAGGAGAGGTGATTTAGATGGGAGATTCTTTAATTACAATAATTGCTATATTCCTAGCTGCAATTTTAATGTTTGTGTTTCCACTTATGTCTATTTCAGAAAGAAATGATGATATAGCACAACTTGGAGTATACACCGCAACAGTAGAATTTGTAGACAATGTTAGTACTATTGGAAAAATTACAGTAGAAGACTATGATGCATTTATGCAATCATTAGCTGCAACAGGAAATAGCTATGATGTAGAAATTGAAGTAAAAGTATTAGATGAAAACCCTGGTAAGAAAACTACTTGGGCAGTACAGGATAAGATAGGTGAAAACATTTATTATTCTGTATACACATCACAAATAGAAGATGTTTTATATTCAAATAATAAATATATACTAAAAGAAGGGGATATTGTAACAGTAAGTGTAAAAAATACAAATACTACTATATCTCAAATGCTTAGAAACTTCTTCTACACAGTATCTGGAAAAGATACATATCAAATAGCAGCAAAACATGCTGCAATGGTAAAAAGTAATGGAAATTAAAATGTATGGGCGTAATAGGTAGAAGCATTTATAAATAATACCAAATTACGTCCTTTTTTTATAAAATACATAAATATAATACAGTAGGTGAAAAATAATATGAATTTACAAACATTGTCTATAATTTTAATAATTATAGTTGTTCCAATAACTTTAATATTGTCGGCATATACACAAATTCAAATAGATACATTGTCACTTCAAACAATGTATAAAACGCAACTTAAAAATGCCACATATGATGCAGTTGTCGCATTTCAATTAAATACCGTGCATAACACTTATTCAACAGTTTCAGACTCAATGCGAAGAGACATATCGGCAGTAATACAAACATTTATGACAAACCTAGCAGGGAACATGGGAATGAGTGGAGCAACAGAAACTACTATAAAACCATATATACCAGCAATTGTATTTACATTATATGATGGCTATTATATATATTCACCATCTGTTAGTTATGTAACCGATGATGAGGGAAATCAAAGAGAAACATATGAACATGTTTTAAAACCATATATATACTATACCGCTAGATATGTTAATGAAGAGCAAGGTATAGATATAGTAGTTAATTATTCACTAGATAATTATGTAGTAATAACAGGAAGAGTAGGAAGTGAAGGCTATGTAACAAAAGCTGGTTATTTAGTAGCAAATAGGCAAGAAGTAAATGAGAACGAGCTATTGGAGAGAAGACTACCAGTAACTACAATAACATATACAGATAGAGACAACAAAAGTTCAATAAACGATGTTGCAACATATGATGTTGAAGTGGCAAATATGTATGTAACAAGTCCATTAATGGAAACAGATAGATTAGCAAATGGCCAATATTTAACAGATACAACATTATTTGAAGACCCAACACAGTTAAGCATTAATATGGAAAATGGGGCATTAAGAGCAGATCCAAGTAAACTAAATGTAACAGAAGATTTAATAAGAGCAAAAACTGGACTACTAAAAAAATATTACAATCCAAACTATGTAATTGGAGGAGTAAGACAAGAACAATATAAAACTGGGGAATATAGCACAGGATTCTATGTAGATCCTTCAACAGATTCATACTATATACCAGCGGATAGTGCAAAACAATATTATGATACATCACTAGAATTTACAGATTGGGTAAATAAAAATTTGGTTAATTTAAAGGCGAGCGATGCAGTTAAGCCAGATGGAACGAAATATGATGAATTCAAAAATGAATATATTTTTAGAATAAGTTCACAAAATGACCCTGAAAGTACAGATTCTTTATTTTCAGACCATAAAAGAGAAGTTATAAAAGCATCAATTCAAGACAATTTAAGCCAGGCGATTGCAAGTTATAACCAAAATTCAGAAGCATTGGGAACAGTATCAAATTTCCAAATGCCAATACTTACAGAAGATGAGTGGAACCAAGTGCTTACAAATGTATGTTTAATTACATTTATGCAAGGAATACAAGTAGGAACAAAAGTATTTAATGATTACTGTATTGTAACTAGTACCAAAAATAAAGAATATGTACCAGCAGAATCTCTATACTTTATAAACACAGAAGGTGGAGATGGAAATTATCATAAAATAAATTGTAAATATTTAGTAGACAATGATTCAATTGTAGGATATAAAAATAGTGATTTTGATAGAATGTCATATGAAAGAGAAGAAGTTGAATCAATAGATGAAGAAACAAAAAATATAACATATAAAGATTCAACATACTACTATTTTATGCATGATGAACTTGCTTGCTATTATTGTATAGTAAATTCATCACCAGATAATGATGTGGATTGGCGTTCATCACCTAATAAATTAAAGGCATTTTACACAACAATGGCAAGGGAAAAATTCAATTTCTATAAAACAAATTCATATTTTAGAACCGATACAGAAGAAACAAATTAAAAAATAGCACAATTAGTATTTTTTACTAATTGTGCTATTTTTTGTCTTATAAATAATTTCTATTTTAAAAATAAAAAAATTGGTTATCATATATCAAAAGGAGACCAATTATGAGAAAAATTAAGCATTATTTTTTTGTAATAATATTGTGTATATTATTAGCATATGTAACAAATATAAATGCTATACCTGAAAGTGTAATTTTATTTGAAGGAGAAAATTTTAATTTTCAAAGTATTCTTCGGAATATCAATAAAAAAACAAGAAAGTATGCCTACTTCTAGTAATGTAAATAATCAGAATATTGATTATGCAAAAAAAGAAAATTATGAAGTTAGTTTATTGGATAAGTTTACAATTAAAACAATAGAAGCAAATGTAATTCCAAAAACAAAAGTTATTCCAGTTGGTGTAACAGTGGGATTAAAACTTCATACAAATGGTGTTTTAGTTGTAGGAATGTCAGAGATAAAAGATATTAATAACACAAAAATAAAACCATATGAAAGTAGCAAAATACAAGAAGGGGATATGATAATTGAGGCAAATGGTACCCCAATAACAAGTACAAATGATTTAATTAAAACCGTAAATTTATCAAATGGTAATAATGTTAATATAAAATATGTAAGAGACGATGAGGTTTATGTTGATGAAATAAAGCCTACTCAAACTTCAGAGGCAGAATATAAATTAGGTTTATGGGTAAGAGATACAGCAGCGGGAATTGGGACAATATCATTTTACGACCCAGATAGTAAAATGTTTGCAGCATTAGGGCATGGAATAATGGATATAGATACTAAAGATTTAATAAGTATTGCAAATGGTGAAATTACTACTGCAAATATTGTATCTATTGCAAAAGGTGAAAAGGGAATTCCAGGAGAGATACGTGGAAGTTTAATTGGACAAAGTACAATTGGAAGTATTGCAAAAAATACTCTACTTGGAATTTATGGTACTATAAATAATAGTGGTGCACTTAATGTTTCAAACAATGATGCAGTAGAGGTGGCTTTAAGAGAGGAAATAAAACCAGGAAAAGCTACATTAATATGCACACTTGAAAATAACAAAAAAGAAGAATATGAAGTAGAAATACAAAAAATCTATACTAACAATAATATAGATAATAAAAGTATGGTGGTAAAAATTACAGATAAAGAATTGCTTCAAAAAACGGGAGGAATTATTCAAGGAATGAGTGGAAGTCCGATTATACAAAATGGAAAGCTCATAGGATGCTTAACTCATGTACTTGTTTCCGATCCTACAAAACGGATATGCTGTTTTTGCGGATATGATGGTTAAGCAGATGAGGGAGACATAAAGTTAATATGTAGACGTTTGTAATATAGCCGTCCCCCAAAATAGGAATCACTCAAAGTTACATAAATTTGAGTGATTCCTATTTTGGGGGACTACTCTAATGTTTTTTCATTTCACTTTATTTTATTTTTCTATAATCATATGACCAAGTTTAGTTATTGTTCCTGCACCTACTGTTAGGACTATGTCATTTTCTTTTGCGTTTTCTTTTATATATTTTACTATGTCTTCAAATGGTCCGATGTAAATGGCTTGTTTTCCAAGTTCATTTAATTTATTTACTAAATCTTGTGGCGTAATTCCGGATTGGTTTGTTTCGCGTGCTGCGTATATGTCTGTTATTATTACATTGTCAAAGTCTAGTAGGGCATTTGCAAAATCGTCTAATAGTAGTTTTGTTCTGCTATACGTATGAGACTGAAATATTGCCCAAGATTTATTGTGTGCTGTGTTTTTTACTGCTTTTGCCAATGCATTTATTTCAGTAGGGTGATGCGCATAATCATCATAGATATCAAATCCATTACAGGTTCCTACATATTCAAATCTTCTGTCTGCACCATTGAAGCTGAATAATGCATTTTTTATGTTCTTGCTATTAATGCCATAATTATCGCAAAGTGCTATGCAAGATAGTGCATTTAATATATTATGTGTCCCAGGTATATTTAGTTTAAATATGTCATAAAAATTGTTATTTTTATAAACTTCAAATTGATAGCATCCTTTTGCATCACAGACCAAATTTTTTGCAGTATAGTCTGCATTTGTATTATTTATTCCATATGTTATAGTTTTAGCAGTTGTATATTGTGCTAAATCCAAACAATTTTTATCATCTCCATTTAGTATTAAAAGACCATCATTTGGTAATTTTTTTACATATTTAATAAATGCGTTTTTTATGTTTTCAAATGTCTTAAAGTAATCTAAATGGTCATTATCAATATTTAATATTATTTCTGATTTTGGGAAAAACTTTAAAAAACTTTCAACATATTCACATGCTTCTATTATTAAATATTCACTATTACCAACCCTATAATTTCCATCTATATTTTTTAGAATTGCACCAACTTGAATGGTAGGGTCTTTTTGTGCTTCTAAAAAGCTAAGTGCAACCATAGATGTTGTAGTTGTTTTTCCGTGTGTACCTGAAATACAAATTGTATCTTTATAAAGCTTGGTTATTTCTCCTAAAAAGTCGCCTCTTTCAATTGTTGGAACTCTAAATTTTCTTGCTTCGACAAGTTCAGGGTCATTTGGTTTAATAGCTGCACTATAAACAACCAAGTTGGCTTTTCTAGCATTTAAAAAGTCATGACCTATTGTAACTTTTATTCCATTTTGAATTAATTTGTCAGTTATTTCACTTTGGGTAGCATCAGACCCTGTTACTATAAAGTTAGAATTAAGCAATATTTCAGCTATTCCACTCATGCTAATTCCGCCAATTCCAATCATATGTATATGTTTATAATTATTAAGATTAAAGTTTTCCATTAAATAAAGCACCCCTTTAAATACAATATTCATATTATACATTTAAAAGCAAATAATTTCAATACTTTTCGCCATATTAAATATATCGAATATGTCAAATTATAAAAAACAAACCATATAAAGTTAAAACATATATTATAAGCTTATTGCTAAACATATATTATGCAAAATTAAAAAAATTGTTAATTATAAAAAAATAGAAGGAAAAACGTTTTTTTTGGCGAATAATATAATCGTACATAAATAATTGTACAAAAAATTTTTTTAAAACATTGGAAGGCGGTGCACAAATGCAAATAACAGATGTACGTTTAAGAAAAGTAAATTCAGAAAACAGAATGAAAGCTGTTGCTTCTGTAACATTCGATAATGAATTCGTAATTCACGACATTAAAGTTATCGAAAGTCAAAATGGATTATTCATAGCTATGCCTAGCAGAAAAACTCCAAACGGAGAATTCAAAGATATAGCTCATCCAATCAACGCTGAAACAAGGGAGAAAATTCAAAAAGCTATATTAGAAGCTTATGATGCTCCAGAAGCTGAATCAGCAGAATAATAAAGTATAATCAAAAGCATTGCTAACAAGCAATGCTTTTTCATTGGGGACGTTTCTAAATGGGGTATAATACCCCACTGGGGACAGATCTTTATTTGGAAAAAATGTAGACAAATTGAAGTATTTTGTATATAATGTATACATTATATAGAACAAAAGAAGGAGAAATCGAAATGGCTAAAAACGCTGAAAACCTAGTGGCTGTACACACACACACACATGTAGTATATTAGTAAAAATAAATAGGAGAAATATATAGATTGTTTAAGACATATTAGGCTTAGCTTTGGGGCTAGGTTTATGTGTCTTTTTTTGTTTAAATGCTTGAATTTTAAAGAAAGCTACCGAGAAGAGATAAATATTAAAATTTATCTCGTTTCTATGAACACCTTCCAGTGTTCATAAACTCTAAGCAAATTTACTGAGCTTCTCCGAAGCCATTGTACCTCCCAAAATTTTGCTAAAAGTTTGTACGACCGTGAGAAATTAAAAAAATGTTAAATTAACTAAATAAGGTTAGTAGTTTTTGGAAATAATATGGTAAGATAATTAAAGTAAAAATGAAAACGAATGAAAGGATGAAAAATATGCAAGGACAAATTTTAGAAAAAATTAAAAAGAACAAACGGAATAACATTAATAGCATTAATAATAACAATAATAGTACTATTAATATTAGCAGGAGTAGCGCTAGCTACTTTAACAGGACAAGGTAATATAATAGGAAATGCAGAAAATGCAGTTGGAAAATATAACAATAGTGTTGAAAAAGAGCAGGAGATGTTAAATGAAATAGAAAAATACTTAATAGAACATACAAGTGGAGGAAATAGTGAAAATCCAGGAGAAGATAATGACAATAATGAAGATATTCCTACAATAAATGAATCAGAGTGGACGGGAGAAGTACAAAGCCCAATGTTGCTAGAAGGAATGACAGCAGTATATTGGAGTATAGATGGAGGAGTAACAGCAAGTACTACACAAGAAGGAGCAGTAGAGATATATTCAAAAGTAGATGAAAATGGAAAAGCAAGTAGTACAGGAACAGACAATCCAAATTTCAAATGGGAAAATTGGTATGCATATATAGCAGGAGATAATAGTAGAGATACAAAAACAAGTAGATGGGCAAATGCAGTAACAGATGATGGAAGCTATTGGGTATGGATACCAAGATATAAATATAAAATAACAGAACAACCAACAGAAGCAGGACCAAATAATGCTGGAAAGATAGAAATAGAATTTATACCAAGAACAGATCAGATGGGTGCAAATGGATATACAACAGAAGCAAATGAAGATGGAGAGATATTAACAACAGATAGTAATGGATATATAATCCACCCAGCATTTGAAAATGGAAGCAGTACTGGAAAAAACAATGAATATGCAAATGGAGAATGGAATAGTGAGCTTCCAGGATTTTGGGTAGCCAAATATGAGATGAGTGCAGAAGATGAAAAAGGAAAAAATATACTACATCCTGGGAATGTAGTAGCAAGCGATAATGTAAGAATGGTAAGTAAAGCAGGTAAATATAGTTGGGTTGAAACATATATAGGGCAAGCATATCAAAATTGTATAAATTATGACAAATCAAAAAATAGCCATTTGACAAAAGCCAGTGAATGGGGAGCAGTAGCATATCTGGCACATAGCCAATATGGAAGAAATAGAAATGAATTATATATGAATAATACATATTATTCATATCCAGGGATAAGAACAGGTATTTCAACTGGTTTAAAAGAATTTAATGGGGACTTTGAGGCAACAGAGTATGCACATAATACCCAAATAGGAATGCTTGCAAGTACAACGGGGAATATATATGGAGTGTATGACATGAATGGTGGAGGAGGAGAATGGACAACTATGTGGGACATTAAAGGAAATCCTAATACACTAATTAGTTTTGGAAATTCATTAGATGGAACAAAATGCTTTCCAGCAGAAGGTAGTAGTGATAGAACAAAAACAGCATATAGTATGGGTGAACTACTTACTATTATTGAAGAAGTAATAGGTAGGAAAATTAATACTGATGAAGATTTTTTGTCAATAACGCAGGAGGAACAAGAGAAAGTAGTTAAAGCAATAATTTCAAAATACAAAACTGGAGATGCAATAAAAGAAATTTATACAACTAGTGGAACTATGTGGTATGAAGATACATTTTCTACAATAGGTGATTTCTTTGATAGCTTACCATTTATGCGTATAGGACGTGAAGGATTATTTATGACGCTTGGTTTTGGAGAGACGTTAGATGGTTCAGATTATACACATGATACTTCATTTCGTGTAATCCTAATTGGTAATGAATAACAAAGCAGCAGAGTATTGCTCCTAATTTATCACAAACCCCCTATTGACTAAATTCCCACATTATCATATAATCTAAAATACGATAAAGAGCCAAGAGGTGGTAGTAATATATGGAAGCAAATGTAGTAAGTAGTGTTAGTAATAGGAGGAGAATTATGCAGTATGTATTAATTGGGGTATATTTATGTTTAACAGTGGCAGGGCTTGTTTTTATGAAACTTGGAGGTAATCCTGGGTCTTTGGAGGTTAAGGATGGAACTGTTACTTTGGGTATGAGTATTATTAGTGGAATTGGACTTGTATGTTATTTGTGTAGCTTTTTGCTTTTTACAAGAGTTGTTATTATGTTTGATTTGAGCTATATTTATCCAATTGTAACAGGAATTGTGCAGATTTTAACTTTGGTTGCTTCTGCTTTGGTATTTAAGGAGCATATGACAGCACAATCTGTTATTGGTGCTATTATAATTATTGTGGGTATTATTATTATGAATTTTAAGAAAGCTTAAACTATTTACATTTTATGTAGACTGTTGTATAATATTAAGAGGACGTAGTAATTTAGGGGGATATTATATGAATAGAATGAAAACTTTCTTAAAATATTTAATACTATTTATAGCATTTTATATTTTAACAGATATATTAATAGGTATAGCATTAACTAATAATTATAGTGCAATTTCATGTACTAAAAATGAGACAGGAAGTTATGTAACACAAGTAAGTACAGCAAAAGCTACTAATGTTAGTGGATATGTAGAAGGAAAAATCAAATTAGATGAAGCAGCTCAAAGTCCTGAAAAATATTTGCAAATTGATTTTTATAGTAAGTATGGACATTGCTTAGGTAGAAAGTATGTAGATTTAAGCAGTGTACAAGCTGGACAAGAGAAAGATTTTAAAGTTAATTTTGAACTTAGCAATATTGCTACATATGAAATAACAACAACTAATGAAGTAGAAAAGCTATCTGATGTACAGCTTGATATGGTAAGTAAAGGTTACTTAGCAATTGGAATTGTTGGAGCTTTGATTATTTTGTATTATGTAATATAGTTTAAATAAAAAATTAAGAATTTAAAGACATATTAAACTTTTTTAAAGGAGGTTTATATGTCTTTTTGTTTTTCATTAAAAAATATTGAAAATTTCAAAAAAGTGTAATATAATTGTAACAAATTTGTAACAATAATGAAAGAATACAAAAAGGAGTAGATGTAATGTTTCGTTTTGGTCAAGATATTGGAATTGATTTAGGTACTGCTACTGTTATTGCTTATGTTAAAGGTAAGGGGATTGTTTTAAGAGAGCCTTCTGTTGTTGCTGTGAATAGTAATACAGGGGAAGTTTTGGCTGTTGGAGAAGAGGCTAGAAGAATGCTGGGTAGAACTCCAGGTTCTATTGTTGCGACTAGACCTTTAAGAGATGGAGTTATTTCTAATTATACTGTTACAGAAAAAATGCTTAAAAATTTCATTAATAAAATTTGTGGAAAGTTTATTTTTTCACCTAGAATTATGATTTGTATTCCTTCACAAGTTACAGAGGTTGAGAAAAAGGCTGTTATTGACGCTGCTTCACAGGCAGGTGCAAGAAAGGTGTATTTAATTGAGGAACCTATTGCGGCTGCGATTGGTGCTGGTATTGATATTTCTAAGCCTTGTGGTAATATGATTGTTGATATTGGTGGAGGAACTACCGATATTGCTGTTATTTCTCTTGGCGGCTCTGTTGTTAGCTCTTCTTTAAAAGTGGCAGGAGATAAGTTTGATGAGTATATTATTAAATATATCAAGAAAAAGCACAATATTATAATTGGAGAAAGAACTGCTGAGGAATTAAAAATGAATATTGGATGTGTTTACCCAAGAATTCAAGATACTGAAATGGATGTGCGCGGACGAGATTTAAGAGATGGGCTTCCAAAAACTATTACAGTACGCTCAAGTGAAATGATGGAAGCATTAGAAGAACCAGGTAGATTAATTGTAGATGCAGTTCATTCTGTACTTGAAAAAACACCACCTGAACTTGCAGCAGATATAAGTGATAAAGGAATTTATATGACAGGTGGAGGAAGTCTTTTAAATGGACTAGACCAGCTTTTAAAAGAAAAAACAGGTATTAATGTAATGATTGCACAAGATGCAGTATCATGCGTGGCACTAGGTACAGGCAAAGCATTAGATAATTTAGATGTATTAGATGGGAGAAAAAAATAATTTGAAACAACACATTTTTTAATGTGTTGTTTATATATGAAAGGCAGAAAAATATGGAGAATATAAATAGTAAAAAAGTAGCTTTTTATACATTACGGTTGTAAAGTAAATCAGTATGAAACAAATGCTATGCTTCAAAAATTTGTAGAAGCAGGATATGAAGCAGTAGATTTTGAAGAAGAAGCAGATATATACATAATAAATACATGTACAGTTACAAATATGTCAGATAAAAAATCTAGACAAATTATAAGAAGAGCAAAACATATTAATAAAAATGCTATTTTAGTAGCAGTGGGATGTTATGCACAGGTTGCTAAAAGAGAAATCGAAAAAGATATTCCAGAAATAGATTTAGTTTTAGGAACTAGTGAAAAAAATAATATTGTTCAGTTTATTGAGCAATATATTGAAAATCATAAAAATATAGAGGAAATATCAGATGTTATGTTGCAGAAGGAATTTTTAGACTTTGGAAAAGTAACATATACAGAAAAAACAAGAGCAGTTATTAAAGTTCAAGATGGCTGTGATAGGTTTTGTTCATATTGTATAATTCCATATGCACGAGGACGAGTAAGAAGTAGAAAAATTGAAAGTATAGTAGAAGAAATAAAAAGCATAGTGGCAGAAGGAATTAAAGAAGTAGTAATAACAGGAATACATGTTGCCTCATATGGAAAAGATTTTAAAGACGGAACAGCTCTTATTGATTTATTAGAGGAAATAAATAAAATAGAAGACTTAAAAAGAATTAGACTTAGTTCTATTGAGCCAACAATAATAACAGAAGAATTTTTAAAAAGATTAACAAAACTAGATAAAATATGTAATCATTTTCATTTGTCTTTGCAAAGCGGATGTGATGAAACACTAAAAAGAATGAATAGAAGGTATAGTATAGAAGAATTTGAAAATTGTACAAAATTACTTAGAAATGAATATAAAGATGTAGCATTAACAACAGATGTTATTGTTGGATTTCCAGGTGAGACAGATGAAGAATTTAATAAAACTTATAATTTTTTAAGTAAAATAAAATTTTATCAAATGCATGTATTTAAATATTCTCCAAGAAAAGGAACAAAAGCAGCAGAGATGGATAATCAGATTTTACCAAATATAAAAGAAGAAAGAAGCAGGGCTTTAATAGAACTATCTAGAAAAAATGAAAAAGAATTTATGGAAAAATTTATTGGAAAACAAGTAGAAGTACTTTTTGAACAAAAGGAAGGAGAATATATAATAGGACATACAACAAATTACCTAAAAGTTGCAGTAAATTATGAAAAATCACTTGAAAATACTATACAAAATGTAGAAATTAAAAGTGTAGATAAAGAATTTTTAATAGGAAATTTGTTATAAATAAAAAAAGAATAAAATTACTAAAAATACATATACTACTTAAAAGAAGCGGAAAATATGAAAAGTTTTTCACAAATTATGGAAAAAAGAATACAAATTGTGGAAATCTTATCTGAATATAACAAAAATATTGAACAATTATGACAAAAATGTAACAATAATGTAACAAAAATATAATATTATAATTTGCTCAAAACTATTGCCAAATTATAACATATGTAGTATAAATATTAGTAAATAATAACAAATAATACTGAGGAGGAAAAATAAATGGAGGAATTTAAATTACCAGAACAAGAAAATGTTGGAGGAGCTATTGCACAAGTTAGTGTTTGGTCTAAAATAAAATCTTTCTTATTCCAAGAAATAAAAGTTGAATTAACACCAGGTCAACAAAAATTTGAGAATAGAATGAATGAAGTATTAAACCAAGATGTAACATTTAAATCATTCCGTGATTTCTTATTTCAAGAAATAAAATTTTAATGTTAGCAAATAGTAGTAATTTGCAGTATACAAATATTTTTGCTCACAATTTATTGCAAGTTTAAAATAGTTTGCTATGAATTGTAACTTAATATTGAAATTAAAAAAAGATTACTACTTATTAGTATTCTTTTTTTAGATTATAATAATTTTTTTTAGATACTAAGTATCAGAAATGGAGGACAATAAAATGTCAATTAAAATAGGAATTAATGGCTTTGGAAGAATAGGAAAACTAACTTTCCAAGCAGCACTAGCAAAAGATGAAGTAGAAATAGTAGCAATAAATGATCCATTTATAAGCGCTGACTACATGGTGTATATGGTAAAATATGATTCTATACATGGAAGATTTAAAGGTGATATAAAATCAGAAGAAGGAAAATTAATAGTAAATGGAAAAGAAATAAAAGTTTACAATGAAATGGACCCAAAAAATATTCCTTGGGGAGAATTAGGAGTAGAATATGTACTTGAATGTTCAGGTGTATTTACAACAACAGAAAAAGCAAATGCTCACTTAGAAGCAGGAGCTAAAAAAGTTATTATAAGTGCACCATCAAAAGATGCACCAATGTTTGTAATGGGTGTTAATAATGAAGAGTATGACACAAGCATGAATGTTATATCAAATGCATCTTGTACAACTAACTGTTTAGCACCACTTGCAAAAGTTATTAATGATAATTTTGGAATTAAAGATGGATTAATGACAACAGTACACTCAACTACTGCAACACAAAAAACAGTAGACGGAGCTTCTAAGAAGGATTGGAGAGGCGGAAGAGCAGCTGCTGCAAATATAATTCCATCATCAACAGGTGCTGCAAAAGCAGTTGGTAAAGTAATACCATCACTTAATGGAAAATTAACAGGTATGGCATTTAGAGTACCAACAATAGATGTTTCAGTAGTAGATTTAACATGTAACTTAGAAAAACCTGCAACATACGAAGAAATATGCGAAGTAATGAAAAAAGCTTCTGAAAATGAATTAAAAGGAATTGTAGAATATGTAGATGAAGATGTAGTATCATCAGATTTTATAGGAGATGCTCATACTTCAATATTTGATGCAAAAGCAGGTATTGCTCTAACAGATACTTTTGTTAAATTAGTAGCATGGTATGATAATGAATGGGGATACTCAAACAAATTAGTGGATTTGGCTATATATATTGCAGGAGTAGACAAAAAATAAAAAATAATTTAAATTTGGACGTAAAGTGGGTAAAAAAATATATAAACACCAAATTACGTCCTTAAATTTTAGGAGGAATTTATGAATAAAAAAACAATAGAAGATATAGATGTTAGAAACAAAAAAGTTCTTGTAAGATGTGATTTTAATGTTCCGCAAGATGAGCAAGGAAATATAACAGATAACAGAAGAATCGTATCAGCACTTCCTACAATTAAATATTTAATAGAACAAGAAGCAAAAGTAATACTTTGCTCACATTTAGGAAGACCAAAGGGAGAATTTAAAGAAAAATATTCTTTAAAACCAGTAGCAGATGAACTTTCAAAACTACTTGGAAAAGAAGTAAAACTTGCAAAAGATGTAATAGGAGAAGATGCTATAAATTTAGCTAATAATTTACAAAATGGGGAAGTAATGTTACTTGAAAATGTAAGATTCCATAAAGAAGAAGAAGAAAACAACCCAGAATTTGCAAAAAAATTAGCAAGTTTGGCTGAAATTTATGTAAATGATGCATTTGGAACAGCACATAGAGCACATGCTTCAACAGCAGGTGTAGCAAATTATTTGCCTGCTGTATCTGGCTTCTTGATTAAAAAAGAATTAGATTTTATGGGGAATGCATTAGAAAATCCAGAAAGACCATTTGTTGCAATATTAGGAGGAGCAAAGGTTTCAGATAAGATTGGAGTAATAGAGAATTTATTAGATAAAGTTGATACATTAATAATAGGTGGAGCTATGGCATATACTTTCTTAAAAGCACAAGGGGGAAAAATAGGAAATTCTTTATGTGAAGAAGATAAGATAGACTTAGCAAAAAGTTTAATTGAAAAAGCAAAAAATAAAAATGTAAAATTAATGTTACCATTAGACAATGTTTCTGCTACATCAACAGATGAAAATGCTGAAATAAGAATTTCAACAGGAATTGATGATGGATTTGCAGGTTTTGATATTGGACCAAAAACAATAGAAAACTATGAAAAAGAAATTGAAAAAGCAAAAACCGTAATTTGGAATGGACCTCTTGGAATGTTTGAATTAGATAGATTTGCAAAAGGAACAGAAAGTATAGCAAAAAAATTATCTGAAATAGATGCTATAACCATAATTGGTGGAGGAGATTCAGCAGCCGCAATAGAAAAAGCTGGATTATCAGATAAAATGTCTCATGTATCAACAGGAGGAGGAGCATCATTAGAGTTTTTAGAAGGAAAAAAATTACCAGGAATTGAATGTTTAGAAAATAAATAAGAGGAGAAATATAATGAGAAAAAAAGTAATTGCAGGAAATTGGAAAATGAATAAATTGCCAAATGAAGCAATCGCATTCATAGAAGAACTAATACCACTTGTAAAGGATACAGAAAATGAAGTAGTATTATGCGTACCTTATACAGACTTATTTTACAGTTTATTAATAGCACAAAATACAAATATAAAAATAGGTGCACAAAATATGCATTGGGAGGAAAAAGGTGCATATACAGGCGAAGTATCAGCAGAAATGCTAAAATCAATAGGTGTAGAATATGTTATTATAGGACATTCTGAAAGAAGAGAATATTTTGCTGAAACAGATGAAGCAGTAAATAAAAAATTAAAAAAAGCATTAGCCGTAGGCTTAAAACCAATAGTTTGTGTTGGTGAAACACTAGAACGAAGAGAAAGTGGAAAAACAATAGAGATAATTACTAATCAAACAAGATTAGCATTAGAAGGCTTAACACAAGAAGAAGTAGAAAAAACAATAATTGCATATGAACCAATTTGGGCAATAGGTACAGGAAAAACAGCAACAGCAGAAGATGCAAATAGTGCAATACATGAAATAAGAAACGAAATTTCAAAAATATATGGACAAAATGTAGCAAATGGGGTTATAATTCAATATGGTGGAAGTGTTAAAGCGACTAATTCAAAAGAACTATTTAATATGCCAGATATAGATGGAGGATTAGTTGGTGGAGCAAGCCTAGATGCAGAAGAATTTAGTAAAATAGCAAATTTTTCAAAATAGAAGGGACATTTTATGGATAAAAAATTAACAATGCTAATGATTCTTGACGGATTTGGAATAAACGAGAATGAAAAAGCAAATGCAGTAAAATTGGCTAATATGCCAAATTGGGAAAAAATAATGAAGCAAAATCCAAATACAACAATAAAAACAAGCGGACTAGATGTAGGATTACCAGATGGTCAAATGGGAAATTCAGAAGTTGGACATACAAATATAGGTGCAGGAAGATTAATATATCAAGACTTTACAAGAATTACAAAATCAATAGAACAAGGAGATTTCTTTTCTATACCAGAACTAACAGCAGCAATAGAAAATTGCAAAAAGAAAGGCTCAAAACTTCATTTAATAGGACTTTTATCAGATGGAGGAGTACACAGCCATACAAGACATTTATATGCAATACTAGAACTTGCAAAAAGAAAAGATTTTGAAGATGTGTATGTACATTGCTTTTTAGATGGAAGAGATACTCCACCAGCTTCAGCAGAGGGATATTTATTAGACTTAGAAAAAACAATGGCTGAAAAGGGTGTAGGAAAAATTGCAAGTATATGTGGAAGATTTTACGCAATGGATAGAGATAAACGTTGGGAGAGAATAGAAGTAGCATATAGAGCTTTAGTAAATGGACAAGGAGAAAGAAGTAATTCAGCAGTAAAAGCAATAGAAGATTCATATCAAAAAGAAACATTTGATGAATTTGTTAAACCAATATTAATAACAAATAATGAAAATGAAGTAACAACAATTTCAAAAAACGACTCAGTGATATTTTTTAATTTTAGACCAGATAGAGCAAGAGAAATAACAAGAGCATTAGTAGATTCAAATTTTGATGCATTTGAAACAGAGAATTTGAATTTGTACTATGTATGTTTTACAGAATATGATGCAACAATGCCAAATGTGCACATAGCTTTTAAACCACAAGAAATAAACAATACATTTGGAGAATATATTAGCAAAAAAGGATTAACACAATTAAGAATAGCAGAGACAGAAAAATATGCCCATGTAACATTTTTCTTTAATGGAGGAAGAGAAAAACCATATGAAAATGAAGACAGAATATTAATACCTTCACCAAAAGTAGAAACATATGATATGAAACCAGAAATGAGTGCTTTTGAAGTTACAGAAAAAGTTATTGAAGCAATAAAATCAAAAAAATACGATGCCATTATATTAAATTATGCAAACCCAGATATGGTTGGACATACTGGAAATTTAGAGGCAACAATAAAAGCCTTAGAAACATTAGATCAATGTATTGGCGAAGTGGTAAAAGAAATTGAAAATCAAAATGATTATTTAATTATAACAGCAGACCATGGAAATGCAGAACAGATGATAGATTATAAAACAGGAGAACCACATACAGCACATACTACAAATGATGTACCACTTGTATTAATTGGCAAAGAAGATGTAAAATTAAACCAAGGAAGATTATGCGATTTAGTTCCAACAATGCTAGAATTAATGGGACTAGATAAACCAGAAGAAATGACAGGGGTAAGCTTAATTGAAAAGGTGTGATGGTAGCAATGGTAACAACTACTGAAATAAGAGAAGTATACAAAGAAATTCAAAAAAAACTGTACTATATGATTCCAGAAAAATGGAGTAGAGTATATTTATATGCATCAATAACAGAAAAAGCTTATGCAGTTCCGGTAGGGGAAATGTACTTTTATTACTTTCCAAAAGGAATATTAAAAAAGAATCCTGTTAATGTATATGAAATACCTACTAAATTTAACATGGATGAGGAGCAATATCTTAAATTAGTAAAAAATCTGTATTCATCAATTAAAAAATTAAGAGAAATATATAAAAAAGAAAAACAGCCTTTATGGACAAATGTAACAATCTCAATAGCAAATTATAAATTTAACATAGAATATAATTATGCTAAATTAGATAATAAAGAAGAGTCAAATTATGAAAGACATATAATTTGGAGATATGAAAGACTAGGGATGGACATTAATTCATTTAGCAAACAAGATAAAAAAATAATTGAAAAGTATTTGGTGAATTCATATATTGATGTAGAAAAAGTGGAAACCTATTCAGAACCACTATATAAAAAACCATTACAAAATTCATTTGAATACGAAAAACCAATATTTGAAAAGATTCAAGATGAAGGTTTAATGAATGAATTAGAAGTAGAAGGACAAAATATTAGCAATCAGATAATTGCTAATTTAAAAAATAAATAAACGAAAGGAAAGATTAAAATGAAAGATTACTTAGGAATAGCAAATGTCAAAGCTTTAGAAGTATTAGATTCAAGAGGAAATCCAACTGTACAAGTTGAAGTAGTTACAGAAGGAGGATTTTGTGGAATGGCAATTGTGCCATCAGGGGCTTCTACTGGAAGTTTTGAAGCAGTGGAATTAAGAGATGAAGATGAAGAAAGATATCTTGGAAAAGGTGTGCAAACTGCTGTAAATAATGTAAATAAAAAAATATCAAAAGCATTAGAAGGAATGAATGTGTATGATCAAGTTGAAATTGATAATGTATTAATAGATTTAGATGGAACAGACAATAAAGCCAAATTAGGAGCAAATGCAATTCTTGGAGTGTCACTTGCAGTAGCAAAGGCCGCTGCAAATTCATTAGGAATGAGTTTATATAAATATATAGGTGGAGTGAATGCAAAAGAATTGCCAGTCCCAATGATGAATATATTAAATGGAGGAAAGCATGCAGAAAATAATGTAAATGTACAAGAATTTATGATAATGCCAGTTGGTGCCAAGACTTTTAAAGAGTGCCTAAGAATGGGAGCAGAAGTTTATCATAATTTAAAGAAAGTACTTAAATCAAAGGGATATTCAGTAGGAGTGGGCGATGAAGGTGGATTTGCACCAAACTTATCAAGTGAAGAAGAAGCAATAGAGGTAATTATCGAAGCAATAAAAAAAGCAGGATATAAGCCAGGTAAAGATATAGTATTAGCATTAGATGTTGCATCAACAGAAATGTTTGATGAAGCTAAAAAGATTGGAAAAGAAGGTTCATATTATTTCTGGAAAACAGATAAATTATATAGCCAAGATGAAATGATAGAATATATAGCAGGTTTAGTAGAAAAATACCCAATAGTCTCAGTTGAAGATGGACTTGCAGAAGAAGATTGGGAAGGTTGGAAAAAATTAACCGAAAAGTTAGGAAATAAAATTCAACTAGTAGGTGATGACTTATTTGTAACAAATATAAAAAGATTGCAAAAAGGTTTAGATGGGAAAATAGCAAATAGTATTTTAATAAAACCAAATCAAATAGGAACATTAACAGAGACATTAAATGCAATTGAACTTGCAAAAAGGAATGGATATACAGCAGTAGTATCACATAGATCTGGTGAAACAGAAGATACAACAATTGCAGATATTGCAGTAGCTACAAATGCAGGTCAAATAAAAACAGGTGCACCATGTAGAACAGATAGAATAGCTAAATATAATAGGCTATTAAATATCGAAAATGAACTTGAAGATAGTGGGATTTTCTCTGGAAGAAAATCATTAAAAAAATAAAAATGAGCGAAAAGCAAATATAACTTAATTTGCTTTTCGCAATCTAAATTAAATATTGGGGTATAGCCAAGCGGTAAGGCACCTGACTCTGACTCAGGCATTTCCTAGGTTCGAATCCTAGTACCCCAGCCAAAATACAACTACTAAAATAAGTAGCTGTATTTTTTATTTAAATAAAAAAATTTAAACTTTTTTAATTCATAAAGAATCTAATAAATGTAAGCAGAAAAAAGGAGTAGAAAAATGATTTATACTTATAAAAGAAGAAATTTCAAAATGTTTATTTTTATTATAATATCTGTTATACTAATGTTGTTACTAGTATTATTTAGTCTAACAAAAGCATTTTCTACTAATTCGAATGAAGAAATAAGTAATATACAAGAAGTAGGAGAAAATGGTATATGTCATAATATTATTAGTAAAGTAGATAATCTTATTATAAAAGAAGATTCAAATAAATTAGTAAATGATATTCAAATACAAAAAAATATTGCAATTAGCAAAATAAATATAATAAAAGAAATAAAAAATAAACCAAAAGAAGAAACTCATAAAAAAACCGAATTTGGAAGTAATGTAGCATTTATTGGAGATTCAAGAACACAAGCTTTTTTAATGTATGCTGGATTAAAAGATGTTGTTGATTACACCAATATCGGGCTTATGGTAGATACAGCTGTAACAAAAAAGTTTATTACTAATAATAAAGGAGAAAAAATAACAATACTAGAAGATTTAAAAAATAAAAATATAGACACAGTATATATCATGCTAGGAATAAATGAATTAGGCTGGGTATATAGCAGTATATTCATAAATGCATATGAAGAACTAATAGACCGTATAAAAGAAATAAAGCCAAATTGCGAAATAATAGTTCAATCTATTATACCTGTTACTAAAACCAAATCTAATAGTGATAGTATATACAATAATCAAAGAATATCAGAATACAATTCTTTGATTAAAGAAATGACAAATAGAAAAAATATAAAATATATAGATTTAATTCCAGCTTTAACAGATGAATACGGAAACTTACCAGAAAATGCAAGCACAGATGGAATTCATCTTAATAAAAAATATTGTTTAAAATGGTTAGAATGTTTAGAAAATAACTAAATAGGAGAAATAATATGAGAAAATTAATAGTAATAATTCCAATAGTAATAATTGCTTTTGTAATTTTAGAAATAATTTATCTAAATACAGACAAAGATATAAATATAGATATTCAAAAATTAGGAGAAGAATTAGTTAATTCAAAAATTTTTGAAGATAGTCTTAGTCAAGTAGATAAAGATAGTATAATAAAAAAATATAATTTCGATAGTCAAAAAATAAAAGATATTAATTCATATGTAGGAACAGGAGCAACAGCAGAAGAAATTTTAATCATAGAATTAATAAAAAAAGATGATAAAAATGTTATAACAGAAAATATAAAAACAAAAATACAAGAAAGAAAACAAGATTTTGAAAATTATTTGCCAAAAGAAGTATTTAAGCTAGAAAATTATAATTTAGAAAGTAAAGAAAATTATATAATCTTATGTATTTCTAATGATTTTGATAAAGCAAAAGAAATAATAGATAAATATATTAAAGATTAAAGGAGTAAATAAAAAACGTGCAGGATGTAGAAGATATATTAATAGACTATGTAAAAGACAATAAAGAGAAATTGTACAGAATCGCATTTAGCTATTCAAAAAATGAAGATGCTGCATTAGATATTGTTCAAGAATCCATAACAAAAGCGTTAAAAAACATAAATAAACTAAAAGAAAAAGAATATGTAAAAACATGGTTTTATAGAATTTTAATAAATGAATCTTTGCAATATATAAAAAGAAACAAAAGAATAATTACTTGCCAGTTAGAAGAAATAGAAGATAAAATTGAATGGAATGATGATATATCTAATGATGAAATTGATGTATATAGGCATGTTCAAAGTCTTAGTGAAAAATTAAAAACAGTAATAATATTAAGATATTTCGAAGATATGAAAATAGAAGAAATTGCAAAAATAACAAAAACAAATATTAACACTGTAAAATCAAGACTATATAAAGCACTGGCAGAATTAAATAAATCGATGAAATCGAAATAGAAAGAAAGGTGATAAAGATGAGTAATATTAGAAAGGTAAAAAAAGTTTATGAAGCATTAAAAATTCCAGAAGAAATAGACTATACAATAAATAGAGGAATTTCAAATGGTAAATATAAAAAGAAATATATGTTTACTCATATTAAATATGCAATATCTACAATGGCATGTACATTTTTTGCTTTCGTATTTTTGGTAAATATAAATCCTACTTTTGCATCAAGCATTTCAGATGTACCAATTTTAAGAGATATTGCAAGAGTATTTACCATAAAAGAAATTAAAGAAGAAGATAAAGAAAAATTAATAAGCGCGAAAATTCCAGCATTAGAAAATACAGGTAATACAGAATTAGAAAAAAGAGTAAATTACGAAATAATGTTAAAAATAAATAAAATATTAGATGAAGTAAACCAAAGAGCCGCAGAATACAAAAGAGCAGTTATCGAAACAGGAGGGAAAGAGGAAGACTATCAGCCAATAAATATATTAATAGATTATAAAGTCGGATATTCAACCGACAAGTTAGTATCTTTTATGATATTAAAAACAGAGACATTAGCTAGTGCTTATACAGAAATGTTCTTTTACAATATAGATATACAAACAGGTAAGGAGTTAAATTTAAGAGATATATTTGGCAGTGATTATAAAAATATAATAGATGAAGAAATATATAAACAAATTGAAGAAAGAAGTAAAAATCCAAATAATATTTATTTTACAAAAGACGAAGGTGGATTTGAAGGAATAGAAAATGAATATCAAGATTTTTATATAAATGAGAATGGAAAAGTTGTAATAGTTTTTGAAAAGTATGAAATTGCACCAGGATATATGGGAACACAAGAGTTTGAAATAGACAAACAAATAAATCTATAAAAAATAAAGTAAACCAGCTATTTTTAAATAGCTGGTTTTTAAGACTTAATTAAGTCTTAGGTTAGATGGTAATGTCTCCTGAAAAAAGTGCAAAATGTTGTTGAAACTTAGGACAGTTTGTTACTTTAGTAACAGCTGATGGCTCTCGGTTTAAAGCAACACTTAAACTAGTTTCAGTACTTGTCCTTGAAATATGGCCAAGATTGCATTGATCACAATGAGCACAGATTCCTTTCATAGCGTGTACCAATTTTTTGCGTGGAATCATAATGAGACACCCTCCTTAAAATATTTAGTATAATTTAATTATAACACATTAAATATAAATATACAAATTTTACATAAAATAAAACTAATAAAATAGGAAAGTTTTAAGCACAATAAGAATAAAATATATTAGACCTATAAAAAGTATAAACAATTAAAGGAGATAATGTATAAAATGAATAAAATTAGATATTTTGACCATGCTGCTACAACTGCTGTTCATGAAGCAGTGCTTAAAGAAATGCTTCCATATTTTAGTATAGAATATGGTAATGCATCTTCTATGTATAGCATATCTAGAAGTGCAAAAAAAGCATTAGAATATGCAAGAACACGAGTCGCAAAAGCAATAAATGCAGAAAATAAAGAAATATTTTTTACAAGTGGTGGAAGTGAAAGTGATAATTTAGCAATAAAAGGAATAGCATATGCAAATAAAAATAAGGGAAAACATATTATAACAACAAAAATAGAACACCATGCAGTACTAGAAACATGCGAAACATTGGAAAAAGAGGGTTTTGAAGTAACGTATTTAGATGTGGACGAAAATGGATTTATTAATTTAGGTCAATTGCAAAATGCTATTAAAGATAGTACTATATTAATAAGTATAATGTTTGCTAACAACGAAATTGGAACAATACAACCAATAAAAGAAATAGGAGAAATTGCAAGAGAAAGAGATATAATTTTTCATACAGATTGCGTTCAAGCAATGGGAAATGTTTTAATAAATGTAAAAGATATGAAAATAGATGCACTATCTATGTCTGGACATAAATTATATGGACCAAAAGGTGTTGGAGTATTATATGTAAGGGATGGAGTAGAATTTCAAAAATTACAAAACGGTGGACATCAAGAAAAAAATAAAAGAGCAGGAACTGAAAACATTGCAGGAATAGTTGGAATGGGAAAAGCAATAGAAATAGCATATTTAAATTTTGAAAAAAATACAAATCAAATGAAAGAATTAAGAGATTATTTTTTAAAACAAGTAGAGGATAGAATACCAAATATAAAATTAAATGGAGATAGAGAAAAAAGACTACCAGGAAATTGCAATATATCATTTGAAAATATTGATGGGGAAGAGTTGCTATTTAAATTAGATGAAAAGGGAATATGTGCATCAGCGGGTTCTGCTTGTTCAACAGGAGAGCCAGAGCCATCGCATGTATTAACAGCAATAGGTCTTCCAGCTAAATTTTTAAATGGTTCAATAAGGTTAACATTTGGAATAGACAATACAAGAGAAGATGTAGATTACTTGATAAAAGAATTAGATCAAATTGTAAAAGAATTAAGAAATAAATAGGTATTTTTTTATAAAAATAGGCATATATATAAATATAGATGTATAAAGGGGAGTATGTATGCCTATTTTTAGTTTGTTTAAATATTTTTCATATAATATTCAAGAAATATTGGACAAGTATTTTTCGGAAAATAGTTCTAATCAGTATTTGTTATTAGAAGAAATTAGATTAAGAACAGGAAGACCGATAATTTTAAAGCTTGGAAATGAAGAAAAAATATTAAATTACATAGTAACAATTGAAGATATAATAGATACCTTAACAAATATTTGCGAAAATTCTATTTATTCATATCAAAATCAGATTTGTAATGGATTTATAACTATAAGAGGAGGACATAGAGTACGGAATTACTGGAAATGTAATTATAGAGAATAATAAAATTATAAATATAAATAATATTTCTAGTTTGAATTTTAGAATTGCTAGACAGATTAAAGGATGTAGTAATAAGATAATAAGATACATGATTGATATGGAGAATAAAACTATATATAACACAATTATTGTTTCACCACCACGGAGCTCGGAAAGACAACAATTTTAAGAGATACTGTAAGGAGAATAAGTAATGGTATAGAATCACTATTATTAAATGGAATGAATATAGGGCTAATAGACGAAAGAGGAGAACTTGCTGCTATGTACAAAGGAATTGCACAAAATGATGTAGGAATGAGGACAGATGTGCTTTCGAATGTGCCAAAAGGCATTGGTATGAAAATGCTTATTAGGTCTATGGCGCCAAAAGTTATAGTGGCAGATGAAATTGGCTCGTTTGAAGATGTAGAAGCAATTAATCAGGCTGTTTGCTCTGGAATTAAAGGTATTTTTACTGCACATGGAAGTAGTATGGAGGATTTAATGCTAAATCCAGCTTTAAAGGAACTTTTAAAAACTCATATTTTTGAGAGAATTATTTTTTTAAGTACTAAAAGAGAAAAAGGGGAAATTGAAAAAGTATATGGCTTAGATAAAGCTCACCAAGAGTATGTAACATATTAAAAGATAGAGATTTCTCTATCTTTTAATATGTTACATTAATAATGAAATTGCAAGTATTGATAAATGAAGCGGATAAAAAATGTACAATAAATATTTGGTTTTTAGTCCTTGTTTACCATTATAAAGTAGTATAGGTATTATTGCTAAGAATGTAAAAATAGCTAAATACATATTTATATAATTAAAATTACTTTGTATTAAAATTGGAATATATTTAAGCATTATTATTGCGAAATAACCTAGTACTAATAAAATTTTGTTTGTTCTTAGAATGTAAAAGGCAAATACTAAAAGTACTCCCCAATATCCGTAGTCTACATTTAAAAGTTCACCTAAATATATACAACACACAGCGACTATGATTCCCATAAATTTATTAGGTAATTTGTCAAAAGCACATATTGCTATTAGACCTAATAATAAAGTAAAAAATATATTTAATCCAAATGAAAATCCAAGTGCATATTGGAATAGGTTAAATGGAATCTGAGAGATTATTGCAAATAAAAATAGTCTCCAAATATATTTTTTTATGTCGTGGGTATGAGTATAGCCTTCTGATATTTGGTATGCGAAAATTGGGAAGGCTAATCTTCCGAATAAAGTTACACCATGATATGTGAGGACCTAGAGCCCAGTAGCCAAAGTGGTCGAAACACATGGAGATTAACGCGGTTATCTTCAAAGCAAAAGAAGACATTATTATCACCTCTGGAATAAAATATAACATAGATTAATAATTTAGACAAGTAAGTAGAGAGAATGTTTGATTCTTGATTGCAAATTTATACAATAAAATATTTTCAAAAAAGTATTCAAAATTTAAAATTAATGATATAATTACTCACAAGACAGAAGATTTTGGAGGAATTATTATTATGGGAAAAATAGTTTTATTAGATGAACTTACTATAAATCAAATTGCGGCAGGAGAGGTTATTGAAAGACCAGCGTCTGTTGTTAAGGAACTTGTAGAAAATTCTATTGATGCAGGTGCTACTAATATTTGTATTGATGTTAAAAATGGCGGTATTTCTAGTATTCGAGTTAGTGATAATGGAAAAGGAATTTCTCCTGATGATATGGAAATTGCTTTTGAAAGACATGCTACTAGTAAAATTAGAAGTGCAGATGATTTAGCCACTGTTAAGTCTATGGGATTTAGAGGCGAGGCTTTGGCCAGTATCGCATCTATTGCTAATGTAGAAATGGTTTCTAAAACTGCTGATGATGAATATGGGCATAAGATTGTTGTTGAGGCTGGAAATGTACTTGAAAAGGATGTAGTTGGTGCAGGAGTTGGCACTACTATTACTGTTAAAAATTTGTTTTTTAACACTCCGGTTAGATACAAATTTCTAAAAAAAGATTATACAGAGTCTGGATATATTGAAGATGCAGTTACAAGACTTGCTTTAATTAATCCGAATATAGCATTTAAACTTACCAATAATGATAAAACAATCATTCAAACTATTGGAGATGGAAATGTTAAAAATTGTGTGTATGGAATTTTTGGAAAAGACATTGCAAATGGAATTATAGATGTAAATTATGAGTTTGAAAATATTAAAATTTCAGGAGTTATAGGTAAAGCTGAAATTGCTAGAAATAATAGAACTAATCAAATGTTCTTTGTTAATAAAAGATATGTAAAAGATAAAACATTGTCAGCTTCTATCGAACAAGCTTACAAAGGAATGCTAACTGTTGGAAAACATGCTTTTTGTATTATTAATATAGAAATAGACCCAAATGAAGTTGATGTGAATGTTCATCCTGCTAAATTAGAGGTGAGATTTAAAGAAGAAAATAAAGTGTTTAAAGCAATTTATCATGCTGTTAAAGAAGCTTTATTAAGTTCAGATTTAGTTGTTCATTCAGAAAATACAGAAGAAAGTTTAGATAAACAAAATGTAAATGAACAATTAAATAATACTGAAAATAAGGCAGAAGAAAATAATAGAAATAGATTAGCAAGTTTGTTTAAGAGAAAACCACAAAATTTAAATTGGGAAAAGGAAGAAGTAAGCGAAAGAATAAATCTAGTAGAAGCTTTGTATAACCAAAAAAAGGAAGCTGAAAAGAATAAAAATAATGAAAACCAAGAAGAAAAAATAGAAAATTCAGAAACTAAAATTGAAATAAATGAACCTGAAATAACAAAGCAACAATTAGAAACAAAAGAACAAGTAAAACAAGAAGAAAAGCTTCCAAGTATAGAAGAGCTAAATTTAAAATTTGAAGAAATGTATGAAAAAACATTTGGAAAGAAAATAAAAGAAGTTAATGAAGAAGAAGAAAATTATAATATAGAAGAACCAGCAAAAGAGGTAGACCAAGAAGTAGCAGCAACTGTTGTAGAAGAAAATCAGCAAGAACAAACTAATTTATCTATATTTGAGAATAAAAATACATATGTAGAACCAATTAAATATAAATTTATAGGTATTGCATTTTCAACATATATTATTCTAGAAATAGACAATGAACTATATATATTAGATCAACATGCAGCACATGAAAGAATAATGTATGAAAAAATTAAAAAGAATTTTTATAATAATGAAGCAAAAGATTCTCAGTTAATGTTATTACCAGATATAATAACATTAACACATAAAGAAATGGATATTGCTAGGGCAAATTATAAAATGTTTGAGCAAGCAGGTTTTACACTAGAAGAGTTTGGGGATAATACAATTAAATTAACAGGTGTTCCAAACATCTGTATAGATTTAGACACAAAAGAGTTATTCTTAAATATATTAGATGAAATAGATACAGTAGCAGTAACCGCAAGACAAGAAATAGAAGAAAAATTTATAGCAACAGTGGCATGTAAAGCGGCAGTAAAGGCTAATATGGCATTAGATTATCAAGAAGTAGAAGCCCTAATGGATGATTTGTTAAAATTACCAAATCCTTTTACATGTCCACATGGAAGACCAACAGCAATAAGAATGAGCAAAACAGATATTGAAAAGAAATTTAGTAGGAGATAATATGGAAAAACCAAAAGTTATTGTAATAGTGGGACCAACTGCTTCTGGGAAAACAAGTTTAGCTATTGAACTTGCAAAAAAAATAAATGGTGAAATTGTTTCATGTGATTCTATGCAAATTTATAAATATATGGACATAGGAACAGCAAAACCTACTAATAAAGAACAAGAAGAAATTAAACATTATTTAATCAATATAGTTTCACCAGACGAAAGATTTAGCGTTCAAGATTATCAAATACAAGCAGAAGAAGCAATTAATGAAATTTTAAAAAAAGGGAAAGTGCCAATTGTTGTTGGTGGGACAGGCTTATATGTAAATTCACTAATTTATGGAATAAAGTTACTAGATATTACATTTGATGAAAAGTACAGAAAAGAATTAGAAGAAAGAGTAATAAAAGAAGGACTAGAAACTTTATACAAAGAAGCCCAGGAAATAGACCCAAAAGCAATGGAAACTATAAGCAAAAATGATAAAAAAAGAATTTTAAGAGTGCTTGAAATTTTTCATCAAACTGGTATTACAAAATCAAAACAAGATGAACTATCTAGAAGTCAAGAAGTGAAATATAATTTTAAAGTGTTTGGAATTAATATAGAAAGAGAACTTCTGTATTCAAGAATAAATGATAGAGTAGATGAGATGATTGATAATGGACTGGTAGAAGAAGTAACAAACATTTATAAAAAGTTTAAAAAATTTCCTACAGCTATGCAAGCTATTGGGTACAAAGAAGTTGTTATGTATTTAAACAAAAATATCACAAAAGAAGAAATGATAGAAAAAATAAAAATGGAAACTCGTAGATATGCCAAAAGACAGCTTACTTGGTTTAGAAAAAATAAAGAAATTATTTGGCTAAATGGACTAGAAAACAAGCAAAATAATATTAAAATTATTTTGGAGGAGTATAGTGGAAAAGAAAAACAAGAAGGTAAAGAAGAGTAGTAAATCTAATAAAATTTTAGCAATTGTTATAATAATTACAATAGTTGCAGCTATTTTATTATATATTGCTAATTCAATGTATAGCTGGTTTAAACAGCCAACAGATATATTTTTAGTTGAAAATGGAGAAGTAATACAAGAAGAAACCACAACAGGATATATTATTAGAGAAGAAGTTGTCCTACAAGGAGAAAACTACAAAAATGGTATATTGCAAATTAAAACAGAAGGTCAAAGGGTATCTAATGGAGATCCAATATTTAGATATTATAGTGAATCTGAGGAAACAATAAAAAATGAAATCTCACAAATAGATTCACAAATACAAAATATTATTGATAACAATACCAGCGTGTACTCTAGTGATATAAAATTAATGGAAACCCAAATAAAAGAACAAGTAGATGAATTATATAAAAATAATAACTTACAAGAAAATAAGGAATATAAACAAGAAATAGATGCAAATATGACAAAAAAAGCAAGAGCAATAGGAGAACTTAGCCCAGCAGATAGTGAAATAAGAAATCTAATTAATAGAAGAGATGAAGTAGAAAATAGTTTAAAAAACAATTCAGAATATATACAAGCTCCTTTAAGTGGTATTGTTTCATACAGAGTAGACGGATTAGAAGATGTGCTTAAAACTGACGATTTTTCGTATTTAAACAAAGAATTTCTAGAAAATTTAGATCTTAAAACCGGTCAGGTTATAGGGACCAGTGAAGAAAAAGGAAAAATAATAAATAATTTTGTATGCTATATAGTGACAACATTAAAATCTGATCAAGCAAAAAATGCTAGGATAGGAGATAAAGTAAAATTAATATTATCAAATTTAGAGGAAATATCGGCAACTGTATCGTATATTAATGTAGAAGAAGACGATTCAAGAACAATAGTATTCCAAATTACAAACAAAATAGAAGAATTAATAAAATACAGGAAAATATCAATAGATATTGTATGGTGGAGTTATGAAGGCTGGAAAGTACCTAATTCTTCAATATTAACAGAAGATGGAAAGACTTATGTAGTAAGAAATAGAGCTGGATACTTGGACAAGATATTGGTTAAAATATTAAGACAAAATGAAAATTATTCTATACTATCTAGATATTCAACAGAAGAATTGAAAGAAATGGGATATACATCTAGTGAAATAAATAGTATGCCTAAAATTTCATTATATGATGAAATCTTGATAAGCCCAGAAGGTTAAAATATTACAAACTTATTACAGAAATGTTATTTTTACATTACAAACGTAAAAAGTATTGACAAAATTCTCAAAAAGGTGGATACTATATATAATTTAAAAACAAAGGAAAATTGTGGGAGGTATTCGTATGGCAGGAGCTATAATGAACAAAGTATTAGATTTTTTAGGTGTAGAACCAGATGAAGAAGAGGATTATGATATCCAAGAAGAAAATAACTATCCATATGGAATGGAAGAAGAGGAAGAAGAAACATCAGATAAAAAATTCTTTGGAAAAAGAGGAAAAGTTGTGAATATGGCACAAACACAACAAGTAAAAATGGTCGTGTTCCAAGTAACTTCTTTTGAACAATCAGAGACAATTTGTAATTTATTAAAACAAAAACAATCTGTTATTGTTAGTTTAGAATATGTTAATAAAGATGTAGCTAGAAGAGTAGTTGATTTTATTAGTGGAAGTGTGCATGCATTAGATGGACATATTCAAAAAGTTTCAAACGCTATATTTGTAGTTGCACCATTTAACTATGAAATATCTAATGAACTTGCAAGAGAAGAAATAAAAAGCAAACTTTCTGTATCATGGCTAAAAAACAACAACAATAATGGATTCTAAGAAACATTTTATTAGGAGGCAAGAGTAAGTATGTTAACACCGTTAGATATTGAAAATAAAAAATTTTCAAAGCAAATGATGAATGGGTATAGTGTTGCAGAAGTAGATGATTTTTTAGATGAATTAACAGCTGACTATGAAAAAATATACAAAGAGAATGCAGATTTAAAAGAAAAATTAGAAACAGCAAATAATAATCTAACACAATACAAATCAATAGAAACTACATTGCAAAATACATTAGTAATGGCACAAAGCACTGCTGAAAACATACAAAATGTAGCTAAACAACAAGCAGATCAATTAATTAAAGAAGCAGAATCGGAAGCTAAACAATCTGTATTAGAACTTGAACAAGAAGTTGTTTTAAAACAAAAAGAGTTAGAGAATACCAAAAAGCAATTTGATATATATAAAGCCAAAATGGAATCGTTATTAATTTCTCAACTAGAATTATTAAAAGATATGAATGCAGAATAAAGCGGGAATTTACTATCCCGCTTTTTGGCACGTTTATAAACACCTAAAATTATTAAAAAAGTTTGACAAGTGTTACAATAATTTTAAATATATATTACAATTATATTATTACTATTGACATATAAAATAATAATTATACAATATATATGTGATTAGAGGTGTAGAATGAGAATAATTAGTGGAAGTGCAAGAGGAACAAAACTTTTTACATTAGAAGGACTTGACACTAGACCAACATTAGATAGAGTTAAAGAACCTTTATTTAGTATAATAGGATTAAAAATTCAAGATTCAGATGTTTTAGATTTGTTTTCTGGAAGTGGAGCATTAGGAATTGAAGCATTAAGCAGAGGAGCAAAAAACGTTGTACTATGCGATAATTCTAAAAAAGCGATACAGGTAATAGAAAATAATTTAAAAAAAACTAGATTACAAGCAGAAATTATAAATGATGATTTTATTAAATGCTTAGAAAAAATGAATGGAAGGCAATTCGACTTAATATTCCTAGACCCTCCATATGAAACAAATTATATTATTAGAGCAGTAAATAAAATATTAGAATGTAATCTACTAAGGAAGAATGGTTTAATAATTGCAGAAACCGATAATCAAAAAATAGTAGAAGATATAGAAAAATTAGATATAACAGTAAGTGATATACGAAAATATGGAAGAGTTATTCTAATATTTTTAAATCGAAAGGGGTAAAACCATGGAAATTTTCACATTGCTAGAAACATTAGAAGATATTTTAGAAAGAAGCAAAACATTGCCTTTTACAAACAAAGGAATTGTTGAAAAAGATGAATTGCTTGATATAATAAAAGAAGTTAGACTTAAATTGCCAGATGAATTAAAACAAGCAAAATGGGTAAAAGAGGAAAGACAAAGAATATTAGAAGAAGCTCAAAAAGAAGCAGATGATATTGTTAAAGAAGCAGAAAATAGAATAATAGCAATGATTGATGAACATGAAATAACAAAAAAAGCATATGAGCAAAAAACAGAAATAATAGAACTTGCAAATGAAATGTCAAGAGAAATTTCAAAAGGAACAAAAGCATATGCAGATAAGATTTTAGAAAATGTAGAAGAAACTTTGCAAAAATCATTGCAAACAATGAGATTAACAGTAGAAAATTCATTAAAAACAATGCAAGATGAAGTTGGAGGAGCTTTAACAGGAATAGAAGACAACTTCGAACAAACTGTTGACAGTGTAATAAAAACAGTTAGAGAAAATAGAAAAGAATTGGAGTAAGATTATAGGAAAGTCAGAATTTGGAAGTCAGAGAAAGCAATTTTGATTTCCTTTTCTGGCTTTTTGCTTTAAAAGGAGCGATACCAAATGGCAAAAAGGAAGAAAAAGAAAAATCAAGAACTTAAATCTACAATTTGGGTTGTAGCATTAATTGTAATAAGTATTCTTCTTGCAGTATTGATATATTCAGAATCAGGATACATAGGAGAAACACTTAGCCCAATACTAGGTGGGCTTATGGGCTTTATTAAATATATATTACCAATAGGGATATTTATAGTCGCAATAAGCATTGCATGTAACAAAAAAGATTATGCAATAACAAAATTAATTGAATATGGAATACTTTTACTTTGCATTTCTGTAATATTATGTGTATGGCAAATAAATGCTGGAAACTTAAATATAGATGGAGAATTCTGGGATGGGGTTAAAAATGCATATGAGTTAGGAGAAGAAAATAAAGGAGGAGGAGCGATTGGCTCTATTGTGGCGATATTGCTTGTAAAACTAATAGGACCAATTGGAACATTAATTTTAAGTGCTGGAATTGCAATTGTACTTTTAATATTTATACTAGAAATAGATGTAAACGAATGGATTGCAGAGAAAGTAGAAAATATAAAAGAAAATAGAAATGAACATAAACAAGAAAGAAAGAAACAAAGAAATGTAAAAATACAACCACAAGATGAAAGTATTTTGGAAGATCAAATAACAATAGACATACCAGAATTTAAAAAGAAACAAGATGAAGATATTCATATGACATTAAATAAAAAGAAAGAAGAGCCACCAACTGACTATATAGAAGCAAATTTATTTAAACAAGAAAAACAACAAAAAGAAGAAAAAATAAAAGAAGTACTGACATTAGATCACACAATTACAGTTGAAGATGAACACTATGAATTTCCACCAATAGAATTATTAGAAAAAGGACCAAGAACTTCTAAAACAGGTAAAAAATCTGTTACAGAAACAGCATCAAAACTTCAAAAAACATTATATAATTTTGGAGTAAGTGCAAAAGTAGAAAAAGTATCAGTTGGACCTTCTATAACTAGATATGAATTAAAACCAGCAGAAGGTGTAAGAGTAAGTAAAATTGCAAAATTGGCAGATGACATAGCACTTAATCTAGCAGCAGAATCTATTAGAATAGAGGCACCAATTCCAGGGAAACAAGCCGTAGGTATTGAAGTGCCAAATAAAGAAAATGAAATGGTACATTTAAGAGATATAATAGATTCAGATAAATTTGCAAATTCAGAATCAAAATTAACAATGGCATTAGGAAAGGATGTTGCCGGAGCAGAAGTAGTAACAGATATTGCAAAAATGCCACACGTACTAATTGCTGGTTCAACTGGTTCAGGAAAGAGTGTTTGTATAAATACATTAATTACAAGTATAATATATAAATCAAAACCAAGTGAAGTAAAAATGGTAATGATAGACCCAAAAGTAGTTGAATTATCTGTATATAATGGTATACCTCATCTGTTAATACCGGTTGTGACAGACCCTAAAAAAGCGGCAGGTGCATTAGATTGGGCAGTTCAAGAAATGGTAAAAAGATATAGCTTATTTGCCGAAAAAGGTGTAAGAGACATAAAAGGATATAATGCAGAACTCGAAAAAGAAGAAGGAGGAGAAAAACTTCCACAAATAATAATAATAATAGACGAACTAGCAGATTTAATGATGGTCGCGGCAAAAGAAGTAGAAGATGCAATTTGCAGATTGGCACAAATGGCAAGAGCGGCAGGGATGCATTTAGTTATAGCTACACAAAGACCATCAGTAGATGTAATTACTGGAATAATAAAAGCCAATATACCATCTAGAATTGCATTTGCTGTTTCATCAGGAGTTGATTCTAGAACAATACTAGACATGGTAGGAGCAGAAAAATTACTTGGAAAAGGAGATATGCTATTTGCTCCAATAGGTGCCTCAAAACCACAAAGAATACAAGGAGCGTTTATATCAGACAAAGAAATTGAAAAAATAGTAGATTTCTTAAAAGCTAATGGTGAAGTTACATATAATGAAGACATTTTGGAAAAAATAGAAAATAGCGGTAAATCAGATAAAGAATTAGACAAAGATGATGATGAAGATGAAAGATTAATGGAAGCAATAGAAGAAGTTGTACAATCTGGGCAAGCATCAACATCGTTTATACAAAAAAGATTAAAAGTAGGCTATTCAAGAGCAGGAAGAATAATAGACCAAATGGAAAAAAGAGGAATAGTGTCTGGCTATGCAGGAAGTAAACCTAGACAAGTGTTAATGTCAAAAGAAAGATGGGAAGAACTTAAAACAACCACAGTAGGTGGAAATCAAGAAACAAACGATTAAATAAAAGGAGGTTTTTATATGACAAAAAAAGACTTTTTTTCTAAACTTAAAAATTATAATAATGAATTAGAACAAATATTAGAGAAAAAGACATTTTCAAGTGATATAAAAAACCTTCTTTTAAATATGTTTTATAAAATAGAAGTATCATATAAAGATTACCAAAAAGTAAAAAGAGTTACAAAAGAACAAAATAATTTAATGGAAGAACTAATAAATATAATAAATAAAAATTGCAATAAAATTGATCTTGTAGAACCAAATTCTCAAAAAGGAATGGTACTTAAAAAATATAATCTACATTCAATTTCAGATAGAGCCTATAAAAAAATAATATCATATCCAATTGAATCAGATTTATTATATGCACTTGCCGATATTGAAAAAAAATATTTTTATATAAATGAAGACTATTATATAGAAAAACAAGCATTTGAAAAGATGCTAAGTATGGGATATTGTATAAACATAAAAGAAATTCTAAGAGATTTTAGTGGATGGTCTTGGCAAGTAGAAGCAAAAGATATAGAAAATATTAATTATAATTTAATATATCAAATGCTAAGAATCTTAGTAGGATATAAATTTTTAGAAGAATGGAAAACAAATTCTACAAAAGATACAGATTATATAATAAAATTTCAAGAAAAATTAAGTCATTCATATGGAACTCAAAATGCGATAATTCTATTTAAAAAATTATATATAGTATTAAGTTTAATATTATTAGAAAAAAATGAAAAATTAAAAAACGAATTATATGAAGAAAGAAAAAAAGCATTAGAAGAAATAGAAGTAGTAAAAAATAAAGCACAATACTTAGAAAAAATTACTAGTAATAAAAAAATGATGACAAAACAAATAAAAAATATTGATGAAATGCTAAATGACGAAAAGTTATTATTACAAGAGCTAGAAAAAAGGAAACAACAAATGGGTAAAAAAAGTAAACTTTTAAATAATCAATATTTAAGAGCAATGCTTTCACAAGAAAGAAGAGATTTAATAGAAAAAATTCAAAAATTAACATCTCTTATGAATCCTAAAAACTATGTAACAAATAAAAGAAGAATTGAGGATAGATATGAAAAAATAAACGAAGTATTAGAAAATTTAGAAAAAAAGGACATAAATACTTGTATAATAGAACTTCAGCAGCAGTTTTTAAAATGTATAGAAGTAAAGGTAAATAATACAAATAACAAAAAAGAATTAATAGATTTAATTTACTATATAAGATATTATCTTTACATTCCAGTAGATGTCGAAAAGTCAATAAAAGATTTAGAAAAATTAAGAATGCAAATAAACAAAATACAAGAAATACTTATAGCTAAATGTGTTAATTTAAAACTTATAAATATAATTAGTTTAGAAAATGAGATAAATAGTAAGATCGTCAAAAAAATAATTTCTTCTCGTGCAGTAGACATGGAAAATTTAGAATTAGAGATAAAACCAAAGTATAATAAATTAAGAGTAAATGTTTATGAGGGTGAAGAACTAGAAAATAGTTTTGAAATCGAAACAGAAGGTGCGGCAGAAAGAGTTAATATAAAAACAGATAAAAGATTTAGATTATTTATAAAATAAAAATGGAGGTAGTGTATGAAAATAACTTTTTTAGGAGCAACAAAGACAGTTACAGGTTCAAATTTTTTAGTAGAAGGAGCAGGAAAAAAATTCATAGTAGACTGTGGTTTATATCAAGGAAAAGCCACAGATGAACTAAAAAATGAAGAAGACTTTTTATATGATGTAAAACAAATAGACTTTATGTTATTAACACACGCACATATAGACCATTCAGGAAGAATTCCTAAATTATATAATGAAGGATTTAGGGGAGATGTATATGCAACAAAAGCGACTTGCGATTTATGTACAATAATGTTACCTGATAGTGGACATATACAGGAAAACGAAGTAGAATGGAAAAATAGAAAAAGAAGAAGAGAAGGATTACCAGAACTACCACCATTATATACGGCAGAAGATGCAATAAAATCAATGGAAATATTTAAACCTGTAAGTTATGACGAAATTGTAGAAATAACAGAAAATATAAAAGTAAGATTTAATGATGCAGGACACATGCTAGGTTCAAGTATTATAGAGATTTGGATAACAGAAGCCGGGGAAACAAAAAAAGTAGTATTTACAGGAGATTTAGGAAACAATGATATACCACTTTTAGACTCTCCAACAATGATAGAAAGTGCAGACTATGTTGTAATGGAATCAACATATGGAAATAGACTTCATATGAGAAATGATGATAAAGCAGAATTATTCTTAAATATAGTAGCAGAAACACTAGAAAAAGGTGGAAACGTTGTAATTCCATCATTTGCCGTAGGTAGAACACAAGAAATATTATATGAGTTAAGTAGATTAAGAGAGAACAACAAAGACAATGAAGAATTTAAAGCAAAATATAAAAGATTAATGGATGCCCCAGTATTTGTAGATAGTCCTCTTGCAATTTCTGCAACAGAAGTATTTAGAGAAAATATGGATTTATTTGAAGAGGATGTAAAAAAAGCAATAGCAAGTGGAGAAAATCCACTTGAATTTCCAGGTTTACAATTTACAAGAACAGCAGACGAATCAAAAGCATTAAATGAAACAGCGCATGCTTCTATAATAATATCTGCAAGCGGAATGTGCGAAGTAGGTAGAATTAAACACCATTTAAAACATAACTTATGGAATCCAAATAACACAATACTTTTTGTAGGATATCAAGCACCAGGAACATTAGGAAGAAACATAGTAGATGGGGCTAAAAAAGTAAAAATATTTGGTGAAGAAATTGCTGTAAATGCAAGAATAGAATATATAGAAGGCTATTCAGGACACGCAGACCAAGAATGGTTACTAAATTTTGTATATTCATTTATAAACAAGCCAAAGCATATATTCCTAGTACATGGGGAACCAGATGGACAAATAGAATTAAAACAAAAAATAATAGAAAATACTAAAATACCAGTAACAATACCAGATTTTGGAGATGTGTATGAACTAAATGAAGACTTAAAATTACTTGAAAAAATGGAAGTTCCAGATAGATATAAATATATTAGACTTGCAATACTTGAAAGAGTTGAAACACTTAAAGAAGAAATTGAAGATATGGGAGAAATTATTAAAGATACAATGCTTACAGAAGATGCAAAAGATTCTGATTTAGCTGAGCTTAATGAAAAAGTAAAAGAATTAGAAAAACAAATTGTAAATATTATAGAGGAGCAATAGCTCTATAAGATGATGTATATATATTAAAATAAAAAGAGGAGAATATGATGAGAAATAAATATTTTAATGATGCAATTATAGGAAATAAAAATATGGTAGCTAGTTTTACAGAAAAAGGTGAGCTATTGCGCCTTTTTTATCCACAATCTGATTATAAACAATTTGTAGATTTTTTAAATGTCGGAATTAAAGTTAACGATTCTGGAATTATATATTTACATAAAGATATAAATAATACTTACAATCAATATTATTCAAAAGATACAAATGTTTTAAATACAGAGATTAGAAATTCATATTTTGAACTTAATATATTACAAACTGATTTTGTGCCAACTAAGGAAAATGTTTTAGTAAAAAGATATACTTTTGAAAATAACAATAATATAGATTTAAAAGTAAACTTATTATTACATTCAGGACTTTTAACAAATTCTAATAATCAGGTAAGTGGTGCTTACAAAGAAAATGCATTAATGCAATACACACATGATTATACAGTTTCAATATTTTCAAAACAAGAGCCACTTAACTTTCAAATAAATAATACATTAGAAAATATTGCAAGTGGTGTAATAGGTGGAAAAGACTATGTCGGAATGTCAAATGATTCTAGTATAAGTTATGATATTGGAACGATAAAATCAGGCGAAAAGAAAATAATAGATATTTTTGTTTATATAAATGAAAACAGTAAAAATAAAGAATTAATGGAAAAGTTATTAGAAATTAAGCAAATGGATACAAAACAAGAACTAGAAAATACAAAAAGATATTGGAGAAAATATGTAAAAAATCATGAAAGCATAGAAATAGACGAATCAAAAAGTGAATATCACAAAAAAATTAAAAATATCTATTCAAGAACAATATTATTGTATCCATTAATAATAAACGAAACAACAGGTGGAATATCAGCAGCAATAGAAGTAGACGAAGAAAGAACCAAATGTGGAAGATACTCATACTGTTGGCCAAGAGATGCAGTTTCAATAACAGAAGCATTTGATATTTTAAAAATGGAAAAAGCAACAGAAAAGTTCTATAAAAACTTTTGCAAAAACACTCAAAATAAAGATGGAATGTGGGAACAACGTTTTTATACAGATGGAACACTTGCACCATGTTGGGGTTATCAAATAGACGAAACTGCTTCTGTGGTATATGGAGTATATAATCACTATTTAAAAACAAAAGATGAAAAATTTATAAAAGACAATTTAAAAATGTGTGAAAAAGCAGTACATTTTTTAGAAAGATACATAGATGATATAATACAAAATACAGGAAAATTTGGAAAAAGCTATGACATTTGGGAAGAAAGAGAAGACATACATACATATTCGCTAGCTGCAATATTTTCAGCATTTGAAGCAATACTAAAAATGTATGAAATAGTAAAACCACAATATGAAGAAAATAGACTAAAATTAGAACAAATAGCCAAAACTAACAGAAGACTAGATAAAAAATTAAGACAAATAAAAGAATACATATTAATGAATTTATACGATAACAATCAAAAAACATTTGTAAGAAATTTGCAAGACAATAAAATGGATATAAGCTTACTAGGATTAGTATATCCATTTAAAGTATTTAAACCAACAGAAAAGAAAGTAGAAAACACAGTAGAAAAAATAAATTTAACACTAAGAACATATACAGGAGGATATTTAAGATACGAAGGAGATAATTATATAAATGGAAATCCATGGGTAATATCAAACCTATGGCTAGCAAACTATTATCTAGATAGAGGAGAAAAAAAGAAAGCACAAAAATGCTTCGACTTTGCAGTAAAAACATCAACAAAACATGGATTTTTACCAGAACAAGTAAACAACGAAACACTAACTCCTGCCTGGGTAATAGGACTAGGCTGGTCACATGCAATGTTCATAATAACAATGAAAAGATTAATTGATTAATTGGGGACGTTTCCCAATGGGGTATTTTACCCCACTGGGGACATATCTTAGGACACAGAATGGACATATAAATAGTTTATAATGAAAAAATATTAAAATGGGGGCTAAATAATTTACAGAAGGATGTGATTTATTTGGCAAGAACATCAAGACAAATAAGCGAAACAGGAGTATACCATATAATACTTAGAGGTATAAATAAAGAAAAAATTTTTTTAGATAAATATGATAAACAAAAAATGATAAAAGAATTAAAAAGAACTAAGGAAAAGTATAAATATGACATTTATGCATATTGCATTATGACTAATCATATACATTTGCTATTAAAAGATAATAAAAATAACATTTCAACAGCAATACAGAGTTTTGCAGTTTCATATTCGCAATATTTTAATAAGAAATATAATCGAACAGGACATCTATTTCAAAATAGATTTAAAAGTAAGTGTGTAGAAAGTGAAAGCTATTTGCTAAATGTTCAGAGATATATACATAAAAATCCTGAAAAAGCAGGAATTTCTAAGATGGAAGAATATCATTGGAGTAGCTATAAAGAATATACAGAAAAGGCAGATTTAACTGATACAAAATTGATTTTATCATTATTTGCAGAAAGTAATGATGAAGCAATAAAGTCTTTTAAAAACTTTAATACAAAGGAAAACATAAATAATGAAATTGATAATTTTTCAGAATATGAAATAATTAGTAAATTAACAGATGAAGAAGCAAAAGCTGCAATAGAAGAATATTTAAATATTAAAGATATTACCAAAATAAAAAATTATAATTTTAAAATAAGAAATGAAATGATAAAAGAATTAAAAGGAATGAGGGGAACATCTAACAGACAATTATCAAGAATAATTGGTATAGACCATAAAATAATAAGTAAAATATTAAGTGAAGATGTGTCCCCAATGGGGTAAAATACCCCATTGGGAAACGTCCCCAGGAGGAGAAAAGATGGCTAAGACTAAAAGTGTATTTGTTTGTAGTAGTTGTGGGTATGAGTCTGCTAAGTGGCTTGGCAAATGCCCGGGATGTAATGAATGGAATAGTTTTTATGAGGAAAAATTAGCAAAGGATAATTTGAAGAGTAGCAGTGAAAAAAGGAAATCTGTTATTCCTCAAAGCTTAAATAGTGTTGAAAGTAAACAGTCTGTAAGAATATCTACTGGAATTGGTGAATTAAATAGAGTTTTAGGAGGAGGACTTGTTGAAGGTTCTCTTGTTTTGCTTGGTGGAGAGCCGGGTATTGGCAAGTCAACTCTAATTTTACAAATATGCGATAAAGTTAAAGTAGATGGAAAAGTACTTTATATTTCTGGTGAGGAGTCGGCAGAGCAAATAAAGATTAGAGCAGATAGATTGAAAATTAAAAGCGATAATATAATGTTTTTATCTGAAACAGATATTGATTTAATAGAAGACACTATAAATACTATGAACCCAAAACTTGTAATTATAGATTCTATACAAACAATGTATTCAGATGAAATTACATCTGCACCAGGTAGTGTAAGCCAAGTAAGAGAAATAACTGCACGTATAATGAAAATGTGTAAAGCAAATGGTGTTACAACTATTATAATTGGTCATGTTACAAAAGATGGAAATATAGCAGGCCCAAGAGTTTTAGAACATATGGTAGATACGGTTCTATATCTAGAAGGAGAGAGATATTTTTCATATAGAATATTAAGAGGAGTTAAAAATAGATTTGGATCAACAAATGAAATAGGAATGTTCGAAATGCAAAATGAAGGAATGGTAGAAATAGATAACCCATCATCTATACTTATTTCAGAAAGAGAAGATAATCCATCTGGCTCAGTTATAGTAGCAAGTCTAGAAGGAACAAGGTCTTTGTTATTAGAACTTCAAGCATTAGTTACACCAACAGTATTTGGAATGCCTAGAAGAACAGCAAATGGCATAGATTACAACAGGTTAACATTATTAATAGCAGTACTAGAAAAAAGAGCTGGTTTAATGCTAGGTAACCAAGATGTATATTTAAATGTAGTAGGTGGAATAAAAGTAAACGAGCCAGCGGTAGACCTAGGAATAATATTAGCGGCAGCTTCAAGCTTTAAAAATATAAGTATAAAACAAGATGTAGTAGCAATTGGTGAAGTTCGGATTAACAGGAGAAATAAGAGCAGTAAATCTTATAGATAAAAGATTAAAAGAAGCGGAAAAGTTAGGATTTAAGACATGCATCATACCAGAAAATAACAAAAAACTATTGAAAGAAAAATACAAATTAGATATAATAGGTGTGAAAAATATAAACGAGGCAATGAGGGCTATTGGTTTAAAGTAAGGATGTGAGATTTCTTTGGAAGAAAATGTTAAAAAAGAGGAGATGCTAATAGAAATTCTAAAGATTATGGCACCAGGAACAGGATTGCGTGAAGGTTTAGAAAATATACTAAAAGCAAAAACAGGTGCTCTAATAATAATAGGTGATTCAAAAGAAATAATGGAAATAGTAGATGGTGGATTTAAAATTAACGAAGACTATACACCAGCAAGACTATATGAACTTGCAAAAATGGACGGAGCAGTGGTCCTAAGTAGTGATATGAAAAAAATATTATTTGCAAATGCACAAATAATGCCATCAAACACTATTCCAACACAGGAAACAGGAACCAGACATAGAACAGCAGAACGTACAGCAAAACAAACAGGAGAACTAGTAATTAGCATATCACAAAGAAGAAACATAATTACTGTATTTAAAGGAAATTTAAGATATACGGTAGAAGAAACATCTAAAATAATAACAAAAGCAAATCAAGCACTTCAAATATTAGAAAAATACAAAAAAGTATTTGATAATAATCTAAGTATATTAAATGAATATGAATTTAATGATATAGTAACATTAGATAATGTTATAAATTGTATTCAAAAAGTAGAAAAAGTAATGAAAGTAGTAGAAGAGGTAAAAAAGAGTATATACGAGCTTGGCACAGATGGTCGTTTAGTCCAAATGCAATTAGATGAATTAATAGGTGGGGTAGAAGAAGAAGAATTACTAATAATAAAAGATTATATAGCACAAACAAATAAAAGAAAAACAGCTGAAAAAGCACTTAAAGAAATACGTGAAATTAGCATAAATTCAAATATAAGTGATATTACAATTGCAAAAGCAATAGGATATGAAAATTTTGAGAACTATGAGGAAATTGCAGTATATCCAAAAGGATATAGAATACTAAGCAAAGTACCAAAAGTTCCTTCTAATATAGTGGATAATTTAGTAAAATATTTTAAATCATTCCAACACATACTACTTGCAGAAATAGAAGAATTAGACAAAGTAGATGGAATTGGAGAAGTAAGAGCATTAAATATAAAACAAACTCTAAAAAGAATGCAAGAACAATTTGTATTTGATAATATAATGATTTAACCAAAGAAGGAGGCAAAAATGTTATCACAAAATAAAGGAATAACTCTAATTACGCTTGCTATAACAATAATAGTACTTGCTATATTGACAACAGCAACTATAAATGTAGGGTATGATACATATAAAGATATGGTAGTAACAGGATATGTATCAAGAATGAATATAATACAATCAAGAGTAAATATAATAAGCCAAAAAATAGAACAAGGAGATACCTCATATGATAATGTAGGTACAGCCATTAATCAACTTAATGACGAATTAATAAGCAAAGCAGCAATAGCTTTAAATGGTGAAAACATTTCAGACTTTAAATATTATAATACAGAAGCACTAAATGCATTGGGAATAGAAAAAATAGAGCAAGATGTATTTATAAACCTAAACACAAGAAAAATTTACTCAGTAGATGGAGTAAATTACGAAGGGCAAACCTATTATAATCAATACCAATTACCAAATGGAGTGCAAGTAGTAGAATATAGTGAGTTACAAACAGAAGCACCAGAATTCACATTAGAAAAAGATAACTATGGATTAACAACACAAGTAAATATAACAAACATAATATATGATGAGCAAATAAGTGGATCAGACATATATTATGGAGAAGTAACAGATAACAGTACTAACCCAGTAACAGTAGACTTTTGGAGACAAGTAAATGGTACAAGCTTTCAAGTTACAAAAACAGCCACATATGCAGTAAAACTAATAGACAGAAATGGTGGAGAAACAATAAAAACAGTAGATGTAGTAACATGCAACAGTCCAGAACTAACAGCAGGAATGGTACCAGTAATATATGAAAATGGAAGCTGGAAAAAGGTAGCAGATAATGAAATAGGAAAATGGTATGACTATGCAGAAGGAAAATGGGCAAACATAATGCTTAGCGATGGACTAGAAATTGCATCAGACGGAACAATAACAACAATGGGAAGCATGTTTGTATGGATACCAAGATATGCCTACCAAATAACAAGCAATTACCACAATGGTGGAGAAGGAATAAGCGGAAATATAAATGTAAAATTCCTTAAAAACTTAACATATTTAACAACAGACGAAACAACAACTAAAATGATTAACGAATCAGGAGAAGGTAACTGGAATGTCCACCCAGCATTCACAGACGGCTCAGAAAACAACTACGCAAACGGTGGCTGGGACAGAGAACTAACAGGCTTCTGGGTAGCCAAATTCGAAGCCAGCAGCTCATCACCAGAGCTAGACTACGGCGGAGGAAATGTAACAAATCTTAATATAAAAGTATTGCCAAATGTAGTAAGCTGGAGAAATATATCAATAGCAAACATATTTACAAATTGCCTAAACATGAATGCAGAAGGAAATATATATGGAATACCAACAAATGCAGTAACACACCTAATGAAAAACAGCGAATGGGGAGCAGTAGCGTATTTAACACAAAGTAAATATGGTAGAAATGGAACAGAGGTAACCATAAACAATAGCAGTAGCTATATAACTGGAAATGCAGGTAATGCCATAGATGCAACAGAAGTAAATGGAATTGTAAATGCTTATAACACAGAAAAAGGAGTATTAGCAAGTACAACTGGAACTGTATATGGAATATACGATATGTCTGGTGGTGCTGATGACTTTGTGGCTGCTGGATTAACTAGCTCAATAGATAAAGAATTGATGACTTTACCTGGATTTAAAGAAAAACTAGTAGATAGATATATGGGAACAAGTGATAATCCACAAACAAATTATGAAGAAACATATAATATAAAAAAATATGGCGATGCTATGTATGAAATTTCAAGTCATGGATCATCTTGGGATATTAGCTCTGCATGGAATTCAGATGCACATGGAATGATTTGGACTTCAGGAGGAGATTTTGTAGAAAGGGGTAACGCTGAGAATAGAACAAGTAAAGCGGGAATTTTTGCATTAAACGGAGCACTGAATGGGGAAACATGGATTTCATTTCGTCCAACAATAGTAATAGAATAAAAGGAGTAAACAATGCTAAATAAAGAAAAACAAAAACAAATAATAGATTTTCTAGTAGCAAAAACAAATTGCTGTGCAATAATAATCTTTGGTAGCTATGCAAGAGACTACGAAAGACCAGATAGCGACTTAGATATAGCAATAAAAACAGACAAAAAACTAACAAATATAGAAATATTTAACCTACAAAACGAACTAGAAGATATAATAAAAATAGAAGTAGATTTAATTGACCTATCACAAGAAATGGGAGATGGTTTCAGGTACGAAATACTAATAAACGGAATACTAATTTATTGCACAAACGAATTTGAATTTGATTTATATAAACTAAGAATGTTCAGAGAATACCTAGAACTAAACGAAAGCAGACAAGAAATATTAAAACAACTAAAAGAAGGAGATTTATACAATGGAAAACAAAACAGTAATAATAAATAAACTTGAAATAGTAGAAAGATGTATAAAAAGAATAGAAGAAGAATATGAAAATAATCCAGCAAATTTAGAAGACTATAAAAGATTAGATTGTATTGTACTTAACCTTCAAAGAGCATGTGAAGCAGTAATAGATGTGGCTATGTATATTGTATCTAGTAGAAAACTAGGAGTCCCTCAAACTAAAAAAGAGGCAATAGATTTATTATATAATAACGATTTAATAAATAAAGAAATGCATAATAATATTAAAAATATGGTAGGATTTAGAAACATAGCAGTACATGATTATAAAAAAATAGATAATAGCATAATAGAAGATGTTATCAAAAATCACTTAAGAGATTTAATAGAATTTGTAAAAGTATTTTTATAAAATAGATAAGTGAATTTTGTGTGAAAAAAACAAAAAATATTGACACAAAATTAAAATAAATATATAATTGCAAAATAGGAAAAAGGCAACTAGCCAAAGATAAGGAGACAATAAAATGAAGAATTCAAAAACATGGTTAATAATTTTTTTAATTGTATTACTAGTAATTGGAGTAGTACTTGGAATAGGTTATTACAAAAAACTAACAGAAAATAAACAAAACCCAATAGTCACAATGAACATAAAAGATTATGGAACAATAAAAATAGAACTATATCCAGATATGGCACCAAACACAGTAGCTAACTTTATAAAACTAGCACAAAATGGATACTATAATGGTTTAACATTCCATAGAGTAGTACAAGACTTTATGATACAAGGTGGAGACAAAGCAGGAGATGGAACAGGTAGTGTAACATTAAAAGATTTATACCCAAATGGAGAAAGTGAAGATGAATACTGTATAGAAGGAGAATTTGTAGCAAATAACTATACAGATAATACTTTAAAACTAGAAAGAGGAGTTATAGCAATGGCAAGAGGTGATTATACCTCAATAAGTACAGCATTAAGAACTGAATCTTATAACTCAGGAGGAGCACAATTCTTTATAATGGTAAAAGATACACCAAGAATAAATGGATTATACGCTGCATTTGGAAGAGTAACAGAAGGAATGGATATAGTAGACCAAATAGTTGCATTAGAAACAGTAGTAGAAACTGATGAAGAAACAGGCGAAACAACAGAGACAGATATGCCAGTTAACAAACCGGTAATAGAAAGTGTAACAGTTGAAACATTTGGTAAAGACTATGGATATCCAGAGACATTAGAGCCATTTGATTATATGAGTTACTTAATGTCAATGTATTCAGGAAGTTTAACATCTAGTGAAGAATAATAAAGTTTGTTCCAGAAGGTATATTTCTTCTGGAACTTTTCACAAATAAATAATGCTATGTAATAATTTTACATATATTTTTACTTTGCTAAAAGGAGGAAATTAATCATGCAAAAAAACACTTTAATTATTGTAGAAGGACCACAAGGAGCAGGTAAAAGTACATTTACAAATTATCTAAGAGAAAACTTGGCATCAGCTGATTTGCACAGACTTACAGGAATAAAAGATAAGTCAAAAACTGGCCTTGCCAAAGTTACCAAAAGATTTATGCGAGAAATGGACTATATAAGACAAGGCTGCTCACCAGATGATCCAACTATGATATACGACCGTAATTTCTTCACAGACGAAGTATATGCAAGACTTGGTTACAAAGAGTATTCGTTTGCAGAAACTTATCAAAATTTGCTTAAACAATTAGATGAAATGGATTTAGAAATTTACTTAGTAATACTTTACTTAGAAAATGAAAATCTGTATAAAGAACGTTTGGCAAGTCGAGATAAATTCGAATATCAAAAATTCGATGTAGAAAATAGTATAAATCAGCAAAGAGAATACTTAAAATTAGCAGATGAAATTGAAAAACAAACTAAAAACATAAAAGTAATACGTTTTGCAAATGATACCGAAGAAAAATTTAAGAGCAAAGTAAAAGAAATATTTGGACAATTGTTCAAATAAAATTATGGCATAATTTCCTTACAATATGTGGAGATTATGCCTATTTTTATACGAACATTTATAAAAATAAATAAAGCATTTACAAAAAGTATGTTAAGTTATTTTTGCTTAGCTTTATTAAATGTACTCAAAATATCTTAAAATCAATATTTACAAAAGAAAAATAATCGATGGCTATATTTTCTAAACCATCGATTATAAAAAAATTAAAATTCTAAAAAACTTACACACTTTACTTGACAAAGTCGTAAATATTATTCATCAGTACTATATACAAGTACTTCCTCTAAATCAACACCTTCTAGCAATGAACCTTTTATACTTCCTGTTGTTACTATATCTACTTCTTTTTCCAATGCTTCTTCTAATGCATATTTGACTTCTACAATTTTAAAACCTTCCGCAACATCTTCCGTTTTTAATAAAATATCTATGTCACTATCTGGTTTTTGTTGTTTTCTAACATAAGAGCCAAATACCCATACATAACTAAGATTATATTTCTTAGCGACTGGTTTAATTTTTTGCTTAATTTTTTCTATTTCAGACATAGTGTATTACTCCTTATTAATTATTTTTTTGCAAAATTCTTTTATTTTTACTGTCTCTTTATCGGCTACATTCCACAATATTAATTTATCAATAGTTTCATAATTATGCACTACAATGTCTCTCATACCAGCAATATTTCTCCATGGTATTTCATTATATTTTTCACGAAATTCATTTGATAGTCTTTTTACTAATTCGCCTATTTGTGTAACTGGGGTTAATATTGCATTTTGATAAATACTATTTTCTTGAAAAATTTTATAAGAATCACCAAAATATTTTTTTGTATCTTCAATTATATTACAATGTTTTATGATTGCTAAAAGTATTTTTCTTGTCTTTTCTTCTAACATAAAAAATTTCCTTTCATTAACAATATATTTAATTATATTATATTAAATAATTATTGTCTATAATTACCGAAAATTTTATTACTATTTTTATTTATGATTACAATTGATGTTAAACAAAATCTTATAAAAAAATATAAATTTTTTTAAAAAACTATTGACAACTAAATTAATATAGTTTATAATCTATACTTGTCAGGGGACAGTAAAAAATAATATGCGGGTGTAGTTCAATGGTAGAATTCCAGCCTTCCAAGCTGGCTACGTGGGTTCGATTCCCACTACCCGCTCCATTTTTTTTAGAAACTTACGACCGATAAAAGGTTCGTAAGTTTTTTTGTTGCCAATTTACATAAAAAGTGATATACTTAATATTGTAATCCATTTTCGAATAAGCTTCTTAATTAGTAGCTTATAATTTCAGCATTGGAGGGAGTATTATGATGTTTGGGGAAAGTCGGATTAAATTAATTATAGCTTTTGTTATTGCTTCTTTGTTTGCCTTAATATTTTCAGTTGCTGCTGATACTAGTAGTAGCCCAGAAGCATTTAATACGTTATTATTAATAAAAGTTTATTTAATTTTATTAATATTAAGCATATTAATTTTGGGCAAAAACAATGTTTTTATTGCAATTGAAATTGAAAAACCAATAGTGGTTGAAGAAAAACAAGATGAGCATGCCAATAAAATTGAAATAGTTGGCAAAGAAATAGCAAAAGCCTTAAACCGAAAAGAACCTTTATCGGAAAAAGAAATTGAAAAAGTAATTGATATTTTAGATGAATACGGACTCTAATGTAAAAAGAATCCCTTTTTGAACTCTACTTTTTGGGGTATAGTTCATTTTGGGGATTCTTTTTTTATAAATAAAAATATATAAAACATTCTGCGTAATTGTTCCAAACCTAACTATTTACATTCGAAACATCAATCCATAAAATTAAAGATTTTTTTAAATAAAATATGTAGATTAATATTGTAAAATAATCAATATACAAATATAATATAAAAAAATTAAATTTTAATGCAATAAAAAATCAACTTAAAGCATTAATATAGTGAAAGGGGTAAAAATGAATTCAAAAATTTTGGTACCAGAAATTAATGAATATCAAGAATCTTTATTAGAAGAATGCATAAAGGATATAAGCTATGGTGATAAAGATGCTTTATCTACATTATATAATCTTACTAAAACATCTGTATATGGATTTGCATTATCAATATTAAAAAATATACACGAAGCAGAAGATGTTCTGCAAGAAGTTTATATAAGAATATATGAAAATGCTAGTTTTTATAATCCAAATGGAAAACCACTAGCTTGGATACTTACTATAACAAAAAACTTAGCATTAATGAAATTAAGAAAAAATAGAAATCATTTAGATTTAGATGAATTACATGAAATTTTAGCAGATCACAAAGATGTTAATGAGGCTGAAAACCAAGTTTTACTTGCAACTGTATTTGAACATATTTCAGATGAAGAAAGAAATATATTAATATTACATGCAGTTTCTGGTTTTAAGCATAGAGAAATAGCAAAAATGTTAGGAATACCACTTACAACTGTTCTATCAAAATATAATAGAACAATAAAAAAAATAAAAAAAAGGATGGGTGAGGTAAAAATATGAAAAAGAGTGAAATTGAATCAAGATTAAATAGAGCAATAAACAATATTGTTCCAGATGTATTAGATAATATCCTTGCCCAGTGTGAAAATAGGGAAGGATTGAATAATATGAATTTTATAAAAGAAAAAAAGAAAGAAAATGTAGAACTGGTAGAGAAAAAGAAAACAAGAAAAAATTTTTTTGTTCCTAAATTAGCAGGAGCATTGGCAACAGTAATCATGTGCGCATTTGGAGTATTTGGATTTGCTCAATATCAAAATACTTCTAATGCAATAGATTCCATAATTGACTTTGATGTAAACCCAAGTGTTGAAATAAAAATAAATAAAAATGAAAAAATAATCGAGGCAAGCGCACTAAATGATGAAGGGAAAACAATTCTTGAAGATATGGACTTAGAAAAAGTAGATTTAGATGTAGGAGTAAATGCTATAATAGGTTCTATGTTAAAAAATGGTTATATTACAGAAGCACAAAATTCAATATTAGTATCTGTAAAAAATGATAATTCAGAAAAAGCAAAAGAATTAGAAGAAAAAATATCAAAAGAAATAAATGAATTATTAAGTGCTAAAAGCATACAAGGCTCAATATTATCACAAATGTATAGTAGTGATGACAAAATAGAAAATTTAGCTAAAACAAATAATATATCAGAAGGAAAAGCAAATTTAATAAATAAAGTTATAACAACTAATGTAAAAGACTCAAAAGGAAATGCATATACATTTGATGAATTATCTAAACTATCAATTAATGAACTAAATGTTTTATTAAATTCAAAGAAAGTAGTATTAAATAAAGTATCATCTACTGGAAATGCTAACGAAAAATTATACATTGGAAATGAAAAAGCAAAAGAAATAGCTTTTGCCAAAGCAGGAGTAACAGCTTCAAGTGTAACAAATTTAGAAGTTGAACTTGATTGCGATGATGGAATACTAATTTATGAAGTAGAATTTAATGTTGGAACAAATGAATATGAATATGATATTAATGCAAAAGACGGAAATATTATTAAAGAAGATGTAGATATTAATGATGACGATGACAGAGATGATGATAAGGACGACGACGATGATGATGATAACAATTACAATTATAATAAAAATAATAACAATGTAAATACCAACACATATATTCAAACTACAAATAACAATAGCCAAAAGAACAATTTAAATAATGATGATCGAGATGATAATGATGATCGAGATGATAATGATGATCGAGATGATAACGATGATCGAGATGATAATGATGATCGAGATGATAACGATGATCGAGATGATAACGATGATCGAGATGATAACGATGATCGAGATGATAATGATGATCGAGACGATAACGATGATCGAGACGATAACGATGATCGAGATGATAATGATGACCAAGATGATAATGATGATCGAGATGATAACGATGATCAAGATGATGATGACAGAGATGACAAGTAGATAATTAATATCAAATGCCAACTAATATTAGTTGGCATTTTTCTACATAAACTAAGATATTTTACATTAGCATATATCTTGACTTTTATGCTAAATTATTCTATTATATTATATGGAATAATGCTATTATAGCTCAGTTGGTAGAGCAACAGATTCGTAACCTGTAGGTCGGCGGTTCGATTCCGCCTAATAGCTCCAAATCAAAGTAAACGGAGGATTAAAAGTAGTGGGCTTTTTTGATAAATTAAAACAAGGTTTAGGTAAAACTAAGGATTCATTTAATGAGAAAATAAATGATATTTTTAGTAATTTTAGAAAAGTAGACGAAGAATTATTAGAAGAATTAGAAGAAATATTAATAATGTCAGATGTAGGAATGGATACATCTTTAAGTATTATAGATGGACTAAGAAACAGAATTAAAAAGGAAAAAATAGAAGATGAAGAATCTGTAAAAAAAGCACTTCAAGAAGAAATGCAAAAAATATTAGATGTGGAAAAACCAGATTTACATTTAAATACAAAACCATCAGTTATTTTAGTAATAGGAGTAAATGGAGTAGGAAAAACAACATCTATTGGTAAAATTGCAAATAGACTAAAAAAAGATGGCAAAAAAATTATGGTTGCAGCAGCAGATACATTTAGAGCAGCAGCAGTTGAACAATTAGAAATATGGGCAAATAGAGCGGGGGTAGATATAGTAAAAAAAGATGAAGGAACAGACCCCGCGGCAGTAGTATATGAAGCAATAAAAAAAGCAAAAGAAAACGGAACAGATATTATTATATGTGATACAGCTGGTAGGCTACATAATAAAAAACACTTAATGGATGAACTTGCAAAAATACAAAGGGTAATTCAAAAAGAATTACCAGATGCAGATAAAGAAGTGTTGCTTGTAATAGATGGAACAACCGGACAAAATGCAATAGAACAAGTAAAAGCTTTTAAAGAAACAGCCAATATTACAGGATTAGTGCTTACAAAATTAGATGGTACAGCAAAGGGCGGAGTAGTAATAGGAATTGTAGATAAAAATCATATACCTGTAAAATTTATTGGCGTTGGAGAGCAAATAGATGATATGGAAATATTCAGTAGTGAAGATTTTGTAAAAGCCATAATTTAAAGATAGGAGAGAGCATATAAGGTGGAAGATGCAAATAAAGAACTAGTACAAAAGAAAAAAGTAAATTATAAAAAAAGAGTAATCTTGGTTTTAATATTTTTAGTTCTAGTAAGCATATTTATGTTTGTAAAATTAAGAGGAGAATATTTAAATATTCTTTCAATAGGGGAAAACTATATAAATGTGTTTACACAAACAATAAAATATCAATATTTTGTGATTGGAATTAATTTTGTAGCTTTATTTTTTATTTTTTATGTCACAACAAGATTTATAAAAAGAGGATTAAAAAAATTTTTTGAAGAAGACAAAATAGAAATGCCCAAATTGCCTAATAAGTCTATTGCATTAATAGCAGGTGCAATTTTAAGCATAATTACATCGCCATTTATGATAGAAAAAACTATGCTAGCATTTAATGCTGCACAATTTGGAATAGCAGACCCGATTTTTAATGTAGATATAGGCTATTACATATTTGTAAAACCGTTTATAGAAATGTTATTATATTATGTTATATTCGTATTCATAGTTATATCAATATATATAGCAATTTATTATATTGCTGTATTTAATATATATTTCGATGGAATTAATATAGAAACATTAAAAAAGAATACAGTAATAAAACAAATTATATTTAATGTTATGATAATAGCATTAGCGGTTGCTGGATTGACATTTGTAAATTCTAATAATGTTATATTCGAAAAATCAATAGATATAGATCAAGATATTGTGCTATATGGTGGTGGACTTACAGATGTAACAATAAAAGTATGGGGATACAGAATTTTTGCTTTATTAATACCAATTGCAGTATATTTGGGTATAAGTTTTATAAGAAAATCTCAAAACAAAAAAGCAATATTATCATTTGGAGCAATACCAACATATTTAGTTGGACTATTTTTAATAATGACTTTATTCCAATTAATAATGGTTTCTCCAAATGAATTAGATAAAGAAAAAGCATATATAAAAAATAACATAGAAGGAACAAAACAAGCATATGGCATTGATATAGAAGAAATAGAAATAGCACATACTGGTACTATAACTAGCGAACAAGTGAATAAAAATGGCAATGTATTAACTAATATCCCAATTGTAACAAAAGATGTTGTGCTAAAAAATTTAGAGGAATATCAAACTAGTACAGGATATTATGCATATAGAAATATAAGTATAGCAGAATATAATATAAATGGCACAGATGAAATTTGCTATATATCACCAAGAGAAATAGTTAGCGATAATGGAAGAACAGATAATAGCAAAACATATGAATATACACATGGATATGGAGCAATAATAACATCAGCATCTACACTTGATGATTCAAATAATATAACATATATACAAAAGGGATTAAACGAAAACGGACCAATAAAGGTAAATGAACCAAGAATTTATTTTGGGCTACAAACAAATCAAACAATTATAACTAATGTGGATAATTACAAAGAATATGATTACCCAATAACAAGTAGTACAAATGCAGAAAATGTATACGATGGACTTGCTGGTATAAAATTAAATTTATTAGATAGATTAATTTTAGGAATACATACAGGAGACTTAAAAATAGCATTCAATACAAATATGAACGAAAACAGCAAAGTAATAACCAACAGAAATATAATTGAAAGAGCAAAAACTTTAATGCCATATCTAATGTATGATGAAGATCCATATATGGTAATAACAGATGATGGAAGACAAGTATGGGTATTAGATGCATATACAATATCTAATTCATATCCATATTCACAAGAATCTATTATTGAAAAAGACGGAGTAAGAACAAGAATAAATTATATAAGAAATTCTGTAAAAGTATTAATAGATGCTTATGATGGAACATTACAATTTTATATAACAGATAGAACAGATCCAATTGTAATGGCATATAGAAATATTTATCCAGACTTATTTATGGATTTAGATGCACAAATACCAGTGGATATATCAAGACATATTATTTATCCACAATTATTATATAATATTCAAGCAGAAATGCTAAGCATGTACCATAATGTTCAAACAGAGGTGTTATATAGAAATGACGATTTATGGGATATAGCAAAAAGCACAGCTAATAAAACCACATCATCAAGTATAGGTGCAACAATGGATTCATACTATACAATGTTAAAAACAAGTGATTCAAATGAAGAAAAATTAGGTTTAGTAATTCCATATACTCCATATAATAAACAAAATATTATTGCTTATCTAGTAGGAACATATGAAAATGATAATAAACTAAAACTATATAAATTTAATTCTGATAATAGCATATTAGGACCAATGCAATTAGAAAATCAAATTGAACAAGATGAGGCAATATCTACTGAATTAAAAGCATTAAATGTTGCTGGAACTAAACTTATAAAAGACATGATAATAGTTCCAATTGAAAATACACTACTTTATGTACAACCTATTTATCAAGTTTTATTAAATGAATCACAGGTGCCAATTCTTAAAAAAGTTGTTGTGGCTTCTGGAAATAAGCTTGCAATAGGTAATAGCCTGCAAGAAGCAATAGAAAGATTGGTTTCACAAGATGCCTCTAGAATAGAAATTGAAAATACGGATGATGAAGAAGGATTGATAGAAGCTATTATTAAGGCAAATAATAATTTGAGCGAGTCTAGTGCTAATAATGATTGGGAACTAATGGGAAAAGATATTAACAGATTGCAAAGCCTAATTACTCAGCTTGAAGAATTAATGAAAGAAACAGAAAATACTGAAAATAATGAAAGTAATTCTAATATTATAAATGAGACCAATACAATAGATAATGCTATTGAAAATCAAATTTAATGAATATTTAATAAAATAAAGACCACCATATATATTAGGTGGTCTTTTAAGTGTTTTTTAAGAAATTGAGTAAACAAATAGATGAATTAAATAAAGCAATGCAAATGGCTAATATTAGCGAGATTATTTATATTTTGGGGAACAAAAGGAAAATGTTTTTTAGAAACGTATGGGCAGGTATTGGAAGGGGCATTGGCATAGGCATAGGAGTTACTATTATTACTGCTATTATAATCTTTGTTTTACAAAAAATAGTAATGTTAAATATTCCGGTTATTGGAAATTTTATTTCCGATATAGTGGATATAGTTCAGAGAAATAATAGATATTAAATAGTTCCCTCGCTGAGTGGAAACGTTCTTTTTTCCTACTTGAAAATCTCACCAAAATAGAATATAATTTATCATAATAAATTATATTGAGGTTGAGATTATGATTAATACATTGCATATTGAAAACATAGGTATTATAGATGATTTAAGTATTGAACTAGGTGAAGGGTTTAATGTGCTTACAGGAGAGACTGGTGCTGGTAAGACTTTGATTATTGATTCGCTTCAAATTCTTGCTGGTGGAAGGTTTTCAAAAGAGATGATTCGTACTGGGGAGCCTAGTTCTTTTGTGGAACTGAGTCTATTTTTGCCAGGGCGTGGGTTTGAAGATGATACTGTAATTATTTCTAGGGAGACTAATTTGTCTGGTAAGAATATTTGTAAAATTAATGGTAGACTTGCTACTGTTAGCGAGCTTCGTGAGTTTATGAAAAATGTTATTGATATTCATGGGCAAAATGATAATCAGTCTATTTTAGATAAAGAAACTCATATTGAGTATGTAGATAGATTTGCAGGGGACAAGCTTTTGAGTTTGCATAAAGAGTATGAAGAATTGTATGAAAAAAGAAATGAGATTAAACAAGAGCTTAAAAGAAATTATGGAGATGAAAAAGAAAAACAAAGAAAGGTAGATCTTCTTAAATATCAAATAAATGAGATTGATATTGCAAAGTTACAGCCAAATGAAGAGGAAGAGTTAAATGGTAAGAGAAAGATTATTTTAAATTCAGAATTAATAGCAGAAAATGTTAAATCAGCAGATTATAATATTAACGAGACTGCATTGGAATCCGTAAATACAGCTGTAAGAAGTTTAGAGAAAATTTCTAATTTGGACGAAAAATATAGCAAGGTATTGCAAGAATTAGAAACTGTTTATTATGAATTAGAAGAAGCAGCAAGAGATATTAGTAGTTTAAACGAAGATAATAATTTTGATGAAGAAGAGAGAAACCAAATTGAAGAAAGGCTAGATTTAATTTTCTCACTAAAAAGAAAATATGGAAACAGTATTGAAGAGATATTAGAGTATGGAGATAAAATAAAACAAGAATTATATGAAATAGAAAATTTGGAGGAATATACAAATAAGCTTAAAAAAGATATAAAAAACATAGAAGAAAAAATGTATGATTTAGCAGATAAAATGTATAAAATAAGATGTGATGTAGCAAAAAAATTAGATGATAAAATAACAGCAGAACTTATAGATTTAGAAATGAAAAATGCTAAATTTCATGTTAATATTGAAAAAACAGAAGAATTTAATAAAAACGGATTAGATAAAATAGAATTTTTGATTGCAACAAATTTTGGAGATACATTTAAGCCACTTATTAAAATTGCATCTGGCGGAGAAATGGCTAGAATTATGCTAGGAATAAAAAAAGTTTTAGCAGATGTAGATAGGGTTCCAGTTTTGGTATTTGATGAAATAGATACTGGCATAAGTGGAGTTGCTGCAAATAAAGTTGCAGAAAAGTTAAAAGCAATTGCAAAAAGTCATCAAGTGCTATGTATAACACACTTAGCTCCAATTGCTGCAAAAGGAGATAACAATTTTTATATAAATAAACAAATTGAAGATGGCAAAACAAAAACAAGAGTAAAAAAACTAAACAAAGAAGAAAAGATAAAGGAAATTGCAAGAATAGCAACAGGAGAAATAACAGAGGTGTCTTTAAAACATGCACAGCATTTAATAGAACATTAAAATTATAAGGAGTTATTTATGAGATTAGATAAGTTTTTAAAAACAAGTAGAGTTATAAAAAGAAGAACAGTTGCAAATGAAGCAGCAGACTCTGGTAGAATAAGTGTAAATGGTAAAGTGGTAAAACCAAGCTATGAAGTAAAAATAGGAGATATTGTAGAAATTAAATTTGGAGATAAAGTATCTAAATTTCAAATTTTACAAATACCTAAGGGAAGCGGAAAAGATATAGGAGAAATAATAAAAGTAATGTAATAAAAGCAGGAGGTAGCCAAATGTCTGATTTTGTACATTTACATGTCCATAGTGAATATAGTTTATTAGATGGAGCAAATAGAATAAAAGACTTACCAGTTAGAGCAAAAGAACTGGGAATGGATGCAATTGCACTTACTGACCATGGAGCAATGTATGGTGTAGTAGATTTTTATAAAGAGTGCAAGAAAAATGGAGTAAAACCTATTATTGGATGCGAAGTATATGTAGCACCAAGAAGCAGATTTGATAAAGAACCAGGAATAGATAATCAATATTCACATTTAATATTACTAGTAAAAAATAAAAAAGGATATGAAAATTTAATAAAACTAGTTTCAATAGGATTTATAGATGGATATTACTATAAACCAAGAATAGACAATGAAACATTAGAAAAATACAGTGAGGGTTTAATTTGTTTAAGTGCTTGTTTAGCAGGAGCGGTAAATAAAGAAATACTAAAAGGAAACATGGAAAAAGCAAAAGAGGTTGCACTTTGGTATAAAAGTGTATTTAAAGAGGACTATTACTTAGAAGTACAAAATAATGGATTAAGAGAACAAGTAATGGTTAACCAAAAATTAATTGAACTTAGTAGAAAGCTAAATATTCCTCTTGTTGCAACAAATGATGCCCATTATTTAAAAAGAGAAGATGCATATAATCATGAAGTTTTACTATGTATACAAACAGGTAAAAGAATGACAGATACAGATAGAATGCGTTTTGAAACAGATGAATTATACATAAAAAGCCCAGAGGAGATGATAGAATATTTTAAAAATATTCCAGAGGCAACTGAAAATACTGTAAAAATAGCAGAAAAATGTAATTTCGATTTTGAGTTTGGTGTAACAAAATTACCTAATTATGAAGTACCTTCTGAATATAAAACACATGCTGAATATTTTAGAAAATTATGTGATGATGGAATAAAAAATCGCTATGGAGAAAAACCAAGTAAAGAAGTATTAGACAGACTAGAATATGAAATTAGCGTAATAGAAAAAATGGGTTATGTGGACTATTACTTAATAGTATGGGATTTTATAAATTACGCAAAATCTCAGGGAATATCAGTAGGACCAGGCCGTGGCTCTGGTGCGGGTTCAATTGCGGCATATGCAATTGGAATAACAGATATAGACCCAATTAAATATAATTTGCTATTCGAAAGATTTTTAAATCCAGAAAGAGTAAGTATGCCAGATTTCGATATAGACTTTTGCTACGAAAGAAGACAAGAAGTTATCGATTATGTGGCTAGAAAATATGGTGCAGACCATGTTGCACAAATTATAACATTTGGTACAATGTCTGCAAGAATGGTAATAAGAGATGTAGGAAGAGCATTAGATGTACCATATGCAGAAGTAGATTCTCTTGCAAAAATGATACCATTTGAATTACACATAACCATAAAAAAAGCCATGGAGCAGAATATAGAGCTAAGAGAAAAATACGAAAATGATGAAGAAATAAAAAAACTTTTAGATATATCTATGGCATTAGAAGGACTGCCAAGACAGGCTTCAACACATGCTTGTGGGGTAGTTATAACAAAAGACCCAGTAGATACATATGTACCATTATATGTAAGAGATGGAGCAATTTCAACACAATACATAATGACAACCCTAGAAGAACTAGGCTTACTAAAAATGGACTTTTTAGGTTTAAGAACACTAACTGTTATATCAGATGCAATAGAGCTTGTAAAAGAATGTAGAGGAATAGATGTACAGATAGATAAAGATATGTCCGATCCAGAAGTATACAAATTATGGGCAGAAGGGAAAACTTCTGGAATATTCCAATTCGAAAGTGCTGGTATGACAAACTTTATGAAAGAACTAAAACCAGATGGATTAGAAGATATAATAGCAGGGGTATCTTTATATAGACCAGGGCCAATGGATCAAATACCAAGATACATAAAAAATAAATTACACCCAGACCATATAGAGTACACTCACCCAGCATTAGAGCCAATATTAAATGTAACATATGGATGTATGGTATACCAAGAACAAGTTATGCAAATAGTAAGAGAACTTGCAGGATATTCACTAGGAAGAGCCGACTTAGTAAGAAGAGCAATGGGAAAAAAGAAACTAGATGTAATGGCAAAAGAAAGGGAAAACTTTATACATGGTCAAACCGATGAAAATGGAAATGTAATTATCCCAGGTTGTATAAGAAATGGAATAGACGAAGCATCTGCAAATAAAATATTCGATGAAATGGCTGAATTTGCAAAATATGCATTCAATAAGTCTCATGCAGCAGCATATGCCGTAGTATCATACAGAACAGCATATTTAAAAAGATATTATCCAGAAGAATTTATGGCAGCAACATTGAATAGTTTCTTAGGAAATTTAGATAAAGTACCAGAATACATAGATGAATGCAAAAGACTTGGAATAGAAATTTTAAAACCAAATATTAATAAAAGCTTTACTAAATTTACTGTTGATAATAAAAAAATAAGATTTGGCATGGGAAGTATTAAAAATGTAGGATTTGCCGCAGTAGATGCAATTGTTGCAGAAAGAGAAAAAAATGGTCCGTTTTTAAGTTTTACAGATTTTTGCGAAAGAATTCAAAGTGAATCTGTAAACAAAAAATGTATAGAATGTTTAATAAAAGCAGGAGCATTTGATGATTTTGAGCAAACCAGAAGCACATTAGTTGCTTCATTTGAAGGAATAATAGACACTATTAATGACAGTAACAAAAAAAGCATGTCTGGACAAGTAACAATGTTTGATTTAGGCGGAAATGACGAAAAATTAGATGAAATAAAATACACATTTAACACACTTAAAGAATTTTCTGAAAGAGAATTATTAAAATACGAAAAAGAAATGCTTGGAATATATATTTCAGGGCATCCATTAGATAAATTAAGAGACCAAATAAATAAAGTCGCAACAATAAATACAATGCAAATATTAAAAATGCAAGAAGAAAACGATTTATCACAAGATGGTAGAAATGTAAAATATGCAGGAATAATTACAGGAGTAAAGAAAAAATTCACTAAGAACAACACTAGAATGGCATTTGTTACAATAGAAGATTTATATGGCTTATGTGAAGTAATAGTATTTGAAAACTGTTATGCAAAATGTTCAAATTTATTAATAGAAGATAGTATAGTTCTAGTAGAGGGAAGATTAAGCGTAAGGGAAGACGACACAACAACAATAATTGCAAGAGAAATTACAGAACTAAAAGAAAACAAAGCAAAAGTGCTTAATTTAAATATTACAGATTTATCAGAGGAGCAAAAAGATAAATTAAGAGGAACAATAAAATTTTTTGTTGGTGATAAAAACAATATTATGCTTCAAATAGAAAATGGAGATACTCTAGCAAAGGCAGGAGCTATATACTTAACAGATGAGATTTTACAAGAATTTGAAGAACTAATAGGAAAAGAAAGAGTAAGCATAGTGTAATAATGGAGATGAAATGAAACTAGATAAATTAAAAACTAAATATTTGGCAAGAAATATTGTATATCACGATAAATTAGAATCTACTCAAACAGAGGCAAAAAAACTTGCCAAACAAAAAGTAAAAAATGGAACAATAGTAATTACTAAGAATCAAACATCAGGGAAAGGAACTCATGGAAGAGTATGGGAGAGTAATCCCCGGAGAAAATGTAACTTTTACTTTAATTTTGTATCCAGAATGTAATATAAAAAAATTAGATAATATAACAATTAAAATAGCTAATGCCATTTGCAAAATAATTAAAAATCTATGTAATATAGATTTAGAAATAAAAGAGCCAAATGATTTGATTTTAGATGGGAAAAAAATTGGTGGAATATTAACAGAAATAAATACAATGGGAGAAATAGTAGATACATTGTTTATAGGAATTGGATTTAATGTAAAACAAACAATATTTAGTGAAAATATAACAAACAAGGCTACATCTTTATACTTAAATAATATAAAAAATATTGAAATAGAAGATGTAATATGTGCTATTTGTAATGAATTAGAAACTATAATAGAGAAGTTTTAAACTTCTCTATTATAATTTCCATTTGTATATTGCTCTCCCTCTAGACGAGAACCAGATTTTACGGCATGGATTACATAATTTATACTTTCTATATTCTCATCTAAAATATCAACTCTATATGAGCTAAATCCAAGGTCGTGTGCAGATATCGAAGTGGTTTTGCTGTTATAAATTGTTGTTACTGTTTCAATATTATCTGGGATTATTCTAAAATTAAATCCCATTCTATCTTTTAAATAATATTTATTAGATTTGCAATATCCTAAACAACCAGAATAACAATGATTAGATTTTCCAAGTAAGCAATAGTTGGCTGTCATAACAGGGGTATTTCCATACACAATTAATTCTGCATTACGAGGCAAATTTTCTGTTAAAGCTAATTTGCTAAGCTCAGGAGATAGAGTAATTTTAGCCAAGTTTAAGCTTTCTAGTTCGGAAATTGTGTAATTATTAAATACATTCAAAGTATAATTTCCAATAATTTTATATTCCGGATTATTTGGTAAAAGTTCTAAGTCAGCTAAATTTGAAATTACAAAACCAGAAATTTTAAAGTTTTTAAGTATACTTTCTAAATTTTGCAAAATTAAATTTTTATAGTTTTTGCGTATTATACTTGGCATGTATATATATAAATCGCAAGAGAAACTATGTAAAATTTCAGAATATTTTTTATCTATAAAATATTTAAACGGTACATAAATATTTTGGACTTTTTCTAATTTTGAGTAATCATAATCTAAATATAGTTCATTTAATAATAAAGAAATTTCAAAATTCTCAAATTTATCTTCATTAATAACATTATTAAAATAAACTTTTACTGGCTCTCTTAAAAAACTATTTATTGCTAAGTTTTCTAATTCTTCCAAAGCTTTTCTACGTAATTCGTTTAACTTGCTTATACTTGGAATATATAATTCATCATCTAATTCTACATTTATTTCTTTAAATTCAAATTCGGTACTTCCAGTTTTAGAAAGTTGATTAATTATTCTATCTTTACTAATTGGTGCATTAACAGCTATTTCCGGTATTATATCAGATTCAATATCTAATTGGAAATTGTTATATACACTATTAGGTATGCTATCAATTGCTTCCACATGAAGAGATATAGGCTTTCCTTTTTTTATAAATATTTTAGCAGATAAAGGTATTTTTTTATATTCTTTATCAAAAGTGGAAATAGCATTTGCTGAAAATTCTTTGCTAGTTATTTTATAAACATTGTCACCGAACTTTAATATTTCCTTTTAGTCTACCAATTAATACAGTACCTGTTTCTGCAACTTTGATATTTTTTCCGTTAGAAATTAATTCTGAAACAGTGTATTTATTTTTTTCGCTATCTATCATTATAGAGTCACCAATAGCAATTTTTTCTGTTAAATCAACTTCCATATATGATTTAGAAGGAATATATTTTTTAATTTTTCCAATTGGTAAGCCCATATTATTAGGTTTTGTTTTAAATACTAAATTTTTATTTGGCTCTTCATCTAAATGACCATATGAGAAACCACCTCTATTAAATACTTGCATTAAGTCTTTTTTGTCTTGATTTTCTATTATATAAGGTTCATTATTAAATATTTTATCTAAATACTTTCTATAAATTCTAGTTACTGTTGCTACATATTCAGGTGTTTTCATTCTGCCTTCTATTTTAAAACATTTTACGCCTGCTTTTACTAGTTCTGGCAAAAAGTCAAGAGAGCATAAATCGCGAGGGCTTAATAAATGGCCTTTGTCAAGAAGTTTATTTTCAGATATTAGTTCATATGGCAATCTACATGGTTGTGCACATTTTCCTCTATTTCCAGAACGACCACCTATCATGCTTGAAAGTAAACATCTACCAGAATAAGACATACACAATGCTCCATGAACAAATGCTTCTATTTCAATATTTGAGTTTTGACATATTTCTTTTATTTCAGAAGATGAAAGTTCACGGCTAAGAACGGCTCTGCTAAATCCAAGCTCTTCTAAAATTTTAACTCCTTCTATATTGTGAACTGTCATTTGGGTGCTGGCATGTATTGGCAAGTTTGGAAAGTTTCTTATTAGAAATCTTGCTAATCCTAGGTCTTGTACTATTATTGCATCTATACCATATTCATATGCTTTACTGGCTAAATAAACTGCGTCTTCAAATTCATCATTTTTAATTAATATGTTTAGTGTTAGGTTTGTTTTTACATTTCTAAGTTTTGCGTATTTTATGGCGCTTTTTAGTTCGTCTAAGTCAAAGTTTTTAGCTGAGGCTCTTGCACTAAAAGAAGAAGCACCAAAATATACACAGTCTGCTCCGTTTTGCACTGCTGCTTTTAAGCATTCAAAGTCTCCGGACAGGAGATAATAGTTCTGGGGTGTTCATAGTTTTAATCCTTTCTATTTTTTTTTACTTCTATTATTGTAACATATTTTTTGGAAAAAGCATAATATATCCTATAAATAGAAAAAAGGAGGGAATTTATAATGCCAGAAGAGAGAAATTGCGGATGTACAAGTGGATGTAATAATGGAGGATTAAGTGGACTTTTTGGAGGATGCTGTGGAGATAGCGAAATATTATTCTTCATAATTATTTTCTTATTATTATTCACAAACAAAGGATGTTGTGGAAGAAATACTTGTTGCTAAACATATATGATAAGTCCTCAATTTTTTTGTTGGGGACTTTTTTTGTGGAAAAGTGTAGACAAAGGGGAGTTTTTTGTATATAATGTGTACATGAGGTAGAACAAAAGAAAGAGGTAATTGTATTATGATGGAGATAAACGCTGGAAGCCTTGTGGCTGTACACACACAATTTATTAGAGAAGATAAAAAGAATGAATATATAAAGTAAGAGACATATAGACTTAGTTTTTGGGGCTAGGTCTGTGTGTCTTTTGTTTTTTGCGTTTTAAATGTAGCCGTCTTGAAAGATAAATATATATTATTTTTTGCCTCACATGGCTTCGAGGGTAAATGCGTACGACGTACAACTTCCTCGGACTGCAAAATAATATATATTTATCTTTCAAGACTACTCTACAATTTGCGAAACAGCATTTTTATGAGAAATAAAAAATATGCAAGATAACCGAATAAGGTTAGTAGTTTTTGAGAATAATATGATAAGATAGTTAAAGTAAAAAATAAAAACGAAAGAAGGAGAGAAAGTAAATGGAAACAAAATTAAAAAGAACAAATGGAATAACATTAATAGCACTAATAATAACAATAATCGTGTTATTAATATTAGCAGGAGTAGCCTTAGCTACTTTAACAGGACAAGGAAATATAATAGGAAATGCAGAAAATGCAGTAGGGAAGTATAATAATAGTGTGGTCAAAGAGCAAGAGTTACTAAATACAATAGAAAAATATTTTCAAAATCATATGAATGGTGGAAATATAGATGATGGAAAAGAAGATGAAAAGCAAGACCCAATAGAACAAGAGT
>CAMMLS010000002.1 GCA_946497775.1 uncultured Clostridium sp.
TTCTATGTCACCATAGAACTTAGTGAGCTCTTACCTCACTTTTTCACCCTTACCTTTAAAAAGGCGGTTATTTTCTGTTGCACTTTCCTTAAAGTTTCCTTCACTGGACGTTATCCAGCATTATTGCTCTGTGGAGCCCGGACTTTCCTCATGTACAACTTTGCAGTTTATACACGCGACTATCCAATTTACTCTATTTATTATTTTAAACTGTATTAATACATTTGTCAAGTTCTATAATATATCTATTTCCTGTATTAAATTTTTGTATTTTAAGAAAAATATTGTTTTGTCTTTATATTGATTCGAAGTTTGTAATTCTTTTAATGTTACATATGTTTTATTAACATTATATTCTTTTTGACTTACAAATTCTGCATTTTTCATTAGACTAGTAAATGATTGTTCTGCTAGTGCTAGTTCATTGTCTGAATATGTCCAATCATCTATTGAGGCACCAACATAAGCATTTAGTATATGCAATTTAGTTGTTACTAAGTCTTTAAAAGCGGAATCCGTAGAATATCCTTCTAAATATTTTGGAATATAAGAATATAATTGTGCTGTATTTGCTAATGCTGCTGCTTTATCTTGATTTTTTATATTTATTAAAAGTTCATCAAGTTTACTACTGAAACTTGTTATATCTTGTCCATTTATATTTAATTTATATAAATCTAAAATTATTGTGTTCCAAGATGTATAAAAAATGTCTAAGTAGCTTGAAATCTCTTCCCATTTAATATCATCATAATTTATGTTAAGTGATGATTGATTAACTATTTCCGTAACATTAATTTTTTGATTGTTTTGGTTTCCTCCTCCATTAGAATCTCCACTGTTTTCTTCTGAGCCACTACTTTCTCCACCTGAATCTGAACTTTGACTATTTTCTCTTGATGTTGAAGCTGTTTTTTCAGAAGCATTTGATGATAAATCAACTTCTCTTTCTTCAACCATATAATTTGAAAAATTTATATTATTTAATTTGCTTAGTATTAAAATTAGTTCTGCGTCCAAATATTCCATTTCACTATCTACTTTTGACTGTAAATACTGCTCATTTTCTTTATTATTTGAGCAACCAGTAAGTCCAAATAACAATATTGTTAAAATTAATAATATATATATTTTCTTTAATTTCACTTTTAAATCACCTAAAAATATTATTAACTATTTAATAATGTTTTATTCTATTTTGAATAGTAAAATAATAAAAAGATATAATATTATAAAAGGAGTTTTTAAATTGAAACCAATAGTTAGTTTATATAGTATGGATGATACTCAAATTGAAAAATTTTTAAATAGTTTTTTTGAAAGCAAAATTGAAATTAGTAATAAATTAGAATGGGAAAAAGATTATGATAATCCTATCGAAATTGCTTCTATTATAGGAGCATTTATTGATAATAACGATAAATTTTCAATTAATATGTGGATTAGCCTAGACGAAGGAATTTTTATAAATGTTACTGAATCAAATGCAGACAATATAATAAGGTATCTTTATGAAAGATACCCTAATTAATTTTTTATGTTAATCCCTCTCAAATTTAAGCTTTCTTGTCATTAATGTATTAACTGCTTCTTTTGGATCTAGTCTATTATATAAAACATCATAAACAGTTTCCACTATTGGCATTTCTACACTATATTTTTTTGCTAATCTATGTGCAACTTCAATATTATCAATACTTTCTATTGTCATGCCAACTTCTTTTTTTGTTTCTTCCAATGTTTTTCCAAGACCGATTAGCATTCCTGCTTTTCTGTTTCTGCTATGTTCACTACCACATGTAACAACTAAATCTCCTAAACCAGTTAATCCGTAGAAGGTCTCTTTTTCTCCACCCATTTTTACACCTAATCTAGTTATTTCTGCTAAACCTCTTGTAATAAGTGCTGCAAATGTATTATCTCCTAGATTTAGTGCTTTAGAAATACCCGCACAAAATGCTATGATATTTTTAAGAGAACCACCAAGTTCTACTCCTTTAACATCATTTAATGCATATAATCTTAAAGTCGGAGAAGAAAATGTGTTTTGTATTAAGTTTATTAGATCATTATCTTTTGATGCAACAACTAATGCAGTAGGGATTCCAATTGATACTTCTTCTGCATGACTTGGACCAGACAATACAGCTATTTTACATCCTGGTATTTCCTCTTCTACTACTTCATCAAGAGTATATAAAGTGCTTAATTCAAATCCCTTTGAACACATTATTATTGGTTGGTTTGTAACATATTGCTTATATTTTTTTACATTTTCTCTTACAAATTTTGAAGGTGTAACATGAATAATCATATCTGATCCTTCTATTGCTTCTTTATAATCAAGTGTTGCTTCTACTGTATCTGGAATTTTTATATTAGGTAGAAATTTACATTCTCTTTTTTCTAATATACTTCTTAAATCATCTTCTGAAAATGCCCATAATTTAACCTTATGTCCTATTTTAGCTAAGTGTATAGCAAGGGCTACTCCCCAGCTTCCACTTCCTATTATTGCAATAGTTTTCAATATATTTTCCTCCTAAGTATATTGTTTTATTTTTTGAAACTAATTTTATTTTCTGTTCCTTTTGCTAATCTTTTTATATTTGTTCTATGATTATATATTACAAGTGCTGCCATTAATATTCCAAATACTAAATAACTTCCTGCTGCAATATAATTATCATTTATAAATATAGTTAATACTGGAAATAGTATTGCTGCTGCTAATGAACCAACAGATACCATTTTTGTTATTACCATTAGTAATAATGCAAACACTAAACAAATTAGTGCTATTTGCCAGTTAGTAATTAATAAAACTCCTAAGGCTGTTGCAACACCTTTTCCACCTTTAAATTTGAAAAATACTGGGAAAGTGTGACCTATTACAGCACATATACCAGCTATTTGAACTAATAATGCTTTATCTGTTCCTTCTATTAAGTTTCCTAATAATACTGCTATTAAAACTGCTACTACTCCTTTTAATATATCACAAATTAATGTAAGTACTGCTGCCTTTTTACCAACTGTTCTTAGAACATTAGTAGAGCCAGCATTTTTACTTCCTTTTTCTCTTACATCAAATCCTGCAAGTTTTTTGCTTATAATTACTGAAAAACTAATACTTCCTAAGCAATATGCTATTATTGCTACTATAATATAAGTTGCCATTTTTATTTTTCCTCCTAAATATTATTTTTTATTCTCCTTTTTCCCTTACAATTACCCTAATTGGTGTTCCTTCTAGTCCAAAAGTATTTCTTATTTGATTGACTAAATACCTTTCATATGAGAAGTGAAATAAATCTTTATTATTTACAAATATAACAAAAGTTGGCGGCTTTGTACTTGCTTGTGTTGCATACATTATTTTTAGCCTTTTACCTTTATCTGATGGTGGTTGAACAATTGCAATTGCCTCATTAATTACCTCATTTAACATAGCGGTTGAAATTCTCATTGCATTCTGATTTGCTACTTTGTTTATCATTTCATATAATTTATTTACTCTTTGACCAGTTTTTGCAGATATAAATATTATTGGTGCATAACTCATAAAAGGCAATTTATTTCTTATGTCTTTTTCGAATTCCTGTGTAGTATGATTATCTTTTTCTATTTCGTCCCATTTATTAACAACAATAATAATGCCTTTCCCAGCTTCGTGTGCTTCACCTGCAATTTTTGTATCTTGGTCTGTAATACCTTCTTTAGCATCTATAAGCATTAAGCATACATCTGCTCTTTCTATTGCTAAAAGAGTTCTCATAATGCTAAACTTTTCAATAGATTCTGTTACTTTACTTTTTCTTCTAATTCCTGCTGTATCAATAAATACATATTTGCCAAATTCATTTTGAAATTCAGAGTCAATTGCATCACGTGTTGTACCAGCAATGTTACTTACTATAACTCTTTCTTCCCCTAATATTTTATTAATTAAAGAAGATTTGCCTGCATTTGGTTTTCCTATAACTGCAACTTTTATTGTTTCACTTTCATCATCATTGCTTTCATCATCTGGAAAATGTTCATATATAGCATCAAGTACATCTCCAATTCCAAGTGCATTTGTGCTTGAAACAGGATATGGAGTTCCTACTCCTAATGAATAAAATTCATATGCTTCATTAGAATCTTCTACATAATTATCGGCTTTGTTGCAAACTAAAACAATAGGTTTTCCAGATTTTTTAAGAATCATTGCAATTTCACTATCAGTAGCTGTTACACCTTGCTTTACATCAGTTACAAATAATATTACATCAGCAACATTTATAGCAATTTTAGCTTGTTCCCTAATTTGAGAGCCAATAACATCACTTGCATCTGTTTCTATTCCGCCTGTATCAATTAAAGTAAAGTCTCTACCTCTCCAATTTGCATCAGCATAAACTCTATCTCTTGTAACACCTGGTTTATCTTCAACAATAGAAATTCTTTTACCAACTATATAATTAAAAAAAGTAGACTTCCCTACATTTGGTTTTCCAACGATTGCAACTGTTGGTTTTGCCATTAATATCTCACCTCACTTAGCTTGTTTATTATATCACATTTATTCTATAAATAGCAATATCCTTAAAAAAACTCATATAATTTGATTTAAAACTAAAAAAATAGCAAGAGAATTTGTAAAAGTAACTAGTAAATTATCACTTCTATATAGAGAAGATAAAACTAGATATTCTATGCAATTTTTAGCAGATATTATAAAAAGGTTAAATGAAGAAAATAAAATAACAATAGAAGATTTATATAAACTAAAAGAAAGTGAAGTAATACAAATTATAGAAAAGTCAAGATATAATGAAATATTTAACAAATGGAAACACGCCACACAAATAAAAACATCTAAAACCGAACCTAAAAATGTATATTATGTCCACCAAGGTGTAAAAACACGCTACATAGAACCACTATGCCAAGGCCAAAGAATGTCAAAAGCATGCAAAATTGCCAATAAGATGATTTCTAATAATTTGGCGTATAAGATGGATAATTATGTGTATTTGGATTTTGATTTTAATTAATAATATGAATATTTGGAGCCCGAGGCCGGAATCGAACCGGCGACTTTCACCTTACCATGGTGCTACTCTACCTACTGAGTTACAAGGGCATGTGAAAGGGACTTATGGCTTGTCCCTTTTTAATCATCTAAAAAAATGTTTTTTTCTGCTTTTTTTCTTATTCTTTGTATTGCATTGTCTATTGATTTTACTGGCGAGTCAAGTTTCTCTGCAATTGACACATAACTTTCACCTCTTGCATATCTATGCAATACTTGTTTTTCAAAATCACTTAAATTTTCTTCTATTTTGTCTTCCACTGTTTTGTAATATTCTTTTTTTGTTAATGTTTCTAATGGGTCTTCTACTGTTTTTGAATTAAATATTTCTAAAAGCGATGTATCATTATCATCATCATATGCTGTTGCATTTAGTGATAAATATGAGTTAAGTGGCATATGTTTTTGTCTGTTTGATGTTTTTATTGCTGTTATTAATTGTCTTTCTATACATAAATTAGCAAAGGTTTTGAAGGAGTTTTGTTTTTCAGGGTCAAAAGATTTTATTGCTTTATACAAACCAATCATTCCTTCTTGATATATATCTTCTTTTTCTGCACCAATAATAAAGTACTTGCCTACTTTCATATTCACAAGTTCTTTATATTTATTAAGCAATTTGTTTAGTGCATCATTATTTCCATGTTTAATCTCTTCTAACAAGATTTTATCTTCATCTGAGGCTTTATCTTTTGAATAAAATAATTCTTTGTCTTCACTCATGCCGTATGCTTTACCTCCTAGTACATTTTGCTAATATCTGTATTATATTGATTTAATTTGTTATTGTCAATACTTTTTAGGTTAATTTATTTTAAAATCTCATTTTTAAAGCTTGTTCCATATTTTAATTTTTCTAAATTAAATAAATCAAGAATTGTAGCTGATATATCAGCATATGTATCTCTTATTTTTAAATTTATATTTTCTTTAATTTGTCTTCCATAAACTAAGATAGGAATATACTCTCTTGAATGATCTGTACTTGGTGTTGAAGGATCACATCCATGGTCTGCTGTTATTATTAAAATATCATCATCTTTTAAGTTTTGTAATATTTCAGGTATAAAAGAATCGAATTCTTCAAGTGCTTTTGCATATCCTTCTACATTGTTTCTATGCCCATATAACATATCAAAATCTACTAAATTTGCAAATATAAGTCCATTTGTATTTTGTTTAATTTCTTCTATTATTTTATGTATTCCGTCTAAATTTCCATTAGTATGAATAGATTTTGTTATTCCCCTCATACTAAATAAATCAGATATTTTTCCAATAGATACAACATCTTTTGAATTTTCTTTTATTACATCTAACATTGTTCTTCCAAAGTCTTTAAATTCAAAATCTTTTCTATTATATGTTCTTACAAAATCAGAAGCATTTGTTCCAATAAATGGTCTTGCTATAACTGTCCCAACATTATATTGTGGTTCATTTAATATTTCTCTTGCTACCATACATATTCTATATAGTTCTTCAACCGGAATTATATTCTCATGTGCTGCAATTTGAAATACACTATCTGCTGATGTATATATTATGGGATATCCTGTTTTTAAATGTTCTTCCCCATATTCTTTTAAAAAGTCTGTACCAGAGCCTTTTTTATTGCATAGAATTCCTTTTATTCCAGCTTCTTTTATAAATCTTTGTATTAATTTCTCTGGAAAAGCATTAGGATATGTTGTAAAAGGTTTTTCTGTAACATATCCTGCTATTTCCCAATGACCAACTGGACTATTTTTACCTTTTGATTTTTCAATTGCTTTACCATATACCCCTATTACATCTGTTTCCTTTTCTTCTATTCCTATATCATCAATATTATATAATCCTAACTTTTTTAAGTTTGGAATATTTAAAGATGTATTTTTATATATGCCTTTTAAGGTATTACTACCTTCATCACTATATAAGTTTGCATCTGGCAATTCGCCTACTCCAAAGCTATCTAAAACTATTATTATTGCTCTATTTATCATTATTACCCTCTTCTTTCTGTTTTAGTCCGAACTTCATACTCACATAACATTATTTTCTTAACAGTAGGTTTTACTATTATTTCATTTTCTGTAAAGTTTTCACTTATATTAAAAGTAATCATATCTTTTGGTATGAATTCCAGTTTATCAGCGTCAATTAACACCTTTGATTTTACATTCATACCAAGTGGTAATGTTTGATTAAAGTTATCATAAAACATTATATTAGTATAAAAAATTAAAGGCATATTTTCTTGCAAATTAATTTTATATAAATTAAATTCAGTCTCTGAGTTATCCTTAATTTTCTCTAATGCTTCCTCTGGTATTATGTCATAAACGCCATATCCAAATTTGTCTATTTCTTCTGTTTTTTCTGTTGCCAAATATATTGGAATATCATATGGAGCTTTTATTTTCCCCATTGACTCCTGAATTAATTGAAGTGCTTTTTCCAGTCTAGATCTAAATTCGATTAAATCCATATTTCTACTTACATTTAAAATTTTTATAATATCTTTTTCATTTTCTCTATGCTTCTGATTTGCTAATGTTTTCACTTTTCTACTACTATCAGATATACTTCCAAAAATATCAAAATCCTCAATATTGTATAATGTTTTTCTATCTTCTGCAACTTTTTTTAACTTTTTCATATAATCACGTAATTCGTTCTCATCAACATATTCTAAATGCTTCATTATATTTAGAAATTTTAATATTTCTGTTCCAGCAAGAAATATGCTATCTTGTGCCTCTTTTTCAATTAAATTTCTTTGAAGCTTGTCCATTTGTATTCCTAAATCTGTTAAATCAGATTTATAATCGAAGACTTTTTTTATGTTATTATTTGTTTGTTCTTCTTCTTTTTCATCTGCGCCTTCTATGGCTACTAATTCGTCTTTATTTACGAATTTCCAAAATTCAAAAATACTTTTTTTGTGGTTATCTATTTCATTTATATACATTGTTGCATTATCTATTTTACTAGTTAAGTTCTTTATTTTAAGTTCAAGAGCCTTTATATCTGCTTTTAGATTTTTTATGTGTGATGTTTCTTTATCTAAACTATTGAAAATTACAACTAAATCTTCTATTGTATAATACTCTTTGTCCTCTTCAATGGTTGCAACTATATTTTTATCTTCAACTTTGACCTCTTGTTTTTCTTTTTGTTTTTTTAGGTTAATTTTACCATCATCTTTTTTCTTAAATTTTAAGAAAAGTTTTATTTTACCAATAAATGTTTTTTTGTATTCTAAATACATTGCTATTTCTTTTTGTTTTCTTATATATTCTAGGTCTTTCATCGCAACTTGTTCTTTTAAGTCAGATAGTCTACTTTCTAATGAATTTACACTATTTTTTTCTTCATGTAATTGAGCTACTGCTTTTTTGTACTCTTTTTTAATAAATTCTGTTAAAGTTGATTCATTAACCTTTTTACCATTAAAATATAAAGCTATTGAACAGTCTTTTTCTATTTTTGTTGTAAACTTAAAATGAAAAGGCAATTCGGTTTGAAGTATAAATAATGCTTTTAAATATTTGTAAAATTTCTTTGCCTCTTCTTCGTTTTTTAAATTAACTTTATATCCGCTTTTTACAGTTTTATAAACAAATGTATTTCCTATTACATTTAATTCTTTATTGCCTTCTTTATCATATACCTCGTATACATTAGGCCAGTCCTTAGTAAAAAGCCACAAATAGTTTTCTATATCTGAAATTTCTGACTTTTTTAACAAATCTCCGCTATAATTTATATGATTTATTGGAACATATATTAGCTTTTCTTTTTTAGTCCTACTTTTAAAATACTTCAATTGTTCTTTTAACAGATAGAAAAAATGACTGTAATCATAATCTTCAGTTGTTACTAGCATAAAATATTTATTTATTGACTCAGCATAATATATTTGCCATGTATAGTCTTTATCATATAAAATACCAAATGGGATTTTTTTATTAAACAACTGTTGTCTTTCTTCAATTTGCTCTATTTCATCTATTGGAACTTGATTTAGCATTTTTAAAAATGTTGCATATTCTTCTATGTTTTCTGGATTTAAATATGCAGATATTGGTTTTGCTCTATTATATTTTTCTTTTATATCATTTAATCTATTTGTTGGTGTTAAAAGAATGTAAATATCATTAATTGGTATATATTTAAAAACTCTATGTTCATTATCATTATATGTATTTGAAGGACTAAAACCTAGAGGCTCAAAATCTAATAAAGCTTTTGGAATTTTATCTAAGTTTAGTCCTAAATATTCTAAATTCTTTTTAAAACTATTTTTATCTTCATCTGTAATTTTAGCCATATTATCCTCCAAATTTTATTCTTTGCATAGTATATCACAAATAATAAAATCATTCAAGATAATTTGCTTAATCATCATACTCATCATTATAATTTGTATAATCAGGCATATCTGCTAAATTCTCGCTTGATGTTTCGTCGTATTCGTATTCTAATGTAGTCTCGTTTTGAGCATTATTTTTACTTGTAGAATTTCTTGTTCTTTTTGGTTTTTGCTTAATAATTTTTTCTTGTGCAGGCTCTACAACTGTTTCTTTTCTTTTCTCGTTTCTCATTTTTGATGTTTGATAAGTACTTTCTACTTGTTTATCATCTTTTAACATTTTATTTATAACACCATTTACCTTATCCATTAAATCTGGTACATAATCTAATAATTTGTCTATTGCTGATGTATAATTTACTGGAAGCAATCTCACACCATCCTGCTGAATCACTAAAAATGCAATTGGATTAATACTAACTCCTGCTCCACTGCCTCCACCAAATGGTAATCTGTATTGAATATCCTCTTCTTTATCTCTTTTAGAATATTCATCAATTGTCTCTCCTTTAAATTCACTACCTCCTGCTGCAAATCCGAATGATACTTTTGAAATTGGTATTACTACAACATTATTACTAGTCTCAATCGGTTCTCCTATAATTGTATTTACATCAATCATATCTTGAATACTATTCATAGCTGTAGTCATAAGACCTTCTATTGGATGTTCGTTCATACTTATTTTCACTCCTTTTCTTTGAAAACATATAAATTACATATATAATATGTACCAATTTTGCATTAATTATACAGTTTAATTTCATTTCAAATATATTTTTTTTGGTATAATATGGTATTATTATATATTTATATTTTTCATCATCATATTGTTTAATTGCTCTGCCAAGGAGTATTCCTATTATAGAAGAAATAAATCCAACCAATGCTGATGTTATAATTACATCTTCTGTTCCTATTTTTGTATTTAGTCTAAATTTTTCTAAATTAAATTCTGCTTTTTTTATTATTTTAACACTGTCCTTTAATGATACAGCAAATTTTTCTTTTTTTATTTTAGTTTCCATTTTATTTATTAATTTACTTGTTTTTAGCTTTTCCTTATCTATTTTAAATCCTAATATTTTTATTTTACCAAAAAGGTAAAGTCCCACTTTTATTCTAAAATCATAATGGTATTCTGGAATATTTGAGACATATACATCGTTAAATTCCACCTTTATGTAAGCCAAAAGCAATAATATTATTATAACAACTAATATGGATAAAAATAAAACTAATATCATAGATTTCACCTCTTTGATATTAGTTTTACCATTTTTTATGAATATTAAACTTTATTTTTTGCTTTTTCTATAACAATATCTCCAAATAGTTCTTGCTGATTTGCTGTAACCTTATTTCTTCTGCTTAACTCTAATACACCAGAAAAAGCTGTTATAACTTCCATTTTAGAACATTTATTTAATGAAAACAGTGTGCTAAATACAAATTTAGAATTTCTTATTAGCTCTCTAAAAATTTCTTTAACTTTACTTGTAACACTAACAGTCTCAGTTATTGCTATTTTCTCTATATTTTTAGCATTAATATTAACTTTTTCAGTATTTCTTTTTAATAAGGCAGAATACGAATTAGATATTGCACTAGTTTCATAAATTTTTTCGAATTTTTGCACTTTTAGTTCAATTTTATCTGGCATTTTGTAAAATCTTTTTTTGTTGTTTAAATACATTTCTTTAAGCTGATTACATATTTCTTTATATTTTTTATACTCTATAATTCTTTGTAGGAGTTCTTCTTCTGTAAGTTCTGCTTCATCTTCTACTGTTTTTGGAAGAAGTTTTTTTGATTTTAATAATACAAGCGTTGTTGCCATAACTAAAAATTCACTTGCAACTTCTAATTCTAAGTCTTCACTTTGCTTTATATATTCTAAATATTGTTCAGTAATATCTGAAATTTTTACATCTGATATATCCATTTTGTTTTTATCTATTAAATAACATAATAAATCTAATGGTCCTTCAAAATTTGCAAGCTTTATTGCATATTTAGTTGTCTCAAGTTTAAGAACATTATTCACTTTTATTTCCCCTATTCTTTTATTTGTTTTATGCTCTCTTCTTTATATCCTTTTTTCCTTAAAAACATGTTAATTTCAATTTTTTCCATGTTATTCATTTTTTTATAATATATCTTTTGAGCACATTCTACTTCATAGTCTTCTAATTCGCTTAAATGTTTAGAAATATAATCCTCTATTAAATTATTATCTACACCTTTTGACATAAGCTTATACTTAATTTCCTTAATAGATAATGTTTGAATATTAGTAAATTCTTTAACAGCTCTTTCTACATATTTGGTATCATCTATATATCCTGCCTCTTTTAAGTATTCAATTGCATCATCCACCATGTTTTCGTCCATATTACTAAATTTTTGTCTAATTTCTTTCTCTGTTCTTTTTTTATACATTATGTACTTTAACATTTTTGTTTTTAAAGCATCAAATTCCTGGTTATACATTATTCTTCTTCATCCTCTTTTGAAGTTGCTTCTACTAAACTTTGCTCAAAAGCTTTTTCAAAGTTTTCTTTAACTCTTGTTTCAACTTCTTTCATTACTTCCGGATTATTTTCTAAGTATATTTTTACATTTTCTCTACCTTGTCCTAGTCTTTCACCTTTATAGCTAAACCAAGAACCGCTTTTTTCTATTATATCTAAGTTTACAGCCATATCTAATATGTTACCTGATTTTGATATACCTTTTCCATAAATAATATCAAATTCTGCTTCTCTAAATGGTGGTGCTACTTTATTTTTTACTACTTTTACTTTTGCTCTATTTCCTATTACTTCTCCGTCTTGTTTAATGTTTTCTATTTTTCTTATATCAAGTCTTACAGAGGCATAATATTTTAATGCTCTACCTCCTGGTGTTGTTTCTGGATTACCAAACATTACTCCCACTTTTTCTCTTAATTGATTTATAAATACAATTACTGTTTTAGATTTATTTACAGCACCAGCTAATTTTCTAAGTGCTTGTGACATAAGTCTTGCTTGTAGTCCTATATGTGAATCTCCCATATCTCCATCAATTTCTGCTTTTGGTACTAACGCGGCAACAGAGTCTACTACAATTATGTCTAGCGCACCACTTCTAATTAATGCTTCTGCTATTTCTAATGCTTGTTCACCTGTATCTGGTTGAGATACTATTAAATTTTCTATATCTACTCCTAGATTTTTTGAATATACAGGATCTAATGCGTGTTCTGCATCTATAAATGCTGCTTCTCCACCTAGTTTTTGGGCTTCTGCAATTATATGTAATGCAAGAGTTGTTTTACCAGAAGATTCTGGTCCAAATATTTCTATTATTCTTCCTCTTGGAACCCCTCCTATTCCTAGTGCAATATCTAGGCTAAGTGCTCCTGTTGGTATTGCTTCTATATTCATTGCATTAAATTCTCCAAGTTTCATAACTGAACCTTTTCCGAATTGTTTTTCAATTTGTCCCATCGCCATTTCTAATGCTTTTCTTCTTTCTGAATTTTCTTCTTTCATTTCTCTTCCTACCTCTCTTAAAACATTTGTTTGTTATATTATATACTTTTAATTTTTTTTGTCAATAGTTTTTATTAATTTTGTCTATACCAGTTTTCAATATTATAAAATATATTATACCAATTTGGTGATATATCTCCTACTAAATCTGAGCTATATAATAATACATTTTTATTTATATATAAAGGTATATATACAAACTCTTCATTTGTTATTTTTTGTATTTCGGCAATTTTTTCTTTTAATAAATTTTTATCGGTTATATCTGTTATTTCGTTTATTAGTTTTAAAACTTCTTCATTGTTATAATTTGCAACATTATTTTCTCCAAAATATCTATTCAGACTTGGATTTATAGATACATTTGTTCCAGTTATTATTAAGTCATAATTTTTATTTTTTAAGTAATTATTATATTGCAAGTCTGATACTTTCCTTATATTTATAACTATACCAATATTGGCAAGCTGTTCTTTTATATTTTCTGCTACTGCTACTCTTTCTGAATTAGAAGAATTTACTACTAGATTAAAATTAGTTCTAAGAGTTCTATAATTTTCAGTTTTTTGCCATTGTCTACTTGTTATATTCCAGCCATTACTGCTTAGTATTTTTTGTGCTTCGTCCATATTATACTGACTTAATTTAGCAGCGTCCTCTATATAAAGCCAACTTCCAAAATCCAAAGGGCTATTAGCTACAAAATATTTATCACTAAATATAGAAGCTACTATATTATTTTTATCTATTCCATAATTTATAGCTTGTCTTACTTCCTTTTTTGATAGTACATTATTAGTATTATTAATAGCTATATAATCATATTCTCTGCCCTTAAAAATTTTAGAGTTAAACCCAATAGTTCCAATATAGTCTTGGTAATTAACATTTTCTGTTACTACAAGGTCTATATTCCCTATTTTAAATGCATTAAATATTTCTCCTGGATTGTTATATATATTAATTGTAATTGTATCTAGCTTAGGTGATTTTTCGGTGTTCCACCAATTTTCATTTTTTACAAGTTTTATGTAGTTTTCGTTTTTGTCTTCTATTTTAAACATTCCTGTTCCCATTGGAGTTAGTGGGTCGGAAACAAAATCTACTCCTGTATAATAGTGTGATGGCATAATTGGGAAAATTAAATTATATTCAAAAAAAGGTGTTTCCTCAAATAATGTGATTTTTATAGTATGTTCATCTATAATTTCTAAACCAGATATTGCGGCAACATTAGAAACATATATACTATCAATTCCATCTTTTAATCTATCTATTGTGTATTGTACATCTTTTGCTACAAATGGCTCACCATCTGGCCATTTTACATTTTCTCTTAATTTAATAACATATGTTAAATCACCAGTTTTCGAATACTCAGTTGCTAAACATGGCTCTAAACTAAAATCTTGGTTAACAGTTAATAGTGGTTCAAATATTAATTTATCATAAAATTGGACATTTTTATTTTTACTAAGAATTGGATTCATTGTATCAAAATCACATATTCCCAGTCTTAAATTTGTTATAATTTGAACTTGTGTTTCTTCAAAATTGCTGTAATTATTATTTGAATTTTCATTTTCTTCTGGCATGCTGTATAATGAATAAGCAGCAAATGCTATTAGTCCAATTAGGATAATTATAAACACATATTTTAATCCGCCTCACAATAAATCTCCTTTAATTCATTTTATAGTATAATACACTAATTTTAGCTTTTTTTCAAGTAAAAAAATAAAGGGGGATTATTTTTTATAAAGCCCCCTTTTATTCACATTAAAATTATTTTCTAGATTCCACTATCAATTTTATACCAGTTCTATCTTCTCCCTCTACTTGAACTTCTGCAAAAGCTGGTATACATACTAAATCTACTCCTGCTGGTGCTACAAATCCTCTTGCAATAGCTATTGCCTTTACCGCTTGATTTAATGCTCCTGCTCCTATTGCTTGCATTTCTGCCCTCTGGGACTCCTTAACCAGCCCTGCAATTGCTCCTGCTACTGAATTTGGGTTTGATTTTGATGAAATTTTTAAAACTTCCATTTCTTTGCCTCCTACTTTTTATTTTTTGTATCATTTGTTACACATATATTTATAATACATTTTTTATAAAAAGTCTAGTGTTTTTCTGGTAAAAAAAGGAAAAGTTTTCGTCATCAAATTCAGTCTTTTTGCATTTTCTACAATCTTACCCTAGTAATATTTATACTTCGACAATTATCGTCATTTATTTCAATAATACATCCATTTAAAATTGCCTCTCCTTCTGCTGCTTTATATCTTTCAGGAAGTGTTGTTGTAAATCTTTTTATGGACGCATCAACATTCATGCCAATTACAGATTTTTTAGCTCCTGTCATTCCAATATCTGTAATATACGCAGTGCCTTTTTCTAAGATTTGTTCATCTGCTGTCTGAACATGAGTATGTGTTCCAAATACAGCATTTACTCTTCCGTCTAGATAGTATCCCATCGCAATTTTTTCAGCTGTTGCTTCAGCATGAAAATCTACAATTATTATATCTGCTTCATTTTTAATTTTTTGAAGCACATCATCAATTGCCATAAACGGATTCTCAGAAAGTATATTAACATCTACCCTACCAATTAAATTAACTACTGCAATTCTTTTACCTTTACACTCATATATTCCATATCTATTACCTGGAACATTTCTATTATAATTTGCAGGGACTAGAAGATGCTTATTTCCTATAAATTTAAAAATATCTTTTTTCCCCCATGTATGATTTCCCATTGTTATTGTATTAACACCTAAATTTAAAAGTTCATTAAATATTTTTTCTGTTATTCCCATACCATCTGCGGAATTTTCAGCATTTACTATAGTAAAATCTATATTTTCTTTTTCTTTTAAACTACTTAAACAAGCTTTTACTTTTTTTACTCCTACCTCGCCTACTAAGTCGCCTATTGCTAATATTTTCAATTTAATTCCTCCTCATGTTTTATTTTTCTTATTAGTTATATCATAAGTAATATGTTTAATCAATAATTTTTAAATGGATTAATTGTGAATTTTATATAAATAAAAAAGGACCCTACGGTCCTTTTTTTTATTTAGCATATTCTATTGCTCTTGTTTCTCTAATGACATTTACTTTTATTTGTCCAGGATATTCCATTTCCTCTTCAACTTTTTTAGCAACATCTCTTGCCATAATTACCATTTCGCTATCTGTTATTTTATCTGGTTTTACAATAATTCTAACTTCACGTCCAGCTTGAATTGCAAAAGATTTTTCAACTCCTTCAAAAGAATCTGCAATCTCTTCAAGCTTTTCAAGTCTTTTAATATATGTTTCAAGGGTTTCTCTTCTTGCACCTGGTCTAGAAGCTGATATTGCATCAGCGGCTTGTACTAATATTGCCTCTATTGATTGTGGTTCAACATCTCCATGATGTGCTTGTACTGCATTAATAACTTTTTCACTTTCTTTAAATCTTCTAAGTACATCTACACCAATTTCCACGTGAGTTCCCTCCATGTCATGGTCTAGTGCTTTTCCTATGTCATGTAATAATCCTGCTCTTCTTGCTAGTTTAGCATCTGCTCCAATTTCATCTGCCATAATTCTTGCCAAATTAGAAACTTCGATTGAATGATTTAGTACATTTTGTCCGTAACTTGTTCTGTATTTTAATTTTCCAATTAGTTTAACTAAATCTACTGGTAAACCATTTACTCCGGTTTCTAACATTGCTCTTTCTCCTTCTGCTTTAATAGAAGCTTCTACTTCTTCTTTTGCCTTTTCTACCATTTCTTCTATTTTTGCAGGGTGTATTCTTCCATCATCAATTAATTTTTCTAGTGCAATTTTAGCAACTTCTCTTCTTAATGGGTCAAACCCAGATAATATAACTGCTTCCGGGGTATCATCAATTATTAAATCTATACCAGTAAGAGTTTCTAATGCCTTAATATTTCTTCCTTCTCTACCTATTATTCTACCTTTCATATCATCATTAGGTAATGAAACTACAGACACTGTTGTTTCAGATGTATGATCTGCTGCACATTTTTGAATTGCATATCCAACCAATTCTTTTGCAATTTTATTTGCATCTTCTTTTGTCTTTGCTTCTATTTCTCTAATTATCGCAGCCTTTTCATCTGTTAGTTTTTTCTCTAATTCCTCTAATAATTGCCTTTTAGCTTCTTCTGCTGTTAATCCAGAAATTCTTTGAAGCTCTGATGTTTGATTATTTATTAATTCTTGTAATTTTGCTTTTTGCTCCTCGTTGGCAAGAATTTTTTGCTCTAATTCTTTTTCGTGCCTGTCAAGCATGCTAGAACGTTTTTCTAACATTTCCTCTTTCTGAATAATTCTTTTTTCTTGTAATTGTACTTCCCCTCTTCTCTCTCTAATCTCTTGATCTAATTCATTTCTAGCTTTAAGCATTTCTTCTTTTACTTTAAAGATTTCTTCTTTCTTTTTGTTTTCTGCTTCTATTTTTGCATTTTCTAATAATCTATTCGCTTCTCTTTCAGCGCCTTGTATTTTAGATTCAGCAATTCTTTTTCTAATCATCATACCCACTGGTATTAAAATTGCTGCTGAGATTAAGAAGGTGATTACAATTATTAAAATGTTTTCCATAATTATTACACCTCTTCTATTAAATTTTCAATGTACGATAAATATATAATTTTACTTTATTATATTTTAATCTACTCTTTTATTTTATATGTATTATTGTAAACTGTCAAGTATAAATACAAAATTAATTATAGAAATTTCTGGATGTTATCGTAAATCTATGCTTTCTTTTCTTTTTATAATAAAATATTTACATTTGAGAATAAATTTGATATTATACTTGTGGATATAAAATATATATTTAGTATAAGAAGGGGGTTAAATTGCAAAACGAAAATGAATTTACTAAAATAAACAAATATATATTATACTTTTTTATATATTCCTGTATTGGTTGGATTTTAGAAACAATATACGCCTTTATTGTACTAGGTCATTTTGATAACAGAGGCTTTTTATTAGGTCCACTTTGTCCTATATATGGATTTGGAATGTTAATTTTAATAATTTGTCTATCTAATTATAAAGGAAATAATTTAAAGCTATTTTTTGTAGCGGCAGTTGTTCTTACATATTTTGAATATGTAGCGGGATTTGTACTTGAAGTAATATTTGATTTAAAGTGGTGGGATTATACAAATGATTTTTTAAATATAAATGGAAGAGTATGCCTTCCTTTTGCACTAGCATGGGGAGTTATAGCAATTTTAGTGGTAAATTATATACATCCTTTTACAGAAAAAATTACAAATAAACTTTTGAATAAAATTACACCTGTAATGTTAGATATAGTGCTGAAAGTTTTTGGAATAATAATAATAATAGATTTTATTTTATCTTCAATTTCATATTTAAATTAAAAAATCGGCAATAAATGCCGTTTTTTTAATTTTTATCTTTCCATTTGGTTATTGTCTCTATGTTTAAATTGCCTAGCTTGTTGGTCATTTTCTTCCCTATCATTTGCTCTTGCATGAACTTTTAAACTATTATTAAATTCTTGTTTTTGAAGTTGTTCATGTGTTTTTTCTTCTTCTAATATATGTTTTTGAAGTTCTAATCTTTTTTCTCTTAGTTCATCTATTTTTTCTTTAATTGTTTTTTCCTTATCTTTATCTCCAATTTTTACAGCCAAATTATATTCTCTAGCTAATTTGGTTAATTCAAATGATATGGCAGCATATTGTTGTTTTGTATTGGAATATTGCTCATTTGGCATTATATGTTCAGCAACATGTAATGTCTGTTTTTCAGCTTTAGAATGATTATTTGCAGCTTCTGTATCAGATATTGTACTCATCATTGTTATTCCCGCAACAGCACCAATTTTTAAATAATTTTTAATATTATTTTTAAAACTTTTTTTCCCTTTTTCTTCCATGTCATTACCCCCCCATTATTATTTGAGCAATATATAAATTTAATAATTAACTGTATATAAATTATATCATTAAAAAAAGTATTATGTCAAATTAAATAACAAAAAGATGAAGAAAAACCTGTTTCCTTCATCTTTTTGTTATTTTTTTAATCTTGTAATAGCAAGTCCATCTCCCACTTCTAAGATTTTTGTATCTAGCTTAACATTTTCGGTTGCTTCTTTTATATATTCTCTTAAATTTCTTACTGCTGTTCTTTGTTTGTGCTTGTTGTAATCACTCATTACATAGCCTTTATATAAAATGTTATCTGCTAGTATTATTCCATTTTGTTTAACAAGTCGTATCGCTTGTTCTAAGAAAAATGGATATTTGCCTTTTGCCGCATCTATAAATACAATATCATACTCACCTTTTAATGTAGGCAAAATATCTACTGCATTCCCAATAATAACATTTATATTTTTATCCATATTCATTTCTTTAATATTGTTTATAGCTTGTTTTGCTCTTTCTTCATCAAGTTCTATTGTATCTATTAATGTATCTTCTGATGAAGCTTTTACAAAGCATATTGCTGAATATCCAACTGCTGTCCCTATTTCTAATATTTTTTTAGGATTTTCTTTTTTAAATATGTCTTTTATAACTTCTAATGTTTCATCCATTATTATTGGTATATGCTCTTCTAATGCTTTTTGTTTTATTTCTTCTAACATTTGTTTTAATTTTCACCTATCTTCTTGCCATTCTTTCTCTTGTTTTTGTATCTAATATTTTCTTTCTTAGTCTAATATTTTTTGGTGTTACTTCAACTAATTCATCTTCTGCTATAAATTCAATTGCTTTTTCTAATGAAAATTGAATTGGTGGAACTAATCTTAATGCATCATCTGAACCAGAAGCTCTTGTATTCGTTAAATGTTTTTCTTTACATACATTAATTGCTATATCTTCTCCTCTTGAATTAAGTCCAACAATCATACCTTCATAAACTTCTGTTCCTGGTCCTATAAATAATTCTCCTCTTTCTTGTGCATTGTATAGTCCATATGTTACAGCTGTTCCTGCTTCAAATGCAACTAGGGTACCTCTTACTCTTGATGTAATTTCTCCTTTATATGGTTCATAGCAATCAAATATGCTGTTCATTGTTCCATTTCCTTTTGTGTCTGTCATAAATTCTGTTCTGTATCCAATAAGACCTCTTGCTGGAATTTTGAATTCAACTTTTGTATGTCCATCTTCTGCTGGTTCCATGTTAATCATTTCACCTTTACGTCTTCCTAGTTTTTCTATAACATTTCCAATTGCATCATCTGGAACATTAACAACTAGTCTTTCAATCGGTTCACATTTTACTCCATCTATTTCTTTGAATATAACTTTTGGTCTTGAAACTAATAATTCAAAGCCTTCTCTTCTCATAGTTTCAATAAGTACAGATAAATGAAGTTCACCTCTACCAGACACTTCAAAACTTTCTGCCCTATCTGTTTCTTTTACCCTTAAACTTACATTTCTTTCTAGTTCTTTAAATAGTCTATCTCTAATATGTCTAGATGTAACAAATTGCCCTTCTTTACCAGCAAATGGTCCGTCGTTTACGCTAAATGTCATAGATACAGTAGGTTCATCTATGTCTACAAATGGTATTTTTTCTGGATTATTTATATCACATATTGTATCACCTATGTTTATATCTTCAATTCCAGATAAAGCTACTATATCACCGGCTGAGGCTTGTTCAACTTCTACTTTTTTAAGTCCCATGTAAGTAAATAATTTAGCTACTTTACCATTTATTATTTTGTCTTCGCTTTTGCAGACAGAAACAGGCATTCCAAGATTAATTTGTCCTCTTTCTATTCTTCCTACTGCTATTCTCCCTAAATAATCATCATAATCTATATTAGAAACTAAAAGTTGAGCAGGTCCATCCATTTCGCATGAAGGAGCAGATATTTTATCTATTATTGTCTCAAATATACAATTTACATTATCTGATTCTTCGTTTAAATTCATTTTTGCTATTCCATTTTTTGCAGAAGCATATATTACAGGGAAATCTAATTGGTCGTCATCTGCACCTAGTTCTATAAATAAGTCTAATACTTGGTCAACAACTTTTTCTGGATTAGCCCCTGGTCTATCTATTTTATTTATAACAACTATTGGTTTTAAATGAAGAGATAATGCCTTTTTTAAAACTTCTCTTGTTTGAGGCATTGCTCCTTCAAAAGCATCTACTAATAGTAAAACACCATCAACCATTTTTAAAACTCTCTCTACTTCTCCTCCAAAATCAGCATGTCCTGGTGTATCTACTATGTTTATTTTTATATCATTATACATAACAGATGTATTCTTCGAAAGAATTGTAATTCCTCTTTCTTTTTCTAGGTCATTAGAATCCATTACTCTTTCTCTTACTTGCTCATTTTCTCTAAAAATATGACTTTGTTTTAAAAGAGCATCTACTAATGTTGTTTTTCCATGGTCAACGTGTGCTATTATTGCTACATTTCTTATTTTTGTATTGTTCATTTTTATCTTTCCCCTTTATATTATTTATTACAAAATTACAAGTAAATATTATATACTAAACCTTCTCATTTGTCAATCTTACCACTTCATCCATAACTTTTTTAGTTATCATATCCAATACTTCTTTATCGTTTTTCTTACCAGCATATTCTGAAAAATCCATCGGCTTTCCTATATTAAACTTGATTTTTTTAAAAAATTTAAAAGACCCTTGTATTCCAACAGGAATAATTTTGGTATTAGTTTTAAGTGCTATTAATGCAGCACCATTATGTAGTTTTTCACCTTTTGCCATACCATTTCTTGTCCCTTCTGGGAATAGACCTAATAGTTTATTATTTTTTAAAGCTTTAAAAGCTAATTTCATTGCATCTATGTCGCCTTTTCCTCTCTTTATTGCAATTACATCAAAAGTTTCACCAAGCCATCTAAAAAATCTGTTTTTAAAAAGTTCTTCTTTTGCTATAAATATAACTTCTCTTTTTAAAGATAGCACAAGTGATGGTGCATCTAATGCATGTACATGATTTGCGCAAATTATGTAGCTACCATCTTTGGGTATGTTTTCTTCTCCAATTTTTTTAGCCCTGTATACAACTAATACTAAAAAATGCAAAAATGCTTTAATTATTCTTCTTTTAATTCTTTTATATGCATATTTTATTTTTTCCATTCTCATTACTCCTTTACCAATTTTTCTTCTATTATTTTGCTTATTTTTAATACAACCTCTTCAATCGAAAGATTGCTTGTATCTACTACTATTGCATCGTCGGCAATTTTTAATGCACCTATTTGTTTTTCCATATCTTGTTTATCTCTCATTCTTATATTCTCTAAAACTTCTTCAAAACTTGTTTCAATTCCTTTTTCTATATTTTCTGCAAATCTTCTTTCAGCTCTTTTTTCTACCGACGCATCTAAATATATTTTGACATCAGCATTAGGAAACACATATGTACCAATATCTCTGCCATCTAAAATTACATTTTTATTTTTTGCTAGTTTTCTTTGTAAATCCACTAATTTTATTCTGACTTCTGGTATTGAAGAAATTTGAGAAACTATTTGAGTAACTTCTTTGCTTCTTATTTTATCAGATACGTCTATTCCATTTAACAAAAATACTGGATTACTATTTGTTCCTTTTATATTTATATCTATATCTTCTAAAATTTTGATAATAGATTCTTTATTTTTTATATCTACATTATTTTCTAATACAGCTAGTGATAAGCACCTATATGTTGCACCTGTATCTATATTACATAAATTATACTTTTCTGCTAAAAGTTTAGCAACTGTTCCTTTTCCACTTCCTGCGGTTCCATCTATCGCAACAACAAAAGACATAAAATCAACTCCTATTTTTCTTCATCTAAAACTTGTATTCCTTTTGCGACAACATCAATACTTTCTACATTCATTGCTGTCAATTTTTCAATTTCTTTTTTACATTTTGTTTTAAATTCTCTTAAACTATCTAAAACATTATATCCATAAACTATTACTACTTCCATGTATACAGAAATACCTTCACCCATACTATCTATCCTAGTTTTTGATACCTTATATATTGCATCTGTTTTTAAAGCCATATGTTCTGCAATTTGCCTAAAAACTGTATCTGATATTTTAAAATTACCTAAATAGCTAAATGTAGGTCTTATTATTGATTTTTCAGATATATACGGCTTATTGCCACTACCTTTTGATTTAAAAATCTGAAGTGGATCTAATAGAAATCCAGAAAAATCTTTTTTAATTTCAAAAGTAGGAACAGGTATAACATGTTTTCCTTCTGTTGTTCTAATTCTTCTTGCTGTCTCCATTTCTTCTTCTGTTGCAACTTCATCTATATATATTATTTCACTTATTTCTGGCAGACCTAAATTTTCTGCAATTTTTTTTACCATATTATCAGATGTACCAAGTATTAAAATACTATTTGGTTTATATTGTCTTAATGCTTTTACTATTTCTGCCTTTTGTTCTGGTTTAGTAAACAATGCAGCTTTTACAGTTTCAATTTTTGTCGGTGCTTTTTTTGCAGATGTGCCAGCAACTACTTCATTTTCGTTTATTAATAATCCGTCGTCAATTATAAAATCGATATTTCTTTCGCTAGCTACCATTTGCGCTCTATAACTTTTTCCCGTTCCAGAGGGTCCAACAAAAGCATACACTTTTATTTTCTTTTCAAATATTAAATTATCTAATATCATACTTCCTACACATCCTTTTCTAACAGTATATTAATGTAAATAATATATATCACATGCATTCATTCTTTTTACATAATCACATTTTTCTAGTTCTGTCGCATTTAGTAGTATTTCGATACATTCATCGTTTTCATTTCCTTCGTTTATAAATACTCTTAAACCACTTTGTAAATCTTTATCTTTTAGGATTTCTTTAAAGTTGTCCTCAGATACATTTTTAGAATCCATTATATAAGATTCATCTATTAAACTAAACAAATATATATCGTCCATAAATCTATTCATATCTTTGTTAAAGATGAATAATGTTGGGATATCGTGGGTATTTTGAGTTTGGTTTACAATCTCTTTTAAATCTGGGTATAAATATGTTATATTCCAATTTGTAATTATTGGTATAATAAGCATTATGCATAATAATGTAGTTATAAATATAAAAATTGTTTTTTCTTTTAGCACTCTTGCTAAGACAACTTTTAATGCATATATAAAAATAATGAATATTAAAGGACAAATTGGCATAATGTATCTTATTTCTGCATAAGGTGCACCGAATGCTATTATTGCAAAGTACACAAGTGTTGGTAATATAACAAGCATTAATTCTTTATTTTTAAATTTAAAAGTAATTTCCCTTTTCTTAGCAAACTCAAAAATATAAACACCTAATATTATTAAAAGTATAACTATTAAAAGTCCATTAAATACATCTAATAAAGTCAAGCCTAAATATTCTCCTAAGCCATGCCACATGGTCTCTATGTTGGATAAATTAGCAATCATTCCTTGCCCTCTATATCCCATAAAAATATGTACAAATGAATATGGAAAAATAATTAATGAAACTATGCCAGAAATAGCCATACAAGTTGTATATTTAACTGCCATTTTATAGTTTTTGCTTGTAATATATTTTATCATAAAAATTACATATAAAACAAACAAATATACCAAATAATAATAATGTGTTAAAGAGCCAATTACTATGCATGCACCCATAATAGCAAGACTTTTTATATCTATATTCTCTTTTTCAAAATTTATAATATGCAAATATGTAATTATTGTAATATTTAAAGCAGTTAATGCATACATTCTAGCCAGAATAACTGTTTCAAGCGATGCTACTGTTAATCCTCCAACAAATGCAATTAAAAGAGCATATATTTTATTATTAAATAATTTATTACCAATTAGATATATAAAAATTGTAATACCAATATGAATTATAATATTTAAAATAATCCCTGGCCATACAGAAAAATTGTCTACACTAAACATATCAGCAGCTCTAAGAAGTAAATAATAAAATGGTGGATGAACATCGTTTTTTTGGTTTTCATAAACAGGCATCCAATTATCTTTTTCATCTGAATTAACAGTAAGATATTCGTTGTAATAATCATTAGTATGCCATGTGTTATAAAAATCGCTATTGCTTGTTATATCTAATTTATCATAATTTATTAGACCATATGAGTATCCTTCATCTATATGAATATAAGACTTTTGCATACCGCACCCAAACATATACTAATGTTTGAACTAGTATAATTACAGCTAAAATTAATATTACAGTTTTTTTATTTAATTCCTTATTTAACACTTTTACTACCCCTTTTTAGTAAATTTAGCATTACACAAAAATTATAACACAAAAAGTAAAATTACTCCATATTTTTAAAACAAAAAGACGTAAATTCAGAATTCATTCCAATTTACGTCTTTTTGTTATTTTATTTGCTAAATTAATTCTTTTTCTACATCGCTAATTGTAATATTTCTAACATGTTTAATTTTTTCCCATTTAATGTCTCTTTTAATTAAGCATTTACAGTTTATTAAAAGCCATGATCCCATAAATATTGGGTAAAGTAATAATCCTTTAATCATAGGCTTGATTTTTCTTTTATCTAGTACCATTATTAATATAGCAGTAGCAATTGGAAGTAAGAATGTAGATATAAAATATCTTCCATAGTTTGCTATAAGTTCCATTCCCGTCATTCCATTTACTAAATATAATACTAAGTTTACTGCTAATAATAAAAATGTTACAAGCATCATTGGAATTCCTAGTATATATAGGAAACCATCAAAATTCATTAAAGATTTATGTTCTTTAATACCTGTTGCCAAGTCTTTTGTGTAATATTTCATACATTGAAGATGTCCTACTGTCCATCTTGAACGTTGTGACCATGATTGTTTAAAATCAACTGGTTGTTCATCATATACTTTTGCATCTATTGCCCAACCTAGTTTTCTACCTGCTGCGATATTTTGAAGAGAAAACTCTATATCTTCTGTAAGTGTTTTTGTATCCCATCCGTTAGGTTTTATAATATCAAATTTAACCATAAAGCCTGTTCCATTTATAAGTGGAGAAAGTCCTAGATTGTATCTAGCTAAATGATAAAATCTGTTCATTGTCCAATAGAATATTGCATATCCTGCTGAAACCCAGCTATCTGTTGGGTTTTTAATATCTCTATATCCCTGAACAACTTCTTCACCTTGGCATAGCTTTTTATTCATATTTTTTATAAAATCTGGCATAACAATATTGTCTGAATCAAACACGCAAAAAGCATCATAATCGGCATTTTCTTCAATTTTTTGCTTTAAAAACCATTGCATTGCATATCCTTTTGTTTTCTTTGCTTCATCAAATCTTTCATATACAATTGCTCCGGCTTCTTTTGCTACTTTGGCTGTATTATCTGTACAATTATCTGCAATTACATATATATCTAGTAGTTCTTTTGGATAGTCTTGCTTTTTTAAACTATCTATTAAATTTGCAATAACCATTTCTTCGTTATGTGCAGGTATAATTGCCATAAACTTATGTTTTTTATTTGTTAATAATGGTTTATCTTTTAACTTTACAAGTGAACACATACTAACAACTATTTGGTATAACCAGAAAATTGTTACTATCCATATTAGTGCTTGTTGAAGTAGATATAAATATTTCATATTAACCTCTTTTCTTTTTATCTATTTTATTACACTTTTTATATTATATGACAAATTTCATAAATTTTCAATACCTTGTATTATTTTTAATAATTTATTAAAAAACTATTATTCTTCTATATCCTTTTTTGTTAAATTAATTCTTCCTTGATGGTCTATTTCGTATACTTTAACAGTAATTTTATCTCCAATTTTTAAAGCATCTTCTATTTTCTCTACTCTTTCTTTTGAAATTTTAGAAATATGAAGTAGTCCTTCTTTTCCTCCTCCAAGACTTACAAAAGCTCCGAAAGGCATTAATTTTGTCACTGTTCCTAAGTAAATTCCGCCAACCTCTATTTCTCTTGTTATGTCTTCTACCATTTCTTGTGCTTTTTTTCCGCTTTCTGCATCTTGTGAATATATAAATACTTTTCCATCTTCTTCAATGTCCATTTTAACACCAGTTTCTTCAATTATTTTATTTATAACTTTTCCACCTGTGCCAATTACATCTTTTATTTTATCTGGGTTAATTTGCATATTAATTATTTTAGGTGCATATTTAGATATTTCTTTTCTTGGCTCAGAAATTTGTTTTAACATAACCTCATCTAATATATAATTTCTTGCCTTGTGTGTTCTTGCAAAAGCCTCTTCAATTATTTCGTAAGATAAGCCTTCAACTTTAATATCAACTTGTATTGCAGTAATACCATTTTTAGTACCTGCAACTTTAAAGTCCATATCTCCGAAAAAATCTTCTAGTCCTTGGATATCTGTAAGCATAATATATTTATTAGGATCTTCTGGGTCTGTTACTAAACCTGTTGAAATACCCGCAACTGGTCTCTTAATTGGAACACCTGCATCCATTAAAGCAAGAGTACTTCCACATACACTAGCTTGTGATGTAGATCCATTAGAGCTTAAAACCTCAGATACAACTCTAATTGCATATGGGAATTCCTCTACTGAAGGAATTACTGGTTCTAATGCCTTTTCAGCTAACGCACCATGTCCTATTTCTCTTCTTCCTGGGCTCTTAGAAGGTTTAGCTTCACCTGTACTGTATCCCGGAAAATTATAATGATGCATATATCTTTTGTTTTCTTCATTATCTAATCCGTCCAATATTTGAGCTTCACTAGTCATTCCTAATGTTGCAACAGACAATACTTGTGTTTGACCTCTTGTAAACAAAGCACTTCCATGTGTACGAGGTAAAACACCTACTTCACATGATAATGGTCTAATTTCATCAATTGCTCTTCCATCAGGTCTTTTGTGTTCTCTATAAATCATTTCTCTAACACATTTCTTTTCTAATTTATAAATAGAGTCTGCAATATCTGTTTTCTTTTCTTCTAGTTCTTCTTCACTCAATTTATCTGCAAAATATGCCATAATATCTTCTGATATTTTTTCCATGTTTTCATCTCTTACAGTTTTATCTACTGCTTGTACATCTTGATACATTCTGTCTTTAAAATTAGCCTCAATCTCTGCGTATACTTCTTCATTAACCGCAAAAGATTTGTATTCAAATTTTTCTTTTCCAATTTCTGCTTTCATATTAGAAATAAACTCACATATTTTCTTAATCTCAACATGTGCTTCTTTTATAGCTTGAAGCATAACATCATCTGGTATTTCATCTGCCCCTGCTTCAATCATAGCAATCTTGTCCATTGTTCCTGCTACTGTTAAACGTAATTTACTTTTCTTTCTTTCTTCCTCTGTTGGATTAATTACAATTTTTCCATCTACATATCCAACATTAACAGAACCAGTAGGTCCTCCAAAAGGAATATCCGAAATACTAAGTGCAGCAGATGAACCAATCATAGCACATATTTCTGGTGAATAATCTTGGTCAACAGACAAAACAAGTGCAGAAACACATACATCATTTCTAAAATCCTTTGGGAAAAGTGGTCTTATTGGTCTATCTATAACTCTTGAAGTTAAAATAGCCTTTTCACTTGGTTTTCCCTCTCTTTTTTGGAAACTACCTGGTATTTTCCCAACAGCATATAATCTTTCTTCATAATCAACTGAAAGTGGGAAAAAATCAATTCCCTCTCTTGGCTCTTTTGAAGCTGTAACATTAACTAAAACTGCTGTATCCCCATATTTAACTAAACAACTTCCATTGGCAAGCCCTGCCATTTTTCCTGTTTCAATAGTTAGCTCTCTTCCGGCTAACTCCATTTTGTAAGACTTAAACATAAATACCTCCATATATTTTATATTAAGATATGTATAAGACCGTGATTAGTAACCTCTACTAAAAAGTTAATAAAACCTCTTAGTACAAGCTACATAATCTATATCTACACATATCTTTTAAACTTAAACATTAACAGGACAGGGCGACCCTCAAAAATAGTAGTCGCTTCTGCCCTGCATAGATAATTATTTTCTTAAAGATAATTTTTGAGCTATCTCTCTATATCTTTCAAGATCTTTTTTAGCTAAATAGTTAAGTAAATTTCTTCTTTTACCAACCATTTTTAAAAGTCCTCTTCTTGAATGATTATCTTTTTTGTGAACTTTTAAATGTTCAGTTAACTCATTAATTCTTTCAGTTAAAAGAGCAATTTGAACCTCTGGAGAACCAGTATCATTCTCCTCTCTTTTATAAGTATTAATAATTTCTTGTTTTCTTTCCTTTGTCATATTGGTACACCTCCCATTTCTTAATATGCCATAAACCTAGTACAAGTTGTGTGTCGATAATGCCTTGAACCAAGTAAGTGGTACTTGCTTTATATTAGCATATACATTTTACTACAAAAAATTAATAAATGCAATACATAAATGTTATTTTAACAAAGCAAAGTATAAAATTTATAAAAAAAGCGATAATATTTCTCTAATTTGAAACATTATCGTTTTTTTATTACTCAGCTTTCTTTGCTACTACTTCTTTACCATTGTAATATCCACAGTTAGGACATACTCTATGTTGTAACACAGGTTCATGGCAGTGTTTACAAGTAGCTAAATTTTGATTTTCTAATTTCCATGTAGATCTCTTTGCGCCAGTTCTAGCCTTTGACCATCTTCTTTTTGGTTGTGCCATCTCTAAATTCCCCCCTCGCATCTTGTGTTATTATATATGTAAATAATCATATTAACTAATAAACTACATAAAAGTATACAAGTTTTTTTTGAATTTGTCAATAGTGGAATTAAAAAATAAGAAATTTAAAAAATTTCTTATTTTTAATTCATATTCAATTATTATTCTTCATAATCTCTGCAAGCTTCATCATATTTGTCTACATAATGTCCGTCTTCTTGGCATCTTCCTGAGTTGTTTTTTCTACATGTTCCACATCTATCTCCCATGAAAACACACCTCCATATTTCGTACTATACTTCTATTTTAACAGATAAATTATGTTTAGTCAATATAGTATTTTAGGCATATTTGCTAAGGCACAAAAAATAGAGAGTTCCCAAATTATTGGGAAGCTCTCTATTTCCTGCACATGCAACTAAACACTAAAAAACATATTATTTAATTAAAATACTAGCGCGAAAACCTGTTGCACTATTGCTATCAGTAGGAAATTCATAATCCCTATATGCTGCTGGATAAAAAAATCCCGCATCCTTAAAAGAACCTCCTCTTAGAACACAATAGTCTTTCCCATAGCGTTCCTGTGTCCATTCATTAATATTTCCTGCCAAATCATAAATATTGTTAACACAATAGCTCCCTGAACTTCCAGTTTTAGCAATTCTAAAATTTTTCTTTTGATGGAGTCCATAATTTTCCCAAGAAGTAGGATTGTTTTTAGAAGTTTTTCCACGAGAAATTCCATAATTCCCCCATGTGGTAGAATCATCTCTAATTTCCTCAAGCGTTTTACTTTCTACTTTTTCAATCCATGAAAGCACAGAATCATATTCAGAGCCAAAAACCAAATGACTTTTCGTAGTTGCATTGTTTCTGAATTTACTAGCTTTTAACTTCGCTGTGTTAAAATCAATATTTACCCATGGAATAGCGCCTTTAACAGACCTAGGCTTACCATTTCGATTAGACACATTATAGCGCGAAATATAAAAACCACCATATTTCTTTATGCTTTCTACTTGTAAAACAAGTTCTGCATCTGGTAATTCATGATAATCCCTTCCACTAAACGCATCTTCTCGGTAATTAATTCTGCCAAACTTTTCGTCAAATGAAATACCATTCTGAGTACATTTTGCATCAAGCAAATTAATTGGTACATACACAAATTGATCAAACTGTGATTGAATTTCTTCTAAGTTATTCCAATCAATGTTTTTTGCGTATTTAGCTGGAATTCGATAAATAACCAGCCCTAAATTTTTACCCCAAATAGTATTTTCAGTTTCTAATTTAGAAACTGTCCAGCCTGGCGGAACTACTGCCTGATTTCCACTAGCATCTGTATAAACAGACAATTTTTTCGCACACTTACCTGCCGAAACATTAGGAAGATTTAATAAATTATTTACTGGAAAAATATTAATTTCCCTAGGGATAAACTTTCCTTCTGTTCCGCTTAAAGTTAAAATAAGTTTTCCAATGTTTGCATTAATTACATGCATCTTGTACCGATTATCCATAACTGTCCCTCCTTAAAAGTTGCCAAAATCGGCTTATGCAAAATATTATAATAATTAATTATATCATATTTTTCTATTATTTACAAATCTTGCAAATATAATATCTAATGAGGACATTTACTCCATTTAGAAAAGTCCTCCTCTACCTACTACCTGAAAATACTATATATTATGATTCCAACACTCTGTACAATAAACAAGCATGTTAAGTTAGCAGATAACAAATTATTAGTTGCTTCTATAACACCAAGTTCTGTATTTTTCCCCTTTTTATGATACCTTTGAGCCTCAAAGAAAGTAATTAATTCCGGAATGCTTGTTGCAATTCCAAGTAATGCTCCTAAAACAATTTCAGGCACACCAAACTTAATACATAAATTTTCTAGTACATCACCAAGCACATTCCCCACAAAAAACAAACAAATTACTGCGACTAATAATATTAAAGAATAAGTAATGGTTTTCTTTTTTTTGCCTTTCATAAATTTAGTCTCTTTTAAGATTTTTTTGTATATCTCATCATATTGCTTCTTTAAGAATAATTTGTGTGCGTTAGAATCTATATAATAAAATAATAAATATAAAACTATAAAAATAGGCACCAGTATAATGCTTACTTTAACATCTATTATTATAAGAAAAATAGGAATTATAATAGCAATAATTGCTAATACTATATCTATAATAATTGCCTTATTTTTTAACAATCTTGCATTTTTATTTATAAAAATAGATAAGCTATATAATATTAAACTAACTATATTCGACATTAAAATATTATATATTCCAGTTGAAATAAGACCAGTTGCGGCCGAAAAAGAAACTGTTAACAGCTCAGGTGTAGATGTTGCAAAACCAGCAATATTTCCTATTGTTCTTGGCTTTAAATTTAAAGTTTCTGCAAATTTTCTTAGATAAACAACTAATACATATTTTGATATAGTAACAATAGTTAGTGTTAAAACTACTAATTTTATAATCTCTATAATTACATGCATAATGTTCTCCTTCTATTTCGTCTACGCTATTTATTATTTACATTATGTTTACAACTATTCTTTTTTGTGATATAATAATGTTATGCAAATTATTGCTAATTATTTACATCAAGGAGGTCCTACACTATGACAATGGGCAGATGCACTATGGACGAACGGTTGGAGTATGCCGCTGAATACGGCAAATTTTATTGCTATTTAAACGTATGGAGTAAAACCATACAAGAATGGCAGAAAAATGGTCTTTTTATTGAAAAGCAATATCCTGCTAAGAAAAAAGGTCAATTTTACTGCAAAATCAGCTGGGAACACGCTGAACCAAAGCCTGATGCACCATTAACGCAAGCAAATCGCTTATGGAAAATCAGTGCAGAAGCACTCAGCCGTAAATTAAAATCTTGATTAAAAAGAGGAAAACTTATGTTTTCCTCTTTAATTATGTTTAATATTTTTTAAATTTTACAATATCATCAACATTCATTTTTCCTGCCCTACTAATACTTTCGTATCCATATTTCTTTTTTAGAGTGTCTAAAACTTTGTCTAGTTTATCTTGTTTTTCAATACTTTCATTAGAAAATAAATTCATTTGCATTTCTTCTTTAGTCTCTAAATTATCTAGTCTTACACCAACAAGTCTTACCGCTTCTCCCTTATACATTTCTTCTAACAATTCTTTTGCTTTTTTATAAATAATTTTAGTGCTCGAAGTAGCAACATCAAGTTTTCCCTGATGAGAAAAATTCTTAAAATCTTTTGTCCTAAGTTGAACATTTACAACATTAGCAACTAAATCATATCTTCTTAATCTATATGTCACATGCTCAACTAAACTTAAAATAATTTCTTGTATCTTATTAATATTTGAAATATCCATTGGCAAAGTAACAGAATTACCTACCCCTTTTGGTTTTTCGATCTTATACTCTACTTCTGAATTATCAATGCCGTTTGCATATTCCCACATTAGTTTACCATGTTTTCCAAAACGTTTAATCAATATATTTATATCTGTTTTAGCTAAATCTCCTATTGTTCTTATTTGCATATTATTAAGTTTTATGGCACTTTTTTTGCCAATCATAAATAGCTCTCCAACTGGCAAAGGCCATAACTTAGAAGGTATCTCTTCTTCAAATAATGTATGTACCTTATCAGGTTTTTCGAAATCAGAAGCCATTTTGGCTAAAAGCTTATTATGAGCAACTCCAACATTTACAGTAAATCCAAGTTCTTGCTTTACTCTTTTACTAATTTTATTAGCCTTTTCTAATAAAGTTTCATTTTGCAAATAATTTGTCATGTCTAAAAAACATTCATCTATACTAAAACGTTCTATAATATCTGTATACTCTGAAAGTAAATTATACAATTTATTAGAATAATGCATATATATACTAAAATTAGTTGGAAATATTTTAATTTGCGGGCATTTTTTTCTTGCACTATAAATAGTCTCTCCTGTATAGATTCCAAACTCTTTTGCTATACTGCTCTTAGCCAAAACAATCCCAGCACGCCTAGATTCATCTCCACCTATAATTGCAGGTATTGTTCTAATATCTAATTCATATCCATTTTTTAGCATATCCAGAGCTGTCCAACTTAAAAACGCATTATTAGCATCAATATGCAATATTTGTCTTACCATATAAACTCACCATTTTAATTATAGAACTTTTGTTTGTTTAAGTCAAGTAATTCTTATTTACTTAATAAATAGCCTTGAATTGATATAAAATTTGCCTCTTCATGTTCTGAATCATACATTAAGTAAAAATTTGTAATTGCAATTTTTTCGTTTTCATTAATTATTATAAAATTATTATTATTTATAAATTTAATTTCATTGCCTTCTTCTTGTTCTAATACATTTTGAATATATTGCATAATTATTTCATTTACATTACTATTATTTCCGCTTCCAAATTTTTCACTAATTGAATATGGAATTAATTTAGTAAATCCAGAAATATCTATACTATTTTTTTCATTATTCCACATAATAATTCTATTTGTATTCATCTCTTCTTGTATATTTGAAAAATTATTATCTGTATCCTCAATATTTTTCATAAACTCAGGAATATATTTATCTGCTTCTGCCACATCTTTTAAATAATTATATGCTTCAATAACTCTAATTTTAGTTTCTATATCTAAGGAATTAAGCTCATCTTCATTTTTTACATATTTTTCTATAATACTTTTCTGACTTAAATTAGATATTAATTGCATATTAACAGGTGAAATAGTTGCAATTAATATAAATGCAATTGCATAAATAAATATATGATTTAAATACTTTTTATTTTTATATACACATAGAATAATAAGTATTAATTGAAATACTGCAAAAAGAATACTTAAATATCTAAGTGGAGTAATTCCATAATCAGCTATTCTTAAATACATTGAGTATGCTTCAAGTAAAATTAAAGGAATAAACAAATATGGTAATGCATTACTTAGTATATTTGCAAACTTACTCTCTTTGCAAAAATAACTAGACATAATCCAAACAGGTGCAGCAACAACAAATATACTTGAAATTATTCTATAAATAAAGTTTTCCGGCATGTTTCCTTCTATTATAATTTTTACAATATACATATAGATAATAGCAATTGCAATTGATACAAGTGGAAGCAATACGTATATTACTAAATTTTTTATAAACTTAGTAATATCTTTACCATTAATATTTGTAAAAGAGTAAATTAAACTAGGTATATAATAAAGCCCGAATAATAGTACCTGAATTTTAAATATAATACTTGCAGAACTTCCATTTAATATTAAAAAAACAAATATAACACTAATTAATAAAAATCCGATTGCCAAAACAGCATATATAATTCCTGTGACAAACAAATTAGAAAAAATATGTGTTAAAAAACTTTCAAAATTTTCCTCAGACTGCTTTACTAATTTATATATAGAAAGAGCAAGTAAGGAAATAACATAACAAATAATTACTCTTACTATGATTTCTTTTAATACAATAATATTTGTATTAATTTCAATTGGAGTATAATTATAAATACCTACAAGTATAAAACTAATAATACCTATAACTCCTGAATATAAAAACTTTTTAATTTTTGAATTAGTACATATTTCAATACAAAAAGTTCCAATTGCAAATAATCCGCCAAATTCAGTTATTTCATATATTATGGTTCTTCCTAAAAAAGACGTATCCACTAAGAACGTATATATTAAAGTTGTTAGAATTATTGCTAAAAGAGTAATAGGAAATCTTTTTATTAACTTTCTTATATTAACTCCTATTTTAGAAAAAAAGTTTTTGGTTAAATACATTAAAATCCCCCCTATTTCATTATAATTATATCATTACATATAAAAAAAAGTATACAAATATGTATACTTTTAATTATCTCTATCAAATTTCATATAATATGGTTTTATATGTGGTAATAATTGATTAATAACAATAGTTTTACCTTGTGCATCTTCAATTTTTAAATTTGGGAAAGTTCTAACCATTTTTTCATCACCCCAAAATTTATAAATAAAATTAGCCAAATTTTCATTACCGTAAATTCGATCATAAAGCTCTGATACTTGTTGTTTATCTGGTACATCCAAATTATGAGTTACCTCTACTCTAATTAAAAACACCTGAATAGCAATTGCAGTAGCAATAAACTCTACAACTATAAATATAAACAAACTAAGAACAGCTCCTTTTAAAAACTTAACAGGAATCTTACTCTTAACCCAATCAATACAATTATCTAATCTTGGATTAAAATATCCCATTAAATAAATAGCAAGTAATCCCCAAAAAATTGAATACAATAGACAAACTCTACCATTGATATTAAGTGGCATATAAGAATAATCCCACCAAGTAATTCCAGCAAATTTTTCACTTAGCAAACTGATTAAATACTCAGTAACACTACCTAAAACAAATCCTCCTACAAATAGCCAATTATATGACTTTGGAACCTTCTGCATTCCAACAATCATTAAAGTAGCTCCAATTCCATAAATACCACAAAAAGGTCCATAAAGAAAACTCTGTCTACTTTCCCAAATTCCCATTGTAAGTAAGCCGAATAAAGTCTCTATAATATATCCAATAACACTATATATAATAAAATAAGTTATAATTCGCCAAATACTAAGTCCAAAAATCATAAAAGGCTTTTTCGCTTCCATATAAAATTACACCTCTAATACAAAACTTTCAATCTTATTTTTAATAAAATTTATGTTCTGTATTTAAGTATAACACAAAATATACTATTTAGTCACTATATTTCGACAAAATTCGTAAGACTTAAGAGATTATTCATAAATTTGATATTTTTAATTGTAAAATTTACAATCCTTTGAAGGATATGTTTTTAGTATATCTCCATTTATAATTTCGTCAAAACTATCCTTGCCCAAAATTTTAATGTTGCCTTCACGCCATTCTTCTGTAATATTTAGGAGTGTTATACCAATATAAAATAAATTTGCATCATCATTATCTCCATTAGAACCTATCTCTTCCTCTCTTATTTCATATGTCACATCACCTTCTTCATTTGGTACTATTTCTTTTTAGGTGTATTTTCAAAATAACTATTTATTAAATTTAAAATCTCTTGTTCAGCAATAATGCTATTATTATATTTTCCTACTGCATTTTCTGCATTTTCTATTATACTTCCTTGTCCTGTTAAAGTAGCTAACGCTACTCCTGCTAGTATTAATAGCACGATTATTGTTATTATTAACGCTATTAATGTTATTCCGTTTTTTGTTTTTTATTTTTTCTAAAAATAGTTCTTTCATTTTTCTTTAATCCTTCCTTTGTTCTTATTTTTATTAATAAATTACCTGTGTGTGTGTGTGTGTACTCCCAAGCCACTTTCAGTCATTTAAATCACTCTCTTTCGTTCTTTTTATTATTATTATATACAAAATAAATATCTTTGTCTACATTTTTCAATTATAGATCTGTCCCCAGTGGGGTAAAATACCCCATTGGGAAACGTCCCCAATGAAATATTAATAAAATCTAAATAGATTTTTTATTATATTTATGTTAGAATATATTTTATGAAATTTAGAGGTGATATTAAAATTGGAAAACAAAACAATAAATAGATATAATCCAAGTATAGAAAACGGTTTAAATAGCACACAAGTTGAGGAAAGAATAAAAGACAATCTGGTAAACTATGACACTTCTGTACCAACCAAAAGCATAAAACAAATATTAGCCGGCAACTTTTTTACTTTGTTCAATTTTTTAAATTTATTCTTAGCACTAGCAATATTTGCAGTAGGCTCATACAAAAACATGCTATTTATGTTTGTAGTAATACTAAACACTGCAATAAGTACATATCAGGAAATTCATTCTAAAAAAATAATAGATAAACTATCTGTTATGGCATCATCAAAAGCAAACGTAATTCGTAATGGAAAAAATGAAAATATTTCAATAAATAACATAGTACTTGACGATATATTAGTATTTAACACCGGAAATCAAGTTGCAACAGACAGTATTATTCAAGATGGTGAAGTAGAAGTAGACGAATCTTTTATAACAGGCGAATCTGACACTATTTTCAAAAAGCCTGGTGACATGCTTTTATCTGGTAGCTTTATTGTAAGCGGAAAATGTACCGCCAAAGTTGAACATATTGGAGAGCAAAATTATACAGCACAAATTTCTAGTGGTGCTAAATATGTTAAAAAAGTAAAATCTGAAATAATGATATCTTTAAATAAGATAATAAAATTCTTATCTTTTGCAATTGTACCTATTGGATTACTACTATTCTTTAATCAACTAAAATTAAGTAATAACGATATTCAAATAGCAGTAGTAAAAAGCGTTGCAGCTGTGATTGGTATGATTCCAGAAGGATTAGTTTTACTTACGAGTACAGTACTTGCAGTTAGTGTTATTAGGCTTGCTAAAAGTAAAGTTTTGGTACAAGAATTATATTGTATAGAAACACTTGCAAGAGTAGATACCCTTTGCTTAGACAAAACAGGAACCTTAACAGAAGGCTCTATGGAAGTTAAGGATATTGTTCCAATTAATACTGATAAAAACAATATAATAAATATTTTAGCAAATATAGGTAAATATTCTACTGACACAAACTCAACAATTTCTGCTATACGAGACTATAAATGTACACTTACCAACGAATTTACTCCAATTAATATAATACCATTTTCATCTAAAACAAAATGGTCTGGTATTTATTTTGAAAAACAAGGTTCATATATAATGGGAGCTCCTGAATTTGTTTTAAAGGAGCGGGTTTAATGATGTATCAAAACAAGTTGCAGATTATTCTGAAAATTATAGAGTAATTGCTCTTGCCCACTCTGATAATAATTTTAATAATAAAGACTTGCCAAATAACATACAATTACTGGGATTTGTTTTAATATCAGATAAAATAAGGAAAGAAGCAAGTAAAACTTTGGAATATTTTGCTGAGCAAGGTGTTGATATTAAAATAATTTCAGGAGATAACCCAATTACTGTTTCAAAAATTGCAAAACAAGTTGGTGTAAAAAATTATGATAAATATATAGACATGGGGACTTTAAAAAGCGATGAAGAAATTAAAGAAGCGGCAATTAAGTATACAATATTTGGTCGTGTAACACCAATGCAGAAAAAAGCACTTGTTACCGCATTACAAGAAAAAGGCAAAACAGTTGCAATGACTGGTGATGGTGTAAACGATGTTCTAGCATTAAAAACTGCGGATTGTAGTATTGCAATGGCAAGTGGCAGTGATGCTACAAAAAATGTCTCACAATTAGTTTTATTAGATTCGAACTTTGCTTCTATGCCTAAGGTAGTTGCAGAAGGAAGAAGAACAATAAACAATATAGAACGTTCTGCCTCATTATTTTTAATTAAGACTATTTATTCTAGTGTATTAGCAATATTGTTTTTATTTATTGGAGAAGCCTACCCATTTATTCCAATACAGCTAAGCTTAATTAGTATGGTTACAATTGGTATACCTTCATTCTTACTAGCGCTTGAGCCAAATAAAGATAGAATTAGAGGAAATTTCTTGCGCAATGTAATTAGCAAGGCAATACCTACTGCTTTAACATCAATCATTAATATTATTATATTAACTATATTAAACAAATATGGAATTGTAGCAGAGGAAATATATTCTAGCCTATGTGTTATATCAACAGGATTCGTTGGAATATTATTCTTATTTACACTTGCAAAAGCTAGAAAAAGTGAAAATAAAAAATTGCCATTTTCTAAATTTAGATTAACTTTAAGTATTATTATGTTGTTACTATTTGTATTCTGCTTAACAGTATTTAAATGGTGGTTCTCTATTGTTCCACTAAATATGGTGGTTAATGAAATTATAATAATATTTATTGTTGCTACAATTAATTTCATACTTTTAAATTTAATAAGCAAAAAGATATTTAAAATATAATAAAAAAGGCGTAATTATCTCAAATTACGCCTTTAATTTTATTCTTCGTCTATTAATCCTGCAATAAAAACTGCACTGCATAATAAGCTTGGTTTAATCATAGACACTACTAAAATTTGATTTTTCTGTAATTGTGTTATTTGTGGTAATCTTAATAAAAATACCAAATAAGCTATAATATTTTTTATATCATATTGCCTAATTAATTTACTCGCTTCTTCTAAGCTATCTACTGTTTCTAGAATTTTAGAGATTGATAAAATTCTTTTATATGCTTCTGTTTTTATAGATTCTTTATATTTTTCTAAAACCAATTTTGAAAGTTTTTCAAAATTGTATATTTTTAAATAATCTATTTCATAACTTTGTGCTGTTATTTCTAATAATTTTAAAACATCTGACATATTAGAAAAAATATCATCATTGTATTTTTTTATATAGTTTACAACCTTATTTGTTGCTAATCTTTCTAATGTCCCAATAGTTGGTAATCCTGTAAATATTTTTTTATATACTTTTTTTATATTTTTATTATATTTACAGGCTTCTATATTTGAATTGTTATGAAAAGAATAGTATGTACCTTCTAATTTATTAAATACCTTCATAGTATCTAAATAACCTAGTCTTATATCTTTATTTGCAACTTCTTTATTGAATATAATAAAATTACCTAAATCATGTTTTGGAAACACATAATTAATCTTGGCATTTATATTTTCCTGTTTTTTTAGCTTAAAAATACCTGGCATGTCTACAATAACTAGCTCTGTTGCTCCTCTTTTTAGTGCAGTTTCGTATGGAGTATTATCTGTATATCCTCCATCTACATAGCGAGTTCCATTTATCTCGTACATTTGCATTATAGGAAAACATGCTGAGCTTGCAAGTATATAGTCTGCAACTTTTCCCTCTTCCATTTCATCTACAAATTTTTCAACTTTTCTCATTGGTCTTATAGCTGTTAAAACTAACCCAAATTCTATGTCTGATGCTCTAAATTTTTTCTCATCAGCCAATTTATTTACGAGTTCTTTTAATGGTTTGGGATCTATACCTCCAATTTTTCCAATTTCTAATAAAAACTCAGTTGCAGAACTAATTGTATTTATATCTCTTGTGCTTTTCTTTTCAAACACAGTATCCATAGTCATATTTTCCCATATTTCTTGTGCTAATTTATCTTCCTTTAAAGCAAGCAATGCTCCATTTAAAGCACCCACTGATGTTCCTGTTATTATATTTGGTTTATAATCTATTTCTTTTAAAGCTTTCCATACACCTATATGGTATCCTCCTCTTGCGCCTCCACCACATAATACTAATGCTTTTTTCTCCTTCATTCTTTACTCCTTTTTTACAAATAAGATTAATCATTAATTGAAAAAACAGCTGTTATCCCGTTTTCTAATTTTGACTCTTTTTTATTATTTAAAGTAAACTTAAAAATACAATATAAAGAAATAGATATTAGCATTATAACCAAAATAGTTAAAATTGGTATAAATTTATCTTTTATTTTTTCCATAAACCTTTCCCCATTTCTATATTTAACTAAACCTGAGTTTTAGTTAAATACTCTACATATTCTTCCAAACACATACCTAGTTCATTCATTTTTTTAGCATGTTCAGTTCCTACATATCTCCAATGCCATGATTCATATGCAATTCCAGTTATATCTACTTTATCTTTTGGATATCTTAAAACAAATCCATAATTTTCTGCATTTTTAGAAAGCCATTTAAATGCCTTAGAATCCTCAAAATCATTATCAACATTATTAAAATCAACCGCAAGTCCTAAATTATGGTCACTAGCACCAGGTTTATTAATATATTCTAATGTTAATTCCTCAGCTTTTTCTCTTGACTTACCGTTGTTTTAAATACTTTGTTATACTATTATTATATAACTCCTTTTGTTTAGCCACACTCCTATAAGCAGATTGCACCCAAATATTAGAAATTCCTTCTTTTCTCATGTCGTTAACCATATCATTAAGCTCATCTATTGCTCTTGCATCGAACTGTCTAATTTCATCAATGTCTGAAAGTTCTACTGAAAAGTCATCTGGCAATATGTTATCTGAATTAGCCAATCTAATTCTCCAATCATCTAGAACTTTTGGATTGTTTTCATTTGTATCTATCGTATTTGATATATTATTTTTCAGTTCATTAGAAGTGACAACATTACTTTCTTTATTTATATTATTATAACTAGATACTTCTTGTGTATTCGTTCCTATCAAATCAATAATAAAAGAAACTGTTTTAATAATTATAAATACAAATAAAAATAAAATTATTAAAAACAACGCTCTTCTTCGAAAATATATTTTTTTCATATCTTTTTTATAACGTGCCAAAAAAGTCACCTCATTGCCTGTGCATATTTGCTCATATTTTATCATATTATATATTTTTTTGCCATATTTTGTAGTGAAAAAAATAAGTAATACATCTCTACCTGATTCCAAATACAAAATAAAAAGACATATAGATTTAGTCCAAATCTAAATCTATATGTCTTATATTTTATATAATCATTCTTCTTATTTTTATTAATTACAGGTTAACCCTCTATACAAACAACTCATCAAATTTGTCTACACTTTTTATACCAATTTATTCTTCTATAAATAAAACAGAATTATCTTCTACTCGTTCCACAGAAGTCATTGTTCCAAAACATATTGCACCAATTATGGCAAGCACAATACCTATAACAATCAAAACTCCAATAACTTTTAATATAATTATTACAATACCTGCTAGTTTCTGAGAATTTGTATTATTTAAATTATTATTTGTATCTTCTGCAACACTTATTTCACTATCATCCTTAATCAACTCATCTAAACTAATTTCAAACAATTCACTTAATTTAACTAGTTTATCCATTTCAGGAGTAGTCTCTCCTAATTCCCATTTAGAAATAGTTTGTCTTGCCACATCCAATTTTTCTCCTAAAGCTTCTTGTGATAATCCTTTCTCTTTTCTCATTTTTATAAGTTTTTCATTAAACTTCATTTTAACTCCTCCTTAAAATAACAATTTTATTACTTTTATTCTAATAAATTGACGCTATTATTTCTACCATTTCTAAATGGAACTTTGTCACTTAAACTTAACATTTACTTTTTTCATTAAAATTATTAGTATTTATATCATAAACAAATTAAAATGAAAAGACTCTAAAAACTTCTTTTTTCTTTATAATCATATACAACCTTACCAAACTTAATTTCATTAACCTTTTTCTGCAACTCCATTATCACAATAGGTGCAAAAGAAATTGCTATTGTATATAGCCACTGAGTAGAAGTTAATGAAGTTAGTTTAAATATTTCTGCTATTGGTGGTACTACAACTACAATAAGTTGTAACATGATACCTAATATAAAGCTACCAACTAAGAATTTATTTTTAAATATTCCAACTTTAAATATAGATTCATCACTCCTTATATTAAAACTATGTACTAACTCTGACATTCCAAGTGTAACAAAAGCCATTGTTCTTCCAACTTCTAGGCTATATAAGCTATTACCTATGCTAAATGCAATTAATGTTAACATTCCTATCATTGCACCCTCTATAAATATTTTCCCCCACAATCCATCTGCAAAAATTCCTTTTTTAGAATCCTGTGGTTTTCTATTCATAATATTTTTGTCTTCTGGTTCTAACCCAAGAGCAATTGCTGGGAATGAATCTGTTACTAAATTTATCCATAACAAATGAATTGCAAGTAATGGGGCTTCAAAACCTAATACTAATCCCATAAAAATTGCAACAATTTCTCCAATATTAGTAGCAATTAAAAAATGAATAGCTTTTTTCATATTTTCAAAAATATTTCTGCCTTGTTTTACAGCTTCAACTATTGTTACAAAATTATCATCTGTCAAAATCATATCTGCTGCATTTTTAGCAACATCTGTACCTGTTTTGCCCATAGCAATTCCTATATCTGCATTTTTTAATGCAGGAGCATCGTTAACTCCATCACCTGTCATTGCAACTACTGCTCCTGTTTTTTGGAATGTTTTAACTATTTTTACTTTATGTTCAGGAGATACACGTGCAAAAACACTATATTTCATTATATTTTTTTCAAATTCTTTATCTGATAATTTATCTAACTCTTGCCCAGTTATTGCAATATCCTTTGGTCCTAAAATCCCTAATTCTCTAGCAATAGCTTTTGCAGTCGCAATATGGTCTCCTGTTATCATAACAGTCTTAATTCCTGCTTTTTTACACGTTAGAACTGCTTCTTTAACACCTTCACGTGGAGGATCTATCATTCCTATTAATCCGAACAAATACTAACTGCTTCTCGATTGTCTCTGAACTGATATTTGATGGCATATAGTCTAAATCCGCATAACTTACTGCAATAACTCTTAGTGCTTTGTCTGCCATATTTCGGTTTGCACTTTCTATCATTCTAATAATAGAATCATTAATAGGTGTGATTCTACCATTAGAATAAAAATTACTACATCTATTTAATAATATATCTGGGGCTCCTTTTGTTATAACTCTGAATTTATTTCCTATTTTATGTATAGTTGTCATCATTTTTCTTTCTGAATCAAATGGTATTTCACCTATTCTTTCCATTTCTTCATATAATTTTTCTTTATTTTGGCCATTTTCAATTCCACAATTTACAATTGCTACTTCTGTTGGTTCTCCATATGCTGAATTTCCATTTATATTGCAATCTGTACACATTGAACCTAATGCTAATATAAATTCTTTTGAAGCTTTTGCGGCTATTCCATTTATATCTTGTATTTCAACAACCTTCATTTTGTTTTGTGTTAATGTACCTGTTTTATCTGAACAAATAACACTACTGCTTCCAAGAGTTTCAACTGCTGGTAATTTTCTTATAATTGCATTCTTTTTAGACATGGCAGTAACACCAATAGACAACATTATTGTTACAATTGCTGGTAATCCCTCTGGAATTGCTGCAACAGCTAATCCTACTGAGGTCATAAACATTTGTATTGGTTCAATCTTTTTAGCAAGTCCTATTACAAAAACAATTGCACAAATTATTAAACAACCTATTCCTAATGTTTTTCCTACATCAGCTAATTTTTTCTGTATAGGTGTTTGAGGTGTTTCGTTATTAGAAATCATGTGTGCAATTTTTCCAAGCATTGTATTCATCCCTGTTTCAACAACAATTGCTTCTGCATGTCCATTAACTATTGTTGTTGAAGAAAATGCCATATTAAGTCTGTCTCCTACTGGAATGTTTCCTTTAAAAGTTGCATCTGCATTTTTTAATACTGGTTCAGTTTCACCTGTTAATGATGATTCTTCTACTTTTAAATTAAATGCCGAAATTAATCTACAATCGGCGGGAACATAATTACCTGCTTCTAAAATTACAATATCTCCTGGCACAACTTCTTGTGCAGGCACTTCTTCTATTTTTCCGTTCCTTTTAACTTTTGCCATAGGTGCTGTCATTTTCTTTAATGCTTCTATCGATTTTTCTGCTTTCGATTCTTGGATTAACCCCATAATTGCATTTAAAACGACTATTGCAATTATTATAATAGAGTCTATATAATCATGTTCTCCTTGAACATTAGAAACTACAGCTGATATAATTGATGCTATAATTAAAATTATAATCATAAAATCATTGAATTGCTTTATAAACCTAAGAAATAGACTTTCCTTCTTCTTTTCTTTTAATTCATTTGCTCCGGTATTTTGCTAATCTACTATTTGCTTCATCTTTACTTAATCCTCTATGTATATTTGTTCTTAGGTTTCTTATAGTTTCTTCTATTGTGCATGAATGCCACATAAAATAACCTCCTTTGTAATTTTTATATATACTAAATATATGTTCTTGTACAAAAAATATGCAAAAAGAAAATCACATTGCATTTAAAACACAATGTGATTTTCTTTTTTACACGATTTTAATCTTCTTTATATATTTTCATTTTAACTAACATTTTATAAATAAATTTACCTTTTGGAAGTCTATGTATTTCTTCTTTGTTTAGTATTCCAAGACCAAATACAGCTAATGCATAAATTACCACGGCAAAGCCAATTGCAATTATTGCTGCTATTTTCCATGGAATAATCATTGCTAATAATACATATAGAACATAAGAAGTTACACACATAACAAGAGTTGCAAGTATTGGTTTAATAACAAATTTTCTAACTGAGAATTTTATATTTATTGTACGCTTTAATACCATAAATCCTATGCTAAATGAAATTATGTGGCATACAATAGATGCTATTGCAACACCATTTATTCCAATAGCTGGTATTGGTATTAAAATTAAATTTAATATAAGTTTTACAAAAACACCACAAGCAAGTGCTGTTGCTGGAACTCTGTACTTTCCAATTCCTTGTAATACTCCATTTATAGTTTGAGCCATCATCATAAAAATTATTGTTAAACTTGTAATTTGTAAAAGAACAGTACCCTCTGATGCATTTGGGAATAAAAGTCCTAAAATTTGCTCAGCAAATACTATCATTCCAAAAGTACATGGTAAGCCTATTAAAATTGTTGCCAGCAAAGAAAATTTAATAATTTTTGCTGCATCCTTTTTTAAATTTTGTGCAAGTAATTTTGAAATAGATGGTACAAGTACAGTTGCAAATGCAATATTAAACGAAAGTGGCAAACCTACCAATGTATCTACTTTTCCAGTATATATACCAAATTGAAATTTTGCCATTTCATCTGACATAAATGTTTTAAGTCCTCTTACAACTGTAATTGAGTCTATATTTTTATTTATAGATGATACCAATGAACTTATTGACATTGGTACAGAAATTTTTATAATTGATTTTAAAATTTCCTTTGTACTCTTTTTAGCATATGTTGGTCCTTGGCACACTTCTGGCATTTCTATAACTAAATTTTGTTTTTTAAATTTATAATATCTATACAAATATGCAAAGCTTAAAAATACAGATAATGTTGTTGCTAAATTTGCTCCTGCTGCCATTAATACAACATCACTTTGAGATGCTATTGCAACTATTTCAACTACTATAATAGTAAGAAGCGTTTTTGCAACTTGTTCTAATGTTTGAGAATTAGCTGTTGTAGACATAATTTGGTGTCCATTAAAATATCCTCTTATAACAGATGCTATTGAAACAAAAAATACTGATGGTGAAAGTGCAACTAATGTTAATTCTGCCTCTGGAATCTGTAATAACACATTAGATATGTAATGAGCTCCACAGAAAAGTATTAAGCTTCCTACTAAGCCTACAAATGCAAAAAATACAAATGAAATACGAAATACTCTTCTAACACCTTTTTTGTCTCCGCTTAGCTAATCTTTCGGAAACTATTTTAGCAATAGCATTTGGTACCCCTATTGATGATATTGCAAGTAATAAAGCATAAATCTGATAACCACTGTTATAAATTGCATTACCAGTATCTCCAAATCCTTCTTTATTAGTCAAATATAATTTATAGGCTAAGCCCAGTAATTTTATCATTACTTGTGATAACATCAATACAAGTATACTTTGCACAAATGTTTCTTTTTTAAATTTATGTTTACCTATACCCATAATTATCTCGATTCTATATTATTTTTTTCGTCTTAATAATCTTCTTAATTTATTTGCAATATTAAATAAAGTATTAGTTAATGGTTTAAATATAATATAAAGTTCATCGACATATTCGATAAATTCAGGATTAAAACCTTTTTTAAACCTAAACACACCATAACCAGATGCGTGCTCATCTATATATCCAGAAACTCCTCCGAAATTATAATACTCGCATCCTCTTTTCATAGCTTCTTTAATCATAGTCCATTGAAGTAAATAATTAGGCATTACATTACTATGTTCTCTTAAAGAGCCTCCATATAAATACCATGCTTTATTTCCATAGATAACTTCCAAAGTAGTAGCAATTCTTTTATCATTATATTTCGCAAAATATAATTTAACATGGTCTCTTTCTTTCATTATATCATATACTTTTTTATAATATGATACATTTCTAATAGTAAACTGATCTCTTTGACTAGTCTCTGTTAATATAGAAAAAAACTCATCAATATCATCAATTGTTCCTTCTTCAATAGTTACACCTTTTTTAGCAGCCAAACGTATGTTATACCTTGTTTTCTGACTAAAAGAAGCCAGCAGCTCGTCCTCTGTTTTGTCTTTAATAGATAGTTCCATTTCATATTTAGGCTGAATAACCTTATTAATATCATGATTAATATTGCTTTTAAGACTAATTCCATTATTCTCAGCCATTTTTCTAAAATTCTCATCAGAATTAGGAACTGCCGGATCCATTCTAAAAATAAAAGCCTTTTCTCTTTTAGCAAGTTCTTTAAGCTTATTCATAAGCTCCCCAAAAACTTTGCCATTACTAATATCGCACACAGGTCCCCTTGGGCAATAAAGCATACTAGAATTAATAACAGGAATCTTCTGAATTAGAATGCTCATACTACCAACAATTTTGCCATCTTTATCTCTTGCAACAATAACTTCATTCTTCCAATTGCCTTTAATTTTAGCCCACTCGCTAGATTGCATAAAATGAGTTCTACTATGATTTAGAACAAAATCATAATATTCTTTTGTTTCAATATCGTTCATTTTTTCTCCTAACTAAACTTTAATTTGTACAGCTATTATATACATTTTTTTTGGTTTTGTAAAGGTAGAATTTTTAAATTATAGCGATAAAAATAGAGTAATGTTTTACTCTATGTATAACACTACTCTAAATCCAGTTTGATTGTTCGGTGTAAGAGATGTAAGCAACGCACCATATGTATAAAAGCTTACATTATCATAATACCCACCAAATGCATCATAATTATTTGAAAATATATACTCTTGTAAATTTCCCACAAAATCATATATATTATTTGCCATATTTCTTTCTGTAATTCCTGTTCCTAGTATCATGTTATATATTTTTTTATCTTTATTTTCTCCATATTGATATGTTTTTCCATGATCTTCTGAGTATAATCCTGTAAAACTAAAATTCACATTTGAATAATTTCCCCATTCTTTTGCATTTTCAACATCATATCCTGCTTGACTTATCCAATACCCAATCGCTTGAACTTGCCTTTCTGTAAGCAGTCCACTCTTAACACTGGTACTATCTTTGTACATGTTTTGTGCATTTTTTAGTGCATTAGAATAGCTTATATAATTCCATGGTCTAATTCCAGCTTTACTCACTGGAATTCCCGAAATATTATTTGTATCTTCATCAATATTATTCAAGGTATCTTGTAATTCATTTGGTACCCCTGCTTCATATCTGGCAACATAAAAGCCACCATATTTTAATATTTGATTTTCTTCTTCTATTGTTTTATCTAAATTTTTAATGTCATATACATATTTATATTTTATCTTTTCCTCATCATAATGTATGTTTGCTAAATCCATTGGTACCCAAACAAATTGATTGCCTAATTCATCCTCGATTACTAATCCTTTATTCCAATCAACAATTTCTCCATTATTCTCTGTCCATTTTGCATTTTCTGTATCAACTTTATGAAAACCTTCTGGAACTATTGGATTATTGTATTTTGATATTGGTTCTGCATTATTGTTTTCTCTTAACAGTATAGTAGCTACAATAATTGATAATATTATTAGAGCAAATATTAATGAAAAAATTACTTTTTTATTCATGGTTTAACTCCTTTATATTCTAGTATTCGTATAAAATTATACTATAATCTTATATGGTTGTAAAGTTTCCTACTTTTTAGATGCAAAAGATATAAAACTACTGATAATGAATCAGTAGTTTTTATGTTCTAATGTATCCTCTATTTCATCTTCGCAGTTCTTCATAGCTTCAAGGGTTTCGGTAAGTAATTGGTCTAGGTCCCAGCCTAATTGCTCAGCTCCTGTTCTAATTACATCGCGTGAACATCCAGCAGCGAATCTCTTGTCTTTAAATTTCTTCTTTAAGCTAGAAAGTTCCATATCTTTTGTGCTTTTAGAAGGTCTCATTTTAGCAGCAGCCCATATTATTCCTGTAAGCTCATCTGTCGCAAACAAAATCTTTTCCATTTCATGTTCCGGTTTAACATCTGAGCATAATCCATATCCATGGCTACAAACTGCATGAATTAATTCATCGCTTGCATCTATTTCTTTTAACAACTCTGGTGCTTTTTTACAATGCTCCTCTGGATATTTTTCAAAATCAATGTCATGCAAAAGTCCAGCTAATCCCCAAAACTCTTCATCATATCCTTTTTTTCTTGCGAAAAACTTCATCACCGCTTCTACTGTTATAGCATGTCTTATATGAAATTCCTCTTTATTATATTTTTTTAATAATTGTACAGCACTATTTCTATCCATTTTACATCTTCTCCTTAACTATTAATATGATTTAAGTATTATATCACATAAAATAAATTTTAGTTTAATTATTTTTATTATATTATGCTGGAATAGTAACTTTAAAAATAGTATAGCCATTATTATAAAGTACTTCAATTCTTCCATTATATTTAGAAACAGTTGCTTTTGCAATAGCTAGTCCTAATCCATATCTCTTTTCGTTACGATTTCTTGACTTATCAATACGGTAAAATCTTTCAAATATTTTTTCTCTTTCTGCTTCTGGAATTGGCTCACCCATATTCTTAACCTGTATAATAATTTCATTTTTTTCTTTACTAAGTTCAATCAAAATATCTTTTTTGGGTTCTGTATGTTTTATTGCATTATCTATTAGTGTAGATAAAATATGCTCAATATCTTCTTTATGTCCATTTAAAATAATATCTTCTTGAATATTGCTATTTATCTTTACATTTTTTTCATAAGCCATACTCTCAAACATTGAAATAATAATTTCTGTTTCTTTTGACACATTAAATAGCTTTTATTTTTACATTTGATTTTAAAAGCTTTATTTTTTTCCTTAGAAAAGAAATATAAACTTCTACATTATTATACTCTGCTTCACTATTATAGCCCCAAATCTTATTGACCAATGTTTCTCTATTCATTATTTGTGTTTTATTTAGCAATAATATTTCTAATAAATCTAACTCTTTCCCATTTATAGAAATTTGGTTATCCTTGCAACTTAAGTTTGAAAATTAGTAGTAGAATTTGCTGTTTTATTTGAATTTTCTTCTTGCTCATCTTTGTTTGTATTGTCATCAGGTTCGTTTGTTTCCTCTTCATCTGCTATTGGCTCTACTATTGTTATTTCAATTTGTATATTCTAATATGTTTTCTCCTTCTAAAACTGTGTCATCTTCCTCTACACACATTGCTTTAAAATATTTGCTTGTGTCTAATTCTAATTGTTCTGTTACTTTTGCTGACACTTGACCAGAGCTTGTTAATGTTTTTTTAATATCATGAGCAGAAACAACTTCCTCAGTTATTACTGTTTTTGTTTTACTCTCCTCAGTATTTAGTCCAATTTGTCTTCCTAAAACAAAAGAACCTCCTATTAAAATTACCACTAAAAAAATTATTAAAATTTTCTTTTTCATTACTTTCCCTCCAAAATATAATTTTTAGTACGCTTATAATATAAAACATGAAGATTGAAAAATTATTGAATAAAAATAAAATATATAATTTTTTTATTTAAACATAAAAATAGCACAACTATTTTAAAGTTGTGCTATTTTCTTAATATTTTTAATTAATATAATTTAGTATTTCTAAGCCTTAAAGCATTAAGTATTACAGTTATACTACTAAACATCATTGCAAGACTTGCAATCATAGGATTTATTGAAATTCCAAACCTAGCAAATAAGCCCATGGCTATTGGAATCATTAGGATGTTATAGAAAAATGCCCAAAATAGATTTTGTTTTATGTTTCTAACAGTTTTTTTACTTATTTTTATTAGATTTAAAATACTTACTAAATCGTTTTTAGTTAGTATTACATCTGATGAATCCATTGCTATATCTGTCCCACTATTTATACTTATACCAATATCGGCAGTAGCTAGTGCTGGGCTATCGTTTATACCATCTCCACACATCATTACATATTTGTTTTGGTTTTTTAAATCCTTTATAACCTGTGCTTTTTCAGATGGTAATACATTTGAAACAACTTGTGTTATACCTATTTCTTTTGCAATTTTTTCAGCGGTTTCTTTATTATCTCCTGTTAGCATAATTGTTTCTATTTTATTTCTATTTAAATCTTCAATAACATCTGCTAAATTTTCTCTTACAATATCATTTACTCCAATTATTGCAAGTATTTTATTTGTATTTGCTACATATACAATACTGTTTCCTTTTTTAGTAAGTTCTTCTTCGTCTTTGCTGTATACGTTTTTAATATTATATTTGTTTAAAATTTTAGAATTACCTAGTATAAATTTTTCATTATTTATTTTTCCTGTAATTCCATAGCCTGATATATTTTCAAATTCTTGAACTTCTAATTTTTCTAGGTTGTTTTCTTCTAAATAATTTTCAAAAGCTTTTCCTATTGGGTGTGTTGATTTAGCTTCTATACTTCCTACTAATTGTAATAATTTCTTTTCTTCTAGATTACTATGATTTTTTATTTCTGCAATTTTTAATTTTCCATAAGTTAATGTACCTGTTTTATCAAATACTATTGTATCAACTTTTTGTGCATTTTCAAGTATTTCACTTTTTTTAACTAAAATTCCATTTTCTGCGCATAATCCTTCTGATACAACTATTGCAAGAGGAGTTGCTAAACCTAAGCTACATGGGCAAGCAACTACTAATATTGTAACAAATCTTATTAAGCTTTCAGAAAAATCATATCCCAATATTAGATAAATAATAAATGTTAAAATTGCAAGAATTATAACAGCTGGTACGAAATATCCTGATACAGTATCGGCAATTTTTGCTATTGGTGCTTTTGTATTACTTGCCTCTACTACTAATCTTACAATTTCAGATATTGTAGATTCTTTTCCAATTCTTTCTGCCTTATATTCTATATATCCATCATAATTTATACTTCCAGCTATCACCTTATCTCCTATTGTTTTATTAGATGGCTTACTTTCTCCTGTTATAAATGACTCATCAAAATGTGCTGAACCTTTTAGTATTTCTCCATCAACTGCTACTTTTTCTCCTGGCTTGCAGATAACAATGTTTCCTTTATGAATTTCATCTAGTGTTACTATTTTCTCTTTTCCATCTACTTTAATTATAGCTTTATTTGGAGTCATTTTTACTAATTTTTGAATTGCTTCTTTTGTTTTATCTTTACTTGCTCCATCTAAATATCTTCCTAATTTTATAAAGTATATAATAATTGCAGTAGATTCAAAGTATAAACTGTGTATATATTCTAAATTACCTCTTATAATCATTATCATACTAAATACACTATATAAAAAACTACTTAATACACCAATTCCTACTAATGTATCCATATTAGGTGTTCTATGAATTAAATTTTTATAACCATTTTTTAAAATATCAAATCCATAAATCATAAATATTATAGTAAATAAGAATAAACATATTGTATAATTTATTGGATTAATTGTAACATCTAGAAAATCAAAAATAGGAAGATTAATCATATGTCCCATAGATACATACATTAGTACAATTGCTAAAATTGTAAAAATTATAAATTTATTTTTTTCTTTTTTATTTTTGTTTTCTATATTTATTTCTTTAAACTCACCTAAGCTTTTAAAACCTGCTTGTTTTACAAATTCATCTAGTTTAGTTTTATCTAATATGTTTTCATCATAAATAATTGTGGCATTTGCCATTACTAAATTGACATTTGCCTCAATTATTCCATTTTGTTTGTTTAAATATTTTTCTAATCCATTAGAGCAAGCAGAACAAGTCATTCCATCTATTGATAAAATTATCTTTTTCATATTACTCTCCTTGTATAACTTCAAATCCTAAATCATCTATTTTTTCTTCTATAACTTCTTTTTCAATTTCCTTATTAGAAAATACTATAACATCGCCTGTTTTATAGTTTGCCTCTACTTTTTCTATTCCATCTATTGTAGATAAAGCATTTTTTACTCTATTTTCGCATCCTTCGCATACCATACCATTTACTTTTATTTTTATTTCTTTCATTAAAAATCAGTCCTTCCTTTTTTATTTTATTTAATCACAAATAGTAATTAAATTACAGACTTTTTACTATAAAATTTATTTTTTTACATTTAAAGCTCTTAATGCATTTATAATTGCAATTATAGAAACACCTACATCTGCAAATACAGCTTGCCACATAGTAGATAATCCTAATGCACTTAAAATTAGGACAAGTACTTTTATCGAAATTGCAAATACTATATTTTCTTTAACAATTCTCATTGTTTTCTTTGATAATGAAATAGCATTTACTATTTTAGATGGTTCATCTGTCATAAGAACAACATCTGCTGCTTCTATTGCGGCATCTGAACCTAAGCCACCCATTGCTATGCCTATATCTGAAATGGCTAAAACTGGTGCATCATTTATTCCATCTCCTACAAATGCAAGTTTACCTTTTTGACTTTTTTCTTTTAATAAACTTTCTACTTTTTCTACTTTTCCATCTGGTAATAATTCTGTATAAACTTTATCTAATCCTAATTCTTTGCTAACTAATTCGCCAACTTCTTTTCTATCTCCTGTTAGCATAATAGTTTGTTTTATGTTATTTTTCTTTAAATCTTTTATTGCCTTTTTTGAATCTTCTTTTATTTTATCTGCTATTAATATATATCCTGCGAATTTTCCATCTATTGCAACATATAAAATAGTTCCTATATCATTGCATTTTGTAAAATCTATTTGTTTTTCGTTCATTAATTTTTCGTTTCCTACTAAAACTTCTTGATTTCCAATTGTTGCAATAACTCCACGTCCAGATAATTCTTCTGTTTTTATAATTTGTTTTTCATCAATTTCATTATTGTAGGCTTTTTTAACAGATAATGAAATTGGATGATTTGAATAATTTTCAGCATGTGCTGTAATTTTTAATAATTCTTCTTTGCTTATATCTATTGCATTTACTTTTTGTACTTCAAATACTCCTTCTGTTAATGTTCCGGTTTTATCAAATACTATTATTTCTGTGTTAGCTAATTGTTCTAAATAGTTACTTCCCTTTATTAGTATACCCATTTTAGATGCTCCACCTATTCCTCCAAAAAAGCTAAGTGGTATTGAAATAACTAGTGCACAAGGGCAAGATACTACTAAGAATGATAATGCTCTATATATCCATTCTGAAAATAAAGCTCCTTCTATTACAAGTGGAGGAACAATTGCAAGAATTACTGCAATTATTACCACTATTGGTGTATAGTATGAAGCAAATTTTGTAATAAAGTTTTCTGATTTTGCTTTTTTACTACTTGCATTTTCAACTAAATCTAATATTTTACTTACTGTTGACTGTCCATATTCTTTTGTAACTTTTATTTTTATTACTCCATTTATATTTATACTTCCACTTAATACCTCATCACCTTCTTGTATTTCTCGTGGCAAAGATTCACCTGTTAATGCTTTGGTATCTAAACTTGAACTTCCTTCTACTACATATCCGTCTAGTGGAATTTTTTCTCCTGGTTTAACTACTATTATTTCTCCAATTTTTACATCATCCGGATCTACCTTTTCAATTGTTCCATTTCTTTGTACATTTGCAAAATCTGGTCTTATATCCATTAGGCTTGAAATTGATTTTCTAGATTTATCTACTGCAAAGCTTTGGAATAGCTCACCTATTTGATAAAATAACATAACAGCAACTGCTTCTGGAAATTCTCCAATTGCAAAAGCGCCAAGTGTTGCAACCGTCATTAAGAAATTTTCGTCGAATACTTTGCCTCTTATAATATTTCTAAATGCCTTTCTTACAATTTCAAAGCCAACTATAATATAAGATATAATATATATACTATTATTTATCCATTCATTATTAAAATTTATTGTAATAGCAACAATGAATAATATAAGTGCTATTATAATCTTAATACCTTTTTTCTTCATAGTAGCCCTCCTATACTTCTTCTATTGTTACATCTGGTTCTTCTTTTTTAATTACTTTTTTTACATTTTGCAATATTTCTTCTTTTCTTGCCTCATCATATTCTAGTTCCATTTTTAGTGTCATAAAGCTTATTGTTACACTTTCTATTCCATCTATTTTTTGTATTGCCCTTTCTAGCTCTGATGCACAATTTGCACAGTCTAATCCTTTCATTTTAAATTTACTTTTCATAATAAATCCCCTCCACTTTATTTTTTATGTTCAATATGTTCCATACCAATTTCAAAAACTTCTTTAACATGTTCATCATCTAACATGTAAAAAACCTCTTTTCCTTCTTTTCTACATTTAACAATTCCACTTCTTCTCAAAGTTCCTAATTGATGTGAAATAGATGATTTGCTCATTCCTAAAACATTCGCAATATCACATACGCACATTTCATTTTGATCAAGTGCAAATAAAATTCTTGCTCTTGTTGTATCTCCTATTATTTTAAAAAACTCTGCAAGCTTTATAAATGTATCCCAGTCGGGCATTTTTTTGCTTGTATTTTCAACAACATCCTTGTGAATTATGTTGCAGTCACATATAAATTCATTTTTTGCCATGTGTTACCTCCTTGTTTTTAATTGAGTATTTATTCAATTGTTAATTATATTATATGTGAATGAGTATTCAACTGTCAATATTTTTTTAAAATTTTTTTTAAATTTTTGTATAAAAAAATTAGCACCCACTTATTCTTTTATAAATAGGTGCTAATTTCTTAAATCTAATTTTTATATTCTACATCATAAAGTATTGATTTCTCTTTTTGTCTATCTTCCGGAATTATTGGTTCTTGTGCAGCTTTTATATATTTGTTTATAACGTCAGCAGGTGTACTATCTGGTTTATAACTAGAATTAATTGTTGTAGTCGATAATATTTCCGAAGTTGACTTTGTGCTTATTGTTTGAGTTAAATCCTCATCTAGATTTCCTAAGGATATTACAAAATTTGGATTATCAAATAATATACTTCCGTCTGGTTGTGCAAATCCAAGCAATATATAATATTCTCCAACATTTAGAAGTCCCATTCCTTCAAAAAATGAATAACTTAATTTATCTTGTTCTAAACCACCATTTTGTGCTATTTCAATATTTTCATTTGTCACAAGATTTCCATTTATATTTCGAATTACATTTACCTCATAAACAGTATATGGAGACGCAACTGTTTTTATTTCTCCATCAATAACACTTTGCGTTGGATGTCTATATTCTGTTCGAAGTATCTTATTAACCTTTCCGATAAAAGTATAGTCAGCTATTCCGATTGCTTGTTCCGGTGTACTTGTATCATATGCATATGAAGGGCAAATATAATTTATAGGAATATCTTTATATTCTTCATAATTGTAGGATACTGAGTAAGCTGGTTCTATTTTACTCTCTGCTATGCTCTCATTATTATATTTTGCAATAGGTTCCATCTCATTGTTATGATTTAATATTAAAAATAAGCAAATCGATAATATACATAAAAGTATACAAACTAATAATATAATAATTTTATTCTTCATAGGCAATCCCCCTCCAATAACTTGGAATTTATATATCTTAATTTTGATTTATAACCATACTGAGTTATCAATTACAATTTATCATATTTTTACAATTTTTTCAACACAATTACTAATAAACATAATTTTTTATATGACATTTAAAAGCACAACTTATTTTAAGTTGCGCTTTTCGCTTCTGCATTTAATTTTGTAATTGTATCTATTTCCAAGTCTATATAAAAAAGCAATTCCATTTTATATTCTTCTCCATCCTTATTACTCCATATAAAAAAACTTTAAGCTCATATAATATCCCATAATGTTTTTAGCTATTCTTATTACATAATTATGATAAATATTTTAATAAAAAATCTAATTAGACTAACTACTTTTAAGTACATTCTTTTATATAAGTATGCTCTACTTTGCCATTTTCATCAAAATCTATATTAAGGTCATAAACCTTTCGATTATATTCACTACTCCAAAAATGCTTTTTAGATATTGTTCCTGCACTATATGTATAATTTTGGGTATTATCTTTACCTATATACCTGTATCTCGGCTCTCCTAATAGTTCAATAACTTCTTCTTCTGATAATCCTATAAGCCTTTTGTTGTCGACCATTTCATTCATTTCTATATATGAATCACTTATTATTTCATAATCATAAAAAAGAATAAATACACAAAATAAAGTCAATGCAATTATTATAATTTTTAATGTCTTACATATTCGTTTTGTTTTTATTAAAAATATTAAACCTATTATTATAGCAACCACTATTAATACAGGTATTAACCATATTAAGGTTATAAATAAACCCACAAGTAAATTAGTTATCATATTCATCCTTTCAACAAATTACTTTTTCAAACATATTATCATAAAAGCAGATAATTAGCAACTAACTATCTGCTCTACTTATTGTAAGTTATCACTCTGATTTATATTTTATTCATTTTAAATTTCATACAAAATTTTATCATATTTATTGACTTTTTATTCATAAATAGATTATAATAATTATAGGAAATGACAATTCCACAAACGTGGTTTTGCCGAAATAGATATAAAAACTCACATCTAAATCGTCAAATTAACAGATGTGAGCTTTTTTTATTTATGTAGTTGCTTATCAACCCAGTTCTTATACAGAACTGCTGTCAAGGCAACGTTTAATGTTAAAGATAACATTAAGGATAATATTAAAAATAGTATCGCTTTAACCATAAACATCACCACCCCTCCTACGAAGAATCGTAAAAATTGGTGGCAAAACCACATCTGCTTATCATCATTTCCTATGGTCATTATTCTGCAATATTCTTTTAAATTTGTCCATAATATTTAAAAATTTTCATAATTTGTTCTAAACAAAAAATTACTATTTGTATGGATGCTTAACACAAAACACAGATAGTTTAAATTATCTGTCTTATTGTAATTACCAATTTTCATATCTTTGACTTATATTAATATCTGCAATATTATTCATATCTTCTTCACTTAATTCAAAGTTAAAAATATCATAATTTTCTGCAATATGGTCTGGATTGCTTGAACCAGGAATAACTATATATCCTGCTTGTAATTGCCATCTTAATATAATTTGTGCTGATGTTTTGTTGTATTTTTCAGCTATTTCTTTAATTGTTTCATTATTAAAGATTTCAGAAGTATGACCTCTACCACCAAACGGATACCATGATTCTATTATAATTCCATATTGACTGACATAGTCTTGTAATTCTGTATTTTGATAGTATATATGATTTTCATTTTGAATTACTGCTGGCATAATTGTTGCATAAGATAATACTTCATCTATTTCTTATTTTGTATAGTAATTTGATATTCCAATTGATTTTACCTTCTCACTTTTTCCTAATGTTTTATCCCATTCTTGACTTAAATTTAATTTTTATTCCATAATATACCTTCTTTCTTAATTATTATTTATATTTTGATGTTTATTATTCTTTAATAGTTTATTTATTATTATAACTTATCTTTTTTAAAATAGCCAATACTTATTTTGAATAATTTATCATAGTTGACAGGAATGATAAACCATAATAAAATAATAGCTAAATACGGAGTTCTTCTTCGAAAAAGAGCAGAGGAAACTATTGAATCTGAATTACAAAAAACAGATGAAGTTATTGTTGGAGATATTTATATAGTTGCAACTTATAATTTAATATATAATGCCTCTTTCTTTGTTGAAGAAGGTTTTGGTTACGCTATAACTTTGAATAATTTTATAAATGCAGCACCTGATAATAATTTATGTTTTAAACCACTTATACCAAATTTAAGAGCCAATTTAGTAATGGTTTGGAAAAAATACCAAGTTTTTTCAAAGGCTTCTCAAATATTTTTAGAAGCATTACAAAAGGAGATAAATAATTAGAAAGATTAATTATTTATCCCCTTTTACCTTTTTTCCCTAATCTACAAGATAAAATCTATTGTTCAACAACTTCTTTTATTAAATCTCTTAAATATGGTCTTTTTCTATTAGGTAAATTATCTAATTGTGCTAATGAATTTTCCTTTTTTAAAAATATAATTCTATTAAATTCAACCTCTAAATTATTCTTAATTAAATATGCTTTATACTCTTCAAAATGCTGGTTTATCTCATCTTTTGTTTTATCAATTTCCCCTACCGCTAAAAATCCATAACCATTTCTTCTTTTTTTAGGATATTCAATATATTCTATATTATAATTAATATCATCTAAGTTTAGATTTAGTTCTTCTTTTAACTCTCTTTTTATGTTTAAATTAATATTAATTTCTCCATTTTCAATATCAGTAATATCAATTCCTCCACCAGGGATTTGCAAACAATATGGTACTGATGTTGTTTTATTCATTTCTCCTATTACTAAATAATTATCTTTTGTAATAAGCAAAATTCCACCCCAAGGTGAACAACATCTATATTGTTCTTGCTTAATTCCAACTCTTTCATCATATAAATAATGAGCATAATTAGATTTAGTAACAAGCATTTGTATATTCTCTTTGGTTTCTGTTATTGTTTCTACAACATAATATTGTCCATTATATAAATTAGGATTTTCTTTTATGGCATTATTCCAAAACTCATCAATATTTTTTACAAGCTCATCAGGCAAGTTAATTTGTCTGTTCTCAAATTTTAATATAAAAGGTTTTTTTATTTTTGAAATATTACTCATTTTTTACCTCTTTAATTCTAACAACGTTACACACTCCACATGACTCGTGAATGGAAACATGTCTACTGGGGTTACTTCTTTTATTTCATATTTTTCATTTAATATGGCTACATCTCTTGCAAATGTTGCTGGGTTACAGCTTATGTAGATTATTTTTGGTGGTTGCAGATTAAGTATTGTGTTTATTGTTTTTGTATCTAAGCCTTTTCTTGGGGGGTCTACAAATACTACTTCTGGTTTTATGTTGTTTTGAAAAATTATTTTTGGCAGTACGTTTTCTACTTCACCACAATAAAATTCGGCATTTTGTATATTGTTTATTTGGGTGTTTTCTTTGGCGTCTTTTATTGCATTTTCTATTATTTCTATTCCGTAGACTTTTTTTGCTTTTTTTGATGCAAATATTCCTATTGTTCCTATTCCACAATATAGGTCTAGTATTGTTTCTGCTCCTGTTAGGTTTGCATATTCTAAGGCTTTTTCGTATAATGCTTCTGTTTGGACTGGGTTTGTTTGATAAAATGATAGTGGAGATATTTTAAATTTATAGTCTCCTAATATATCATATATATATCCAGGTCCATATATTGTTTCGTTTTTTGTACCTAATATTACATTTGTGTTTTTTGGATTGTAATTTTTTATTATTGTTTTTATTTGCAGATATTTGCTTGTTATATATGTAATAAATTCTTTTTCTTTTTTAAAGTTATTATCGTTCATTACTAATATTAACATTATTTCTTGTGTTATTACTCCAATGCGAATTACAATATGACGCATTGTTCCTGTTAGGTTTTGTTCATTATACACTGATATTTTATTATCTTTTATATATTCAAAAACATCTTTTGCTATTTGCTCTGATAGTTCGTTTTGTATTTGGCATTTTTCTACTGGGATTATTTCATGTGAACGTTTAGCATATACTCCCATTACTGGCTTTCCTTCTTTGTTTAGTCCTAATGGGTATTGTAATTTATTACGATAATAAAAAGGATTACCCATGCCTATTGCTTTGTTTACTTTCATTTCTTTGCCTAATGCTTTTTTTAGGCAATTACGCACTATATTTTCTTTTATTTCCAATGTTGCTTCATATTCTAAAAATCTTAAACTGCATCCGCCACATCTTTTATATGTTTTACAATCTTCTATTATTCTTTGTGGTGATTTATTAAGAATTTCCAAGGCTTTTGCAAAAGCGTAGGTTTTATTCACTTTTAAAATTAATATATTTACCTTTTCTCCTTTTACTGTTTGTGGCACAAATATAGTAAAATTATCGATTTTGGCAATTCCTTCTCCATCTATTCCGTTATCTATAATTTCTACAATGCGCTTATCCCCTTTTTTTAATTCCATTAATTATCTCCTTTTAATTACAATATTAATATAACTTTATCCAAATAAACTCATTTGATTGCTCTCTGGCATTCCATCTAAACATCCATTATTTCTTAATATTTCTATTACAGATTTTCCTATTTTTGACCTTATTTGCAAATCACTAATAGACATAAATTGTCCATCTTTTTTTGCCTCTTCTATTCCTTGTGCTGCAACTGTTCCAAGACCTGGTATACTATTTAGTGGTGGTCTTATTTTTCCATCTTCTACTTGGAATTTTGTTGCATGTGATTTATACAAATCTATTGGAAGAAATGTTATTCCTCTTTCATACATTTCTAGCACAATTTCTAGAATTGCATATATTCCCTTATCTTTAACTGTTGCATCATTTCCTAGTAAATCTATTTCTTTCATTTTGTTTTTTACTTTTTCTTTTCCATGTATCATTATGTCACTATCAAATTCGTCTGCTCTTACTGTGTAAAATGCTGCATAATATGCTTCTGGTATATGTACTTTAAACCATGCTATTCTAAATGCCATTGTTACATATGCTGCTGCATGGGCTTTTGGGAACATGTATTTTATTTTTTTACATGATTCTATATACCACTCTGGTACATTGTGTTCTCTCATTAGGGCTTCGTATTCTGCCCATTTTTCTGGATCTTTTAGTGCTTTTCCTTTACGTACTAGCTCCATTATTTTAAAAGATGGCTTTGGAGGGACTCCCATTTTTATTAAGTATAACATTATATCATCTCTTGTACATATAGCTTCTGAAAGTGTTACTACTCCTTGTTCTATTAATGTTTGTGCATTATTAAGCCACACATCCGTACCATGTGATAATCCAGATATTCTTATTAATTCTTCGAATGTTTTTGGTCTTGTATCTACTAACATTCCTCTAACAAATTTGGTACCAAATTCTGGTATTCCATATGTTCCTACTTCTGAATTTATTTGTTGTGGCGTTACACCTAGTGCTTCTGTTGAGCTGAATATTGACATTGTTTCTTTATCGTCTAATGGTATTTTTTTAGGGTCTACACCTGTTATATCTTGTAGCATTCTTATTACAGTTGGATCATCATGACCTAGTATATCTAGTTTTAACAAGTTTTTGTCTATTGAGTGGTAATCAAAATGTGTTGTTATTATATCTGAGTTTGGGTCATCTGCTGGGTGTTGTACTGGACAGAATTCGTATATTTCTCTATCTTTCGGTACTACTATTATTCCCCCTGGATGTTGACCTGTGGTTCTTTTTACACCAGTACAGCCAACAGCTAATCTTCCAATTTCAGCATTACTTACTGGTATGTTTCTTTCTGCAAAATAATTTTTCACATATCCAAATGCTGTTTTTTCTGCTATTGTACCTATTGTTCCAGCTTTAAATGTTTTACCTTTTCCAAAAAGTACTTCTGTATATTTATGTGCTTTTGCTTGATATTCCCCTGAGAAGTTTAAGTCTATATCTGGTTCTTTATCTCCATCAAATCCTAAGAATGTTTCAAATGGTATATCTATTCCATCTTTATCTAGTTTATGTCCACATTTTGGACAATCTTTATCTGGAAGATCAAATCCATTTTTTATGCCATAATCTGTAAAATCTGAATATTTACAGTTTGGACATCTATAATGTGCTTGAAGTGAATTTACTTCTGTTATTCCTGTCATGTTTGCAACAAACGATGAACCTACTGATCCTCTTGAACCAACTAAGTATCCATCTTCGTTTGATTTCCAAACTAATTTTTGAGCAATTATGTACATAACAGAGAATCCATTTTTTATAATAGAGTTTAATTCTCTTTCTAGTCTAGTTTTTACTATTTCCGGTAAATCTTCTCCATATAGTTCTTTTGCCCTTGTCATTGCAATATTTTCTATTTCTTGCTCACAACCTTCTATATGTGGTGGGCATTTATCTGGTGATATTGGTGATATTTTTTCACACATATCAGATATTTTATTTGTGTTTGTTACAACTACTTCATAAGCCTTTTCTTCACCAAGATATTCAAACTCTTTAAGCATTTCTTCTGTTGTTCTTAAATATAATGGTGCTTGCTCGTCTGCATCATCATATCCTTGTCCTGCCATTAATATTCTTCTATATATTTCATCTTGTGGATCCATAAAGTGAACATCACATGTTGCTACTACTAATTTGTTTAATTTTTCTCCTAGTTTTATTATTTTTCTGTTTATATCTTTTAATGCTTCTTCATTTGGAAGAGTTCCATTTCTTATCATAAACTCATTATTTCCTAATGGCTGAATTTCTAAATAGTCGTAAAATTCTGCTATTTCTTCGATTTCTTCTTCTGATTTTCCAGAAACTATTGCTCTATATAATTCTCCTGCTTCACATGCACTACCTATCATTAAGCCTTCTGAATGTGCTAAATACACACTTTTTGGAATTCTAGGTCTTTTATAAAAATAATCTAAGTGAGAATATGATATTAATTTATATAAATTCTTTAGCCCTACCAAATTTTTTGTTAAAATAATAGCATGATAACTTGGTAGATTTTTTATATTTATTTCTTTGCTAAGCTTAATATCTATTTCATCAACTGTTTTTATGCCTTGTTCTTTCAATTTTTCAATAATAACATTAAAAACTTTTACTAATGTTAATACATCATCTAATGCTCTATGTGCCACTTCTACTTTTATTCCTAATTTTTCTGCAATTATCCCTAGTTTATATTTTTTAAAGTCTGGGAATACTTGTTTTGATAGACTTAGTGTATCAATATATGTATTATCTAATTTATATCCTAATTTTTCTGCAAAATATCTTATAAATCCTATATCAAAATTTGCATTATGTGCAACTAGAACTGCATCTCCTAAAAAGTCTAAAAATTTTGGTAATACTTCTTCTATTGTTCCTGCATCTTTTACCATTTCGTCTGTTATATGTGTTATTTCTACTATTTTTTCAGGAATTGGTTTTTCTGGGTTGACAAAACTTTCGAATTGGTCTATAATTTCACCATTTTTTATCTTAACTGCACCAAGTTCAGTTATTTTTTCTGTTTGAAAAGATAGTCCAGTTGTTTCTATATCAAGTACAACATATTCTGTATCTATATCTTGATGTCCTGGATTATATACATTTGAGCTTTTATCTGGTACTAAATATGCTTCTACTCCATAAATAATTTTTATGTCAGATTTTTCAGCTGCATGGTTTGCTTCTGGAAATGCTTGTACTACTCCATGGTCTGTTATTGCAATAGATTTCATTCCCCATTTTATAGCTCTATTTATAAGGTCTGTTGCAGAAGTCATTGCATCCATTTGGCTCATTTGTGTATGCATATGTAGCTCAACTCTTTTGGTTTCTGCATTGTCCATTCTTATTTCTTTTTTTAGGCCCTCTGTTTCAATTATTGTGTTTGCAACAACTGATAATTCTTTTGAAAATGTATCTAATCCTACTTTTCCAGCTAATTTTATTCCTTTTGCATTTTTTAATCTACCAATTACCTTTTTTGCGGAATCTCCGTTTGCAAAAGCTTTACATGTAAGTGTGCTTGTGCCATCATATAAATCAATACTTAGTAACACCTTTCCTGATTTTAATTCTCTATCTTCTATTTTAATAACTTCGCCTTGTAATGCTACCATACCAGATTCAGCATTTAAGTCTACTATTTTTACAAGTGGTTCTTTTATTGTTGGAGCCATTCCTAATATAAGTGGTGTGTCTTCGTCTTCTGTTGGAAGTTTTGGCAAGTTTTCCCCTGATATTTCTATAATAGTATTCACTATTACAGTTACATCTCCTGCAAATGTATCTAGTCCTGCTTTTCCTATTGTTTTTATTGCTTCTGCTGCTTTTATTTTATCTACAACTTCTTTTCCTTCTGTTGCATCCTTGGCAAATGATTTACATGTTATTATTCCAGTCCCATCATAAATGTCAAATATTATCATTCCTTTTCCTGTTTTGGTTTCTCTACATTCACAAGTAACGACTCTTCCTTCTATTGTTATTCTAGCATTATCCGCTGTTATATCTTTTATTTTCACCTTTCTTTCTTTTGCTTTTGAGGCTTTCCCTAAAATTATGTTTTGTTCTTGCATTTCCTCTAATTCTTCTAAATAACTTTCATTTTCCGGTATCTCTGCATATGCTGCAACTGGTATTGCTTCTTCTGTATGATGATTTTCTTTTTTTCTCATTTCCATTTCTTGAATTAGTTTCATAGCCTCTTCTTGTAATTGAATTTCTCTTTCTCTTTCCATTTCATGCTCATGTTCTTTAGCAGCGTCTTCTTTGTAATTTATTTTAACTTTTTTACCATATACATTGTCTATAATATTAGAAAGAGATTCATCTACATGTCTACTTTTTAAAAAATCGGCTCCCTTTACATTTAAAAAAATATTGGCTGTATTCCCTTCTAATTCAATTTTACTATTTTTTAATATTCCAATTGTAGATGGATGCTTTTTAAATACATAACATGTAAGATTTTTCCAGTTGTCTTGTATATCTTCTATATTTTCTTCTTTATTATGTTCTATTTTTGTATCTATTTCTTCTAATTTAAATCTGTTTGATAAATATTTTTCAAAATCGTATAAATCTTTGGCTTCTATTTTGGTGTCTGCACCTAAATTTATAGATAGTTTATTTGTTTTCTTATATAAATTTATTTCTCCAATAGAGCAATTTGAAATACTATTTTCATTTGTATAATCTTTAAAAACATCTCTTACAGTTTTTATTTGTAACATGTTCCTGTTTTCCATTATATACCTCCTAAGATGACTATAATGTAATTATATAAGCAATTAGTGCATAGATAAGCACTTTTAGTAATACAGAAAATAATAATTTATAGTTTACTGTTTTTACTCCAATTTTATTTAAAATATCATAATTTCCTAATATTTCTTGCATTTCTTCTGGTTTTAGTATTTTTTCATATTTCATATATTCTCTAGCTAGATATCTAGCTTTTATTATAGCATCTGTTTCTAGGTAGCTTCTAATAAAATAACATACAAATCCCATTAAAACTAATATGTTTACTTGAAGCATTGTATCTTTAAATACTTCTAAAACTGTTAATATAATGGAAATTATAAAATATATTAAATAAATATTAGAACATATAAAATTTGCCCATAAAATTCTTTTATCTTGCATTGAATGTAAACATTCATGTGCTACTGTTTGTATTCTGGTAAAACTATTTTTTAAATTTGCAATACTTATTTTGTTTGTTACAATTAAATATAGGCTTGTCTTACTCTGCTTGTCCTCTTCTATTTTAACTTTTGTATTTCCAATCATAGCACAAATTTTTTTGCATATTTCTATATTTTCTGGAAATGCATCTGTTATTTTATTTAATTTTTCATTTTTAGCCAATTCTTTAATTGTAATCATGTCTATATTTAGTATTATTCTAATTCCAATTAAAATAGTTAATGTTAATATCATAATAATAATTAAACTCATAACTTAATAAATCCCTCTTTTTATAGTTTTTTGAATACACAATTAAAAGATGTATTGTTATTGCAATACATCTTTTACTGCATCTCCGATAATTTTATTTACATCTGCTAACATTACATTAAATCTTACTTGTGCATCGAAGAATTTTTTTACATCTTTATTTTTTAGAAGTATTGTATATAATTCTTGTAGTTTTGCCATTTTTTGTTCATCTTGTTTTTCTCCTTGAATAGTTAACACTTGAACTTCATATTTAATTTGTTCAAATTCTTCTACTTGCTTTTTTAAATTAGGATCTGCATAAATAATATCTTTTATTTCTTTATATTCTATATATTCTCTGCTATTTTTTAATTGTCTAGCTAACTCATGTGTTGTATCATATACTGTCATAATTACCTCCTACAAGTATACCGTTTTATGCATATGCTTGCCTTTTTTTAAATGTTAGCAAGCTTGTAATTTCACCTTCTGTACTCTTAGCCTTTTTAGCTTTTTTGGCATTTTCTTGTGCAATTTGTTTTGCTTGTCTTTCTGCCATTGTTTCGCAGATTGCTTTTTGGTATGTAAAATATGTATCTTGTGCTATTTTGTTCCAGTTATATTCTGTTTTAACTTTTGTTTTTGCATTTTTGGTTACATTTGCACAAAGTTCAGGATTAAATAATAATTGTAAAACAGAATCTGCAATTGAATTTGGGTTACCTGCATATGTTTTCATACCATTTACACCATGTTCAATTATTTCATTTAATCCACCTATATCTGATACCACTGTTGGAATACCTGCTACCATTGCTTCTAGTGCTACTATTCCAAATGGTTCATATGTACTTGGAAATACCGCAACATCTGCACACTTATACATTTTAGCTATTTGTTTTATATCCATATAACCTGCAAAATATACTTTATTATCTATTCCTAAATTATGAACTTCTTGCCTTAGTTCATCTATCATTCCACCTTTTCCCGCAATTACTAGTTTTGTATCATGATAATTTGCAAGTATTTTTGGCATTGCAGCAATTAAGTGTTGAACACCTTTTTCATACACAAGTCTTCCTACATATAGCACTATTTTTTCATTATCAGCAGCATATTGTCTTCTAAAATCATAATCTTTTTCTACTCCATTAAAGTTCGTTAAATTAACACCATTTGGTACAATATTTATTTTTTCATATGGAAGTCCAAATAATCTTTGCAACTCATTTTTCATATAATTACTATTAACAATAACCTCTGATGCTTCATATGTTAAAAGCCATTCTGTATCATTAATATATCTTTGTGTTTCATCATGTATTCCGCTATTTCTTCCTGCCTCTGTTGCATGAATTGTTGCAACTATTGGTATATTGTATGAATTTTTTAATGTTTTTGCAGCATATGCCACAAGCCAATCATGAGCATGTATTACATCGAATTCTCCTTCTTTAGCAATAATTTCACTTGCTTTTGCAACCAAATTAAAATTCATTTGCATAATCCAATCTATAAAATTATTTGGATTTATGTTATAATTATCTACTCTATAAACTTTTACTCCTTTATCATCTTCAAAATATGGAGCATTTCCTTCTCTATATGTAACAACTGTTACATTATGTCCGTCCCTTATTAATCTTTTAGATAAATCATGAACAACCCTTGCAATTCCTCCCACAACTCTTGGTGGATATTCCCATGTTAACATTAAAATTTTCATACTTTTCCCCTTTCAAAATTTCTTTAGTTATATTTTTAAATAAGCTGAATATTTATTTATATGCAGCTTATCTAAAATGGTGTTTCTTAACTCACTGTTTTTATTATATTATATTTTATAAGATAATATTACAAAAGTAAACACTATTTTAGAAAAATCTTTTAAATTTTTTATATTTTTCTATTGAATTTATGATAAAAATGATATAGTATTAATATAATATTAAAAACCGTATTAAACCAAGGAGGAAAACATGGCAAATAAAAAGAAAATAGTAGAAGATGAAGAGATCTCTACTAATAAAAAAGGCATTACCAAAGTAAATACAACAAGAACTCAAAAAATAGTTGCCAAAACTAAATCTGCTACAAAACGTACTAAAACAACAACTTCTGATGCAAAATCAAAAGAAGCAGTAGCTAAAAAATCTACAAAATCTAAGGCAAGTACTGCAACTAAGGCGACTAAATCTACTAAAACTCAAAAAAGCACTAAAACTACAAAAGTAGCAAAAAAATCTACTAAAAAGACCCCAGCTAAAAAAGCAACAGCAAAAAAGCTAACAGAAAATGACAAAATAACTTCTAAAACTGTTCTTGTTCAGGACTTTAAAGAGCCTGAATACTACGATTTACCTTTTACCTATAATCAAACAGTTGCAAAAATTTTAGCACAAACACCTGAAATTTTATTTGTATATTGGGATATATCAGAAGAAGATAGAAAAAAATACTCTGAGCAATATGGTGAAAATTTCTTTAATGAAACAAAGCCTGTTTTAATTATTACAAATAAAACAATGGGATACTCTTTTGAAGTAGAAATAAATGACTTTGCAAATAGCTGGTATTTACATGTAAATGACGCAAAATGTGAATACAATATTGAACTTGGCAGACGTCCTATTATTAAAACAGAAACAATACCAACAGATTATGTTTATATAGCTTCTTCAAATATAATTGAAGCTCCAAATGATCATATACTATTTGAGAAAAAGCAAAACATGGTTTATTTTAAAAATGTAAAAACAAATATAATATCATCAAAACCTATTACTAACTTATCTTTTATAAGTAATATGGGTAGAATTTACAATATCTATGATATATATAAAGATATTTATAAAGATGAGGATTTTGAAGTTTCTACTAAAATTATGGGAAATTCATCTTCTGTATTTAAATAATAACAAAGGAGATTTATATGAAAAACATAAAAGGATATGTAAGTTTTGTACTTCATGCCCATCTTCCATTTGTGTATCATCCAGAAAGCGAAGATTACCTAGAAGAACAATGGCTTTTTGAAGCAATTTCTGAAACTTACATACCATTATTATTAAATTTTAAAAAATTAGAAGAGGAGCATGTTGATTTTAGAATAACAATGTCACTTACTCCTCCCCTTCTTTCTATGCTTGATAATGAGCTTTTACAAAAAAGATATATCAAGTATTTAAAAACACATATAGAACTATGTGAAAAAGAAGTTGTAAGAACAGCATATGATGAAAGATTAAATAAGCTTTCACATTACTATTTAGAAAGATATACAAACGATTTACATGTATTTAAAGATGTATATAACTGTAATTTAATAAATGGGTTTAAACATTTTCAAGACATTGGTGTACTTGAAATAATAACATGTGGTGCAACACATGGATACTTTCCTATTTTATATGTTAATGAAAACACAATACGTGCTCAAATAGCTGTTGGTGTGCAAACATATGAGAAATATTTTGGAAGACGTCCTCGAGGAATTTGGCTTCCTGAATGTGGTTATGTACCACAAGCGGACAAGTATTTACGTGAATTTGGAATAGAATACATATTAACAGAATCACATGGAATTCTATATGCAGACCCTACCCCACTATATGGCACATTTGCTCCAATAGTATCACCTGGCGGAATTGTTGCATTTGGAAGAGACATAGAATCTTCTAAACAAGTATGGAGTTCTATAATTGGATACCCTGGTGATTTTAATTACAGAGAATATTATAGAGACATTGGCTTTGAAGCAGATTATGATTATATAAAGCCATATATAGCTTCAAATGGTGTTCGTGTACATACAGGTATAAAATATTATCGTATAACTTCTAAAAGCGATTTTAAAGATTATTATAACCCAAGATGGGCAATGGATACAGCAGAAAGACAAGCTCGGTCATTTCTTAGATTCAAGAGTTGCACAAATAAATTATCTATCTGAACATATGCATGTTCCCCCACTTGTTGTATGTCCATACGATGCTGAACTATACGGACACTGGTGGTATGAAGGACCTTATTGGTTATACATATTATTTAAAAAGATTTATTATGATGAATGTAATTTTAAACTAATAACCCCTGGCGACTATATAGACATGTTCCCAGAAATACAAGTAGCATCTCCATGTATTTCAAGCTGGGGTAGAAATGGATATAGTGAAGTTTGGTTAAATGGAGAAAACGACTATGCTCACAAACACTTGCACGTAGCCGGAGACAGAATGGTAGAACTTGCACACCTATTCCCTAACGAAAAAGATGAGCTAAAAAGAAAAGCACTTAACCAATGTGCCCGCGAATTGCTACTTGCTCAAAGCAGTGACTGGCTATTTATAATAACAAACGGAACCATGGTAGATTATGCAAAACGTAGAATAAAAGATCATATAGGTAGATTTACTAAACTATATGAACAAATAAAAAATGATAAACTAGACGAAAATTATTTAAGCATGATAATGGAAAAAGATAAGATTTTTCCAGATATTGATTATATGATATACTATTAAAAGTTCTATCTATATTTAGATAGAACTTTTTTCTTAAATCTAATTTTATAAAATATCATCTAATAGCATTTGTGAATCACCTATGTAGAAGTTTCTATTTCCATTTAAATTTTTACATTTTATTATTCTAAACGTATCATACTTATATATTAGTGATCCTCCATCTTGATACATATCTTTATAAGCAATTCCATTGCTTACATCTTCTTCTACCTTTTCTATTATTTTATCAATTGTTATTCTATTACTTCTTAATGCATCCTCAAAAGAATATGTTTCTTCTCCAATAACTATACTTACATCTCCATTATATGTATATATATCATAGTCATATTGTTCCATTTCACTTCTATCTATTATTTTATTTAATTGCTTATCTCCTCTTTTAGTAAATTTAATCTCAAAACTTATATCTTTACTTGTGTTAACTATATTATTTTTCTCGTTATTTGTTGTATTATTATTTAAATAATACGCAAGACCTACTGTTATTACTAAAACTATACAAATAAGTGCTATTATTAAATATTTTTTGTTCAAATTTTTCCCCCTTCCTTCTTAGTTTTTCTTTGACATTCTATTGTTATTTTACTTCATCTAATTATAATATTCGACATGTGAAAGTTTTTTCCTTATTTAATTATCACCAAAATATTTCTATTTACTATGTTAATACTACGTCGTGAACAAGTTCTAGGATTTTGTTTTTTATTTCATCAAAACTTAAAACTTTTTGCAATATATTTATATTTATTTTTATGTCAATTTATTAAACAAATGCTGAAATTATATTATTAATTGCAGATACTATAAGTATAATATAATCTTTTATTTGTTCTACTATTCCCTTTTCTTCTTTTTCTTTTGGCATTACATATACACTTGCATCTATTCCTTGTGATTCGGTATTTTCATTTGAAGTATTTGACTCTCCTGGCTCCCTTATTTCTTCTACTCTTTCTTGGCTAGAAGTTAAGGCAATTTCTCCCCCTGCAAGTTTTTCTTCTCCTGGTTTGAAAAATACCATTGCCACGAGTACTACAGCTACAATTACTAAAACTACTGCTATCCCTATTAGTACTTTTTTCTTCATGTATTTTCCCCTCCTTATTTTATTCTTCTTACGTCTTTTAACTTCATCTAGTTATATTATTCGACATAGGATAACTTTTCCCTTATTGTTTTAGCAATTTTAATTCTTTATAGCATGATAGTTATATAAATATACTTGTTTCTTCTAATTTATATGATATCATTTGTATAATGTTTTTTATACTTGGCTTTTTTAATTCTTGAAATTTAAAATATCCTTTTAATCTCTCTGATTCACAATTATAATACATATTTTCTGTTGCCCTTGCAATATTACATTTTACATTATGTACAGTCGTGTTATTAATCAAAGCAATATAGGGGTATATTTCTTCTTTTAAATTATTAATCTGTTCTATTTTATTTTCACTTATATATTTTATTGTTTCTATTAAATATAAAGTTCCTTTGTGTGAAATATTATATCCTAAATATAATATTTCTTCTTTAATCTTTCTTTCTAAATTCTCATCTAAGCGAATTTGTTCTTTTTCATGAACTAATTCTAAAATTTTATTTGTAATTTCTTCAAAAGTAAGTACTTTCTGTAATACGGCATATATCATTTCATTTTTTCTTAATTTGTTTATATATTCAACTTCTCCACTAATTACTATACAAGATTTTTTATACTTTTCTCTTTTTTCTTCATTAATCATGTCTAATACTTCAATTCCATTATATTTAGGAATTTTTAAATCCAATAAAAATACATCAATATCTTCTCTATTATTTAATAGTTCAATGGCTTCTTTCCCATTTATAGTAATATTAGTAACTTTTATTTCATTACCTTTATTAATATAATCCATTAGCTTTTTAGCATAGAATATATTATCTTCTATAATTAATACATTAATCATTTCTTCCCCTTCTAGTAAATATTAATATATAACTTCTTTATTTATTATACCATATATGGTTTGTTTCTTCAATTATTATCGATTAATAGCAAAAAAGACAGCAATTAAAAATGCTGTCTTTTTGCTATTAATCCATTTTCTAATTATCATTTTTTATATTCACTTTGCAATATTGAATCTAATGTTTCCAATTCACCATTTTCATTATTTTTCACCTTAATTGTATTCATTAGATTGCAATGATTTTGTATTTGTATTTAGTATAGCTTGATTTGTGTTTTCAATATTTGTTTCAATTTCCCTTAATCCATATTTCAAATAAGCAATTGAGTATACTCCATAATCTTCATTGTATTTTAGATACATCAAATATGTTTTTCCATCTTGTATTTCTATATCATCAGACATTGTTTCCTTTATATATATTGTTTTTTTAATTTGAAGCATTTGACTCTTCCTCTGCTACTTTTTTTATTTGTGATAATATTGAGCTAAGTGTTGTAACACTACCAGTTCTATTATCTTTTACTTTTATTTTAGAATTATCTTTTAAATTTAGTCCCTTAGATGTATCTATTTCTCTTAGTCCATATTTCATAAACTCTATCTCATATCTTTCAAAATCTGTGTTATATTGTAGTAACATATAATAAGTTTTTCCTTGTTCTATTAAAATATCATCAATATCAAGTTTTAATATATATTCGTCGTCTTGTGGTATCTCTTTTAAAAATTGAATTTCATTAGAGAATGTAGATGTCCCTTTTTTATACTCCGAAAAAGGAAGGTATCCTCCTGATTTTATAAATGGTATAGCTTCTTCGTCTATTTCTCCCTTTAATACTTTTTCTACTTTTATTGTACCCACAGTTTTTACAGATGAATAGTTTCCAGTAGTTGGATTATAATTTGTTCCACCTTCAATATTTTGAACTGTTCCTATAATTATAAAATCTGTCGCATTTCCTATTTCACCAGTATCTGCTATGTCAAAAATATAACTTACTTCTATGGGTGCTCGATTTTGTATTTTTTGAATTTCTTCTAGTAATCCTTCTGGTAATGGGAATATTTTTTCTTGTGACCTTATTTTTGCGATTTGTTCTGGGCTAGAAACTGGTGCAGTTGCTCCTCCCACGAGTTTTTCTTCTCCTCCTGTTTTTAAAACTGCCATTGCTGTTAGTCCTATAACCACAATCGCTACAATTACTACTCCTACTAGTATTTTTTTCTGCATATTTTTCCCTCCTTATTCTATTTTATGTCTTTTAACTTCATCTATTTATATTATTCGACAAGTAATATTTTTTCCCTTATTTTTAGTTGTTTCAATTCCCCAAAAATATTTCATTTTGTCCAATGCCTCACATAATGAAAATGAACCCTCCTTATTAACACTTTTTTGTCTAATAATTTGGGTTCACTTCATAATATATCAGTGCTTTTCAGGATGTTAATTAATTTTCTTTTAATTTTAGTTAGTGTTTTTTATAACAGATTTAGGAATAATTGAATCTAACGTTTCATATTCTCCATTGGTATTGTTTTTTACTCTAATAGTTGTATATGCCTCATTGTTCAATATTTTTAAGTTTGCATTAAGTAAATTTTGATTTGTACTTGTTAAACTTTCTTCAACTTCTCTTAGCCCATACTGTAAATATTCAATTGAATACCTATCATAATAATCCGAATATGCTATATACATTAAATAAGTTTTATTCTCTTCAATTTCAATATCACCAGCCATTGTTTCTTTTACATATTTATTTTCTTTATCTTCTTGTGATAAATTATTTAGCCCCATTTTTTCTAGATGCGCTTGTGGTTGTGATTTTATATATTCTCCTAATGGTACTACACCACCTAATCTAATAAATGATATTTTATCTTCATTTAGATTTCCTTTTATTACCTTATTTACTTTTATTGTCCCAACCGTTCTAGCCATTACATAATTTTCTGTTGTAGGATTGTAATTTGTCATTCCTTCAATACTTTCAACAGTCCCAATAATTATCCACTCGGCATCATTTGCGATAGTTGTATTATCTGACATATCTGTCAAAAAACTTCCACTACTTTCTAAATTCATATAAATCTGTTCTTCATCTAAATTTTCATTTATTGGTATTATTCTCTCCTTTTCACGTATATTACTATTTTTAGCAACTTGTGGCTGTTCTGTGTTTTCTTTATTATTGTTAATAAGAATACATGTAATCGTAATCACAAATATTACTACAATAATTGAAAATATTATTAATAACTTTTTTTTCATAATCATCCACTCCTTTTAATATTTATATATTAATGCTTGTCTATCAATTGTTTGTGGAGTAGTAGGTACTCCTGACCTATTTATAGTTGGATACATAAGGCTACTTTTACTTATATGATGTTGTAAACCGAATGCATGTCCTATTTCATGCGCAATGGTTCCATATCTTTGATCCGTATTCACCTGATTAGTAACCAAATATGTATCTCTATTTATAGAAACTTTTGCAAAATTCCAGCCAGTATATTCTGGATAAAGAATATTATCATGACTTGGTGTATGACATGTGGTTGCTGCTAGCCAATTATTTCCAAGTTCAGTAATGTTATCAAAATAGTCATTACCCACCTCATAAAAATCTACTGCTGTTGAAGCATTAGTTGAAGCTTGACTTAATATTATTGTTGGATTCCATCTAGATGCTCCAGTAGATATATAGCTAGAATATTGCGAAGCTGTTGAATCTACATAGTATGTTTGATATCCGATTCCCTTAGTCATTCTATAAGGATATGCAGGGGTAGAATCTTCCAGTGCTTCAAAACTCCATAATTGATTGGCTGAACCTGTCCATGTTGATATAAATACATTTCCATTCGAGGTAGAAGAAGTTCCTGATCCTGAACCATTTCCAGTACCATATACTGTCAGAGCTAAGTTCGGATTAGATTTTAATCGTATAGCAAATGAATCTCTACTTATTAATTGAATTATAAAGAATTGACAGTCATCATCTCCTGTTCCCCATATATCTACATTATTCCCTGATACTATTGAACCGCTAGCACTTCCTCCTGTTCTTAGTACATCTAATACTCTGTTGCCTCCTTTACTACTACACATTGGATAAATTCTATATGCATCTTCATTTCCAGACCTATTATAATATACTACTCTAAATCTTTGTTCTTGACTTCCATCTTTAGTCCATTGTATAACATTCGTTCCATTTGCATCAGTTCCTAAATTTACATTTAGATACTTGCCACTTGCATTGTTTTTTATATTATATATCATCCCATTTGTGATTAGTAATGTTTCAGCTGCAAAAATAGACCTATTGCCTAATAACATTAATGTAAATACTAAAAAAGTTAAAATAAATAAAATTTTTGTTGTAATTTTTTTCATATTTACCTCCTTTTTACCATACCTTTGATTTCCAATTACATTGATTGTATGGCTTTAAAAAAATAATGTTTTATAATATAAATATCCTCCTTTCCAATTTATTTTATGTCTCTCCCTATTAATCCTGCATAGATTATATATCAAAAATACTTTTTTTCTCAAAAAGATACAAAAAGATACTTTTTGTATGATGTATCTATTTCTCTTAACCCATATATTTATATTGTTCGACAAAAAATATTTTTTCCATTATTTTTAATTGTTTCAATTTTGCGGACATATTTCATTTTGATTTGTGTTTGAATAATATAATGTATATCTAAGTGTGTTTTGGCAGATAATAGTTGTAGATTTTTGGAAGGAGTTTTTAAGCCGTGATTAAGTCTTTTTGTATTAAAACAAATAATAAGAATATTTTAAATTATCTTGTAGGCAGTTTTAAGCGTAACACTCCTAGCAATTTTTATCTGTCTAAGCATAAGTTTAAAATTTATAATAATATTATTATTCATTATACTGGAAATGATGTTACTTTGTTTTATAACTATATTTCTAGTCTTATTCAGCATGCTATTTTGAAGTTTTACGAAGATAAAATTTTGTATAATTTTATTAATTATGATTATTTTTATTTTACAGATACCGAAAAAGATACAATTTTTGATATTTCAAAGCAATTACTAAAAGAAAATGAATCTATATATAATTCTAGATTAAATATATTGTATCATTTATGCCATGCTTATATTAAAAGCAATAAAAGCATGATATTAGATGGGTTCGTTAATTTTAGAATTAGGGAATATTCTATTATTTTAAACGAACTTGTTGTAGAGGCAGCTAGTACTTTTACTATAAAAAAGGAATACGATGAATTTATTGAACTATTAAAATCATATGTGAATACTGCTCCTCCAACAGCTAAAGAGGTACATTTAGTTTATTTTAGTGATGATTCTTTATTGTTAGATGAAAATAAAAATATTATTAAAATAGATAGAAATATTTCAAGTGCTAAGTATTTATCCGATATAACTTTTTCTACTAATGATTATTGCTTAAATACTTTGCTAAATATTATTCCAAAAAGAATTTATATTCATTTATTAAATGATAATAAAAATAATGAATTTTTAGATACTCTATGTGCTATTTTCGGAAAAAGAATAATCATCTGCCTTGACTGCAATATTTGCAATTTTTACAAGGCAAATGATGTTTTCAAAAAGAATAATTAATTATTAAGACCATTTTTTATTGTGTATACATTTGTGTAACATAAATCGTCTAAAATTTTAGCTGCTTTTTTGCTTCTAGCTCCTGTTTGGCAATATATAATAATAATTTGTTCTCTATCTTTTGCTATTTTTGCTATATTATTAGCCAAATCATATACTGGTATGCAAATTGCTCCTGGTAAATGTCCTTCGTAGAATTCTTGCACACTTCGTACATCTAGCAATATTGCATCCGAATGCTTTTTAATTATTTCCATTGCTTCTTTATATTGTATTTCTTTACTAGATGTCCTATAAAAAATTATTCTTTTTACTTTATTTATGATATTCATTTTTCATCACATCCTAAAAAAAGCACTAATATATTATATTAGTGCTTTTTTAGGATGTTAATTAATTATCTTCACTTTCTTGTTTTTTTATGTCTAATAAATGATTATTCTTGTTAGCTGTGTATAATACTGCAATTCCAAGTCCAAATAAAACAGCTGGTACTATGCTTAAATCTATCGGAAGATTAAATATTAAATATAAACTTACAATTATTGCTTGTATAATTATTATAGAAAGTATAGATTTTCCAATTACTTTTAATACTCCAAGTGAATAATATCTAATTGCCATATATGCTGTTGCTAGAACTACTGATATTGCAACTGGCCATACATATGGCATAGCAACTTCTAGGAATGTTTGTCCTGGCATATTTAATATGTCTAAATCATCTTTTGTATATTCAAGAGAATATTTTTCATTTATTTTTGCTAAGAAACTATCTATTTGTTCATCTGTTACTTGTGGAAGAGTTATTAAAACCATCTCTCCAAAATATTCTACATCTTGAATTAAAGCTTCTTTGTTTTCAAATGTCTCATTTACTATTTGTGTAACTTCTTCTTTGTTTACTCCTGTTTCTATATATAATCCAATTTTAGTATAACTTCCATATACATTTCCTATATTAAAGCCATGTATAAAAAATGTTACAATTCCAGCTATTAATATAATTGCTATTATTCCATATAATATTTTATTTTTCATGCTTGTTCCTCCTATTTCTTCATATTTGCTTTTTGTATAAACATTAATCTTGTAAATACGAAATTATATATTAGAGAAATTATTAATCCCCAGAATAATGCAATTCCAAAGCTCTTTATAGTTTCCCATTCTGCAAATACAAAAACTATTGACATTATATATATTGGAATTTGAACTGAAATATTTTTTATTAATTCTTTCTTTATTGCCCCATCTGCATTTGCTACATCTTCTCTTAATCTCTTAGCAATTGCTTGAACAAAAATAAATTCTAGTATAATTCCAATTCCAATTGCAGCCATAGCTTCAAGAGAAATTATTGTATCTGTAAATCTTACAACTATTAAATAAAGTGCAATATAGCCAATCATAGATAATGCAGAAATTATACCTAATGTTCTATATCTTATAATTAAATACACTACCATTAATGCCAAAATTATAACAGCTGCTATTATTATTTTATTTAGTATGTCTTGTGTTATTATAGGAGCTACATATTCGTTTGTTCCAATATCATATATAATTGGATTTATTCCATTATTTAAAACAATGGCAATTTCACCAGATTGTACAAAATAATTTTTTAGTGTGTTTGAATCGGTTGTTGTAGTTCCTATTGTTAATGGCAATTCTCCTGTTGACATAGTTTGTCCAAAATATGTTGTTGTTATTGTTTCATCATCTAGCTTTATTGTAACTGTTTTTGTAGTTGAATTTCCTTCTTCATCTGTTGTTTCTACATATGTTTTAGATATTTCTTCTAATTTTTGTTTTCCTTCTTCATTAAAAACAATATTTAAATATACTGTTGTGCCTGTTGTATCTGTGTAATACATTGTTTTTGCTTCTTCTATGTTTGAGTTATCTAATAAAATTTCCTCTGTATCTGTGTCTATAATTTGAAAATTACCTTGTGATAATAAGTATGCCAATATATCATCTATTCCACTATTTTCAGGTACTTCTAGTGCAATTGTTCCTGTTGTTTTGTCTACTCTTAAATCATAGTTTATCATGTTAAATTGGTCTAGTCTTTTTTGCATTATATTTTTTGCAAGTTCATAATTTTCTTCTGTTAATACGTCTTTACTGTTTACAGGTACTTGCTCTGTATTTTCGTCTGTTGATTCATTGGTTGTTTCATCTGAGCTTCCTTCTGCTGACTCTTCTGATGTATTAGTTGCTACCTCTTTTGTTGAATCATCTACTACAAATGTAATTAATCTTGTTCCATTTAATTCTTTACTTACTAAATAATCTGGCATAATATTTTTTATCATACCACCTTGTAATCTATATATACCTATAAAAGATATTAGTGATATTAATATAATGCTTATTATTAGTATTGTCATTTTTAATGCACTGTTCTTTTTCACTTTATATTCCTCCTAGTTTTTTAATTACAATAATTTTGTATCATTTATTATTAATTCAAACCATATGTTTAAATATTTAGCTGCATATTTACTCATCATAGTTCTTTCCATAAATATTTCAAAATAGTCAAGCATTGGGCAAATATTTGTATCTATTGTTAAATCTAATGTTACTTTTCTCTGTTCACTACTTATAGTAAGCTCTGATTTTGTAACAGCATAATTTACTTTATCATGAATATCAAAACTTGCTAAATTTTGATTTCTTACTCTACTTCTATGAACATCAGACTTATCTGCTAATATTAATGCAGCAGAAATCTCACTTACAGAATTTCCAGTGTGTTCATCATGATTTCCTATTGCCATTAAAATTTGTATACAATCTTCTAATGGCATTCCCATGTCTTTTAAAATATTATATGCCAAAATTGCTCCTGAATGGGCATGGTCGACTCTGTTAATACAATTTCCAATATCATGTAAATATCCTGCTATTCTTGCAAGTTCCACTGTTTTTTCGTCATAACCCAATGTTTGTAATATATCTCCTGCTCTTTTAGATACTATTGAAATATGTCTTATTGAATGTTCTGTATATCCAAGTGCATCTAGCTGTTGCTGTGCACCTTCAACTAATTCTCTTACCTCTATATTATTTTTTACATCACTTAATGTTATCAATTTATGCCTCCTAAAATAATCTTTTTCAATTTTATATTAAATTTCAAAAATAATCAACTATTTTTACTAAAAATTATTAGAAATTACTATTATTTATTATATAGAGATAAATAAGGAATATGCTATTTAAAACATATTCCTTATTTATTTTTTATCCTTCAATTTGGTATTTTTCTTTTATCCTATTATTTACACTTTCTCTAATTAAAGCATATATAATAGATGCAATTGGAACGCCTACTGCAATTCCAGTAATTCCCCAAATAGCGCCACCTAATGTTACTGCTACCATAACCCAAATTCCTGGAAGCCCAACAGAATTTCCAACTACTTTTGGATATATAATATTTCCTTCAATTTGTTGCAGAATTATAATATAAACAACAAATCCTACTGCAAGCATTGGATTTTGAACTGCTATCAATATAAATCCAATTCCTGCTCCAATAAAAGCTCCAAATATTGGTATAAGAGCTGTAAAGCCAATTAATACAGAAATTGTAAGAGCATATGGCATACCAAAAATTATCATACCTATAAAGCATAATATACCTAAAATACACGCTTCTGTTACTTGACCTGTTATAAATTTAGTAAAGGCAGAATTAGCTACTGTGCATACCTTTAATACCTTTTCCGCAAATTTATTTGGCAAATATGCTACCATTAACTTCTTAAACTGGTACCCCAATTTTTCTTTTTGTAATAAAATATAAACTGCAAAAATTAATCCTATAACAAAATTAGTAACACCAGTTGCAATAGAGCCCAAAATACTAATAGAAGAACTTAAAATATTACCAGCCCAAGTTTGCAATACCTTCATAGTTTCTTGATCTATGTTATTCCAGTCTATATTAATATTTTTTATGGTATTATTAATTTCAGGATATTTATCTAGCATATCATATAACCAATTTTGAACATCTGTTGCAATTCCTGGTATGTATGAACTTATAGAATCAATTGTACTAATTAAACCTGGTATAACCAAAAATATAACAAAAAATATAACCGCAAACAAAATTAGCATAGATAGAAAAATTGCAAGAGGTCTTTTTACTTTAGCCAAAACTTTATTCTTCTTTTTATTTTTAAGCCATTTATTTTCAATTAAACTGACAATAACATTAAGCACAAATGCAATACATGCACCTAAAATAAATGGTTTCAAAATACTAAAAATAGAATTAACCCCTCCAAAAATTAATCCTAAATTTTGAAGCCCCCAATAAATTAAAATACCAATAAACACTATAAAAATAATTTTCTTAGTATTTTCCTTATCTAGTTTCATATAATCCCTCACTTTTTATATATAATCAAAAAAATAAATAATAACTACACAAAAAGGCGGAAAAATCCGCCTTTATTTGACTCTTAAAAAATTCTGTTTCCGAAATGCCTTAATGTTTTCAACATTCATCATTCCAGTTAAAGGATTTCCAAAGTCTGTAACATGGTCCTGTGCCTTGCACATATTAATAAGATTAATGCATTCCTCTCTTCCACATGCCTTAACATTACCATGCTCATCAAAAACCTTATTAAACTGTTCAACCATTGCCTGTAACTTTTCCATTACATAACCCTCCTTTAAACAACATCGAGTCAATAAAAAACTGTATTAAGATTATATAACAAAATCTGGGATTTGTCAATTATTAGTAAAGCCAGACTACTCTATATAATCTTCCCCACATACACCTTATGGTCATCTCTTCCTATAATTATGCTTCCATCTTTATAATCCATATAAGTTCTCACATTATCTTTACTAATTGATGTAACAATATTAATTAAAAATTCAAAAAACAAATTTTTAATTTCTGAAAAAATAAGTTGTACCGTTTTTGAAATATTGTCTATTATTCTGTCAAATGTTCCTTTTTCCTCTGGTGATTCATAATACATAATTGCCGCCCCTCCATCATCCACACAGTAAATTTTACTCTCGTTATTTGTTTCATCATTTATGTCCGAAAAATAATAAACCCCAGCAATTAAACATAAAAACGCAACTATAATAGCCAGTAATATTGTAATTACAATAAGCACATTTTTCATAAAAATTCCCCTTCCATTATGAATTTTCATAATTGAAATCTCATATATGTATATCGTATTATACCAGAATATTATTTTCTTGTCATCTTTATATCAATACAAAAAGAAAGAGCCTAGATAGCTCTTTCCTTACAATTTATATTATTCTTGATTAACCATCTCTACTGCTTTATTTGCATAGTAGTTATTTACAATTTCATCATATGGTGCCTTTTGTTCCAATTCTCCTGCTTCTGTCATTACTGTTTGTAATCTTTCAAAAGCTTCTTCTGATAAGTATGGTGTTTCATTCCATGCATCTATATCTTTATATTTTTGCATAACTTCTGTTAGAACTTCCAAATCTGTATCTGGGAAGAAATCAGCAATAGCTTTTGCTACATCTTCTGCGGAATTATTCTTTACCCATTGTTGACCTTTATAAATTGCATTTACAAATCTTTGAATTAGATCTGAATTTTCCTCTATATAGCTTTTTTTAGCAAAATATGCTGTATATGGTATTTCTCCTGCTGCTTCACCTACTGAGGCAACAACATATCCTTTACCTGCACTTTCTACTTGTGAAGCAGTTGGCTCAAACAAAGTTACAAAATCTGCATTACCAGCAGAAAATGCACCTGCCATTAAATCGAATTTTATACTATCATCTAAAACTGCCTCTGTCTCTGGGTTTAGTCCATTTTGTTTAAGCACATATTCAAAAGTCATATATGGTACTCCACCTTTTCTTCCTGGAATTATTGTTTTACCTTTTAAATCTGTCCATTCAAAATCTGGTCTTTCCTCTCTACTTACTAAAAAAGAACCATCTCTTTTAGTTAATTGAGCAAACACCTGTGTAAAATCTTCTTTTCCTTCATTATATACATAAATTGAAGCTTCTGGTCCTGCAAAACCAATATCACATTGATTTGAAAGAACTGCTGTCATAACCTGGTCTGCACCTTGACCTGTTGTAATTTCTACTTCTATTCCATTTTCTTCAAAATATCCATTTGTAATTGCAGCATACTGTGGTGCATAAAATACAGAACGTGCCACCTCGTTTACTTTAACTTTTGTAAGTTCTTCGCCTTCATTTTCATTTGTATTATTCATATTAGCAATTATTCCAGCTACCACTCCTGCAATAACAAGAACTATAATAATTGCATATATAACATATTTTTTCAAATTATTCCCCCCTATTTACTTTGTTTTTAACAACTAATTTTTCTAGCAATACAACAGATTGATATAAAACAGTTGCTAGAATTGCTAAAATAATTACACTAGCCATAACTAGGTCTAATTTAAATACTTGACCTCCATAAACAATTAAGTATCCGAAGTCCTCCTTTTGAAACAAGAAATTCTCCTGTAATTACACCTACTAGTGATAATCCTATGTTTATTTTTAGTGAATTAAAAAATGTTGAAATATTTGCTGGTATTACAATTTTAGTTAATACCTGCCACTTTGTGCTATTAAAACTCTTAGCCATTTTAATTTTTTCTTTATCCGTATTTTTAAATCCATTAGAAATTTCCAAAATTGTTACAATTAAAGAAATTGCAAGCCCCATAACAATTATTGCTGGCATTCCTGAACCAACCCATACAATTATTACTGGTCCAAGTGCCGTTTTTGGTAAACTATTTAAAATTACTAAAAATGGATCAAATACTTTTGAAAGAAAATTTGACCACCATAAAATAATTGCGATAATTATTCCAAGTACAGCTCCTGATAAAAATCCTACAATTGTTTCAAAACACGTAATTCCTATATGTGTTAATAATCCATTTGACGATAAATTTACCAAGGTCTCCCAAATTCTAGATGGTTGGCTCATTATAAAACTATCAATAATTTTGGCATTTGCTAAAACTTCCCATAAAATAATTAATCCAAGAACTAATGCAATTTGTACTACAATTACTGATATTTTATCTTTTTTTAACTTTCGTAGATATTTTTTTCTATCATTTGATATGTTTTCATTTTTCATTAATCACCAAGCTCCTTCCATAATGTATCAAAATATTTGCTAAATTTAGGGCTTTCTCTGCAATTTAGTGGTGTTCTATTTGGTATATCAAACTCTATGTTGTGTATATTTTTAATTTTGGCAGGTCTTTGACTAAGTACAATTACTCTATCTGACATACTTATTGCTTCTGATATATCATGTGTAACCATTAATGCAGTTATGTTTTCGGCTTTTAAAATGTTATATATATCTTTTGTAACATTAATTCTAGTTTGATAATCTAATGCCGAAAAAGCTTCGTCTAATAATAATATTTTTGGTCTAACAGCAAGTGTTCTAATTAGTGCAACTCTTTGCCTCATTCCTCCTGATAGTTGAGCTGGGTATTTGTCTTTAAAATCGTATAAATCATATTTTTTAAGTAGTTTGTTTACATATTCTATATTTTCTTTATTTTTTATATGTCTAATTTCTAGCCCAAGCATAACGTTTTTATAAATAGTTCTCCATTCAAGCAGATTATCTTTTTGTAACATATAGCCCATTTTAGGTGAAATTCCATCTATTTTTTCTCCGCTGTATATATACTTCTCCTTCTGTTTTTTCCTCTAACCCTGCAATTATAGATAAAAGAGTAGATTTCCCACACCCACTTGGTCCAATTATGCTCACAAATTCTCCTTCACTTACTGTAAAGCTTATATTGTCTAGTGCATTTATTTCTCCATTTTTAGCTTGATATTTTTTACTTATATTCTTTATTTTTAAAACCTCTTTCAACTTGAAACCTCCTATAATTTATCATAGTACATTTTATGTATATTTTAGATAAATTGTTACGTTTCAAATAACATTATGTTTACTTTAAAGCGATAATATGATATAATTGTTGCAATATTTGTTTAGTAGCTTTGTTGGCAATTGCATTCAGAGCTATTATTGAAATATAATACATTGAAAGGAGTTATATATTAACTAATTTATTCCAAAAGGGGGATTCATCTATGGTTCCAAAGCGTTATTTATGCCCTATTTGTGGAAATTGGCATGATTGGCAATCTGTTCAAAATTTAAAGCAATTTCAGTCTAGTCGCAATAGTCCAATTACTTTGCCTTGCACTGCTGAGACAAATGGTAGATATTTCAATTCATATATTAAATATTATTTTGAATATGGTTTTTTCAAATATGAAATATCTAAATTTATTGAAGGAAACCGTTTAGTAATTACCGGTAAATATCCTGAAAAATATGTTTTTTCAAATTTGAGAAATAATAATTTTAAAAAATGTATTATTTATATTCCAGCTAATTGGTTTCAATTAGGTAAATTAGATTTTAATGAAGATAAAACCTTACCATTTGGTTTTAAATTTTAAATTTATAAAATATAACTTTTAATGTATTGTATTTAAAGAGACCTTCCAAATTAAGGTCTCTTTTACTTTACTTTTCTTTGTTTTTTAAGTATAATTAATATTATGAAAAAATTAGTTGTTAATAAAAAATATGATGGCAAAAAAATTGTAAATTTTTTGCTTGGAGAATTTAATAATTTAAAGCAAAGCAGCATTTATAAAGCTCTTAGAAAAAAAGATATTATAGTAAATGATAAAAGAATTAATGAAAATATAGTTGTTCATACTGGGGATTTAATAACTATCTATATCACAGACGAGCAATTATATGGTATGCAAATTAAATTAGATATTGTTTATGAAGATGAAAATATATTAATTGTAAATAAACCTGCTGGAATTGCTGTTACAGAAAGTACACTAAATGAGCAAACTCTATACATGCTAGTTAGAGATTACTGCAAAATGGCAATGCCATGCCATAGGCTTGATAGAAACACTTGTGGTTTAGTTATATTTGCTAAAAATGGTACTTCACGAGAAATTATAATGGAAAAATTTAGACTAAGAGAAATTGATAAATATTATGTTTGTATTGTATATGGTATGCCTTATGAAAATGAAAAAAGATTACAGGCATATTTATTTAAAGATAATAAAAAATCTACTGTATATATTTCAGATATTCCCAAACCTGGCTATCTAACAATTATTACGCAATACAAATTACTATCTTGTAATAAAGAAAAAAATATCTCTTTACTTGAAATAAAGCTTGAAACAGGTAGAACTCATCAAATAAGGGCTCATTTAGCACATATTGGTTACCCTATTATTGGAGATGGCAAATATGGAGTAAATAAAATAAACAAAAATTTTAATGCTAAGGCTCAATACTTAACAAGTTATAAAATGATATTTAATTTTAAAACAGATGCTGGTATATTAAACTATTTAAATGGAAAAGAATTCTCTATTTCATTTGAAAATTATACAAAATTACTTTTAGATTGACAAAATGTATGTAGGATTATATAATAATTCTGCATATTTTTTATGTGAAAAAACATTTATTTATGTTTTTCAATTCATATGAATCTTTTTAGGCTTATAAGGAGGGTACTACTATGGAAAAAAAGATTTACAAATTTGTTTTAACTGGTGGTCCTTGTGCTGGTAAAACTACTGCACTTAGCACAATCAACAATGTTTTTACTCAAAAAGGCTATACTGTTTTAATTATTCCAGAAACAGCAACTGAAATAATTTTAAGTGGTGTTCACCCTTGGGATAATTCACGGCAGTCCATTATGGACTTTGAGTATGCAATTACTGCAAAGCAAATTTTAAAAGAAGATTTGTATGAAAAAATTATAAAAACTATTCCAAATGATAAAATTCTTGTAATCTACGACAGAGGCATTATGGATGCAGCTGCATTCTTGCCTGGCGAAAATTTCAGTGATTTCCTTTCTCAATTCTCATTAACCAAAGCTACTGCAATGTCAAGATATGATGCTGTTTTTCACTTAGTAACAGCCGCTAATGGGGCAATAGAGTTTTATACTCTTGCGAACAATTTAGCTCGGTCTGAAACTCCAAAACAAGCAATTTTGGCTGATAATAGGACAATAAATGCTTGGAATGGTCACCCTCATTTTAGGGTTATAGATAACAGCACAGATTTTGCTGGAAAATTAAACCGGCTTATTGCAGAAATATGCTCTTGTATTGGCGAACCTGTTCCCATTGAAGGTGAACGTAAATTCTTAATTGAATACCCAGATTTGGACTTTATTTCGAAGCAGGTTAGCACTACTTGTTTAGATATTGTTCAAACATATCTGTGTTCTACTAAGCCAGATATAGAAAGGCGTATTCGCCAGAGAGGTATTGGTAATGATTTCACTTATTATTATACCGAAAAAAGGTATTTTGAAGGTGGCAAAAGAATTGAGTTTGAGAAAAAGATTTCTGTAAAAGAATATTTACAGCTTTCATTAGAAGCAGACACTTCTTTACATCAAATTATAAAGAAGAGATATTGCTTTATTTATGAAAATCAGTATTTCGAATTGGATATTTATCCGTTTTCTGATACTCATGCTATTTTGGAAATCGAATTGACTGGAATTACTCGTGAAGTTATACTTCCTGAGTTTATAAAAGTTGTTAAAGATGTAACGCTTGATCCTCGTTACAAGAATTATACTTTGGCAAAATTAGGTTCTTTATAATTTTAAAAAAGCCAGCTCATATGAACTGGCTTTTACTTTTATATTATTCAGCTTTGTTTTCTTCTGCTGGTGTTACTTCTGCAACTTTTTCTACAACTTCCTCTTTAACTGTATCCATTGTTTCTACTGCTTCTGTAACAGGTGCTTCTTCTAAGGCTTCCTCTGTTTCTGGAACTAAATCTTCTTTTAAAGTTACTTCCTTAGTTTCAATTCTAGCTCCTACTTTTTCCTTAGTCTTAGCAGATTTTCCTACTCTGTCTCTTAGGTAGTATAGCTTAGCTCTTCTTGCTTTACCAACTCTTACAACCTCAACTTTTTCTGTTGATGGAGCATGTAATAAGAATGTTTTTTCAACACCTACACCATAAGAAATTCTTCTTACTGTAAATGTTTCGTTTAATCCTCCACCTTGTTTTTTAATAATAATTCCTTCAAATACTTGAATTCTTTCTCTGTTACCTTCTTTAATTTTAACATGAACTCTTACTGTATCTCCAACTTTTAGCATTGGAACTTTGCTTTTTAGTTGTTCATGTTCAATTGATTTTATGATATCCATTTAAATTTTCCTCCTTCCAAATAAAATTTTCTTTTATTTGCTATTTTTCATTAATTCTAGATTTAATTTATCCTCATCAGATAAATTGTTTTCTTGGATTAGGTCAGGTCGTTTAAGCAAGGTAATTCTTAAAGCCTCTTTCCTTCTCCATTTTTCAATGTTTTTGTGATGTCCGAGTAAGTAGTACTTCTGGAACTTTTTTATCCAAAAATATTTCTGGTCTTGTATATTGTGGATATTCTAGCAGACCTTCTGAAAAAGTTTCTTCTTCAATAGATTCACTGCTTAGTACTCCTTCAACATATCTTGATACAGAGTCAATTAAAACCATTGCAGGAAGTTCTCCTCCGGTTAATACATAATCGCCTATTGATATTTCTTCATCAACTATTTTATCTATTACCCTTTGATCAATTCCTTCGTAATGTCCACACAGAATTACAAGCTCTTTTTCTTGTGCTAATTCTTTTACTTTTGCTTGTGTAAGAGTTTTTCCTTGTGGAGACATATATATAACTTTTCCTTTATTTTTTAAAGAAGAATATGCATCGTAAACTACATCTGGTCTTATAAGCATTCCTGCTCCTCCACCATAGGGTGTATCATCAACCTTTTTGTGTTTATCTTTTGAAAAATCTCTAATATTAATTAATTCTATTTCTATTAGTTTTTTTTCCTCTGCTCTTCCTAAAATACTCGATTTTAAAGAGTTAAACATTTCAGGGAAAAGTGTTAATACACTAAATTTCATGTATTTATACTCCTTGATTTATATCTACTACGATTTTTCCTTGCTCTATATCTATTTCTTTAATAACTTTTGATATTGCAGGTAGTAAAACTTGTTTTCTATCTTCTAATTCTACAACATAAACATCATTACTTCCCGTAGGGAAAATATCTTTTAAAACACCTATTTTATTATTTTCTAGATTATAAACATCTAGTCCTATTAAGTCTGCTATAAAATATGTATCCTTTTCTAATTTCTTAGCATCTTTTCTACTTATTTTTAAATAGCAACCTTTATATTTTTCAGCATCATTTATATTATCAATGCCTTCAAATTTTAGTCTTACTAGGTTTTTAATAAATTTAACCTCTTGTATTTTGCACTCTATTAATTGATTTTTAAAATCAATATAAACTGATTTAAGAGATTTAAACCTGTTTATGTCATCTGTAAATGGAACAACTTTTACATGCCCTCTTAATCCATGAGTATTAACTATTTGACCTACTTCTAAATATTCTTGCATACAAATATTCCTTTTAATTAATCTATAAATTCTACTGTTACTCTTTTATCTTCTTTTGCTGCTACTGCTTTTATAATTGTTCTTATAGCCTTAGCAACCTTTCCTTCTTTACCAATAACTTTGCCCATATCTTTCTCTGCAACTCTTATTTCAAATACAATAGATTGTTCTCCTTGTACTTCATTTATAGAGATAGCTTCTGGTTCTGAAACTAAGTTTCTAATTACTGTTTCTAATATTTCTTTCATGTATCTTCATCCTTCCTTAATTTTTAAATCTTCATTTTAAATTTCTTTAATTTGCTTTTTCTATTAAAGCTTTAACTGTATCAGTTGGTTTTGCACCATTTTTTATCCATTTTTCAACTTTTTCTTTATCTAATTTTATTTCAGATGGTTCTGTCATTGGGTTATATGTTCCTAATTGTTCAATTATTTTTCCATCTCTTGGAGATCTAGAATCAGCTACAACAATGTGATAGAAAGGAGCTTTTTTAGCACCAACTCTTTTTAATCTTATTTTTACCATAATATTCACCTCCTACAAATGCGTTGTTTTGTATATATTTTATTTAAATATTACCTAAGTTTTTTAAGTGCGTTTGCGTCAAGTCCTTTAAGCATTTTATTAATATTCTTTTCAGATTGCATCTTTTTCATAATTTTTTGCGTTTGTTCGAAAGAATTCATAAACTTGTTTACATCTTGAACCTTAGTTCCACTGCCCTTTGCAATTCTTATTCTTCTACTTGCATTAAGGAGTTTTGGTTTTCTTCTTTCCTCTGCTGTCATTGAACAAATAATTGCCTCTATTTTTACAAATTCTTTTTCATCTATATCAGACTCTTTAACCATATTAAGACCAGGTATCATTTTTAATATAGCTGAAAATGAACCCATTTTCTTAATTTGTCTTAATTGAGTCAAATAATCATCTAAATCAAAGCCTTCTTTTCTAAGTTTCTTTTCAAGCTTTACAGCTTCTTCTTCATCAAATGCCTCTTCTGCTTTTTCTATAATAGAAAGCACATCTCCCATTCCAAGAATTCTTGATGTCATTCTATCTGGATGAAAAACTTCTATATCACTTAATTTTTCACCAGTAGCAGCAAATTTTATAGGTCTATTTGTTACTTTTTTAACAGATAAAGCAGCACCACCACGAGTATCACCATCTAGCTTAGTTAAAATCACTCCATCAATACCAAGGTTTTCGTTAAAACTTTGTGCTACATTTACTGCATCTTGACCCGTCATAGAATCTACTACTAATAAAATCTCATGAGGTTTAACATTTGCTTTTACATTTTTAAGTTCATTCATAAGTTCTTCATCTATATGAAGTCTTCCTGCTGTGTCTAGTATAACTACATCATTTAATTTAGAAATAGCATGGCTTAATGCCTGTCTTGCAATTAAAACAACATCTTTGCTATTTTCATTTGCAAAAACTGGAATATTAAGTTGCTTACCAACAACTTGAAGTTGCTTAATAGCAGCAGGTCTGTAAACATCGCATGCAACTAGCAAAGGTTTTTTACCTTCTTTTCTAAGAAGATTAGCAAGTTTACCAGCAGTTGTAGTTTTACCAGAACCTTGAAGTCCAACAAGCATTATAATTGTTGGTGGATTTGGAGTAAAATTAATCTTACTTTCGGTTCCTCCTAAAAGCTCAATCATTTCATCTTTAACAATTTTAACAACTTGTTCACCTGGTGTAAGGGATTTTAAAACATCTTGGCCCAATGCCTTTTGCTCAATAACAGCAATAAATTCTTTAACAATTTTGTAATTAACATCAGCCTCTAAAAGAGCAAGCTTAACCTCTCTTAAAACCTCTTTCAAATCAGATTCGGTAATTCTTGCTTTACCTCTTAATTTTCTTGTAATACCTTGTAATCTTTCAGATAATCCCTCAAAAGCCATAAAATTGGCACCTCCACTAAACTAAACAATTTAACTTTTGTTTTACATCATCTAAGATTTTTGCAATTTGTTTATCTGACGATTTTGCCTCAATTTGAGAGATTTCAGATAAAATCAAAGCAATCTTCTTTTCTTGATTAAACATCTTTTTCATAAAACCTAGCTTTTCTTCTAGTTCGAAAAGTTTATTTTCCCCCTTTTTAATAATGTCTCTAACAGCCTGTCTTGTAATACCTTCATTCTCAGCAATTTCAGACAAAGACAAGTCGTTATTGTAATAATCATCTAAGAAAATATACTGTTTTTCAGTCAAAAGCTTACCATACAACTGGCAAAGCATACTTACTTTAACATTCTTCTCCATATATTTACCTCTCTTATGTAATGCTAATATACTTTACACCATTTTCGTGCTTTTGTCAAGGGGTTTGCGGGAATTTTATTGAAATTTTATATGAATGCAAAACTCCAACAAACTTTAAAAAGTATGTTGGAGTGAAATATTTATTCTTTATATGTTAAATATCCAGTCTCGAAATTAGCATATGTAGCATCTGTTTTATTAGCCTCATACGAAATAGCTCCTTTAAGATTTTTGCAATATGAAAACATTCCTTCGCTTTCTGTAAGATTGTTGGTTGACCATTTCTTGCTGACATATATTGTATTTAAATTACTACAAAATCTAAACATTGATTTCATATTAGTAACATTTCTTGTATCAAAATTAGTTATGTCTAAAACTTTTAAATTTTCACATAACGAAAACATATATTCCATATTTAAAACATTACATGTATCAAAATTGCTTATATCTAAATTTTCAAGTTTTGTGCATCCATGGAACATTGACTGCATATCACTAATATTTTCTGTATTAAAATTATGTAAATTTAGGCTTGTTAAACTTTGACAATAGCTAAACATAAAACTCATATTTGTGACATTGTCAGTATTAAAATATCCTATTTCTAATTTTCCTAAGCTTTTACAAGATTGAAACATAGCTCCATATTTATAACTCGACTTGTATCAAAACTACTTATATTTACTGTTTGCAATTTTTCACAGCAAGAGAACATTCCATGCATATTTTCTACATTAGAAGTATTAAAATGTTGTAAATCTAAACTTGTTAAGCTACTACATTCATAAAACATCCTATACATACTTGTAACATTATCTGTTTTTAAATTTTCTAAATTCTCTATCGTATTTATACTACTTAATCCTTGAAAATATAATTCCGTACTTTTAGGACTTATTTCTTCTTCAATAATTACTCTTTTTATATCACCCAAATATTCTTTCCATGGGGCTGTATAAGCTCTTCCATTACTTATATCCTCACTTCCGCACACAAGTTGTTCTTGTGTATATCCTTGTGCAATATTCCCTGTTGAATTAAATATTAAATGATATTCTATATCATTTATTTTATATAAGTTTGCATATACTCCTTTTTCTACTACTATCGTTTTGGTTGCACTTGCTGAAAGCCCTGTTGTTTTTATTGCTGTGCATTTGATTACATGTGTTCCTGCTGATAATGTATTTACATTTGTTATTTCTTTATTTCCATTACTTGTGTCTGTATATGCTATTTTTTCAATAGGTGCTATTCCATTTTGATTTACTGTAAAATATCTATTTAAGTTTATGCTGTCTCCATTTTTTATTTCTTCTATACCTGGGCTTGCTGTTACAATTGGATGATTTTTATCTATATTACTTATTGTTATACTTCCTTGCACTACTTCTTCGCTACTATTACTAAGTCTTGCTCTAACTACACAATTTTCTGTAACTTCTATTACACTTGTATTACTACTAGCACTTTGCCATGCATTATTTCCTACTTTTATTTCTTTCGTTCCTTTCTCACTTCCCTCGGGCCATGTTATTGTTAATTGAACATTATCTTTTGTTATTATTGTTTTATCTGGAACCATTTTTATTATTCCATCTAGTATATTATCTATTAATATACCTCTACTTGATTTTTGTCCTTTTTCATTCTCTACTGTAAATATATATATTCCATTTTCTGTTATTTCACAAGTTTCTAATATTTCTTTTGTTCCTGAACTATATGTTTTATTTATTCCTGCCGTCGAAGTTAAACTTTTTATTCCATCTTCTGATATTGCTGCTATTGTTACTATTACTTTTCGAGTTATTCCTTCCGTATTTAGTACTACACTTAATGTTATCCCATTATTTTCTTTTACATTTCCATCGCTTTTTATGTAATCTCTTATATCATTTAACATCTCTTGCTCGTTTACAACTTTATTATTAAATTCTCCAACTACTTTTTCAGCATTCCCTATAATATTACCTTGTCCGTGAAATAGTAGATAGTGTTACTCCTGCAAGTAGCAACATTACTATTATTGTTATAATTAATGCTATTAATGTTATCCCATTTTTATTTTTCATAAATTTTCTCTCCCAGAATGATTTTTTAAAAGTAAACAAAAAGACATATAGACCTAGTTTATAAAACTAAGTTTATATGCCTTTTTATCTATATATTCCTTCTATTTATTTTCTCTAATATACTACCTGTGTGTGTGTGTGTGTACAGCCATGCGACTTTCAGTGATTATTGTCATCTTTTTTATTTTCCTCCATTGTTATCTCTTGAATTATTATATACAAATAAACTTTATTTGTCTACACTTTCTTCAAAAACAATTTTTCTATATCTTCTTCGGCAAACGAAATTTTAACATTTTTTTAATTTTGAGTATATAAATATTGAATAATACATAAAATAATGATAAAATTATGATAATAAAATTAAAGGAGTTGATTTTTTATGATTAATATAAGACCTGTCTCAGATTTACGAAATAAATATCCAGAAATAGAAAAGCTTGTATTAAATGAAGATGAAGCTGTATATCTTACTAAAAATGGATATGGTTCAATGGTAGTAATGAGTCTAGAAAAATATTCTAAATTAATAAGTAATGCTGAATACAATGAATATATAGAATATGAATTAGACAAAGCTGATAAAGAATCAGAAAATCCAAATGCAAAACATTACACACACGAAGAAATGAAACAAATGGCTAGGAGGATTATAGATGAAACCTGATAAGTATACAATTTTATATACTTCTAATTTTATCAATCAATTTAATGGTATTTTAAAATATTTCGTACATGAATTAAAAAATAAAATAGCAGCTGAATCTTTTTATAATGAAGTAATTGAAAAAATAGAAAAAAGAAGCAAAACTCCAACAAGTTTTGAAAAATATGTTGGAGTTAAAAAAAGGAAACATACATATTATAAAATTTATGTTAAAAATTTTATAATATTTTATATTGTAAAAGATAGTAAAATGGAAATTAGAAGTATTTTACATTCTAAAAGAAATTTTCAAAAAATTATTTAACCAATCTTTCATAAATATCATATTTCAAAAAAGACTGACTCATTGTAAACTTATTTGCCACGCTCTTATTCATGTCACTAACATAATTCTCGTCCACTTCTCCATTTCCATTTGGCACAAATTCTTTGCTTTTGGCAAAATATGTTCCATAATCACTTACCCAGCTTCTGTTTGAAAAAATAGCTATTCCTGGGTTGTCGCTTAAAGTATCTTGACCTATTAGTAATCTAGAATCATATTCTATTCCGAATAAATTTAGTAATGTAGGCAAAACATCAATTTGACTTCCTACTTTATTAACTTCAATAGGTTCTTCCATATCACTATTCCAAAGTATAAAATTACTTCTGTTAACTTCCACAATTGAATCTCTTGTATATGAGCTAACCTCGTTTACTTCGTCAATTGACAAAGTATATGGGTAGTGGTCGCCGACCAATGCAATTACTGTATCATCTAAAATTCCTTGTTCATCTAATTTGTTAATAAGAGTTTCTAAGGCCCTATCTAGTTCCATTTGAGAAGCTAAATATGCCTTGACGGGAGTACTATAAGGTAAATCCTTTACATAGTCTTTATACTTAATAGCAGTAGAATTTCCTCCACTAAAATTATATGGAGCATGTCCACTTACAGTAATATAAAATGTTACAAACTTATCTTCTGATGTATAAAAATCTGTTGTAACATTCATCATATCAACATCACTTGGAAGCCATTTACTATTCATTAACTTTTCAAGACCATTTCCCATCCCCATATATGAATCAAATCCCAAAGTTTTCATTGTATCTTGTCTTGAATAGTATGTATAAGTCCAGTCATGATAAGCATTTGCAGTATATCCTGCTTTACTAAAACTATTTCCTAGGGCATAGTTAATATCTGGTTTATCCTTTTTCCACATATTTAATATACTCTGAGTTGGAATTAATCCTGTTGTAGCTTGGAATTCTCCACCTGTTGTGCTTAGAAAAACTGGTGAGTAAAAATTATTAAATACAAATCCTGAATTTGTAAGTTTATATAATGTAGGTGTTAAATTCTCATCAATTGCAATACTGTTAAATCCTTCTGCTAGGATAAATATTAGATTTTTATCTTTAAAATATCCTGTATAATCATTTTTGTTAGTAGGCTGAACCGAATTAATGTATTTATAAACATTTTTAAGTCCAGAATCTGTTGTTTGTTCTATTAATGCATCTAAATTTAAATCTAGCTCATTATATGTTGGCAAAACAACTTGTGGTTCTGCTGGTTTTTCTATTTCAATATGATTAGGAAATAAAGAAGTACTACTATTTGTTTCTATTATAGCTTTTTCTTCAAAACCCCCAATAGTTCTTACTATATCAATTGCAGTAGAATTAATTAGTCCAAATTTCTCTATATTTTTCTCTTGTGCATTTACATTGAAAAATAAGTTGTATGATGAATAAACACCATTTTTATCTAAATTAATAACTCCCAAAAGTACAAATAATGTAACTATAATTCCTGCCATCCACGCACAGCATTGTTTTGCATTATATCTTTCAAAAGTAATTTTCTTGTGAATGCATATTACAAAAATTAAAGGAAGCAAAAGTAAAATTAGTACTAATAAATTTTGCAAAATGGCATCTTTTATAATACTTGTAAAATCCAGTGCATTTTCCGCTAACCCCAATGTCATAAACGAAAAAGGCACACTAAATAGATTATAAAAAACAGTTTGTACCATAAAATATATTGTTAAAATCACAGTACTGCTTATAAGAATTATTTTAGAAACCTTTTCCTTAAACAAATTACATATTAAATTAAAAAACAAAATAATTTGTACTGTAAAAAGTAGAGTAAATCCCAAATCTACAAGATTTACAGATTTAAGAACTGTAAATTTAAATATTAATTCTAAATATATAATTAAAAGAGCTATAACATAAATTACTTTCATTTTTGATATCACCCTAATATAATTTATATCATAAAATGTCGTAAAAGTATAGCTCTATTAATTAAATGTCGAAAAATGTTTATTTCACACTTACGCGTGAAAGTCCATTATCCGCTATTCTTATTAATCTATATACTCTAGCAAGTGGCTTTCCTTATTCATCGCTACCAGAGTCCAGTGCTACAAAAAAGCTGCTACGGAACCCGTAGGCCGTTGTACGCATTGCTCACAGGGTAGTTGTTACGATGGGCCACCGGATTGTTGTCTCCGTAAGTGCCTCCTCTAGAAGCTCTGCGAGTCTCTGTTGAATATTTTTCTTGGGTCCATTCTTCTACATTACCTGCTATGTCGTATATATTGTTTGCTTTCCAATATTCACTTGTTCCTGTATCTATTCTCCAACCACTATTTGTGTTTGCATCTCCTGTGGAATTACTATAATTTCCCCAACTTCTGCTGTCTGTTTGTATGTCTGATAGTTCCATTGTTTTTGTCGTTCCTGCTGTTGATGATGATATTGTCGCATTCCCTATTAACCAGTTTAATGTACTATCCCATTCTATTCCATATATTAAATGCATATTTGGTGTTTTAGTATTATTTGTACACGCTGTTATTGCTTCTGTTTGTGATACACTTAGCCATGGAAATCGATTACGCTTACTTTGGGCAACATCTCCTGTTCCTTGGCTTGCTTCATATCTTCCAATATAGAATCCTTTGTAATGTTCTATACTAGCTACCATGTTGGTATATTCGGTAATTGTAGAATCATCCCAAAATCTGTTTTGTTTTTCTTCATCTGTTGTTGGTGCAATGGCTATTGAATGTGTTACTCCTGTTCCACTTACCCAATTTCCATTGACATCCCATCCATATGGAGTTGTCCATGCGGTTGATTTAAAGTTGTTAGTGTCTGGTATTGGTACCCATACGTATTCATTAAAATCTGGTACTGTTCCACTTGGATTTCCACCATCATATGTTATTGCATCATCTACTATTACTATTCCTTTATTTATTTGATCTGATGTTATATTATTCCATTGGTCTGCTGGCATTATACTTGCTACACTTCCATCTTGTCCCGGTAAACTTTGTGTTGAATTACTTCCTTTTAGTATCGCTGGTGCAAATCCGGCTGGGATTGTTATTTGCAAATCACTATTTTGGTCGGGTTTTATTGTTACATTTTCAGTAGCTAGTCCATCTTCATTTACAGATGGTGTTGGTGCAGGTGAATCTGTTGGGTCTTCTGGGGGATTGCCTCCTTCTAGGTAATTTTGAAAATATTTCTCTATTTCATTTAATAATTGCTGTTCCTTTATTACACTATTGTTATATTGTCCTACTGCATTTTCTGCATTTCCTATTATGCTTTCTTCTCCTGTTAAAGTAGCTAGCGCTACTCCTGCTAATATTAATAGCACGATTATTGTTATTATTAGTGCTATTAATGTTATTCCGTTTTTGTTTTTCATTTTTTCTAAAAATAGTTCTTTCATTTTTCTTTAATCCTTCCTTTGTTTTTATTTTTCTATCTTATCATATTATTCTACAAAACTACTAACCCTATTCAGTTATCTTTCAAATATTTTTTTAATCTACACAAAAAAGTAACAATCTTCAACATTATAGAGTAGCCGAAAAGATAGATATATTAAAATTTATGTAGCGACGACGTGTGCCTGTAAGGGTCGTACAAACTCTTAATAAAGTTCAATGAGGGTGCGGAATCGGAGAGGCTCATTGGATTTTCTTTTAGAGTTTGTAGACCCTGGAAGGTGTTCCTAGGAGCGTAATAAATTTTAATATATCTATCTTTTCGGCGGCTCCTTTTAAAACATCTTAACTTAAAACAAGCTACTCTACAAAAACAAAAAAGACACATAGACCTAGCCTAAAAAACTAAGTCTTATATGTCTCCTATTTTATATATTCATTCTTTTTATTTTCACTAATAAACTAGATGTGTGTGTGTGTGTGTACTCCCACAAGGCTTCCAGCGTTTATCTTTATCATAATAACTACCTCTTTCTTTTGTTTATCTAATGTAATTATTATATACAATTATTTTTAATTTGTCTACAATAAACTACAAAGATTTTTCCTCAAAAATCCTCTCCCAAATCATCTCCACAAAATCACTATCATTCATTTTATCCTCAACCAACAAATTAAACTTTTCCTTATCAATATTCCCATTCTCAAATATTTCATAATATCTGTCGTAATTTTCTTCTACCGCACTTCTTGTTACTCTATATGAATTACCAGTAAAATTAAACTCAATATACTCTACATTCTCAATCAATGCAAAAATTGAAACCGAATTATAAATTAAGCTCTTCTGCATATACAAATCATCTCTAATATACCAATCTGTAATATGATAATTAATTGTCAATCCCAAATTTTCAGAATCTATTTCAAATACATATCCATACTCTGAAAGCGGTAAATTATTAAGCAAATTCCCAATATTGCTATTATTTCCAATATACTTGTTTTTGTAACTAATAATATTATCTATTCCACTTCTATCCCTATTAAAAGGCGAAACTGGAACAGTATCCATAGTATATTTATTCTCAATGTCTATTATATAATACTCATTTCGTGTATTCCTATTTATTCTATACACATTATAAAATGGTGTATTATACGCTATCATCCTTTCCCCAGTTGTAGTAATTAGTGAAAACCTTGGTGGCACATGATTATTTACAACATTTGCAAAATCTAGTAGAAATAATAATGCTACAAAAACTATAAAAAATACAAAATTAAGCAATAATCTTTTTAAATGTGGTAACTTTCTTATTAATTTAGAAAATCCTATTAACGAAATAATTGCACCAACAATTGAATAAATTGAACTCCAACTGCTCTCAGAAGGGAAAATAGAAACAGCTGTTAAAGTTACTAAAAAACCACTTATTAAAATAATAACACCTGCAAACTTACTCTTGTGCTCTTTTTGCTCTTCTGAATATTCAATAGTATTAATCATATTTTCTTCTAGCTTACCAATATATTTTTCACTCTCAATTCTTTCTCCACTTAAAATTTCATTAATACTTATCCCTAGTTCTTCACTTAGTGGTTTTAATAGTGAGAGTTCTGGCATGCCTCTTCCGATTTTCCCACTTTGAAATAGTTTTATAACTTACTCCTATTTTATTTCCTAAATCAGCTTGTGTCATATTTTTTTCTTTACGAAGTTGTGCTATAAATTTCCCTATTTTAATTTGATCCATATAAATCTCTCCTTTCTGATTAAAATATAACACCTTTTTTAGTTTTTGATAACCTCTACATCGTAGAATTACTATACTCTACGATTAGTAGAGTAATATTTATAATATGCATTTTACAATTCTCTTTCATCTTTATTATCTAATTTCTTCGAAGTAAATTTTTTTAACGCCTCTTTTTTGTTTTCTAAAATTATTTTGTATTCATATGTGTATTGCCCTATGTTTTTTAAGTAATCATTTTCACTAAAAATAATATTATAATCTGTTGCTTGCAATTTTTCTTGTATGGCATTTACGAAATTTATATTATAACCATAATTAGCTTTTTTAAAAGCTACATTATCTTTATGTCTTTCGCAAAATTTTCTTGTTTCTTTTTCAACTAGCCCCTCTGTATAAAAATTAGCCATTTCTTTTTCTAATTTATTCTCAAAGTTTATTTTATCTGGTTGTATAAAATAATGGAAACATTCATGTGGTAATATTTGTTTACAATTTTCTATAATTTCATCCATAGTTTTAAAATTTCGTACATCAGGATAAAAGTGAATTTTCCCATCATTTAAAGCCCTTCCACCATGTGCCAATGTGTTATCTTTAAAGTGACTTGGACCTTGATTTACTATCACTATTTTTTTACTTTTAATTAAGTTATCTATAAGCTGTTTCTTTTCAAGACTCATGTATTTGTAATAATCACCTTTAATAAGTACTACAATTTTGTTTGCTTCTTCATTCAATTTTGTTTCTATATAATTATAATCTCTCATTTTTCTCTCCAATTCAAACTTTAATTACTCAATTTCTCTATACATTATCTTATCATAAAAGATAAAAAAATCATAGATTTAAGTATAAATCTATGATTTTCACAAACTTATAAAATTCTTATTACATTAATTTCTTTCCATCACTAAATGCTTGCCCTACTTTTTTTGTCACTTCGTAATAACCATGCATAAGTGGGTCATATGCAATGGTATTCATTTTTGAAATGTCTGGTTTTCCGTTTTCGTCTAGATATTTTTCATCAATTGATAAGTTTACTATTTCTCCAAGTACTCCATATTCTCCATCAATTTCTACGGCTTTACATTCCATGCATATTGGATATTCTTCAATTATTGGTGCATTTACATGCTCACTTTTTATTGCGTGCATTCCTGTTTTTTCGAATTTATCTTTTACATTATTTCCAGAAACAATTCCTAAATAATCTGATTCTACAATATGGTCTTTATCTGCTAATGATACAGTAAAGCATCCTGTTCTTTTTATGTTTTTTGCTGTTTTGTGTCCTTCGCTAATATTTAGTTTGATTTGTGTGTAATCATAAGCCATTCCCCATGCTGCATTCATTACATCAACACTCCCGTCTTCATTATAAGTTGCAATCATTAAAACTGGCATTGGAAATATTGCTGGTACAATTTTTAAATCTTTTCTCATTTTACATTCCTCCTATTATTTTATTATTTCCTAAATATTACTATATATTATTTCTACTTAAACACTCCAACTCCTTGAAGCTATGTTTCTACATGTTCAAGTGCTTCTTCCTTATTTTTTACTTACTATTTGAATTCAACTCTAATGTTTCCTATTCCACCATTTATTTCAATACGATTTTTTCCATCTCCAAAAATTTGATTATCTTCCATTTCTTCTCCATCAATTTTTACTGAGCCAATTCCTTTTTTAGTTTTTATTCTGTAATTTTCTTTATCTCCTTCTAATGTAATATTTAAACTTCCAATACCAGCATCTATTTCACTTTCTCCTTCAAGCATGGCAGTTAGATTTACTTCGCCTATTCCCATTCCTAAGTCTAAGTTGTTTATTGTTCCTGCAAGGATACTAACTTTTCCTGCTCCACCTTCAATATCACATTCTCTTGATACTTTTAAATTTCTTATTTCTGTTTCTCCTGCACCTAATTCAAATGATAATTTTTGTGTATTTAAGTTGTCTATGCTAATCTTTCCTGCCCCAGTAGTTAGTTTTACTTCTTCGAATTTTAAATTTTCTGGTATGTATATAATTAAATCTAACTCTTCGTTATTAAAAAACCAATTATGTTTTTTCTCTTTTATTTCTAATTTTTCGTTATTTTGTTTTGCAGTAATATCTGTGTTATTTGTTTCAATACTTAATACATTACCTGTTTTTATAGTTAAGTTAGTATAATTTACATCAATTTCTAATGAATTAATATTTAAATCCTGAAATGTTAAATTTTGCATTTGGCTAATATTTATTTCATTATCATTTTTTAGTCCCAAAACTCCTGATAATGCAAAAAGCCCACCTAGTATTGTTGAAATAATAGTTACTATAAGAAATATTGCAAATGCTATTGCAAAATATTTTATTATTTTTTGAGCTGTTGTCATTTTATTTCAACACCTCCAAATAGGCAAGTAGCATTAACATATATTGTATGAGCTTCTGCATTTTCTTTATATTTTCTGTCATCTGAAACTCCACCAAATATTGATGATGACTTAACTTTTACTTTTAGATTTTCAGGTACATATATATCTATTCCTCCAAATATACTACTTGTATTTATAACAGTATCTGATTCTATAATTGCTTTTCTTAAATCGCATTTTACTCCTCCAAATACTGCTGTTAAGTCTGCCCCTGTAAATGTTTCTCCATCAAAATTTACATCCTGACCTGAAAAAGTTGCACAATATTCATGTTCTTTATTTTTCTTTGAATTAAGTTCTTTTATTTTTTCATTTACTTTTCCGCCTATTGTATCTTTAAAAATCATTGATAGTCCAATTACTACTAATATTGTTGGTAATATTAATTTCCATAGTAAATTAAAATCTAATATATCTTGGCAAGCCAAAAGTAATGCTATTCCTATTAGTAAGCCTATAATGTTTCCCGTTTTTTCTCTTTCTTTAAATAATCCTATAAAGCATGGTATTATAATTATTAAAGTCCACCATCCATCAAAGAATATCTCTATATTTGTAATTCCTAGTGCATTTCCTCCAATTATTAAACCTAAAACAATTAGAACTAATCCCCATAATATATTTCTAAATTTTTTCATACTTTTCCCCCTTATATGTATTTACAATTTATAATCATATTAACATAAACTAAGGGAAATATCAATATTAAACTAACTTGTTTTATAATGTGCTATTTATTTTTCTTTGTATATTCTATTTCATATTTATTTAATAACTCTTCAAATAATTCTATTGTAATCTTTCCCTGTTTTAAGGCTTCTTCTGCTGTTATCATATCTCCGTTTTTAAAATATAATTGCACATATTTAGTTTTTTGATTTGGATAGTAATATTCATAATTTTCATCTTCATAAAATTTATATTCTCCATCTGCGATTCTGGATTTATCGAACTCTTCTAGCATGGTATAGTCTATTAATCTTGGTCCATCTGTTTCTTCTCTTTTTTCTAGTATATCGCTATTGTCTACTTTTAGAGCAAAATATGGATTTTCTGAATTTGCTTCTTGCATAAATAATATAAATGTATCTTGAAAAAAGCAATATCTTGGCTCGTTTGAAAATTCCAAATATTCAGTTACCATTGTGGATTTGCTAGATAGGTTGCAACCTTTTTCATTTAATGAAAAATTTACATTTTGTATTACTTCATAAATATAAAGTCCATTTGAATTTTTTATTTCTTTGCCATATAGTTCATTATAGCTAATCATTCCATTTATTTTTATGTATGGAACTCTTAACTCATCTTTTTCTGAAAAATTGGTATCTTCTTTATATGTATTTGATTTGTTTTTTATGTCTTGATAATATTCGTCAAATGATTTTTTGTCATCTGTTCTATAAAGTATTATTTCGTCACCTTCTTTGGTGTTTAGTTTTATTGCAAAATCATTACTAAGCCAAGGGGTGTCTTGCATTCTATTATAGAAAAGTATTTCCACATTTTTATTCATCTTTTCTGGGCTAGCATTATTTATTCCAAAATATTTAATAAATTCGTCTCCATCTCCAAATTTCCATGCATAATCATCACTAAAATTATCAAATGATTCTAAGAAATGTAGTTCTTTATTTAGTGTAGCATCTATTTTGTATCCATTTGTAAGTGTCCTTTCTACATTTATATTATAATCTTCTGAGTCTAGCATTTCTTTTGTAAAGGTGCTTGAATTTAAGTCGTTTGCAATTTGTAAATTTTCGCCTCCTAATTCTATTTTATCTTTTCCTAGTTTTTCTTCTAAATCTTTCCATGCTAAATCTAATGTGCCAACCCATAAATTATTTATGGTGTTTTCATCTAGTGTGCTTTGATATGTCGGATTCATTGTTAAGGTGCTGAATTGTTTATAAATTTGTGTTACTGCATAAACTATTCCGCTTAAAGCAACAGTTGCAACTATTAGAATAATTACTACTTTTGATACTTTATTCATTCTATCAAATCCTTTCTTTAGCAGGATTTTTCTTAATTGCTTTTTCCCTCTATGTACAAGTGTTTTTGTATTTTGGAGAGTTTGTCCTAATATTTTAGATGTTTCTTCATATGATAGTCCTTCAATATTTACTAAGTATATAGCATTTTTATATTTATCATCTAATTCTTCTATTGCAATTAGTAACTCTTTTTTAGTTTCTTCTCTTGTTATAATTTCTAGAATATCCTCGTCAGTTCTTTCATTGTCGTTTAAAATGTATTGTTCATTAATCTCGTTTCTTCTTTTTTCTACATTTATTTCATTGTAAGCTTTGCTTTTTGCAACTAGATATATGTAATATTTAAAAGAACTATTTTCACGTATTTTATTCTTCATAATATATATAAAAGTTTCTTGTGTTAAGTCTTCTGCTTTTTCATAGTCTTTTACTATGTTAAAAATAAAATATTTAATTCTATTTTTATATTTGTTATAAAGATATTCAAAGGCTTGTTTTTCTCCGTTTAAATAATCATTATATAATTTTTTATCTAAATCTCTCTCCATTTTTCTACCTGCTTTCATAGATATATAACAGTAACTATGAAAAAAGTTTCAATTTTATATCTTATCTGGTAATTCTATATAAAATTCTATAAATTCGTTATCATTTTTAGCATATATTGTTCCACCATGTAATTCGATTATTTGTTTTGTAATTGCTAGTCCTAATCCTGAGCCTCCTGTGCTAGTGGTTCTTGATTCATCTGCTCTATAAAATTTATCGAATATTTTTTCTAGTTTGTATTCTGGTATTTTGTCTCCTTTGTTTTTGAATATGATTTTTATTTTATTTTCATCTTCTTTTACTTCTATTTGTATATTTGTGCTTTCATAGCTGTAACTAATTGCATTTTTTAGTAAGTTTCCAAATGCTCTTGCAAGTTTGTCTCCATCTCCTAGAAATGGGATTGTTTTTGGTGTATTTAATAAACATTTTAAGTTTTTTTCTTGTAGCATTGGATAAGATTCTTCTATAAGTTGTTCTAATAGAAATACTAAATCTATATTTTGTTTTGTTATAGGCATTGATTGTAGATTATATCTTGTTATATCAAAAAACTGATTTGTTAATTCTTCTACTCTTAATGCTTTTTTTAATGCTATGTTTATATATTTTTCTTGTAAATCTTTTGGTATTTCTTTTTCGTCTGTAAGCAATGTTAAATATCCAATTATAGATGTAAGTGGTGTTTTTAAGTCGTGTGCCATATACATAATTAAATCATTCTTTTTTTGCAGTGCTTCTTTTGCTTTGTTTTGGTTTGATATTAAATCTACTCTTATATTATTTAGTCTATTTTCTAAAATTACTAAATTATCTGATAGTTTTACTTGTTTTTCTGGATTTTTTAATATTTCGTCCATTGCAGATATTATTTCTACCATGTTATTATTAGAATTTCTTATAACTATATATGAAATAATTACAAAAATAAATAAATATGTTAATCCTATTAATAATATTTTATTTGCTACACACCAATGATACAAGTTATAATTAAAATTTGCTATACTCTCTGCTAATTCGTCATTGTATATGCCATCTATTAATATAGATACAATTATAGAGGCTATTACGCTATATATTATTATTTTAACAATTGCTTTAATTGCTAAACTACTTTTTAACTTTTCAAATTCTTCATTTTTCAATTTTATATCCCACTCCCCATACTGTTTTAATAAATTTTGGATTTCTGGTATCTTCTTTTAATTTTTCTCTTATTCTTCTTATATGAACCATTACTGTGTTATTATTGTCTAGATATTTTTCTTTCCATACTTTTTCAAATAGCTCCTCTGAACTTACTACTTTTCCTTTGTTATTTGCTAAATATAGTAATATATCAAATTCTAATGGAGTAAGTTCAACTTCTTTATCATATAATAAGCATTTATGAGTTTGTTTATTTATTTCTAGTCCATCTATATATATGCTTTCTTCTTCTCTTTTTTCATTGTATTTCGTGTATCTTCTAATTGCTGATTTTACTCTTGCAACTAATTCAAGTGGATTAAATGGTTTGGTAATATAATCATCTGCTCCTAGGGTTAATCCTGTTATTTTATCTTTGTCTTCTATTTTTGCAGTAAGCATAATTACTGGAAAATTTAGATTCTTTTCTCTTATATATTTACAAATTTCAAATCCATCTTTCCCTGCAATCATTACATCTAATATTGCTAAGTCTAGTTTTGTAGTATTTATACAATTTATTGCTTCTTCGGAAGTATAGAATTTATATACATTATAGTTTTCATTTTTTAGATATAGCTCAACTAAATCTGCTATTTCTTTTTCATCATCTAATACTAAAATATCCATGTTTTCCCTTCTTTCGTTTAGATTATAGCATATTTATATGTATTTTTCATTCTTTATTTGCAATGTAAGGAAAATTTAAGATTTTGTTAATTCTTTCTTAAAACTCTTTTTGCTTTTTATTTGTATAATAAAGCTAGATTTTAAGGAGTTGATTTATAAATGGCAAAAAAAATGAAAAAATTAAGTATAAAAAAAATTATATTGTTTTTGTTTATTATAATTTTTATAGTTTATTTCATGGATAAAAATCAAATGTTTGAAAATTTCGAATATATTAAGATTGATAAACCTTCTAGTTATAAGACAATTAAATTAGACGAAAACAAAAATTATTTAGGAATTGGTCAAGAAAAGGTGAAGAATAAAGATGGATATTTTACCACTTTTACAACTGATGGAAAATATCAAAAAACATATATAGAATATAAACAAAATGGTGATTCTTCTTGGAGTCAAAAACAATATTGGGGTTCTACTATGGCAGAAAAAGGATGTGGCATAACTGTTATGTCTATTATACTGAGTGGTTATGGTAAAAATTATACTCCTGAAAATTTAAGAGAAAAATACTATCCAGTAATGAATTATGAAAATTTATCTAACGAATTATATGAAACATTTGGAATAAAAAATTCCGATTTTTATTATGATTCTGTACATTTGTCTAATAAGTCTATAATTGAGCATTTAAAATCTGATAGGCCAATTATTGTATGTGTCTGGGATAAGCCAACTGATAATAGATGGACAACCGCTTCTCATTATATGGTTTTACTTGCCACTGATGATAATAATATGGTTTATGTTTCAAATCCAAATCGGTGGCGAAAATGATAGTAAAAGTTCTGGTTGGTATGATATTGATGAGATTTCTCCTTATATTGCTAAGGCTTTATATATTCAAAGTTATAAGTAATAATTACTTGTCTGTATCTAATGCTGAAAGTGTAGCAAGTGTATCTCCGAAGTTGTGTAAAAAGGGCTGATAATATATTTAATTCTTCCGGGGTTTTATCTTTTGCAATACTACATGCTAAAATAGAAATAAAAGTTACAAATTCACAATTTTTCATATATTAATACCTCATATTATTATATGAAAAATTGTGAATTTTAGTTCATATAATTTATTTGTTGCTTTTCAATTAAATTATAAATAGATAATTCATTTTTACTTTTTTCTTTTTCTGTCATTTTTATTGCTGTAATCTGGCTATTTGTATATGTTTTATAATAATATATTCCTTTACTTGTATTCATGCAACAAGAATACGTAGTAATATCGCTTTTATTTTCTTCGGTAATTGTTGAACCTTGAACCATTGTAACAGAATCTAATATATGAAAAAATTGGGTTACTGAGCTTTCTTCATCTTCTTTTGAACGTGAATTTAATTTATTAAATGCTGCTCTTATAAATCTTGATGCTGACGAATTATCTCCTGGCAAACCTATTGCTCCCATCCCTTGGCAATATTGTAATAAATTAATTCTATTTGAAAATTTGCTTTTTTCATAATATGGAGACAAATTACTATAATTATTTATATTCATTAGATGATAGTAAAATGGTGGATTGTTTGTAAGAACCCCTATTGGATTATCGTATATTTTTAGTCCGTCTTTCATTTGTTCTACTACTATGCATTGTTTTCCGTCGCTCATCATCCAATGAAGGTCTGTTATTGGTAGATTTTTTGCAAATGGTATGTTTGTAATATTTAAATTTTGAATAATTAGCTTTATTTCTTCTATGCTTGAATATAAGCCTAAAAAATATGGAATTAGTTCATAAGGTGCCAAATTTAGTTTTGAGTTATTCTCGTTAAAAAAGTATGCATTTTTAGGGAAATATAATCCTGCTATTGATAATCCTTTTTCATTTGTAGCTTCTGCATATAAAGGATAATTGTTAATTACTGTTGCCATTCCTATTATAGAATATTTAGTATTGATTATATTTCCGTTTTTTAATTTAAACTCGTAATTTCTTGGTGTTATTACAACTTTTTCATTAAATCTATATTCTAAATCAAGTGTTCTACCAAAATAATTATCTTTGGTTTTAAAATCTATACATGTACACATATTAAATTTCCTTTCTTTTTTAGTTAAATACAGAAAAATACTAGTCATGTAAATTTAGTTAAATTATATTCTTAATTTAAATGTTTTTGGAGCATATTTATATGCAATAAACAAAGATATTATGCTATATGCAATGCAGAATATAATCATTGCAATTCCAAATGGTAGTGTTGCTAGCTTTATTTGTATCATGTACCAGCTTACAAAATATGTTAAACCTTGAACTACCCTATAAGTACTACTTTTCATTTCTGTATTCACATTATAAGGTTGTAACAAATAATACATTACTAAATAATGAACAGAAAAGAAAATGCTCATTGCTATAATTGAGAAAAATAATACAAAATAGTTTAATACATTACTTGTGCCACCTGTAATATATAATAATATTGCTAGGCCTCCTCCAATTATTAAAGATGGTATCATATTTATTTTTATTAGTGTTTTTAATCTTTCTTTAAATATACCTAATATTACTTTTGGTGTTCTATATATTCTATATGTTAGCATACTATGATCACAGTTCATAAACATTGCTTGGGTAAGCGTAGTTCCCCTATTTAATATATACATAATAAATACAAAATATGGTAGATATGATAAAAGTAATTCATTTGTTTTAACTTTAAAATCGTTATTTATAGAAACACCAATTATTATAACAATTAAAATTAAAAGTATTACAACACTTTGTTTTTTTACAGCTTCGGTTAAAATCTTTTTATGTCTTTTTACAAATAAATCATGAAAATATGCAAATCCAGACTTATTACTTGTATAGTTTTTGTCTAACTCTATTTGTTTTAAGCTATTTTCTTTTATAACTTCTGTTGATGATTGGTTACTAACCATATATACATTTTTTTCAGTTAATAATTGTTTATACATTATTTTATAATCATTAAATTTGTTTATAGTTATAAAGCTATATATTCCTAATAATAAACTGATTATAAAAATCACTATAAAAATAGTAGAGTTTATTGTTATATTTAGCGCTGGTAGTCCATAACTTATTAATACTAAAATAGCTATTGCAGTCCATAAAATTTTTGTAGGTAAATTTTCATTTTTAGCCTTTCTAGTTTTTTGAAAATCTTTTATGCAATAACAACTAAATATTAATTTTGCCATTACTACAAAAATTGGAAGTATTAAACAAATCCATAATGGTAGACCTGCAATTGTTCCAAATATTATAGTAAATGGTAAAAATCCTATAATTAATTTTATTAATTGATAATAGTAATTTGACAATGTATATTTTTTTGCATTCATGTTCATAATTACCATTGCATAATATTTATCTTTGGTTGGATTAAACATATACGTGTTTAATAATCCACCACACACTGTTAGAAAAGTAAAAATATGTAGGAATGTATCTGCACTATTAGTTTTGTATAATTGTAACATTGCAAAAATCATTAATAAAACATATAAAAACTTGCCTATAAATATATTAAATATCTCTATTAGTATGCTAATTATATTTGCAAAGATTTTCAATCCCTTGCTTTTATATAAACTATTTGGTAATAATTTTTTTATAATGGGAAGTTGCTTTATAGAATAAATAATACTATTTACTCTATATGTATTTTTCAATTTGAATGATATTACAAATGATTCTAGCATTTTAAGCCTCCTTTAATGCTTCAATTATTTTTTCTTTTAATTTCTCGTTATCTAATTCATTTTTATTAATTTCTTCTAATACACCTTTATTTAAAATAACAATTTTATCGCATAAATCTAACGCTAATTCCATAATATGTGTTGAAAAAATTATTATATGATCTTTTTTTATGCTTTTTAACATTTGTTTCATTTCTTCTGCTACAACTACATCAAATGAAGTTAATGGTTCGTCAAGTAATAATATATTTGGACTTGCAATAATGTTAACTAACATTTGCATTTTATTTTTCATACCATGAGAATAGTCTTTTAAAAGTTTATCCCTGTCTTCTGTTTCTATTTTCATAAAATCAAAGTATTCATCAATAGTTTTTAAATTCTTTATTTTATTTTTGTTTATGTCAATAAAAAATTTCAAGAATTCTCTTCCTGTTAAAAATTCTGGCACATTAGGAGTAGACAAAACATATCCTACATCTTCTGCACATAATTTTCTTTTACTATTATCTTCTAAGTAAAATTCTCCACTATCAATATCTAAGTCCTCATTTATACAATTAAATAGTGTAGTTTTACCTGCTCCATTTCTTCCTAATAATCCATATATATTTCCTTTTTCAAATTCAAAGTTTATATCTTTTAAAACTTCCTTTTTTTCAAAATTCTTTTTTAGATTTTTTATTACTAATTTCATATATTTACTCCTTATATTTATTCCATTATTATATATTTAATATAATTTACTAATTATTTTATTCTTTCCATTTAAAACTATTAATAATTTCTTTTGCAGCATTATCAGTTTCATTTTTTCCATCATTATCAAAAATTGTTTCATGTACTAAAACATATTTATAATCTCCAACTATGTAATATTGTATTGTTTCTACTTCTGGCTCATGAACCGAAAATGTATATAAAATATATCCATTTTCAGTATTAGATCCAGTAGCGTTTATTGTTATGTCTTGGCTATTTCCTATTTGCATAGATAGCTGATTTAATATTGCAGTTTTAAATTTTTCATGTTCATTTTCAGCATATTTGTTTGTTCCTACATTAACAGAAATATTGTTTGGCGTTTCATATTGTTCTTGACCTTTTTTCACATAAAAGAATTTATTTCTTGTAGAATGTTCTTTACTTTCTATCCAACCATCTAAAATAGTATAACTTCCAAAATTTTTGTTATATAAATTTTCTTCATTTAAATTAACTAGGTTTTCTTGATTATTTAATTCAGTTTTGTTAGTTTCTTTATTTTGCCAATAATATATTATTCCTATAATTACTATTACTATAATAATTATTCCTAAACCAATATATAATATCTTTTTATTTCTCATAAATATCCCCTTCTTACATTGTATTTTTCATATTTTAATTGTTCTCTTTCAAATAATAATGTTTAATTGGTTGTAAGTTTTCATCTAATTCATAACATATAGGATTTCCTGTTTGTAATTCTAATTTTATTATATTCTCATCACTTACATTATCTAAATACTTTATTAGTCCTCTTAAGCTATTTCCATGTGCTGCTATAATTATTTTCTTGCCTTTTTGTAGTTCTGGTTTTATGTCTGAGTTCCAGTATTCTAACACTCTTTTTATTGTATCTACTAAATTTTCTGTCTTTGGTAATTCATTTTCTTTTAAGTTTTTATATTTGGGGTCATTACCTGGATATCTAGGATCTGTTACATCTAATTTAGGTGGTCTTACATCTGTACTTCTTCTCCATAATAATACTTGCTCATCACCATATTTTTCTCTTGTTTCATCTTTATTTAATCCTTGCAAAGCTCCATAGTGTCTTTCATTTAGTCTCCAACTTCTTTTTATTTCTATATTTTCTTCTCCCATTTCTTTTAAAATATAATCTAATGTGTCTTCTGCTCTTTTTAATATTGATGTATATGCTAAATCAAAATGAAATCCTTTTTCTTTTAAAATTTTTCCTGCTTCTTTTGCCTCTTCTATTCCTTTTTCAGATAAAGGGACATCAGTCCATCCAGTAAATTTATTTTCCAAATTCCACATGCTTTGGCCATGTCTTACTAATACTAATTTAATCATTAAACTTCCTCCTTAATAACTTAGTTTTATTTGTTACATTTTATTTTATCTAATTTATACAACTTTTATTTATTAATAGTAACATAAAAGAGAGTAATTATCAATATAACTACTCTCTTAAAATTATCTATTCTGACCTTAATGCTAGCACTGGATCTTCTTTTGCTGCTTTTTTAGAAGGAATTATTCCTCCAATTAATGTTAATATTATACTCAATACTATTAATATAATGCCTGCTACAATTGGTAATGATGCTGTAACATTTGCTCCATTTGAAATTACATATATGATTTTATTAATAGGAATTAGTGATAAGACTGTAATCCCAACTCCAATTAATCCGGCAAGAGCACCTATTATAAATGTTTCTGCATTAAATACTTGTGCAACATTGTGTTTAGAAGCTCCTATTGCTCTTAAAATGCCTATTTCTTTTTTACGTTCTAGCACGCTTATATATGTTATAACACCAATCATAATAGAAGAAACTACCAAAGATATTCCAACAAATGCAATAAGTACATAACTTACAGTATCTATAATTGTTGTTACAGAGCTCATTAATGTTCCTACCATATCTGTATAAGAAATTACTTTATCATCGTTTCCTTCATCTTTCATACGATTGTTATATTCATTTAATAAGCTTGTAATTTGATTATTACCATTAAAATCTTTTGGGTAAATACTTATACTTTTTGGCTCATCGTAATTTGCATAATCTAATTTTTTTAAATTATTTTCATAAGTAGATTTTTCTTTTGACATAAGAGATGCAAATAACTCAGATAGTTCTTCTTCACTCATTTTCATATGAAATGCGTTTGCAAAAGCTTTTTCATCTATGCTAATTGCACTTGCCATAGATTTGCTTAATTTAGAAATACTTGATTTCATTTCACTCTCTAAGCTTTTACTCATTGAGTTCATTACAGTTTTCATGTATTCTTCCATTATACTTGAAATTTGTGTATCCAAATTCTGAGATTTTATTATTTGCGACATATTGTTACTTATAATTTCCTTCGCCTCTTCTGATTTCAAATACTCTCCAAGATATTTATCAAATTCTGCAATGTCTACAAATTCATTCTCGTCTGCATATTCTTCATACCCTTTTAGGACTGCTGATAGGATTTTTTGCATTTGTTCTTGTGTTATTGTTAAACTACCATTTTCTTTTATTGCTTCTTCTATTTCTTTATTTAAAATTTCACTGGCTTCTTTTGACCTCAAATATTCTAGTAATTGCATAGTTATTTTATTAATATTTGCTTCTGGATTATCTTTTATATATTCTTCGTATCCTTTTAGCATATCACTTAATATTTTTTGTATATCTTCTTTTGATATAGAAAATTCAATTTTGCTTAGAATGCTGCTTAGATCAATTGGTGGTAATTGATTTTCATTTATTATATTGTTCAAGTTTCCAAAATCAACTTTTATTTTTGACTCATCTATTTTAAATGCTGATTTTATAGCATTTGTGTCAATTTCTATTAATGAGTTCATGTTAAAAGCATTATTCTCATCTGGTGCATCAAATCTTTTTCCTGTAAATACATCTACCTCTTTATTTTCTAGTTGGGATTTTACTATTTCGCTATTTATCGCATTTTCTATGACATGATAAGTTAAAGATGCAGGATATCCAATTCCAGCTTGCAACATGGCTGCTGTTACGCCTTCTTTGGGTTGTACTATTCCTACAATTTTTATATCTTCTCCATTTGCAACAACATTTTTCATGTATTCTGTATTTTCAGATTTGTCACGCCAAATATTGTATTCCTCATCATATTCATAATAATCACTACTGTTTATTAATTTAAAAGTAATACCTAGGATATCTTCATATGAATATGAATCTAAATTACTCGGAGTTTCTATGTTTTCTTCATTTAGAAACTGATTTACTATGTTATCTAGTTCTGAATAGTCTCTTAGACCTAGTGTATATATCATAAAATCACTAATATTTCCTTTTGAAGTTAATACTAAAACACATTCATTATAATTTGTTGGCCATTTGCCTGCCTTAATATCATATTGCTCTTCATAAAGATTTTTATCTTCTGGCATTTGAAAGAATACATCTGTACTCATCATGCTAGATAGCATACTATTATTAGAAGTTCCTGATCCAAATCCTAAACTAGCAAAAGAAACATCTGGATTAACTTGTCTTAGGTTTTCTATATCTGAGCTATATATTTTTGGTGTTATGTTATATGAATATTCAATAGTTTTAGCATATTCATCAATTGGACAAGTATCACTTTCTAAGTATTGTTTTAAAGATGCTAGATCATTTGAACCTATTGTGGAGAACATATTTGTTAGCATACTTGTAACATTTATATCTCCATCTTTTTCGTTTTCATTACCTATATTAGTTCCCATTAATAATGAGCTCATATCTATTCCAGAACTTTGTATTTGCAAAGGATATTCTGATAGAGTATCTTCTTCTACTGACCTAATATATGTGTTGACTCCATTTGATAGCGAAAGTATAAGAGCTATTCCTATAATTCCTATTGAACCTGCAAAAGCAGTTAAAAATGTTCTTCCTTTTTTTGTTTTTAAATTATTAAAACTTAGTGATAAGGAAGTTAAAAAAGACATTGATGTTTTTCCCATGTTTTTGTGTACTGGCTTTTTGTTTTTTTCGTGTTCTACTATATAAGGATTTGTATCTGAACATATTTTACCATCTCTTAAATTTACAATACGTGTAGCATATTTTTCTGCTAATTCTGGATTGTGTGTAACCATTACAACTAAACGATCTTTTGCAACTTCTTTTAATAGTTCCATAACTTGAACACTTGTATCGCTATCTAACGCACCGGTTGGTTCATCTGCAAGTAAAATATCTGGATTGTTTACTAATGCTCTTGCAATAGCAACTCTTTGCATTTGTCCGCCAGATAATTGATTTGGTTTTTTATGAATATGATTTGCCAATCCTACTTTTTTAAGTGCTTCTATTGCCATTTGCCTACGCTTGCTTTTAGATACTCCTGAAATTGTTAAAGCTAATTCTACATTAGCTAAAATTGTTTGATGAGGTATTAAATTATAACTTTGAAAAACGAAACCAATTGTGTGATTACGATATGAATCCCAGTCTCTATCTTTATAATCTTTTGTAGAAATTTCATTAATTATTAAATCACCTTTATCATAGCGATCTAGCCCGCCTATAATGTTTAAAAGTGTTGTTTTTCCAGAACCACTTGGTCCTAAAATTGCAACAAATTCATTATCTCTAAGGTTTAAACTTACATTATCTAGTGCTTTTTGTACTAACTCCCCTGTTTTATATTCTTTGTAAACATTTTTAATTTGCAACATAAATATTCTCCTTGTTTAAAGTTTATCCCCCTATAAAAAATATATTTTTATTCTTTTATAATATCACAAAATGGAGTAATTATCAATATAACTACTCCATGTTCTATGCTATAAATTTTTTATATTTTTTCTATTATTATATTTTCTTTATTTCTATGTTTCTTTATTTCAAATGCTCGATATGAGCGAATTTTATATTGATTTTTGCCATCGAATCTTATAATTATAGATTTACTGTAATATCTTTCTTTATTTGGATTTTGTTCTGTTATTATTAGACTTGCTTTTGTTTGTTTTAATGTTTCAAAGGTGGTTAAGAAGCCTATTCCGCTTCCTCCATTGTTTGAATTTGTTGTAACTGCCTCTTTACCTAATTTTAGCAATGTTTCTATTGTAAAATCTATTCCTGTATCGTGTATAGCTAACTCGTATTTTTTGTTTTTTATTCCAAGTATTACAAGTATTTCTTTATTTTCTGTATTTATAGCATTTACTGCGTTTATTGCATCTCTTATATGGTCTCCTATTAGAGTTTCTAACTTGTTTTTTGGTATTATATTATTTATTAATGGATGGATATTTCCTATAATTTTTAGTTTGAATTCTATATTATTTTTATTACATTCATTTTGCATGTATTTAAACATGGAATCTATTTCAGGAATTCCTGTTGTTTCTAGTTTAGGTAATTCTTTTATAGTATTGAATTCTTCGGAATATTCTTCTGTTAAAGATTTTATAATGTTTAGGACATTTTTACTTGCGCTTATTTCTGATATATTGTTATTAGGTGTTATGTTTTGTTTTACCAATAATTCTAATGCTTTTTGTCTATTGTAGAATTCATGAGTTATTTTGCTGATGTTGAATTTTTCGTTTTTTAAATTTTGTATTTCGTTGTTTTTTTCTGCCAATTCTTCTTCATAATATTTTAGCGTTTCTTTTTGTAATTTTTGCTTATAATACATAGTCAATGTTTTTCGAATTGTTGCAATCATTATTACAGAGATAATTACAAAAGTAACTAATAAGTTTCTTGTTATTTCGTCATACATAGTGCCAAGTAAACAATATATTAATATTACAATAGTACTTACATTTATTATGATAATATCTGTAATGTCGCTATTTAATTTATCGTTTATAAAATTAAAACCTTTTTTAAATCTTTTTATTCTAAAGAATCCACAAACTAAAATAGTCTGTACTGTTAATACCATTAATGTATTTAAATAATTGTTCTCTATACTAAATATTTCATAAAATAATCTATATGGAATATAAGTTAAAATTGCACTAAATATAAGGCATATAGTACATATAGCATATGAAATTAGAGTAATAATTAATGAATAACATAATTTCATTTTCTTTATTAATCCTAAACAGACTCCATAGAAAATAAACATAATTAACAATGAAATTAACGAATCAATAAAAAATTCTAAATACGTACATATACCTACTAATATCACATCAGTAACTATAACTAAGCTTATTATTTTTACTCTTTTATTGTTACTATTAGTTATCTTCATAAAACAATAGTAAACTAATAAATTCATTATAAACATTTTAATAAAATATATAATTATATCTGTTTGTTGTTCCATATTAATATCCTTTCTAGATATAATTATATAGAAAAAAGATGCAATAATCAATACAATACTTTGATTTCATTGCATTGTATTGATTTACTGCATCTTGCTTAGAGATTTATACTTTTATCTAGCCCAAAATCTAATCCAATCCCAAAAGCTCATCATAGGTATCACCTCCGTAATTTTTATCTAATAAAAAAATATCACTTATACATAATGTATAAGTGATATTCGAAATTGCTTTTATATTACAATAAGTTACATTTTATGACATAAAATGATTAGATTTCCTTCTTTATTTTATCTGCATAATAATATATAAGTTCTGTTGGTGTTGGGACTCCTGTTTCATAATTAATTCTTGCTGTATAATATGTACTTAAATCTTCCAGTGGAGTTATTCTCCATGCGTGTAATATAGCGTTTTGCATGGCTCTACTTATTGTGCTATTTGATTTTTTATATTTATTTACTAAAAATTGTACTATTGATACTTTACTATTATCATTTTGAAGTACAAAATATATTGCATCACATAAATATTTTCTACCATGTAGATGTGTGCTTATTCCTATTAAGTCTAGTTCTTGGTTTATTTTATATTTAATCTCCTCCTCTTGTGATTTTTTATCTATACCTGTAATTTCTCTATCATTATTATAATTATTTAATAAAAGTATAGTACTTATTATTTTTTCTTGTGAATAATTTTTCTGCTTTTTATAAAATATAAAATCCACATTATTTTTATGGCAAAAATCATAAACTGTATCTGAATGAACATTTGTTGTTACAATAATAGTAGGAGATTTTTTAATATTTTGCTTTTTGATACTTTCTATAAAGTCAAATCCACTTCCTTCTCCATCACTAAGTTCTAAATCTAGTATTATAGCGTCTGGTTTATAAAATTTGCAATCTTCCATTGCTTTATTTGAAGAATTTGTAATTGAAACTAATTCTACATCAGTTCTATTTTTTATTATATTTTTATATATTTCACATTCATTAATATCATCTTCTATTAATAAAACCTTAATTGGCATCTTTTCCATTTAATATTCACTCCTTAAAAATAATATTTTCTATCATATTATCACAAATTGTAATTTGTTTCTATATTTATGCAGTATTGTTTTTCACTTTTTTGAATATATTTTTATTTTAAAATATATGTATATTTGCTAAAAGGAGTAATAAAATGAAAGAAGATATTGGAAATAGAATAAGAAATATTCGCGAAAGCATGGGTATGACAAAAGAAAGTTTTGCCAAACAAATTGGTATTTCAGGTCAATATTTAGGATTAATCGAACATGGTAAGAATAATCTTTCAATAGAAAAATTAAAAGTTCTCTGTGATTTTACAAATCTTTCTGCTGATTATATTTTGTTTGGAAAAAATCCTAATACACTAATCTATACTAAAAATACATTATCCGAATTTACTGAAAAGCAAATAGAAGTTGGGTGTGATACCTTAAAACAATTAGCTTTATTTATTAAAAATTTATAGTTTTTTGAAAGTATTGCTTTTATTTCAAAGTAGTATGTTGACATTGTATATCTCCTTTGTTAAAATATGATATATAAAGACATCGCATTTAAAAAGGAGTTATATAATGTTAGATAAAAATACAAAAGAATTTTCAAATTCTATAACCGAAAGAGAAAAAAGTCGAATTGAGCTTGAAATATTACAAAAAAGAATTTCTGACTGGAACAGAAAAGCTTCAATAATTCAATCTAATTTTGACTTTATTTTACCTAATTATATGATTGATGAAATTTTAAATAATGAAGAAAAGAAAAATTATGTAAATTTACATTGTCTAATTAATTGTGCCGTTGTTAATGGTAGGATTACAAAAAGTAATGGTAAATTACTTAAACAAATATATAATTAAAAAAAGAGCGTATGCTCTTTTTTTAATTATATATGCTATGCATTTCTTCCACAGCAGTTTTTGTATTTCTTACCGGCTTCCGGCATGTAGTGGAAGATTTAGTATTATTAGTATATACAATATTATCTATATTATTGGTATTTCTTAATTTAAAGAATCTTTATGAAAAGGTATATATAGTATTTATTGTATTATTCTAATTATCTTTTTTAAAATTGTGGCAACAAATTGGCAACAATGTCGCCAACATATTTCTTATTTACCATGATTATTATATAATTTATTTATAATATAATCAAGTTATATTATTGATTTTTTCTATTTTTTTCACAGATAATTTAACTCATATTTTCACATCGTTCTTACTTTCATTTTCTTTCTTTTTTACATAGTTATCTAAATTTAGTTCTTTCTTAAATTCTTCTTCTGTTGGTAAATATAACTTATATTTTGAAGCAAAAATTTGATTGTTATCTTCTGGTAAAGTATATTTTACAACTTGGTCACTTTTATCTGCACAAAGTACGATTCCAATAGGCGGATTATCTCCTTCATTCATCATTTCTCTTGTATAATAATTAACATACATTTGCATTTGTCCTAAATCTTGATGTGTTAAATCCCCCAATTTTAAATCTATTATTACAAAACATTTTAATATATAGTTGTAAAATACTAAATCAATAAAGAAATGTCTTCCATCAAAAGTTATTTTCTGCTGTCTTGCTACAAAAGAAAATCCTCTTCCTAATTCTAGTAAAAATTTTTGTAAATGGTTGATTATTGCTTGTTCCAAGTCTTTTTCATAAAAACTTGTCTTTCCTTCTAATCCTAAAAATTCTAATACATATGGATCTCTTATAATATTTTTTGGTTCAACTTTTTCTGGTAACCCCATTTCATTTGTTACTGAATCTTTGTCTTGACTTGCTAATAATCTTTCATAGTAAAATGCTCCTATTTGTCTTTTTAATTGTCTTACACTCCAATTTCCTTTTACACTTTCATTAGCATAAAACTCTCTTGCTTTATTATCTTCAATTCTCATTAATAAATTATAATGTGACCAACTCAATTCGCTAGACAGTGTCTGGCGAATTGGAAAAGTACGATAAAACTGCCTCATATTTTTCAAATTTGCAACAGTAAAACCTTTTCCAAATTCTTTTGTTAAATGTTCAGATAAATATTCCAATAATTTCTTACCATATTCAGCTCTATCATTTTCGCCACATACCTTATGTATTTCTTGTCCAATCTCCCAATATGCTTGTACCATTGCTGAATTAACAGCAGTATATACTTTTGATTGTGCTGTTAACACACTATTTCTAATTATTTTATATGATTCTTCTGGTTGTTTTGTTATTTGGTTATTGCTCATAGATTTCCTCCTCATATACTTTTTATATTTAATTTAGTAATTTATTCAAAATGACTTATTCTTCCATATTCATCTAAAGAATATTTTAATGCTTTATAAATAGAATCTTGTAATTTATATAAATGTGTATCATATCTTGTCATTTTTACTTTCTCATCTGTACCATGAACAGTAACTTCCTCGTCTACAGGAATTCTTTTCTCAGTCTTAATAACTAAGTTACTATTATATAAGCCACCCAAAAATGTTTCACCTTTTGAGACAGGTTCGTTATTTGTATTTAAAAAATTCATAATATCATTTCTATCATTTTCAGAAAATCCATCGATGGTTGTCCATAATAATTCTAATGCTTCTTTATTACTCTCTTTATTAGATTTTTCTTTATATATATTATAACTAATTTTATTATTAATTTTTCTAAATATTAAAATTACACAATGTAAAATAATAAGCCATATAGCAAAAGATACTCCTATTGCCCAATAAATACTTGTATCATTAAAAGGTAACTTTTCTATCCAAGCTTTAGGTATAACAGTAACTGTAAATATACTCAAAACAAAAGCTATTAAACTTTTTAATCCATATTTTTCAATTAATGTTTTTATAAAATCAAAAAATTCACTCATCTTCTATCTCCATTTTCTTTATTATTTTTTAATCTTTCTCAATGATTTTGATATTTATTTAACTGTTTGTTTTTTCATTTTTTGGAAATATCTTTTCAAAAACACTTTTCAAATCTACATCTAGTAATTCATCAACTAGAACATAAACTCCAAATGATGCTAATATTGAATTTACTTCTTTTCTATATGCACTATTATTTATCATAATATGTTGTTCAACATTTGGATTTACATTTGCTAGTTTTTTCATCAGTTTATATCCATTATTTAAACTATTATCCGTTACATATCCAAATGCATCAATTTCATCATAATCTATTTTAAATTTCTTAATATTATTTATAGAAAAAAATCTCTCTTTTGCATAAATCTCAAATAATTCCTTATTTATATTACTAAGTAATATTATGCTATGTAAGTCAATAACATTTATTGTAATTGGGAAAACAGAAATACTGTCTTTGCTTTCTTTATCAAAAAAATGTATACTTGTGCTCAAAAATTCAACAGGGTATAAAGTAATATTAAATGAAATTACTCTCTTATCTTTTAAGTTAAATTGTTGTTTTTTATTTTCTATTTCTAACTCAATGTACCCTTCATTTTTTTCTAGCGTTCTATGAAATGTGTCTATTGAAAAATAACCTCTTCCATAAGCTTTTTTCATATTCATCATTGTTTCTGTGTCATTATGAGCATTATATATATTAAATCCAGAAGATTTGCATTCAAAATTGATACAAATATCATCTTTAATAATTAAATTATCTAATTCCATTTTCCTTGATTTATCATCAATATACTTTGCATTCGTTATTACATCATCATATATGTTTCTCAAAATATTTCTAATATATTTTTCAAAAGATTTTCCTCTTTTTTTATAATAACTATCCAATTTATTATCTTTAAGATTTTTAAAATATTCAATTATTAATTTTTCGCATTCATTAAAAATATATGTGCAAAATTCTCCTAGATACATTAATATATAATTATTCTCTGCTTTAATAATTTTCTTAGTGTCTTCTACTGTAGATACATCTTCTAATTCAACTGAAAATAGTTCAAGATATTTTTTTATGCATTCTAGCTCAATATCTTTATTAAGAATATTTATTCCTTTTGCACAAAACCAACATGTAGGTTTTGTAGTACCAAAAAAAATCATTCTATCATTACTTGTCATGTTTTTTCTATATATATAATCATTGTATATTAATACTCTTAAAATTATTAAACCAGTTATATCATAAATATCTGAAATAGAAATCCCGAAAATATTTATAGCCTGTTCTTCTGTTATCGCAGAATCAAGTATTTTTAATCTATCAATATTTAAAATAAATGGATATAGTATACTACTCATTGCTTTGTCTATTGCTAATGAATCACTTTTGTCTAATAAATCAATACTTAAATTTTCTTTAAAAAATTGTTTAGAAAAATGTTTAATATATTCGTCAAAATTTTTATAATCATCAATTTGATTAATTTTTGAAAAAACAAAGTACCCTTGTTTATCAAATTCAATCTTCTTTATGCGACATCGTTTTATATGATCTCCTAAATAATAATCATTATAGAATCTTTCTACTAATTTCTTTTTATCGTCCAATTTTTTGTATTTTCCTTACTATTTATTTTTTATATATATTATCATAAAAACTCAAAAAAAGAAAGCCTTTTGAAAAAGACTTCCAATCAAGTTTTATCTCCAAACATTAATTTATTTTTTTATTAATTTATACTACTCCGCATACCATATCAACTTCTATTGTTACCTTAATTTTATGATTTTCTACTCTTTTTATCTTATTTTTGTCTTTTCTCTCATAAGTAACAAAATCTTCAAAAGCAGTAAATTCAACTATTGTATCGAATTTTTAAGTGATAGCAGCGAGCAACATTCCACATGTATTGTTCTTGTGTATATAACTACATTTAATTATATATATTATATTCTTAAAATTTGTATTTGCTTTTTCTTCAAGCTTAATTACTTCAAGATAATGTGTCCTACTTAATTGCGTCAACACTGTTGTCGCAATTGGAAAACTTCTATAAAGTTTCAATCCTCCTTTTATAAAAATTCTTCAAATTTTATAATCTTCTTTATAACATCTGATTGAATTGTTTTTTCTAAAAATTCATTTGCTTTTTTTCTTGTTTCTTCTGTACTTGATATATAATAATTTTCAGTAGTTTCTATCTTGCTATGCCCAAGCAAATCTGCAACATCTCTTATTTCTGCTCCACCATGTAATATTTTAGTTGCATAAGTTCCTCTTAAATCGTAAAATCTACAATTATTTAATCCAAATTCATTGTGAATAATTTTAAATGGGTATCTAATACTATCTGTTCCAGAATATTTTCCTTTTTTATTAACGAATACTAAATTTATTTTATTAGATAATCTAACTTTTCCTCTTACTTCAATTATTCTATATTCAGTTATTTTACCATATTTATTCTTTACTTCTTCTAAATAGTGGCTATAATAATCAGTACCACATCTTTTCTTGTTTATAGTTTGTCTTTGCTTATATCCTTCTATTATTTTTAGTAATGTATTACAAATATAAATCTATCTTTCTCCTGTTTCTGTTTTGCTATCTCCTATATACCATTTGCCTTTGTTATCTTTGTTTTTAGCATAAACATTATGTTTTACTTTTATAATTTTGTTTTCAAAATCTATGTCATCCCAAGTTAATGCAAATACTTCACCTGTTCTCAACCCTGTATAGCAAGCTGTTAAGAAAGCATATATAAATACATCATTTTTCTTGAATCTTATTAGAATTTTGTCTATTTCTTCTTGGTTATATAAATGATGCTTATTTATTCGATTTTTTTTACATATTTGGTTGGCACTTTTATAGTTAATGTTGGATTGTAACTAATAAAACCATATAAATCTGTTGCATCTCTAAAAGAAACTTTTAATACTTTCAATATATTCCTTATATAATCTCTTGAATAATCATATTTATTGCATAATCCAATGATAAAGTTATTCAATTGATAACTTGTTATTCCAGATAATCTATATTGCCCTAAATTAGGTTTTAAATATTTTTCTATTATACTTTTATATGTTCGTACGGTATTATACTTCATATTTTGCTTGTAATCTTCAATCCATAAATCTAAATAATCACTATATGATATTTTCTCATCTCTTGTGTTGCAACCATTATTAAAATAGTTATTGTACTCTATAATTCCAGCTTCCATAGCTTCTTTTTTTGTTTTGAATCCAGATTTACTCTTTCTTTTTCTCTTTCCATCAACCTTTGATATTTCAAATGAATATTGGTACACTTGTCCTCTTTTTCTTATACTTATCATACAAAACCTCCTTTTTTATATTACATTTATAATATTATAATTAAAAGAGTTAGCACAATATCATATGTATACTAACTCTTTTAATTTATTATACAGTTTTTAAGGTTGACAATTCGTTGACAAAATATAAAATATAATTATCTGCTAACCTCTGTAATTACCTATTTTACTTGTTTCTACCGCAGCAATTTTTATATTTTTTGTTCGACCCACATGGGCATGGTTGATTTCTGCCTATTTTTGGTCCGTCATTTACTATTGGGTCGTGTACTATGCTTGTTTGTCTTGGAGCTACTCTTTCGTCTATTCCTGCATTTTCAAGTCCTTCTCCTGTTATTGTAACAGTTTGTTGTCTTTTAGCATTTTCTTTTCTTTGAATATGTAGCATTATTTTTACTACATCTAGCTTAATATCAGATATCATTTGATCAAACATGTCAAATCCTTCTATTCTGTATTGCACAACTGGGTCTTTTTGTCCATATGCACGTAATCCTATTCCGTTTTTTAATTCTTCCATGTTATCTATATGATCCATCCATTTGTTGTCTACTACTTTAAGCATTACTATTCTTTCAAGTTCTCTTAATTCTTGTGCTCCTATATCTTGTTCTTTTTGTTCATACATACCTTGCGCTTTTTCTGATAATTCTGTTTTTAGTTTTTCTATATCTACAACTTCATCATTTAAAGAGTCTATGCTACCTATGTTTAAGCTTGTTCTTACATCTGCTAAAATGGCTTCTTTATTTAGGTGTTTCATATTTTCTAGTCCACTTGTATGTGTATCTATTATCATTTCTATAACAGCATCTATCATATTTTTTATACTTTGTTTCATGCTTTCGCCATCTAGTACTTGTTTTCTCTGATTATATATAATAGTTCTTTGTGCATTCATTACATCATCATATTGAAGTACATTTTTTCTTATTGAGAAGTTTCTTCCTTCTACTTTCTTTTGTGCAGATTCTACTGCATTTGTTAATATTCTCATTTGAAGTGGCAAGTCTTCGTCTGCTCCAAGTGTGTTATATACTTTTGTTACCATATCTCCACCGAATATTTTCATTAAATCATCATCTAATGCTATATAGAATCTTGTTTCACCTGGGTCTCCTTGACGTCCACTACGTCCACGTAACTGATTATCAATTCTTCTTGATTCATGTCTTTCTGTACCAATTATTTTTAATCCACCAGATGCTACCACTTTTTCTTTTTCTTCTTTTATTATTTCATCATGTTTTTTAACAAGATTTTTATACATTTCTCTTGCATTTAATATTTCCTGGTCGTCAGTTTCATTAAATGCTGTTGCAGAATTTATTAAATCTTCTGAAATTCCATTTTTTCTCATTTCTTGTTTTGCTAGGTATTCACTATTTCCCCCTAGCATAATGTCGGTACCACGACCAGCCATGTTTGTTGCAATTGTAACTGCACCATATTTACCAGCTTGTGCAATTATTTGAGCCTCTTTTTCATGTTGTTTAGCGTTTAATACTTGATGTGGGATTCCTTCTTTTTTTAGAATACTACTTAATTTTTCTGATTTTTCAATTGATACAGTACCTACTAGTACTGGTTGTCCTTTACTATGGCTTTCTTTTATGTCTTCGACTACGGCTCTAAATTTTGCATTTTCATTTTTATATATAATATCATTATTGTCTTTTCTAATTAATGGTTTATTTGTAGGTATTTCAACAACATCCAAATTATATATTTCATTAAATTCGTCTTCTTCTGTCATTGCAGTACCTGTCATACCTGATAATTTGTCATACATTCTAAAATAATTTTGGAATGTTATTGTTGCAAGTGTTTTAGATTCATTTGCAATTTTTACATGTTCTTTTGCTTCAATTGCTTGATGCAAACCATTATTGTATCTTCTTCCATACATAATTCTTCCTGTAAATTCATCAACAATAAGAACTTCTCCATCTTTTACTATATAGTCTATATCTTTTTTCATTATTCCATGTGCTCTTAAAGCTTGGTTAACATGGTGAACTATGTTGGAATTGTCTAAATCGTTAAAGTTATCTACTTTAAATTCTTGTTCTGCTTTCTTAATTCCTTTTTGTGTTAATGATGCCGACTTAGCTTTTAAGTCAACAATATAATCATATTTTTCGTTATCTTCTAGTTGCTCAGCATTTTTTACATCTTCTTCTACTAACACTTTTGGAGTTAATTTTCTTACAAAATCATTTGCTTTTTTGTATAAATCAGATGATTCATTTGATGAACCAGAAATTATCAGTGGTGTACGTGCTTCGTCTATTAATATACTGTCTATCTCATCGACAATTGCATAATGAAGTGGTCTTTGTACCATATCTTCTTTGTAAATAACCATGTTATCTCTCAAATAATCGAATCCAAATTCATTATTTGTTCCATATGTAATATCTGCTGCATATGCTTTTTTCTTTTCTTCTGGATTCATTCCACTTATTGCTAGACCTACTGTTAGCCCTAAAAATCTATATAGTTTTCCCATCCATTCGCTATCTCTTTTTGCTAGATAATCGTTTACAGTAACTACATGAACACCTTTTTCTGTTAAAGCATTTAGGTAAACAGGAAGTGTTGCAACTAATGTTTTTCCTTCACCTGTTTTCATTTCTGCAATTCTACCTTGGTGTAATATTATACCACCTATTAATTGCACATCGAAATGTCTCATTCCTAATACTCTTTTTGAAGCTTCTCTAACTACTGCAAATGCCTCTGGTAAAAGGTTGTCTAATTCTTCTCCGTTTTTTAATCTTTCTCTAAATTCAATAGTTTTTGCAGATAATTCTTTATCTGATAACTTTTCCATATCTGGTTCAAGTTTATTTATTTTTTCTATTAATGGTTTTGTTCTTTTTACTTCTCTTTCGCTGTAACTTTTAAATATTTTGCCCACTTTGTATTCCTCCTAAATTTTAATCAAATTATTAATACTATATCACTATTTTTGTGTAATTTCAATAGTTTTAAATCTTATTTGCTTGTTTTATGCTATATTGTTAATAATATTACTGTTTATATCATTTATTGTATTATTTTTGTTATCTTCAACCTTATTGGTGTTATTATTTATAATATTATTATTTATGGTGTTATTATTAATTGTATTGTTTTTACTATCTTCAATTGTATTTCCTATTGTATTCTTATTATCAGAATTTATTGTATTTCCTTTGTTTGTATTGTCTATTGTGTTATTATTTATATTGTTGTTTAGACTGTTGTTTATATTATTATCTATTACATTATTCACTGTGTTATTTGAATCTATTGTATTTTCTATTGTATTGCTTGGTTTATTATTATTTTGATTATTTTCTTTTTTATTATATGTTTTCCATGGGTTATTTGCATCTGGATCTGTTGGATCCCAATTTCTTACCGATTCTTCTGACGATATTTTTTGTGCAGTAGGTTTTCCAAGTGGTCCTGGGTTAGAATCTGCATAAAATTCTACCTTTGTACCAGATGTACAATTGCTATAAATCCATTTAGCATCTTGAACAGTTAATCTTATACATCCAGCAGATGCACTTGTGCCTAATTTGTCATACTCCCAATATTCAAGTGATCCCTTATCTCCTTTTATTTGATATGGTACTGAATGGAATAATATATGTCCTACTATTCTAGTCGAATATTGTCCATACACTCCTCCGAATAATGGTAGCCAAGTGTATTTCGAACTTATGGAATATGTACCACTAGTTGGTGTTGCACTACCTGTTGAACATAGCATTGCTTTTACTGGCTTTGTATAATTTCCATTTTCATCTTTACCATATATTGTAACTACATTTTGCTGATAATTTACTTTAATATAATATGGAATTTCTTTTGATGTGCTTTTTCCCTTTGTACTATCATTTGTTTTTTCATTAGATATTGTAAATTCTTCTTCCATTTCTAATCCTTGATTATCGTCTGATTCTAGGTTTAGAATTGTTTCATATCCTGAATTTGCACATGATTCTACTAATTTTGAAATAAATTCATTATGATTAGAGTTCATACTTACGGTTTCTATTTTTTCATTATTTTTGTTTAGAAAAATGGCTAGTCCTATTATTAATAAGCATATAATTATTAATAGTATTAATATTACTTTTTTCATTTCAATTTCTCCTTATTAAGTAATATTATAGCAAAATTACCAATGCTTTTTCAATATACTTTATTAAATTTTATATAGAATAATAATACAGTTTTCTACATAATAAAACAAATTATGCGATTAATATATACTTTTAATGTGAAAATAGCGAATATTTAAGAATATATGCTAAAATATATTTTTAAATATTCGCTATTTTCATATATTGGGATATTCGTCCGAATTAGACTGCTAGAAATTTTCCATGTCTTTGAACTTCTTTTGCAATAATATCGATGTATCTTTTTAAATCATGCAAATCTCTTTTATGCATATCGATAATTCTTCTTTCAGTCTGCCTTAATTCTCTTTTGAATTCTTTTTTCATTTTTTGTTGTTCGTCTTTTATTTCTTTTAATTCTGCTTTTATTTCTTGTATTTGATTCTCTTGTTTTTGTTGTACTTCTTTTATTTCTTGTATTTGATTTTCTTGTTTTTGTTGCACTTCTTTTATTTCTTTGATTTCTGTTTTTATTTCTTTGATTTCTACTTGTATTTCTTTGATTTCTGCTTTTATTGTTATAATTTCATTATTTATTGCAATGAAGTTATTATTTATTGTAATGAAATTATTATTTATTTCAGTAATTTGATTTTGAATTCCTAAAAGAATATCCATATATTTTTCATTATCCATTTTATTTTACCTCCTTTCCTCTTGCGTGGTTATATTCTAACATATGCATAGTATATGGTCAAGATTCTTTTAGACAAATTTTAAATAAAAAAAATAGAGCATTTTAAATAATGCCCCATTTTTTATTTAGATTATACTAATTGTAAAATTGCAACTTCTGCTGAATCTCCTTTTCTTGGTCCAGCTTTTAGAATTCTTGTATATCCACCAACTCTATCTGAATATTTTTCTGCTATTTCTCCAAATAGTTTTGCTGGTATATCAATATTCTTTCCATCTGCATCTTTAACTTTGTTTATTTTTCTCATTATTTTTCTTCTTGCATTTAGTCTAGATGGTCTATCTTTTTGTCTAGATTCTGTTACTTCTTCTTTTACAACTTTTAAGTATTCTCTACCATTTTTACTTTTTACTAATTCTGTAACTTTGTTACCTTTACTATCTAGCTTAGCTTTTACTACTTTTACGTCAACCATATCGTAGTTATCTTTTTCTTTTATTGCTAATGCTATTATACTGTCTGCTATTGCTTTAACTTCTTTTGCTCTTGCTTCTGTTGTTTCTATTTTTCCATGTAAAAGCAAGTCTGTTGTTAAACCTCTAAGCATTGCTAATCTTTGATCTGTTGTTCTTCCTAGCTTTCTATTTTTTGCCAATTTTTTCACCTTCCCTTTTTGTTTATATATTTTTTACTCGTCTTCCTTCGCGAATTCTAAATCCAATGAATGTAATTTGTTAATTACTTCATCTAATGATTTCTTTCCAAGATTTCTAACTTTCATCATATCTGCTTCTGATTTACTTGCTAAATCTTGAACAGTTGTGATTCCAGCTCTTTTTAAACAATTATATGATCTTACAGATAATTCCAATTCTTCTATTGGCATTTCTAAAATTTTCTCTCTTTTAGACTCTTCTTTTTCAACCATTACTTGTGTATTTTTTGCTGTCTCTGATAAATCTATAAATAATTCTAAGTGTCCTGTCATTACTTTTGCAGCTAAGCTTAATGCTTCATATGGTTTTAAACTACCATCTGTCCATACATCTATTGTTAGTTTATCATAATCAACTCTTTGCCCAACTCTTGTATTTTCTACTGAATAATTTACTTTTTTTACCGGAGTAAAAATTGAATCTATTGGAAGAACATTTATTGCTTGATTTTCCTTTTTATTTTTATCAGCGGTGTTATATCCTCTTCCTCTTCCGGCAGTCATTTCCATTTTTAAATGTCCGCCTTCTTCTACTGTTGCTATATGTAAGTCTCCATTTAACACTTCAATTGTACCATCTGTTATTATGTCTTTAGCAGTTACCTCTCCTGGTCCTTTGAAGTCAACTCTTAGTATTTTTTCGTCGTTATCAAATGTTTTTAATCTTACACTTTTTAAATTAACTATTAATTCTGGAACGTCTTCTACTACATCTGGAATTGTTGCAAATTCATGTACTACGCCATCAATTTTAACACTTGTTATAGCAGTACCTGGTAGGGATGATAATAGTATTCTTCTTAATGAATTTCCTATTGTCATACCATATCCTCTTTCTAATGGCTGACATTCAAATCTTGCATAGTTATTTTCATTATCTACTTCTAAGCACTCAATATTTGGTTTTTCGAATTCAATCATCATTTATCTCCTATCTTGTAATTAAAATATATTATTATATTTCTTATTACAATTATTAATTTATAGATTTTATTTAGAGTATAATTCAACTATTAAGTGTTCTGCTACTGGAATATCTATATCTTCTCTTGCAGCTAGTCTTACAACTTTTCCACTTAATGTTTTATTGTCTTTTTCTAGCCATTCTGGAACTGGTCTTGATGCATTTTCTTCAACATTAGCTTTTATAGTTTTATTATCTTTTCTAATTTCTCTTACTGCTACTACATCGCCTGGTTTAACTAGGTATGATGGAATATCTACTTTTTTACCATTAACTTCGAATTGACCATGATTTACAAGTTGTCTTGCTTGTGCTCTTGAACTTCCATAACCTAATCTGTATACAACATTATCTAATCTACTTTCTAATATTTGTAGTAAGCATTCACCAGTAATTCCTTTTTTATTTTCAGCCATTTCAAAATATTTTCTGAATTGCTTTTCTCCAACTCCATAATATGCTTTTGTTTTTTGTTTTTCTCTTAATTGTGTGCCATATTCAGAAAGTTTTTTCTTTTTTTGTCCATGTTGACCTGGTCCATAGTTTCTTCTTGTTATACTACATTTATCTGAATAACATCTTGAACCTTTTAAGAACAATTTTTGACCTTCTCTACGGCAAATACGGCATTGTTCATCTTTATATCTTGCCATTTATAATTTACACCTCCATAAATTTTTAGATATTTAATATCTATAACAAAAAGTTTATTCACCTATACTCTTCTTCTTTTTGGTGGTCTACAACCATTGTGTGGTATTGGTGTTACGTCTTTTATCATACTAATTTCTAATCCAGCTGTTTGAAGTGATCTTATAGCTGCTTCACGTCCTGAACCAGGACCTTTTACATATACTTCAACTGTTTTTAGTCCATGTTCCATTGCTGTTTTTGCAGCTGTTTCTGCCGCTTGTCCTGCTGCGAATGGTGTACTTTTTCTAGATCCTTTAAATCCTAGTCCACCAGCACTTGCCCAAGCGATTACATTTCCTTGAACATCTGAAATAGTTACTATTGTATTATTAAAGCTAGAATGGATATGAGCTGCACCTTTATCGATGTTTTTTCTATCTCTTCTTCTAGTTACTGTTTTCTTAACTGAACCTTTTACAGCCATTTGGTTTCCTCCTTAATTATTTTTTACTTTTACTTACTAATTTTCTAGGACCTTTTCTTGTTCTAGCATTTGTTTTTGTTCTTTGTCCTCTAACTGGTAAGCCTTTTCTATGTCTTAATCCTCTATAACATCCGATTTCTGTTAATCTTTTAATGTTTAAAGCTACTTCTCTTCTTAAATCTCCTTCTGTCTTATATCCTTCCATAGCTTTTCTTATACTGTTAACTTGTTCGTCTGTTAAATCTTTGACTCTAGTGTCTGGATTTACTCCTGCTTCTTTTAGTATTTTTTGAGAACTTGTTAAACCTATACCATAAATATAAGTTAGTCCTATTTCTACTCTTTTTTCTCTAGGCAAATCTACTCCTGCTATACGAGCCATATTTTTTAGCACCTCCGTAAAATATTTTTTGTCTTTTCTTTTTCTATCTGAAATGTATTTTTCTATAAATTAAAGTTTAACTTTAAACTCTAATTTATAGAAAAATAGTTATAAAAAAAGATTAGACTATATATAAACACAAATTAGAAATGTAAACTTAAAAAGTTTAGCACAGCCGCTACTAATTTATGTTAATACCAAAATTAACCTTGTCTTTGTTTGTGTTTTGGATTTTCACAAATAACTCTTATGACACCTTTTCTTTTGATTACCTTGCATTTTTCACACATTTTCTTAACTGATGGTCTTACCTTCATTTATTACACCTCCTAAAAATTCTAGAAGTTAGTTAAAGAGATAGGTGGGTTAAGTACAAATCTCCATCTAACAATTATATATTACTTATCTCTCCATGTTATACGTCCTCTTGAAAGGTCGTATGGTGATAGTTCAAGTTTTACTTTATCACCTGGAAGTATTTTTATATAATTCATTCTTAGTTTACCAGAAATATGAGCTAAAACTTCATGTCCGTTTTCTAGCTTAACTTTAAAATTTGTATTTGGTAATGCTTCTATAACAGTACCTTCTACTTCTATAACATCCTCTTTTGCCAAGTTATTCCCCTCCTTGAAAAAGATTTTAACTGTTTTTTCGCATATAGCTTATATAGTATATAATAATTTTAAAAAATTGTCAATATCTCTGGCTCGTTTTCTGTTATTAAAATTGTGTTTTCGTAATGGGCCGTTAAACTTCCATCTTCTGAAACAATTGTCCATCCATCATCTAATTCTAAAATATTAGGGCTTCCTGCTATTACCATTGGTTCTACTGCTAATGTCATACCTGGTTCTAGTCTTATTCCTCTACCAGCTTTTCCGTAGTTTGGTATTCCTGGTTCTTCATGCATTTCTCTTCCTATTCCATGTCCTTGAAATTCTCTTAATACTGAAAAACCATTTTGTTTTACATATTCTCCAATTGCATGTGATATATCACCAATTCTATTTCCCGGTACTGCATATTTTATTCCTTCAAAAAAAGCTTGTTTAGTTACATCTACTAATCTCTGCTTTTCCTTTGTTGCATTTCCTACAATGTATGTTCTTGCTGCATCTCCATGAAATCCATTTTTAAGTACTACTAAATCTATGCATACTACATCACCATCTTTTAAAATTACTTTTTTAGATGGTATTCCATGTATAATTTCATCATTTACAGAAACACATAGTGTTGATGGAAAATTAGGAACTCCTCTTACTCCACTTGGATAATTTTTTTGTGCTGGAATTGCATTTTGACTTTTTATGAATTTTTCTGCTATTTGGTCTAACTCATATGTGCTTATTCCTGGTTTTATATATTTTTCAATTTCTTTATACGTTAAATATGTTAATTTGCAAGCTTCTCTCATTAATTCTATTTCTTTTTTTGATTTTATATATACCATTTTCTCTTACCTCTATTTAAACTGTATACTTAATTGCTTCTTCTACTAATTCGTCAATACTTGTATTTTCATCTGCATTTATATTTTTAAGTTTAGATTGTTTATCATAATAATTTATTAATGGTTTTGTGTTTATTTCATATGTATGCAATCTATCTTTTATTGTTTTTTCATTATCATCTGTTCTTTGTATTAATTTTGTTCCACAGTTATCGCATATTCCCTCTTTTTTTGGCCTTTTTCCATATTTTAAATTATATATAGAATTACAATTTGGACAAATTCTTCTATTTACTATTCTATCTATTATAAGTTGATCTGGTACATCTATATTTATTGTAGAATTCACTTTTAACCCTTTGCTTTCAAGTAACTCATCTAAATGCTTAGCCTGTCCCTCTGTACGTGGGTATCCATCTAGTATTAGATCTTTGCTTAAATCTTTTGGTAATATTTGATCTAAGAAAATTTTTATTGCAAGCTCATCTGGTACAAGTTTTCCAGAATTAATACATTTTTTAATTTCTTTTGCAAGTTCTGTTTGTTCATTTACAATATTTCTAAAAACATCTCCACTTGCTATATAGCTTGCTCCAATTTCTTTTGCTAATTGCTTACCAACTGTTCCTTTACCCGCACCTGGTGCACCTAACATTATACATACCATTTTTATCTTCTCCTTTAATAAAAAGTAATTTATAATCTTTTAAGAATGAACATATTTACTTATTCACTTTTAAAAAATCATAGAGGGCAAATAAATAATTTAAATTTGCCCTATACTATTTTATTCTAAGAATCCTTTATAATGTCTCATTACTAATTGAGATTCTAATTGTTGTACTATTTCTAATGCCACACCAACTACGATAAGAATTGATGTTCCACCAAATGCAATATTTAAATCTGTAAATCTTACTAACATTGGTAGTATTGCAATTAATGCTAAGAATAATGCGCCAAACCATGTTAATTTTGAAATTATAGATGATAAATATTCAGTTGTTGGTTTTCCAGCTCTTATACCTGGTATAAATCCACCATTTTTCTTTATATTATTAGATACTTCTGCTGGATTAAATGTAGCATATGTGTAGAAAAATGTAAATCCTACTATTAATAGTAAATATACTATTGCATTAGCTATTGAATACCCAATAGGAATACCCACTGATGTTGATGTTGCTATTGAAAATTTGTATACTCCTGCCCAAAATCCAGTTTGAGTAGCAATATCACTTATAAATATTTGTAAAAACATTGCAGGGAATGTCATAAATGCTGACGCAAATATTATTGGCATAACTCCTGCCATAGCTAATTTTAAAGGAATGTGAGTACTTTGTCCTCCATACATCTTTCTTCCTACTACTTTTTTAGCATATTGTACTGGTACTCTTCTTTCTGATTGTTGAACAAATACAACACCTGCAATTAAAATTATTGCTCCAATTAATAAACCTAAGGCTGTTATTAATCCTGCTGTATTAAATCCTGCATCAGTAAATATTAAGTCTTTTAATGTAACTAAAAATCCTGGTAATCCAGAAATAATACCAATAAACACTAGCATTGATATACCATTACCAATACCTTTTGCAGTTATTTGTTCTCCTAGCCACATAAGTATTGCTGTTCCAGCTACTAAGCTTAATACTACTGTAAGTCCAGTCATAAATCCTGTATCTAAGAATATTCCTGTATTTTGATATGATATATATATTCCAGCAGCTTCAACAGTTGCTAAAACTATCATAAGAATTTTTGTGTACTTATTTACTTTTGCTTTTCCAGCTTCTCCTCCTTCTTTCATCATTTTTTCCAAAGAAGGAATAATCATTCCAAGCAATTGTATAACAATTGATGCTGTAATATATGGTGTTATTGACATAGCAAAAATTGATAATCTAGAAAAAGCACCACCAGAGATAATATCTATTAATCCAGATATTCCATTTGCTGATGATTGCATTTCTTCATTTAGTGCAATAGTATCAACACCTGGTACAGCTATATAACATCCTAATCTAAAAATAACTATTAATAATAAAACATATAATAATTTTTTCCTTACATCAGGAGTTTTTAGGGCATTTTTTATTGTTCTAAACAACTAAATCACCTCAGTCTTTCCACCAAGAGATTCTATTTTCTCTTGTGCTGATTTAGTAAATCTTTTTGCCTTAACAGATAATTTCTTTTCTAAACTTCCTGTACCAATTACAACTATACCATCATTAATCTTGCTAATAATTCCATCAGCTAATAAGCTTTCAGCTGTAGCTTCTTCTGATTTAGATTTATTTAGCATTGTTAATGTTACTTCTGTATAATTTTTAGCATGTATATTTGTAAATCCTCTTTTTGGTAATCTTCTATATAAAGGTGTTTGCCCTCCTTCAAATCCGCGTCTTACTCCACCGCCTGATCTTGCTTTTTGTCCTTTATGTCCTCTACCAGAAGTTTTTCCAAGGCCTGAACCAACTCCACGTCCAACTCTTTTTCTTGTTTCCTTTTTTACTGCTGGTTTTAATTCACCTAATTCCATTTATGTTTGCACCTCCTATTTATCTCTTATAAAATACTTTATTATAGTATTTCTTCTACTTTTTTACCTCTTTTTTTAGCTATTTCTTCTACTGTCTTCATGTTTTCAAGAGCATTTAATGTAGCATATACTACATTTCTAGGATTGTTTGTTCCTATAACTTTAGTTTTTATATCTCTATATCCTGCAAGTTCTAGTACTGGTCTTACACTTCCACCAGCTATAAGTCCACTACCTTTTTCAGCTGGTTTTAATAAAACACTTGCACTTCCGAATTTACCAACATATTCATGTGGTATTGTTGTTTCAACAATTGGAACATGTATTAGGTTCTTTTTAGCATCGTCTATTGCCTTTTTTATAGCATCTGGCACTTCGGCTGCTTTTCCATTTCCTACACCTACATTACCATTGCCATCTCCTACTACAACAAGTGCACTAAATCTAAAAGTTCTACCACCTTTAACAACTTTTGCAACTCTGTTAATAGCAACAACTTTTTCTTTTAATTCAACTGCATTTTCTTCCATCTGTTTTTATTTCCCTCCTTTTTTATTGTTAGAATTCTAAGCCACTTTCTCTTGCAGCTTCTGCTAATTCTTTAACTACTCCGTGGTATATGTATCCACCTCTATCAAAAACTACTGTTTTTATATTTTTTTCCATAGCTCTTTTTGCAATTAAAGCACCTAGTTCTTTTGCAGCTTCTTTATTGCTATGTTTTGTTTTTATTTCTTTATCTAATGTAGATGCACTAGCTAATGTTACAGCTTTGACATCATCTATAACTTGAACATATAAATTATTATTACTTCTGTATACGCATAATCTTGGGCGTTCTGCTGTTCCAGATATTTTTGTTCTAACTCTTACATGTCTTCTTTGTCTTTCTTCTTTTCTATCTATTTTTGATATCATCTATTTTTTCACCTCTTTTTCATGTGATGTTTAATAACTAAATATTATTTAGTTTTATTTTTTACCTGCTTTACCTTCTTTACGTCTTATAACTTCCTCGGCATATTTAATACCTTTTCCTCTATATACTTCTGGTGGTCTCTTTGTTCTTATTACAGCAGCAGTTTGACCTACTAATTCTTTGTCTATTCCTTTAACAATAATTGTGTTTGGATTTGGAACTTCATATGTGATTCCTTCTGGTGCTTCCATCTCTACTGGATGTGAATATCCAAGTGTTAACACAAGTTTAGTACCACTTTTTTGTGCTCTGTATCCAACACCATTTATCTCTAATTGTCTAGTAAATTCCTTTGTTGTTCCTTCTATCATATTGTTAATTAATGTTCTTGTTAATCCGTGTAGTCCTCTATTTGCAGGCTCATCATCGCATCTTGTTAGTGTAATTGTATTGTTTTCCATTTTTAAATCTATATTTTTATGGAATTCTTTTGAGATTGTACCTTTTGGACCTTTTACTGTTACAACATGACCATCTATTTTAACTTCTACTCCGTCTGGAACAACTATTGGTTTATTTCCTATTCTTGACATCTTGTATTTTCCTCCATTCTTAAATAAATACTTTACCAAATGTAAGCTAGAACTTCTCCTCCTATACCTTTTTGTCTAGCTTCTCTATCTGTCATTAATCCTTGTGATGTTGAGATTATAGCAATTCCTAAACCATTTAGAACTTTTGGTAATTCGTCTTTTGAAGCATATATTCTAAGTCCTGGTTTACTAATTCTTTTTAGACCTGCTATTACCTTTTTACCTTTTTCATCATATTTTAATGTTATTCTTATGATTCCTTGTGTTTCATTCTCTATTTCTTCAAATGATTTTATATATCCTTCATCTAGCAATATTTGTGCTATTGATCTTTTAATATTTGATGCTGGTATATCAACTGTTTTGAATTTAGAAGTGCTTGCATTTCTAATTCTAGTTAACATATCTGCTATTGGATCAGTAATATTCATTCTAGTCTTTACCTCCTTTATTTCTTTATTTGTTTACCAACTTGATTTTTTTACACCTGGAATTTCGCCTTTATGAGCTAATTCTCTAAAACATATACGGCAAATTCCAAATTTTCTAATATAAGCATGTGGTCTACCACAAATTTTACATCTGTTATAATATCTTGTTTTGTATTTTGGTTCTCTTTGTTGTTTTACAATCATAGATTTTTTAGCCATTTGCTTTATTTCCTCCTTTATCTAAGGTTTAGATATTTTATACTCTAAATGGCATTCCAAGAAGAGCTAATAATTCTCTTGCTTCTTCATCAGATTTAGCAGTTGTAACGAATATAATATCCATACCTCTTATTTTATCAATTTTATCATACTCAATTTCTGGGAATATTAATTGTTCTTTTATACCCATTGAATAGTTTCCTCTACCGTCAAAAGAATTAGCTGATACTCCTCTAAAATCTCTAACTCTTGGAAGTGCTACATTAAATAGTTTGTAAGCGAAATCATACATTTTTCCACTTCTTAATGTAACTTTGCATCCAACTTTAGCTCCTTCTCTTAATTTAAATGCTGCTATTGATTTTTTAGCTTTTGTAACAACTGGTTTTTGTCCTGTTATTATGCTTAAATCGTTCATAGCATTATCTAATGATTTTGGGTTGTCTTTTATATCTCCAAGCCCAATATTTATAATGATTTTTTCTAATTTTGGCACTTGCATAACAGATTTATAGTTAAATTTCTTCATTAATGCAGGTATAACTTCTTTCTCATATTGTTCTCTTAATTTTTCCATTATCACTTAAATCCTCCTTCCTATTTAATTTTTGTTCCACATTTTCTACAAACACGTACTTTTTCGTCTTTATCTATTTCATAACCTATTCTTGTTGGTTTAGAACATTTTGGGCATACTACTGCTAATTTGCTGCTATGTATTGCTGATTCAATACTTAGTATTCCACCTTCTTCACCTTGTTTTCTAGGTTTTACATGTTTTTTTCTTATATTAACACCCTTAACAATAACTTTTTCTGTTTTTGGTATTATTTCTAAAACTTCACCAGTTTTTCCTTTATCATTTCCAGATAAAACTTGAACTGTATCACCTTTTTTAATTTTCATTGTGAATGTTTCCTCCTTTTTTATAATACTTCTGGTGCTAATGATAATATTTTCATGTAGTTCTTGTCTCTTAATTCTCTTGCAACTGGTCCAAATATACGTGTACCTCTTGGGTTTCCATCATCTTTTATTATTACAGCTGCATTTTCATCGAATTTTATATAAGAACCATCTGGTCTTCTAGCACCTTTTTTTGTTCTAACAACTACTGCTTTAACAACTTCACCTTTTTTTACAACGCCGCCTGGTGTAGCATCTTTAACAGAAGCTATTATTATATCACCAATTCCAGCATATTTTCTATATGAACCACCTAAACATCTGATGCACATAATTTCTTTTGCACCTGTGTTATCAGCTACCTTTAATCTTGATTGTTGCTGTACCATTGTTATAGTCCTCCTTTTTTATTTCTTTATTTAACATCAGCCTTTTCCATTATTTCTACAACTCTCCATCTTTTATCTTTTGATAGAGGTCTTGTTTCCATAACTTTTACTTTGTCTCCTATTTTGCATGCATTTTCTTCGTCATGAGCTTTTAATTTGTATGTTCTTTTTACTATTTTTCCATAGATTTTATGTTTTACGTTAGTTTCAACTGATACAACTACTGTTTTATCCATTTTATCAGATGTAACTGTTCCTATCATAACTTTACGAAGATTTCTTTCTGACATTTAAACTTTCTCCTTTCTTTTAGAGATTAAGACATATCTGTCTATGCTTTTTGTTCTGCTAATTCTCTTTCTCTTAGAATTGTTTTTATTTTTGCAATATCTTTTTTTACTTCTTTAATTTTCATAGGATTATCTAATCCACTTGTTGCTAGACTAAATCTTAGTTTAAATAATTCTGATTTTAGTTCTTCTAATTCTTTTTCTAGCTCTGGTGAAGACATTTCTCTAATTTTATTTATCTTCATCATTATCACCACCTAATTCAATTTCTTTGCTTACGAATTTAGCTTTTACAGGTAGTTTGTGCATTGCTAACCTTAGAGCTTCTCTTGCAACATCTTCTGTAACACCTGCAATTTCAAACATTACTCTTCCTGGTTTTACAACTGCTACCCAATACTCAGGAGCTCCTTTACCTTTACCCATACGAGTTTCAGCTGGTTTTTTTGTTATTGGTTTATCTGGAAAAACCTTAATCCAAACTTTTCCTCCTCTTTTTATAAAACGAGTCATAGCCACACGAGCAGCCTCGATTTGGTTTGAAGTAATCCAGCCAGCTTCTAGTGCTTGTAATCCGTATTCTCCATCAGATACTCTTGTACCTCTTGTTGCTTTTCCTCTGTTTCTTCCTTTTTGCATTTTTCTATATTTGCTTCTTTTTGGCATTACTGGCATTATACCTCGCCTCCTTCTGCTACTGCTTTTTTATTCCCTAGAACTTCTCCTTTATATATCCAAACTTTTACACCTATTTTTCCATAAGTTGTGTCAGCTTCATAGAAACCATAGTCTATATCTGCTCTTAATGTTTGTAAAGGAATTGTTCCTTCTTTATAGAATTCTGTTCTTGCCATATCTGCTCCACCTAGTCTTCCAGATACAGCTGTTTTAATTCCTAGTGCTCCTGCTTTCATTGTTTTTTGCATTGCTTGTTTCATTGCTCTTCTGAATGATATTCTTTTTTCTAGTTGGCTACAAATATTTTCTGCAACTAATTGTGCATCTAAATCAATATTTTTAACCTCAACTATATTTAGGCTAACATCTTTTCCTATCATTTTTTGTAATTCAACTTTTATAGTTTCTGCTAAATTTCCACCTTTTCCAATTACTAGTCCTGGTTTAGCAGTATAAACGTTTACTCTTACTATTTTTGCAGTTCTTTCGATTTCTATTTTAGAAATTCCTGCTGCAAATAATTTCTTTTTAAGTAATTCACGGATTTTATAGTCTTCTATTAGGTAATCACTAAAATTTTTAGAATCTGCATACCATTTTGAGTTCCAATCTTTAATGATACCAACTCTTAATCCATGTGGATGCATTTTTTGTCCCATTTTAAAACGTTCCTCCTTTTATTTTTAATCTTCTTTTTCTCTTAAAACTATTGTTATATGGCTTGTTCTTTTTCTAATTCTAACTGCTGAACCTTTTGCGGCTGGTCTTATTCTTTTAAGTGTAGGTCCTTGATTTGCATATATTTCAGCAACATATAACTTGTTTACGTCCATTTTATGGTTATTTTCAGCATTTGCCATTGCTGATTTTAATAATTTTTCAATTATTACTGATGATGCCTTTGGTGTGAATTTTACTATTGACAAAGCTTCAGCAGCGCTTTTTCCTCTTATTAAATCTGCTACTATCTTAACTTTTCTAGCTGATATTCTAGCATATTTAAGCTCTGCTCTTGCTTCTACTTTCTTTTCTTGCATTTCTTGCACGATTTTTCCCTCCTTTATGTGAGATTTATTTATTTAACTGTTGTTGTTTTTTCTCCTGAATGACCTTTGAAAGTTCTTGTTGGCGCAAATTCTCCTAGTTTATGTCCAATCATTTCTTCTGATATATAAATAGGAACATGTTTTCTTCCATCATGAACAGCTATTGTATGTCCTACCATTTGTGGATATATTGTAGATGCTCTTGACCATGTTTTTAAAACTTCTTTCTTTCCAGATTCATTCATAGCTTCCACTCTTTTTAATAGCTCCTCAGCTACAAAAGGTTTCTTTTTGCTTGATCTTGACATTGTTTACTTTCCCTCCTTTATAGGATTATTCTATTTTCTTCTCTTAACAATAAATTTATCAGATTGTTTATTTTTCTTTCTTGTTTTATATCCAAGTGCTGGTTTACCCCAAGGAGTAAGTGGACCTGGTCTACCTACTGGTGCTTTTCCTTCACCACCACCATGAGGGTGATCGCAAGGGTTCATAACAGAACCTCTAACTGTTGGTCTAATACCCATATGTCTTTTTCTTCCTGCTTTTCCTAATTTAATGTTTTCATAATCTGAATTTCCTATTGTTCCTATTGTAGCTCTACATTTAGCCATAACAAGTCTCATTTCTCCTGATGGAAGTCTTACGTGTGCATATTTTCCTTCTTTTGCCATAAGTTGCGCTTCTTGTCCTGCACTTCTTACTAATTTTCCACCTTGTCCTGGATTTAATTCTATATTATGAATCATTGTACCTACTGGTATATTTTCTATTGGAAGACAGTTTCCTGGTTTTATATCAGCATTTGGTCCTGATACAATTTTGTCTCCATCTTTTAGCCCACTTGGAGCAAGTATATAAGATTTAACTCCATCTGCATATTCAACTAATGCAATGTTTGCACTTCTGTTAGGATCATATTCAATTCCTATAACAGTTGCTTGCATATCGTCTTTTTGACGTTTAAAATCTATTATTCTGTATTTTTGTCTGTTTCCACCACCTTGATGTCTAACTGTTATTCTACCATATGAATTTCTACCTGCATTTTTTCTTTTTTTAGCAAGTAATGACTTTTCTGGTGTCTTTTTTGTTATTTCTTCAAATGTTGAAACAGTCATGTTTCTTGTTGATGGTGTAACTGGTCTGTAATGTTTAATTCCCATTTTTAAATTCTCTCCTTCAATTTATTTATTTTCCTAGTTTTATCTAGATAATTTTTGAGTTTAATTTCTAAACCCCTGTAAATTCATCAATTGATTCTTTATATTTGTTAGCAACTTTAACTTCTTTACCACCTTTTGCAAGATATGTTCTATCTTGTGGGTTTGTATCTATTGTTACTATTGCTTTTTTCCAGTCAGATGTCATTCCTTTATGAACTCCAACTCTTTTTTGTTTTCCTCCAACATTCATTGTGTTAACTTTTAATACTTTTACATTAAATAGTTTTTCAACTGCTGTTGCTATTTGAATTTTTGTAGCTTTTTTTGCTACTTCAAAGGTATACTTTCCTTCTTGAAGTGCTTCATTACTTTTTTCTGTAATTATTGGTCTTACTATAATATCTTCTGGTCTCATTATGCGTACACCTCCTCGATTTTCTTAACAGTATCTAATGTAACTACAAGTTTTTTGTATTTTAATAAATCATATACATTTATTGTATTTACTAAACTTGTTTTTACATTTTCAATGTTTCTTGCAGATTTTTGTACTGCTTCGTTCTTTTCTGGTAAAAGAATTAATGCTGGCTCTGTAACTTTTAAGCTTGCTAATGCGTTTACCATATTTTTTGTTTTTATTTCTTTTAAGTCCATTTTATCTACAACTACTAATGAGTTTTCTAATACTTTTGAACTTAATACAGATTTTATAGCTAGTCTTCTCTCTTTTTTATTTACAGTATATTTGTAGCTTCTAGGTTTTGGTCCTAATGCTATACCACCTTTAATCCATTGTGGTGCTCTTATACTTCCTTGTCTAGCTCTACCTGTTCCTTTTTGTCTCCAAGGTTTTCTTCCACCACCAGAAACTTCGCTTCTAGTTTTTGTGCTTTGTGTACCTTGTCTTTGATTAGCTAAGTAATTTACAAGTACGCTATGTACTACTGTTTCATTTGGTGTTATTCCAAAAATTTCTTCTTTTAATTCTACTTCGCTAACTTTATTACCTTTAATATCATATACATCTATTTTAGGCATTATTTTTCCTCCTTCCCCTATTTAACTACTTTCACTGATTTTTTTATTTTTAGTATTGCTCCCTTGTTTCCTGGAACGCTACCTTTTACTAATAAAACATTTTTATCCAAATCTACTCTTACAACTTCTAAGTTTTGAATTGTAACAGTATCTACACCCATGTGTCCTGGAAGTTTTTTACCTTTGAAAACTCTTCCTGGTGTTGATGTTGGTCCCATTGAACCTGGTCTTCTATGATACATTGAACCATGTCCCATAGGTCCTCTGTGTTGTCCATGACGTTTTATAACACCTTGGAATCCTTTTCCTTTTGTAGTACCTTGAATATCTACTTTTTCTCCGGCTTCAAAAACGTCTGCCTTTAACTCAGAACCTACTGTAATATTTTCAACAGAATCTAATCTGAATTCTCTTAAATGTTTTTTAGGTTCAATATTTGCTTTTTTAAAGCTTCCTTTTAGTGGTTTATTTAATTTCTTTTCTTTAACTGAGCCAAAACCTAATTGAATAGCATTGTATCCATCTGTATCAGTATTTTTAACTTGTACAACTGTACATGGTCCAGCTTCTATAACTGTAACTGGAATAACAGCTCCTTTTTCATCAAATATTTGTGTCATTCCTACTTTCTTTCCTATTAATGTCTTACTCATTTTTTCCTCCTAACTATTGGCTGATAAATTATCAGCTTGGTTTTCGATATGTAACTTTTAAAGTTACTTTACATTATAATTTTATTTCAATGTCTACACCTGCTGGTAAGTCTAACTTCATTAAACTATCAACAGTCTTTTGTGTTGGATATAGAATGTCTATAACTCTTTTATGTGTTCTCATTTCGAATTGTTCTCTTGAATCTTTATGTTTGTGTGGAGAACGTAAAATTGTTATAACTTCTTTCTTTGTTGGAAGTGGGATAGGACCTGAAACTTGTGCTCCTGTTCTTTTAGCAGTATCTACTATTTTTTCAGCAGACTGATCTAAAACTACATAGTCATAAGCTTTTAATCTTATTCTTATTTTGTCACTTCCTACTAATTTGTTTGATGTTGCCATGATTTCCCTCCTTATTATAAAAATGTTCCGGCAAGTTATCAACGCACCCTGGTGTTTCTTTTTGCTCCATTTTTAAACCTAAGCTAATACAATATGAACTTAGGTAAAAAGTGCTTCTATCAAACTTTCGCCCGGTCTAAGCCAAGACATACTCCACAGAAGTTCCCTCCACTATAAAGTGTAGCCACATTCTGCTTCACCGCAAATCCATACGCTCAATTATTATACTACGGCGGCCTACCAAAAGTCAACTGTTTTTTGGAAAAAAAGTAAAAAAATAGCACAAATTTGTGCTATTTTTTTGTTACTAAATTGTTTTCAACTCGTCTTAATTAATTCTATTTTGCATTTTGTCATTAAGAAATCATTCCTTTTAGTTCGCTTTCGCTTTGTACTCCTACTGTTTTCTTTACTGGTTCACCATGTTTGAATACTATAAATGTTGGTATACTCATTACATTGTAATTTGCTGCAATATTTTGTGCTTCATCTACATTTATTTTGCATACTTTTACTGTATCTCCTAATTCTTCTGCTAATTTTTCAACTACTGGTGACATCATTTTGCATGGTCCACACCAATCTGCATAAAAATCTACTAATACTGTTTTACTTTCTTCTAAAACCTCTTTTTCAAAATCGTTTGCTCCTACATGTAAAACACTCATTATAATTTTCCTCCTTTTATATAATTAATTACAGATAATCCGGCCTTAGCACCTTCATACACTGCTTTTGATATTTGAAGTAATCCACCTGTGCAGTCTCCACAAGCAAATATACCTTTCATGCTTGTTTGCATATTTTCATCTATTATAATATTATTATTTTGAATATTCAAGCCTAACTTTTTGCCAAAATCATTTGCACCTGCTGTTCCAAGTGCAATAAATACTCCATCTACTTTTCTTTTAGAATTATCTTCAAATACAATATCTTCTAATTTTTCTTTTCCCTCAAATTTAGCCACTTTTTTTGTAATAACTTCTACATCTCCTCTTGTTTCTGGTGGTGTTCCTCCTTCTGTTAGAAGTACCACACTGTTTACTACATTTTTCAAGTGATTAATTTCATTTATTGCATATTTTCCACTGCCTATTATTGCAACATCTTTATTTCTATAAAAGAAAGCATCGCAAACTGCGCAATAGCTTATTCCCTTTCCTTCAAGTTCCTTTAATCCCTGTATTCTTAATGTATTTCTGCTTGTTCCTGTTGCTAAAATTATAGACTTTGCTTGATATCTTTTATCTGCCTTAACTGTAAAAAAATTATTTTCATAATCATATTCAATTTCTACAACTTCTTCTTTTTTTATGTTTATTCCTAAATCTTCTGCTTGTTTTCTTCCGATTTTTGCTAATTCATCTCCTGAAACTCCTGGTACTGCATAATAATTATCTATTTTATGAACTTTTTCTAATGTTCCATCATCTTTATATAGTACTAAAACATCTAGTCCAGCTCTTTTTGCATATAGGCTTGCAGAAATCCCAGCTGGTCCTGCACCTATTATTATAGTATCTCTCATTGTCTTTCCTCCTATTCTACATTTATTAAATTTTCTATATAATTAAATAATTTTTCCTCTGTTAGCATTGAAATTACAATTTTATATATATTCCCATTTTTATCTATAAAAAATGTTGTAGGAAATCCTGGTGCTCCATATTTTGCAACTGCTTGATGATTTCTATCAAAATAAATTGGCATAGATAAATTATGCTCATTTTTAAAATTTATTCCGTTTTCTTTTGTTTCTTCTTGGCTATCTAGCACATCTACTAAAACAAAGTTTACTTCATCTTTATATTGATTATATGCTTTTTCAAAACTTGGCATTTCTTGCTCGCAATATGTGCACCATGTAGTCCAAAAGTTTACTATTGTTGGTTTTCCTTTAAAAGTTAAAGTATTTATTTCATTATCTTGTTCATCATATATAATAGCTTCTGGCATTGCTTTTTTGCTTTCTTCTTTTTGCTCTCTATTATCTATAGTAAAGTCTAAATTAGATATTACATTATATAAATATGTACCACCACCTATTACAACTATTAATGAAATTATAATAATTATTAATTTTGTTTTTGAATTCATATAAAAATCTCCTTTAAATTGTTTTTAATATACCTTGAACTAACATATATAATCCTATAATTATTAGTAGTGCAGCCGATATTATGTTTATTGTTTTGTAATTTTTCTTTATAAAATTAAATGTATTTTTTAGTTGTTCTATTAATACAGCACTTAATATGAAAGGAACTCCTAGTCCTAATGAGAAAACTAGTAACATAGTTATTCCTTGTAAAATATTGCCAGTATTTGCAACCATCATTAATGCAGAACCTAAAAATGCGCCTAAACATGGTGTCCATCCAAGCCCAAATACCATTCCAAATAAAATAGATTGAAAAAATCCTTTTTTTGTTGTTTTTAATTCTATTTTTTTAGTTTTATTTATAAATGGAATTTTTATTACATCTATAAAATTTAGTCCAAATAAAATTATTATTATTCCAAATATTATATTTATAATATTACTATAATCTGATAAATATTTTCCAATTCCAGCAAACACAGCTCCTAATACAGAAAATAAAATGGCAAATCCTATAAAAAATCCTATACTATTTAATAATAACTTTTTATTATCCTTATCTTCTTGACCTGTTAGGTACAATATGTATATTGGAAGCATTGGCAAAATGCATGGTGAAATAAATGTTGCTATTCCTTCTAGAAAAAGTAAAAAATATTCCATTTTCTCTTACTCACTTTCTTGTTTTTTCATATATTATCATAATATATGAAAAAAATCTATACAAAAAAGGTAGTTCTTATAAAAGAATTACCTTTTTTATTTTTATAGACTAATATTTATTCCTCTTGCAACTACTGAGCTCATGTTTTCTATTAATCCATCAATCTCTTTTGGAGTAACTATAAAATTATAGTCATTTGGTATTAAAACATCTTTTATTAGTTCATATTTATCTTTATCTTTTAGCTCATTTAAATATTCATTAGATTTTGCCTCTTCTTGTAACTTTTCTATAAATAAGTCTATTGAATCTGCTGCTATTGTCGCAGCTTCAACAACTGTTGGAATTCCAAGTGCAATTACTGGAATTCCTAATGTATCTTTGCTTATTTCTTTTCGTGCATTTCCTACACCCGCTCCTGGCACTATTCCAGTATCTGCAATTTGTATTGTAGAACTTATTCTTTCTATACTTTTAGATGCTAAACTATCAATAACTATAATTAATTTAGGTGATATATTATCAACTATACCTTTTAAAATTTCTTGTGTTTCTATTCCAGTTGTTCCAAGTACCCCTGGTGCAATTGCACTCACAGGTCTTGCTCCTTCTTCTAAGTACTGTGGTGCGTATTTTAAAAGATGTCTTGTAATATCTATATCTTGTATAACACTTGGGCCTAATGCATCTGGTGTTACTCCCATGTTGCCAAGTCCTACAACTAATATATCTTCTTTACCATTTAAATGAATATCATAAAGTTTTTTAAGCTCTTCACCTAATGCTTCTGCGGCATTTTGAATTTCATCTTCACTTGCAATTTTTAAGTTTCTAATATCAATTGTGATATAATTTCCAATTGGTTTTCCAATAGCATTTGCACCTTCAGCATTTGTTATTTTCACTCTTGTTATTTTTATTTCATCTTTTTCATCTTCGTTTGTCTCAATTCCCGGAATTTCATCTTTTATATTGTTAGCTTTTCTATATAAATCTCTTCTTTCCAAAGCTAAGTCCGTTCTAAAGTTTAACATTCTTAATCCTTGTATAATATAATAAAGTTTAAAATTTAATATATTATACTTACCTTTCTCC
>CAMMLS010000003.1 GCA_946497775.1 uncultured Clostridium sp.
TCTCAACAAATATCAGGAACTGGATATAAATCTTTAAATGTAGGTACTAATACATTAAAAGTTGTATGTACAGCAGAAGATGGAACAACAAGAACTTATACCATGTATGTAACAAGAGAAGATGAAAAAGCAGTAGAAGAAACACCTACTGAACCAGAAGAACCAGTAGAAGAAGAGCCAACAGAGGAAGTACCAGAAGAAACATCTAATGAAAATACAGAAGCAACAGAAGAAAAAGTATTAGGAATCACTAGTTTTAATATAGTAGGGAAAACAGAAAATGGTGAAACAGTAGAAGTAGAACTATCACCAGCTTTTGAAGAAAATATATATGAATATGTATTAACAGTTCCATTAAGTGTTAAAGATATAGAAATAACAGCAGGTGCAGAAAACGAAGCAACAGAAATAGAAGTAATGGGAAATAAAAACTTAGTAGAAGGAGAAAATTCAGTAACTGTAATAGTTAAAGTTGGAGAAGAAACAAAAGTATATCAAATAACAGTAAATAAAACAGCAGAAACAGGAAGTGCATTAAGCAATGAAGTAATTATGCAATTAGCAATAATTGCAGCAATAGCAACAATAATTATAGTCGCTATAATAGCAATAATCATAATGATAGTAAGAAGTAAAAAGAAAGATAAACGAGTGCAAAGACATCAAAGAGTAGAAAACAATGAGTATACTAACATAGACTCACAAGCATCAATGCCTAGTCAAGAAAATACTACTGAAACTGAAAAAAAGGAAGAATAAAATAAAAAACAATATAATTTATATAGACAATAAATTAAAAATGTGTTAATATAATAGAGGAATGATAAATATAATCATTCCTCTAAATGCCCAAGTGGCGGAATTGGCAGACGCACACGACTCAAAATCGTGCGGGAAACCATGTGGGTTCGAGTCCCACCTCGGGCACCAATTATTTTTTAAAATAAAATAATCGGCATCAAATGTGATGCCGATTTTTCTTTAATATGCTCTAATTAGAACAGTTAAAGATTCAAGGAACTGTTATGCTGCGCAGAATTTGTTGCATAATTCTAAAAGAATTTGCCTGTTGTTTGTAATAAATGGTCTTATTTGAAAAGAACCAACAACCAAAGCAGCAGGTGGATTGCTATTATCACAATCGTTCATAAAATGCCTAGATGTTTGAGTCCAGATACCATAAATATTTCCCCAATACGTGTTATCCAAGGTTACTTTTTCACCAGGGCTCGTACGATTAATGCCATACTTATCTCTGCCTGAATTTTTAATGCACTTATTAAATTCTTTCTGAACATCTTTTAATTTTTTAGGTGCATTTGAAATATAACCTTCATCTTGAAATAACGAAACGATGTTAAAAAAATCGACAGCATATGGGTATGTGTCTTTGTAGTAACTGGGGAAGTCACCTAAAGAATCAAGCCTCTTTTTGAGCTCTTTAATCCTCTTAACTTCCTGCTTCCAATTGTTTTCCTTTTCTGAGTTTAACCGATTGAACATTTCACGTTCCTCCTTATTTTTTCTAATAATTGCAGATGGCAAATTATTAATTATATTATAGCATAATTGACATAAAAAGGCAAAAACTATAATAGAGTATTGGCATGAAAAAAGTTGAAATGAATATAATTACAGGAGTAAGTCATATACTCCAAAAAATATTAGAGACAATGACCAATTTAAGTGACAGGTGTGTTAAATGAAAATATTTATATTTCAAAAGAACAAGGCAATAGTTACTTGTTTAATTATATTAATAACTTTTATCATACTTATTTCATATTTAATTATTAAGTTTTCAAAACCAGCAACAGAATTAGTTTTTAATAATGTGGCAGCAAGTAATTTTAAAGAAAAAATCAGAAATCTTACAGCAGGAGAAGAGAAAATTGCTTATTTGACTTTTGATGATGGCCCGAATGCTTTAATTACCCCCAAAATTTTGGACATATTAAAAGCAGAAGATGTCAAAGCTACATTTTTGTAATTGGAAAGTATGTTGATGAACATCCAGAAATAGTAAAAAGAGCATATGATGAGGGACATTACATAGCAAACCATAGTATAGATTATACTTATATTGATTGGAATTGCCTAAATAATGATTCTATGAAAAAATATACGAGTGAGCAATTATTGGATAATTTAAAGAAATCTTCAAAAAACAAAAATACATTAGTTATTTTAATGCATGATACAAAAGATGTAAGCAATAGCTCATTAGTTCTTCAAGATTCAATTAAATATCTAAAATCACAAGGATATGAATTTAAAAATTTCTATGAGTTAATAGATTAAATATACTTAAAGAATAAACCACACAAAAATGTGTGGTTTACAGTATAACGTCGAGATTATCATCATCGACAATACGGAATAAGACACTTACAAAGCGTCCAGTTTTCACAAAAATTTCCATACTTATTGTGACTGAATCTACTTGGTAACCATAACCTAAATGATCACGAACAATTTCTTCGATTTTTTTTTCGTATTCCGTATTTATTAATTTTCCATTATCCAAAATGTTAATATAACAATTGGAAGGAAAATCCTTAGGGAGAATAGAGCAAATTTGATTTTTAAGCATAAAGTAGCATCTCCTTATAAATGTATTATATATACATTTTAACATATATTGTAATTTTTTTCAAATTAATTATATTTTTTTATTTAAAATCTATGATATTAAAAAACAATATGATATAATAATTAAAAATCAAACGAAAGGGGAAGAAAAAATGAGTGAAAATAACGAAAATGAGGAAATAAAAATAGGATTGGGAACATTTACAATTATTGTTATTTCGCTAGTTCTATTAGTAGTTACAATATGCGGGGCAATATATTTAAATCATGTTGCAACAGTAAATGATGAGACAAAAAATAAAACCAATAGGCATAATAATATTAGTACAGGAATAATTGGAACTAATAATTCTATAAATAATATTATTCAAGATACTACAAAAATTGATATTCAAAATACATATGCTTTTACATGCAAAAGTGTAGTAACAGGAAGTCAATACGATGTAGAAAACACACTTGTTGCAATTGATAAAAATACAGGAAATGAAACACAAATAATGAAATTCCACTCAGGAGCATATGACTACGCTGATGGAAAACTATATTTTTATGAAAATACAGCTAATTCATATCACAGATTTTATGTAATAGATTTGAATAAAGGAATAGAACCAAGTGAGATATACTCATTTGAATATAAATATGGGACAACAGATAATTTAGAATATTATAATAACAAATTATATTACACATTTAATGGGGAATTATTATGCCTTAACCTATTAGATAAACAAATTGGACACGTTGCAATCGTTAGAAATTATATATTTAAAATAGACAATGAAAAGAATAAATTATACTATGTAAACGATAAAGAAGAACTTAAAGAAATGGATTTAATAACAAATGAAGAAAGAACTATTGATGTAAATGCAGGTATAATGGAAGTATCAGACAATAAGCTATTATATGCAAAAATGGAAAACATAGCAGAAGATACATATGAAACATGGTATTGGTCATATGATTTAGCAACAGGAAACAAATATAGAATTGTAGCAAGTTTTGAGGGAGAGATAGGCAAAAGCGAAATTTTAATGTATAATTCAGCATATTTATACTTAAATGGAGAAGGACAGTTATGTTTGATAGATGAAAATGACAATATGCAAACATTAACCGGTGAAGGCAACTTCAATGCAATTACAATATTACCAAACAATAATATTCTATTAGAAAGGAATGAAGGACTAGAAGAGGTAAATAGCTATAGAACATACATTTACAATATGGAAACACAACAATTATTACAAACTACAAATAATTATAGATATGCATATACAAAATATATGTAAAAATTTAAACTATTGACAAAAAGTATAAAATGTTGTAATATTATAAAAGACGTTGAAGAGACAAAGTAAAATAGAGGTTATTTTAAGAGAGGACAAGTCGTAGGCTGAAAGCTTGTTTAAATAAACATATTTGAAAAACTAACTCGGAGTCTTCTATGAAAGTAGACGTTGATTACGTTATAATCGATAAATGAAGTAAAAATTAGGGTGGAACCGTAAGATAAAACTTACCCCTATATAGGTAAAAATACCTGTATAGGGGTATTTTTATTGGAAAGAAAAAGGAGGAATAAAAATGATAAAAATTACTTTAAAAGATGGCTCTATAATGGAGGTAGAAAAAGGAACTACTGTATTAGAAGTAACTAAAAAAATAAGTGAAGGATTAGCAAGAAACGCAATGTGCGGTCTTGTAAATGGAGAAGTAAAAGATTTAAGATATGAACTTAATGATGATGCTGAATTAAATATATGCACATTTGATAGTTTAGAAGGTAAGAAAGCATATTGGCATACAACATCACACATATTAGCACAAGCAGTAAAAAGATTGTACCCAGATACAAAACTAGCTATTGGTCCATCAATTGACAATGGATTTTATTATGATTTTGACACAGAAATGACATTTACACCAGAAATATTAGAAAAATTAGAAGCGGAAATGTCAAAAATAATTAAAGAAGATTTGGAAATAAAAAGATTTACACTTCCAAGAGAAGAAGCAATTAAATTTATGAAAGATAGAAAAGAAGACTACAAAGTAGAATTAATAGAAGATTTACCAGAAGGAGAAGAAATATCTTTCTATGAACAAGGTGAATTTGTCGATTTATGTGCAGGACCACATTTGATGTCAACTGGAAAAGTAAAAGCAATAAAATTACAACATGTATCTGGTGCATATTGGAGAGGAAATGAAAACAATAAAATGTTACAAAGAATTTATGGGATTTCTTTCCCTAAAAAATCCGAACTAGACAGTTACTTAGAAATGCTAGAAGAAGCAAAGAAAAGGGATCATAAAAAATTAGGAAAACAACTAGAATTATTTATGATAGCACCAGAAGGACCAGGATTTCCATTCTTTTTACCAAAGGGAATGGTTTTAAGAAATATATTAGAAGATTTTTGGAGAAATATTCATAAAGAAAATGGATACCAAGAAATAAAAACACCAGTAATATTAAACGAAGAATTATGGCATCGTTCAGGACACTGGGACCACTACAAAGAAAATATGTATACTACAAAAATTGATGATGTAGATTATGGCATAAAACCAATGAACTGCCCAGGAGGAATGCTTGTTTACAAAAATAAAATGCATTCATACAGAGAATTACCAATAAGAGCAGGAGAATTAGGACTAGTACACAGACATGAAAAATCAGGAGAACTAAATGGATTATTCAGAGTAAGATGCTTCACACAAGATGATGCTCATATATTCTGCTTGCCAACTCAAATAGAAAGCGAAATTACTAACTTAATGAAATTAATAGACACAGTTTATAGCATATTTGGTTTCGTATATACAGTTGAGCTATCAACAAGACCAGAAGATTCAATGGGATCAGACGAAGAATGGGAGTTAGCAGAAAATTCTTTAAAGAAAGCGCTAGAAAGCCAAGGTGTTGCATATAAAATAAATGAAGGAGATGGAGCATTCTACGGACCTAAAATAGATTTCCACATAAAAGATTGCTTAGGACGTGAATGGCAATGTGGTACTATACAACTAGACTTCCAAATGCCTGAGAGATTTGACTTAACATACATTGGAGAGGATGGAGAAAAACACAGACCAGTTATGCTTCATAGAGTTATATTTGGAAGTATAGAAAGATTTATAGGAATATTAATAGAACATTATGCAGGAGCTTTCCCAGTTTGGCTAGCACCAGTTCAAGTAAAAATACTACCAATAGCAGATGCTCACATAGAATATGCTAAAAAATTACAAGAAGAATTTTCTAAAAAAGGAATAAGAGTAGAATTAGATGACAGAGAAGAAAAAATTGGCTATAAAATTCGTGAAGCACAACTTGAAAAAGTACCATACATGGCAATAGTTGGAGATAAAGAAATAGAAGCAAATGCAATAGGACTACGTTCAAGAAAAGATGGGGATTTAGGACAAATAAGTATAAAAGACTTTGAAAAGAAAATAGACGAAGAAGTTAAAAGCTTTAAATAGAAATTTGCTTTATTTCTAAAAAAGTAGTATAATAAAAGCATATTAATAATTAAGGGGGATAACCACTATGAAAAAGCAAGGTGTACGGGGGTTCTGCTATGAAGAAAATTTAGGAGTAATTGTAGAAGGGCAGTTTTATCCACTTAAATTTGAACCAATTAAATTTATGAGGATTCTTGTCAAACTAATGCATGAAAAAGATTATATAACTGCCGATTTACTTTTAAAAGATGCCATTATAAGTTATACTTCTGCTACAATGCTTTCAAAGGTGTTTAAAACAAAAAACCTTTCAGACAGTTTGTTTTACATGAAATGGAGAAATTTTATTAAGAATAATAAGAGATTCTATAAAAAACAAGAAGTTCTCCAACAGAAACGAACTATGATGAGGGAAACTGCAAAAAAAGCAAAAATAGAAGTAGGACTTATAGCACAAGCCAGAAGAGAATCTTATAAGCGTACATTAAAAAAAATGCCACAAATTTAATATCCCTAAAAGGAATATTCATATGAATATTCCTTTTTATATGAAAAAATTAATAAAATCTTAATTTATTTTCAAAAATTGTTTCCAATTTACAATAATATATGATAGAATATACGAAACAAAATAAATATAAAGGAGAGTGTAACATTGGCTGAAAAGTTGAAATACAAAAAAATACTTTTAAAGTTAAGTGGAGAAGCACTAGCGGGAAGTAAAAAAAGTGGCATAGATTCTGATATTGTAGCTAAAATCTGTGAGCAAATAAAAGTTATTAAAGATTTAGGAGTAGAACTAGCCATAGTCGTTGGCGGAGGAAATTTTTGGAGAGGAAGATATGGAGAGACAATAGAAAGAACAACTTCTGACTATATGGGAATGCTTGCAACAGCAATAAATGCATTGGCAATTCAATCTGAATTAGAATCTAGGGGATTGGAAACAAGAGTGCAAACTGCAATAGAAATGAAAGAAGTAGCAGAACCATATATTAGAAGAAAGGCAATGAACCATCTTTCAAAAGATAGAATTGTAATATTTGCATGCGGAACTGGAAATCCATATTTTTCAACAGATACAACAGCAGCACTAAGAGCAGCAGAAATTGAAGCAGATGCAATTCTTTTTGCAAAAACGGTAGATGGAGTATACTCAGCAGATCCAAAAATCGATAAAGAAGCAGTTAAGTATGACAAACTTTCATATATGGATATATTGGAAAAGAAATTAAAAGTAATAGATTCTACTGCAACATCATTATGTATGGACAATAATATACCACTTGTAGTATTTGCAATGGACGACCCTGAAAATATAATAAAAATAGTAAAGGGTGAGCCAATAGGAACAATAATAGAAAATTAGGAGGAATTTAAAATGTCAGATTATGTAGAAATTAAGGAAAGAATGGAAAAAACGATAAGTGTATATAGAGAAAACTTATCAGAAATAAGAGCAGGTAGAGCTAATCCTGCAATACTAAATAAAATAAAAGTAGATTATTATGGAGTACCAACACCAATAACACAACTTGCAGGTGTTTCAGTTCCCGAAGCTAGACTAATAGTAATACAACCTTGGGATGCAAGCGTGCTAAAAGAAATAGAAAAAGAAATTTTAAAATCAGACATAGGAATAAATCCAAATAATGATGGAAAAGTTATAAGATTAGCATTCCCAGAACTTAACGAAGAAAGAAGAAAAGAATTAGTTAAGGAAGTTAAAAAAATAGCAGAAGATGCAAAAGTATCTATCAGAGCCATAAGAAGAGATGGAATTGATGAATATAAATCTATGCAAAAAGAAAGTTTAATTACAGAAGATGAACTTAAAAAGGCAGAAGATGATATACAAAAAATTACTGATTCTAAAATAGGCGAAATAGATGAAATATTAGAAAGTAAAGAAAAAGAAATTATGTCGGTATAGATACACAAATAAACAAATATATATGATTATAAGTAAGAAGATTAATTATAATTTATATAAGTATTGAAGGAGAAACAATGGAAGGAAAAGTTGATTTTAATAATTTACCTGAACATATAGCAATTATAATGGATGGAAATAGAAGATGGGCCAAACAAAAAGGAATGGATCCAAAGCTTGGACATAAAGAAGGAGTAAAAGCACTAGAAAATATTGCTTTATACGCTAATAGTATTGGAATTAAATATCTAACTGTTTATGCATTTTCAACTGAAAATTGGAAAAGAGCAGAAGATGAAGTTGGAGCTTTAATGATTCTTTTACAAACATATTTAGATAAATTTAGTAGAAAAGCAGATTCTGAAAATATTAAAATAAAAGTATTAGGTGATATTACAGTACTAAATTCAGGACTAAAAAAACAAATAGAAGAAGCAATTAGCAGAACCAAAAATAATACAGGTTTAACTTTGAATATTGCTTTTAATTATGGTGGAAGAGCTGAAATTATAAAAGCTACAAAAGAACTTGCAGAAAAGGTAAAAGAAAATAAATTAAATATAGAAGATATTAACGAAGAAGAATTTGAAAAATCATTATACACATCAGGTCAACCAGAGCCAGATTTGCTAATTAGAACAGGTGGAGAACTTAGAATAAGCAATTTCTTACCATGGCAAATAGTATATTCTGAATTCTACTTTACAGATAAGTATTGGCCAGAATTTGATAATAATGCTTTATTAGAAGCTATTTATGAATTTCAAAAAAGAAACAGAAGATTTGGAGCAAAATAATCTGAAAGGAGAATTACAGTGAATATACAAAGATGGATATCTGCACTACTTGGATTTCCAATGTTAGCAGCAGTACTTATACTAGGAAATAAATTTGTAATAGATATAGTATTTACAATTGTAGCAATAATGTGCTTACATGAATATTTTTCTTGCTTTAAAGGAAAAGCAAAACCAGTATCAGAGATAGGATATATTTCAGCATTAATTATACCATTTATTCATATATTAGATACAAATCAGTTAGTTTATTTATTGCTAATAATACCAATTACAATGGTATGGGTATTTTTAAGAATAATAATTTCTAATATGAAAATAACAATATATGATGCAGCAGTTACAATTCTGGGTATAATTTATATAGTTGGATTTATGATATTCTTACCACTAACAACGGGATTGGAAAATGGAAAAGTATTAGTATGGTATGCAATTATTGCTGCATGGGGAACTGACACATTTGCTTATTTGATTGGAAAAGCATTTGGAAAACATAAATTTACAGATGTTAGTCCTAAAAAAAGTCTAGAAGGATGCATCGGAGGATTAATAGGTGGAGTCCTTTTAATGCTAGGATATACATATATATTAAATACATATATGGACTTTAATATTTCATATTTAGCTATTTTACCTATATCGATTTTATTAAGTGTAGTAGGTCAAATAGGAGATTTAGCAGCATCTACAATAAAAAGATATGCAGGAGTTAAAGATTTTAGTAATTTAATACCAGGACATGGAGGAATGTTAGATAGATTAGATAGTGTTATATTTGTTGCCCCATTTGCATTTTTCTTTTTGACGATATTATTATAATTAATAATAGGAGGTTTATTCTTGTTAGATTTTTTAATAACGGCAATTAAATTTATATTTTTATTAGGTTTCTTAGTGCTAATACATGAAGGAGGACATTTCTTAGTAGCAAAGCTTTTCAAGGTTAAAGTAAACGAATTTTCAATAGGATTTGGCAAAAAACTTATTGGAAAGCAAAAAGGAGAAACCTTATATGCATTAAGATCTGTTCCATTGGGCGGCTTTGTTATGCTAGAAGGGGAAGAAGAGGAATCTAGTGACCCCAGAGCATTTAATAATAAAAGTGTATGGAAAAGAATGCTTATAATAGCAGCAGGTGGTGTTGTTAATATATTATTTGGGTTGCTTGTATATTTTATTATTGCAATGAACTTAGGAAATTACTATTCAATGGTAGTATCTGAACCAGTACAAGGATATGCTGCTCAGCAAGCAGGAATACAAGTGGGAGATGAATTAATAAGTGCAAATGGTCAAAGATTACGTTTAAAGACAGATTTAGATAATGCAATAAATAAATCACAAGGAGATATCGTACAATTTGAAATAAAAAGAAATAATGAACATATAAATCTTGAAATAGAGCCAACACAAATTGAAGATGGAAGGTATGTTATAGGAGTAAATTTAGAACCGGCAGAAAATAACTTATCAAATAAAATATATTACGGATTTTGGAACACAGTAAATTTCTCTGCTTCAATTGTAAATAATGTAAAAGAACTATTTACAGGTGGAGTAAAAACCGACCAGCTGATGGGACCAATAGGAATATCAACTGTTGTATCACAAACAAATGGTTTGTTGGAATTTATATATATATTAGCATTAATTTCATTATCACTAGGTGTAACAAATTTATTGCCATTCCCACCATTAGATGGAGGGAAATTAGTTCTTCTATTAATTGAAGCAATAAGAAGAAAAAAATTAAGTATGGAATTAGAATTAAATATACAAGCTGCTGGATTTGTGCTTATGATATTACTTTCAATATATGTGGCATACAACGATATACTAAGAATATTTTAATAGGTAGGAGAATTTAAATGAAGAAAAAATGGGAATATATATCACCAAACAAAGAAATAACCGAAAAAATAGCCAAAAGATTTGGCTTATCGGCTCTTGTTGCAGGAATATTGGCAAATAGGGGATTAGTAGAAGAAAAACAAATAGAAGTGTTTTTAAACCCTACAAGAAAGGACTTTTACGACCCATATTTGCTAAATGATATGAATATTGCTGTTGATGAAATTATTAAAATAATAAACAATAAAGGAAGAATATTAATATATGGCGACTATGATGTAGATGGAATTACAAGTATAGCGGTATTAAAGAAATATTTAAACCAATTAGGAGTAGAAGTAGATTACCATATTCCAAACAGATTGAATGAAGGATATGGACTAAAAAAAGAGACATTAAAAGAAATTGCAGATAAAAAATATGATTTAATGATAACAGTTGACTGTGGAATAACAGCTATTGAAGAAATAGAATATGCAAATAGCTTAGGAATAAAAACTATAATCACAGACCATCATGAGGCATTAGATGAAATTCCAAATGCAATTGCAGTTATAAATCCAAAAAGAAAAGATAATAAATATCCATTTAGAGGATTAGCAGGAGTAGGTGTTGTTTTCAAATTAATACAAGCAATATCTATAAAACTAAATTTAGAAGAAAAAGAATTTTTAAAATATTTAGATTTAGTATGTGTAGGAACAATATCAGACATAGTTCCGCTTATAGATGAAAATAGAGTTATTGCAAAACTAGGATTAAAACTCGTAGAGGTTACAAAAAATTTAGGATTAAGAGAATTAATAAATGTATCCAGATATAAGAAAATTGATTCTTCTACAATATCTTTTGGAGTAGCTCCAAGAATAAATGCATGTGGAAGAATGGGACATGCAGAAGAAGCTTTAAAACTATTTTTAACATCTAATATAGTCGAAGCACAAGAAATAACGAAAAAATTAGAAGAATATAACCAAGAAAGACAAAATATAGAAAAAAGAATATTTGCAGAAGCAATAGAAAAATTAAAAGAAGATGAAGAAGGTAAAAAAGGTAGTATAGTATTAGAAAGTACTAATTGGCATCATGGTGTAATAGGAATAGTTGCTTCAAAATTAACAGACCTATATTATAAGCCAACTATATTACTTTGCTTAGAAGGAGATGAAGCAAAAGGTTCTGGAAGAAGCATTTTAGGATTCGACTTACACCAAGCTTTATGTGAAACAAGTCAGTATTTAGAAAAATATGGTGGACATGAGATGGCAGTTGGACTTACTTTAAAAGCAGAAAATTTTCAAAAATTTAAAACAGAATTTGAAAAATTAGTAGAAAAAAGTAATGTTTCAGAAATAGTGCCAATTATAAATATTGATATACAACTTTACGATAGAAACATAAAAAAAGAAATAGCAAAAGAAATTCAATTATTAGAACCATTCGGAGAAGGCAATAAAATGCCGCTTATTCTATTTAAAAACCTGAAAATAGATTCAATAAGGACATTATCAGAAGGTAAACACTTAAAATTAACTTTAAAAACAGAAAATCAATGGATAGATGCAATAGGATTCAATTTGGGAAACTTAGCAGATGAATATCATATTGGAGATAAAGTAGATGTTGTAGGAATGCTAGAAATTAATGAATATAATAATAACGAATATTTACAAATTAACATGAGAGATATAATGATAACATATTAATGAAAAACTGAAAGAAGGGAGATATATGTCAAAAACCAAAAATGCAACAATAGAAGAAGTAATTGCAAAGGCAAAAGAAAAAAATCCAAAATTTAACGAGCAAAAGGTATTAAAAGCATATGAATTTGCAAATAAACAACATGAGAATCAATTTAGAAAATCAGGTGAACCATACATAATTCACCCATTAGGAGTAGCTTATATATTGGCAGGACTAGAAATGGATGAAGATACAATTTGTGCAGCTCTTTTGCATGATGTTGTAGAAGATACTCCTGTAACAAACGAGAATTTAAAAAAAATGTTTGGAGAATCTGTCGCTGAAATGGTTGCCGGAGTTACTAAATTAAGTACTCTATCTTATTCAAGTGCACAAGAAAGACAAGTAGAAGATTACAGAAAAATGTTCCTGGCTATGGGGAAAGATATAAGAGTAATACTTATTAAACTTGCAGATAGACTGCATAACATGAGAACACTTAAATATTTATCAAGAGACAGACAACTTGCAAACGCAAAAGAAACTATGGACTTATATGCTCCACTTGCAAATAGATTAGGTATTTATTCATTAAAATGGGAACTTGAAGATTTATCATTTAGATATTTGTATCCGGATGAATTTTTTGAAATAGTGCAAGGATTAGATAAAAAAAGAGAAGAGAGATTAAGATTCTTAGATAAAATTGTTCAAAAAGTAAAAGATGGTTTAAGAGCAGAAAACATAGAATTTGAAATTGAAGGAAGAGCAAAACATTTGTATAGCATTTACAGGAAAATGCAAAGAGACAACAAAACACTAGACGAGATATACGATTTATTTGCTATTAGAATTCTAGTTAATTCTGTTAAAGATTGTTATGCTGCACTAGGTGTAGTACATGAGTTATATAGCCCAATGCCAGGCAGATTTAAAGATTATATAGCAGTGCCAAAACCTAATATGTATCAATCTATACATACTACTTTAATAGGACCAAATGCAACCCCATTTGAAGTGCAAATACGTACATGGGATATGCATAGAATAGCAGAATTCGGTATAGCTGCACACTGGGCATATAAGGAAGCAAATAAGGTAAAAAAATCAAATGTAACAGTAAAAGACGACAAATTAGCATGGCTTAGAGAAACCTTAGAATGGCAAAAAGACACATTAGATCCAGATGAATTTTTAAAAACTTTAAAAACCGAATTATTTGAAGATGAAGTATATGTATTTACACCAAAAGGTGATATAAAAGTTTTACCAAAGGGAAGTACACCAGTAGACTTAGCATATACAATACACGCAGAGATTGGAAATAAAATGGTTGGGACTAAGGTAAATAGCAAAATGATGCCAATTTTAACACCATTAAAAAATGGAGATATTGTGGAAATTTTAACATCAGACAATGCAAAAGGACCAAGTAGAGATTGGCTTAAATTTGTTAAGAGCTCAGCTGCTAAAAATAAAATTCAACAATTTTTTAAAAAAGCATTAAGAGAAGAAAATATTGCAAAAGGGAAAGAAGCAGTAGAAAAAGAAATAAAAAGAATAGGAATGTCTCATTCGGATTTATTCAAACCAAATTTCATACAAGCAGCATTAGATAGATATAAATATTCAAATTTAGATGATTTATATGCAAGTATAGGTTTTGGAGCTATTTCACAAACAAAGATTATATCTAGAATGTTAGAAGAATATAGAAAAGAACATAAAGAAGAAGATATTGAAGAAAAAATAGAAGAACTAGTACAAACAAAACCATCACAAGCAAAACCTTCAAAAACTGGAATTGTAGTTAAAGGAATAGACAATTGTTTGGTTAAATTATCAAAATGTTGTAATCCTTTACCAGGAGATGCTATTGTTGGATATATTACGAAAGGTAGAGGTGTATCTGTACATAGAGCAGATTGTATTAATGCTAAACAATTGGTCTCTGAGGAAAATAGACTAATAGATGTTTCTTGGTATAACCAAGGTAAAGCAAAATATAATGTAGAAATAGAAGTATTTGCAAACGATAGAAAAGGATTATTATCAGATGTTATAAAAAAAGTAGATGATACAAAATCTATTTTAATAGGAGTAAATACTAAAACTACAAAAGAAAGAGTAGCAATATTAGATTTATCATTAGAAATAGAGGGCTTAGATGAGCTTAATAAGGTAATAAAAATTATAAGAACAGTAGATAGTGTATATGAAGTAAGAAGAAAAAATGATAAAAAGGCTTAAAATTGGAAGGAAGGATAATCAATGATATTCAAAAGATTAAAACTTAATGTGGGGGATTCTCATATTACAAATTGTTATATAATAGAAGATGAAAAAACTAAGGAGACAATGATTGTAGATCCAGGTGCTGAGGCTCATAAAGTAATTGAAATGGTAAAAATTATAGATGGAAAAGTAAAATATATAGTATTAACACATTGCCATGCAGACCATATAGGGGCAGTAGAAGAAGTAAAAAAAGAACTAGGAGGAAAGATACTTATTCACAGAGATGATGCCGAAGGGTTATGTAATATAGGAATTAGCCTTACAGAATTAGTTGGGATACCAAATGTTTCGTTAGAAGCGGATTCTAGATTAGACGATGGAGATGTAATACATATAGGTGAACTAGAATTTAGAATAATACATACACCAGGACATACAAAAGGAGGAATATCATTATATTGTGAACAAGAAAAATTATTGCTATCAGGGGATACACTATTTAGAGGTACTTGGGGAAGAACAGATTTGCCAACAGGAAGTGCAAAAAGTATTATGCAATCTATAACAAACAAACTATTAATATTACCAGAAGATACAATAATATATCCAGGGCATCGGAAAATCATCTATGATAAAAGATGAAGAACCAATATATTTTAATTTACAACCTAGAAAGGAGTAAAAAATGATTCAGAAACCAAAGGGAACAAAAGACATATTACAAACAGAAAGCTATAAATGGCAATATGTTGAAAATATAATAAGTAAAATATTAGAAAACTATGGGTACAAAGAAATAAGGACACCTGTTTTTGAAAATACAGAATTGTTCCAAAGAGGTGTAGGAGATACTACGGATGTTGTGCAAAAGGAAATGTATACATTTGAAGACAAAGGTGGTAGAAGTATAACTTTAAGACCAGAAGGTACAGCAGGAGTGGTAAGAGCATATATTGAAAATGGTATGTCATCAATGCCGTCACCTGTAAAAGTATGGTATAATATGGCGATGTATAGATATGAAAATGTACAAAAAGGAAGACTTAGAGAATTTCACCAAATTGGAGCAGAAGTATTAGGAAGTGGTTCGTATCTAGTTGATGTAGAAACTATAATGATGGCAAACGATATTTTTGAAAAATTAAATATTCCAAATATTGAATTAAATATTAATAGTATTGGTTGCCCAAAGTGTAGAGAAGAATATCAAAAGGCATTAAAAGAATTTATAAGACCTAATTTAGAACAATACTGTGATACATGTAAATCTAGATTTGAGAGAAATCCAATGAGAATTTTAGATTGTAAGGAGAAAAAATGTAAAGAGTTAAATCATGGTGCTCCAATTATATTAGATTATCTTTGTGAAGAATGTAAAACTCATTTTGAAAGTGTAAAACAAATGCTAACAAGCGTTGGAATCGAATACAAAATAGACCCAGAAATAGTTAGAGGATTGGATTATTATACAAAAACCGTTTTCGAATTTATTTCTAAAAATGAAGGATATGCAGTTCTAGCTGGTGGAAGATATGATGGATTAGTAAAAGAACTTGGAGGACAAGATACGCCTGCTCTTGGCTTTGCAATGGGTCTTGAAAGATTAATAGAAATATTTGAGAAGTATAATACAAATAATATAATTTCGGCAAAAAAACCTCAAATTTATGTTGCACAAATAGGAGAAGAAGCAAATAAGTATGCAACAAAATTAGTACATGAATTAAGACAAGCAGGAGTATATGCAGAAAAAGATATAACAGGAAAAAGTATTAATGCACAGTTTAAATATGCAAATAAAATTGGTGCAAAATACGTGCTTACAATTGGAGATAACGAATTAGAATCAAAAGAAGCAGAGATTAAAAATATGGAAACAGGAGAGCAGAAACATATTTTACTTGATGCTTGTAATATTATAGATAATATATAATAAAGATACAAAATTAATGAAGAGGCATAATCAAAATAGACAAAAAAGTCTGTTTTTGATTATGCCTCTTCAAAATTAAAAGTGTTTTAATATTTTGCCTATAATTTATTTGTAATATACTACAAATATTGTGAATATATATAAGGTATAATATACAATTCAAAGGAGAAGTTATGGTGAATGTTGCCGTAGTTAATATTAAGGATTTAGTTAAATATTTAACTAAACGGGCTAATTATAATTGGAATTATTTTAGGGATAAGTAAGGGATTTCAATTTATTAGGCAAAATACAGTATTTACAGCATCAATAGCTAGTACAATACCTGGAATAGATAAAATGGAAGAAAATTACACAGAAGAAAATCCTGAGGAGCAAAGTTATATTGAAAAAATTTTAAATACTCAATTAGCCATGAACGGTAATTTAGTAGAAGAAAAGGTGAATCAAGATGAAGTACAAAATCAAGAAATTGCAGAAACAAATCAAAATGACGATTCAAGTAATATAAATTTGGAAGTGCCAGAAAATGCACAAACGGAAGTAATAGAAGAAAATAACATTAAAGCAACTTATACTAACGAATATAATGGAATACAAATTAAAAATAGTTCTAAATATAATTTAACAGAAGAAATATTAACACCAGATATTCAACTGGACGATACAAAAGATGTAGTTATATTTCATACACATACTTGTGAAAGTTATACCCCAACAGAAGCATTTAACTATGAAATGACAGGTAATTATAGAACAACAGATTTGAATTTTTCAGTAGCTCGTGTTGGTACAGAACTTACTAATTATTTAACTTCTTATGGATTTAATGTAATTCATGATACGACATATAATGACTATCCGGCTTATAATGGTTCTTATGATCGCTCTCTTAAAGTAGTTCAAAATGTACTTAGTAAACAAAGTAGTGATATTGTTATTGACTTACATAGAGATGCTGTTGGTAGTAGCAATACATATGGACCAACAGTTAGAATTGGAGATGAATATGCTGCCCAACTAATGTTTGTAATAGGGACAGATGGAGGAGGATTAGAACACCCTAATTGGCAACAAAATTTGAAATTTGCAATTAAAATACAACAAAAAGCAAATGAACTATACCCGGGACTATTTAGACCAATAATTCTTAGAAATTCAAGGTATAATCAGCACATGGCAAAAGGAGCCTGTATTATTGAAGTTGGAGCAACAGGAAATACTTTGGAACAATGCATTACAAGTATGAAGTATTTGTCTCATGTTATGAGTGAAGTATTTCCACAGGGGTAGAGAAATTTGACAAAAGGACATAAATGATATACAATTAAAGTGGATATGTTTTACATAAATCCTTACAAATAATTATTTAAAGGAGGAAAATGAAATGAAAATTAGGACTATTGCAACAAGTAGCATGGAGCAATTTATGACTCGGAATCAGGCATTAGCTTTTGGAGGTAAGGCTGCTGGTGTTTGCTATATGGCAAATTCTTTAAAAGATATTTTAAAAGAATCAGCAGAAAAAACTGAAAATCGAGTTAAAAGAACTCTTGAATCTGGTCATCACAGTGTGTATGAACATACTTATTTTACTATTTATTTAGAAGATATCCCTAAAATTTTAGCGATGATTTTAAATAATGAAAAAGCGTATGTGACTTCCGAGAAGTCTGCAAGATACACTACTATGAAGACTACTGGGCTTGAAGAAAAATGTTATAACGAGTGGATTAAAATTTTTGAAAAAGAAATTAAATCCAAGTATACAAATTTAAGCGATTCTAAAGTTTCTAAACTTGCAAAGGAAAATGCACGTTATTTAATTAGTGTATTTACTCCATCAACTAACATGCTTTATACGACCAGTTTTAGGCAATTTAATTACATTTTGCATTGGTGCGAAGATTACATTCGGGAAGAAAAAGACAATGATTTTACTATTAAGGTAAAAAATGTCTTAAAAGAATTTATTGCAAAAATGAGCTGGATATATGTTATGGAATTATCTATTAGGCCAAAAACAAAAAAATTGTCTTTGTTTGACGATAGAAAAGTTCACAATGAACAATTTGGCGAATGTTATTGTACAACATATAAAGGCACTATGGCACAGCTGGCACAAGCTCAGAGACACAGAACCATTTCTTATACAATGAGTCTTGGTGAAGAGGAATATTATGTTCCGCTAATTATTAAAGATACAGTGTATGAAGATTTATGGATTGAGGATCTTAAAAAGCTTGGTGCAAATTTCCCGCAAGGTAGACTTATAAATATTTGCGAAAGAGGCAAATATGAGGATTTTATTTTGAAGTGTGAAGAAAGGCTTTGCAGTCAGGCACAACTCGAAATCATGCATCAAACATACGATACTTTGGTTAAGTATGCCAGAAGTTGTTATGAAAACAATGAAGAGGAAATTTATGAGGCTTTGAGACCTCATCTTAAAGGATCGCGTTGTAATTTGCCGTACTGGAAATGCAATACTCCATGTTCTTATGGAAAAAAAGCTATTTTCCGTAAAATTTAAATTAATAGTTTGAGATATTTTCATGGCACATCATTTTTGATGTGCCCATTTTCTTTGGAATATGCGATGAAAAGTAGACTTTGAGGTATTTACTTTTTAGGATTTGTGTTGTAAAATAAGAATGTATTTAATCTATATTCAACTTTAAGGAACGTCATAATTAATCAGGCGATTTCTGCCAGAGATATCAATTATTAAAATTAAAACAAAGTAAATAAGGTGGTGATATTTATACTGTGGGACGAGTAATTGCAAAAGTATTGCTTTTTATTAGTAAGGGGGCTATAATTAAGAAAGGAGTAACAAATTGACAAAAAACAATAAAACAGAGCTTAAACCAAAGAATGACATATTTTTTAAAAATCTATTTTCCAAGGTAGGAAATGAAGATATGCTTAAAGAATTATTGGAGGAAATTACAAAAGTAAAAATAAAAGAAATAGAAGTACAAAAAGAAGTAGAATTAAGCAAAATGAATACAAAAGAAAAGTATGGAAAATTAGATTTAAGAGTAATAGTAAATAAAAATATAATAGTAATAATAGAAATGCAGTTAAACGATACGTGTAATATGGAAAAAAGAGCAATGTATTATGCTGGAAAAGTAATAGGAAGTAGTTTAAAAATAAAAGAAACATATGACAAAATAAAAGATATATATGTAATAAGTATATTAAACTATGAGATGACAAGATTAAAAAAATATTGCTCAGATACAGTAACAGTAGAGAATGAATATAGAAATTATGAAATGATAAAAGGAATAAAATATTTCTTTATAGAGCTACCAAAGTTTAGAAAGCAAATACAAGTGCCAGAAACAAAACTAGAACAATGGTTAGCATTTATAGATTATGAGAATAAGGAGCTGATAAATATGGCAATAGAGAAAAATGAATTAGTAAAAAAAGCACAAAAGGATTATGAATACTTAACAGGTGATGCAGCAACAAGGAGATTACAAGAATTAAGAGAAAAAGCCATACTAGATGAAAACTCAGCATATGAAACAGGCGTAAAACGTGGCAAAAAAGAAGGCGAGAGAATTGGAGAGGTACGTGGAAGAAAATTAGGCGAAGCTCATGGGAAAGCAATTGGAGAGAAGAATGGACTAAAACGTGGACAGATAGAAATTGCAAAGAATATGATTAAAAATAATATAAAAAGAGAAATGATAAGTAAATGTACAGGGCTTAGCGAAAAAGAATTGGAGAAGTTGTTTGCATAGAGTATTTAACCTGTGTTTCATTTATTACAAAGCATAATGTATCTTGAATTTTCCATTTTGTTGTGATAAAATAAATGCCACTAGAATATAATTATAGTCTAGTGGTATATTATTAACCTATAAGAGGTGGAAAAATTATGTTAAATTTTACAAAGATGCATGGGCTGGGGAATGATTATGTCTATATTGACTGTACTAAAAACGAGGAAATAGGAGACATACCTTCACTAGCTCAATTTGTTAGCAACAGGCATTTTGGAATTGGTTCTGATGGACTAATTTTAATTTGCAAGAGTGATGTTGCTGATTTTAAAATGAGAATGTTCAATTATGATGGAAGTGAGGCAGAGATGTGTGGCAACGGCATTCGTTGTGTAGGAAAATTTGTATACGAAAAAGGTCTTACTGCTAAAACAGAAGTTACTATTGAAACATTAGCGGGAATTAAAGTTTTACAGTTAAATGTTGAAGATGGAAAGGTCAAAACTGTAAAAGTAGATATGGGTGAGCCTATTTTAGAGGCAAAACACATTCCTGTTATTTCTGACAAATCATTAGTTAATGACCTTAAAATTAATGTAGATGGAAAGGAATTTATTTTTACTTGTGTTTCTATGGGAAATCCGCATGCTGTAACTTTGGTAAAGAATGTTAAAGAGTTTGATATTCAGAAATATGGACCAGCAATTGAAACAGATAGACATTTTCCAAGTAGAACTAATGTTGAGTTTGCAGAAATATTAGATGAAGATAATATTAGAATGAGAGTATGGGAAAGAGGAGCAGGAGAAACTTTGGCATGTGGCACTGGTGCATGTGCAACTGCTGTTGCTTGTAGTTTAAACGGATACACTAAGCGTAAGGTAAATTTAGAACTTTTAGGAGGAATTCTAAATATTGAATGGAATGAAAATAATCATGTGTATATGACAGGCCCTGCTACTACTGTGTTTGAAGGAGTAATTGATGAAAAGGAGGCTTTTAAACAATGATAAAGATTAATGAAAATTATTTAAAATTACAAGATAGCTATTTATTTTCAACAATTGCAAATAAAGTAGCAAAGTTTACATCTGAAAATCCAGATAAAGAGATTATAAGATTAGGAATTGGAGATGTAACTCTTCCAATTATTCCAGAAAGCATAAAGGCTATGCATAATGCAGTGGATGAATTAAAAACCAAGGAAGGTTTTAAAGGATATGGACCAGAACAGGGCTATGAGTTTTTAAGAGAGAAGATAGCGAAATTCGATTATGAGAATAGAGGTATTAAAATAGATATTGACGAAATATTTGTATCAGATGGATCAAAGTGTGACTGTGGAAATATTGGTGACATTTTAGCAGTAGATAATAAAGTTGCAATAACAGATCCTGTTTATCCGGTATATTTAGATACAAATGTCATGGCAGGTAGAACAAAAGAATTTGTTGAGAGTAAAAATAAATTTGAAGGGATTGTATACATCCCAGTTTCAGATAAAAATGGATTTATACCAGAATTACCAACCGAAAAAGTTGATATGATTTATTTATGTTTTCCAAATAATCCAACAGGAACTGTATTAAATAAAAAGGAACTAAAAAAATGGGTTGATTATGCAAAAGAAAATAAAGCAATAATATTATTTGACTCTGCATATGAAAGATATATTACAGAAGAAAATATTCCACATAGCATATACGAAGTTGAAGGAGCAAAAGAGGTTGCAATAGAATTTAGAAGTTTCTCTAAAACTGCTGGATTTACTGGTGTAAGATGTGCATATACTATCGTACCTAAGGAATTATATGGTTATACAGAAAACGGAGATAAAGTTTCAATAAATAAATTATGGAATAGAAGACAATGTACTAAATTTAATGGTGTTTCTTATGTAACTCAAAGAGCAGCAGAAGCTATATATTCTGAGCAAGGACAAAAAGAAATTGAAGAAAATATTAAATACTATATGGAAAATGCTAAAATAATAAGAGAAGGATTAAAAGAAGCAGGATTTACTGTTTACGGAGGAGTTAATGCACCATATATTTGGCTAAAATGCCCAGGAGGCTTAACATCTTGGGAATTTTTTGATAAATTACTACAAGAGAAAGGTATTGTTGGAACGCCAGGAGTTGGATTTGGACCAAGTGGAGAAGGCTTTTTTAGGTTAACCGCATTTGGGAGTAGAGAAAACACTATAAAGGCAATAGAAAAAATAAAAAATAATTAAATTAAAAAGTGCTGATATTTCAGCACTTTTTAATTTTAAACAAAAAAACTTAAAAAAAATATAAAAAAACTATTGACATTAATTATAAAATCTCTTATAATTAATCTTGCGTTAAGCAATGCGCCCTTAGCTCAGTTGGTCAGAGCAACCGGCTCATAACCGGTGGGTCCAAGGTTCGAATCCTTGAGGGCGCACCATTTTTTTATTAAATTTTATATTCTTGGGTAGGTGGTCGAGTGGTTAAAGGCACCAGACTGTAAATCTGGCCGCGAGAGCGTACGATGGTTCGAATCCATCCCTGCCCACCAAAAGAACTTGTATCTGTTTAATTACAAAAGATACAAGTTCTTTTATTCTTAAATAATATTTCGTATAATTTGTTTATAAAGGATAATAGAGATTGGCAAAATTTTGCAACCTTATTAATTTACTAGTGGTATTACTAATGAAGAGGTGGTGATATTTATGAGTAAAAAAGCATATTATGTTTTGGGAATTGTTTTAATTATTATATTGGTATCTGCAATTGCTTTTTTAGTACTAAATAAGGAGGATACAAGCACTACTATACAACCAAATGATTTAGCTAAAGATACAATATTACAAGCAGCTCCAACAAGAGAAGATATTAGAATGGTTATGGTTGACGGGAAATTGTATTATGATACTGGTAGCGATAGCGATATTACAGCTAGATGTGGTGTTATGGATGGACAAATTACATCAACTGTAGAAAGTGGAGTTACTCCTACTGAGAATGACCAATCAAATTTTGGAATAGATTATGGATATCAATTCGTGGACGAAAACAATATTGATGTGGTTATTGAAGGACATTGGGTTAGATTTAAAGTATCAGAATAGATTAATAGTATAAAAAACTTCTTATAGTATAAATTATAAGGAGTTTTTTGTTTTATCATAAAACCTTAAAATTTACAATAAAATTTAAATAGGAGTTGAGTTTTTATGAGATTAATTGGATATGATAGGCAAAAGGCATATGCTTATGCTAAAAAGTGGGCTTTTAAAAGGAATCCTGCTTATTATAATTTTGATAATGTTGGAGGAGATTGCACAAGTTTTGTGTCACAATGTATTTTTGCAGGAATTGGGGTAATGAATTATATAAAAGATGTTGGATGGTATTATAGAAATGGAAATGATAAGAGCCCATCTTGGAGTGGAGTTGAATTCCTTTATAATTTTTTGATTAATAATAAGTCTATTCGGACCTTATGGAATTAAGAGCAATCAAAACGAAATGCAAATTGGAGATATTGCTCAAATTTCATTTGATGGAGAAAAGTTCGCACATACTTTGATTATTACAAAAATAGAGGACATAAGCGATTTGGGTAAAATTTTAATTTCTTCACATACATATGATTCTTTTGATAAAAGTATTGGTAGCTATAATTTTGAAAAGATTAGGTTTGTTCATATTGTTGGGGGGAGAAAATTTTAGGACACCTCATATTAATTAAAAATATATTGACGTAACATTACTGTTGTGATAATATATGTAATGAAATAAAATTGTTTAAAAGGGGAGGAAATAGTATGAAACTTAGAAATATTTTTACTATTTTAGTTATTTCATTATTTATATTAACAGCAAGTGTTTCGGGTTATTCGGCAGAAACATTTAGCATAGTTGTTGGAGAAAATTATGAGCAAACTGAAGAAGATGGTATTGTAATGTTTCAAAATCCTGAAACAGGAGACAATATTGTAGTTCAAGAGATTGAACAAAAAATAATTGGTGGAAAACTTACTACATATCAGCTAAATTCAATTACAAATGAAATTGTAAATCAATATAAAGATTTATTTGATGCTGAGGTTGAGCAATTAGGAAAAGAAGATGTTACTATTAACGGAAGAAATGTTACAAGATTAACTTTTAAAACTACTCTTTTTGAGTCTGCTATTTATCAAGAACTAAATATTTTTGTCGCAACAGATAAGATATATGATATTATATTTACATCTACAACAGAAGATGGATTTTCAGATGAAGAAAAGTCTGCTGTGTTAAATTCTTTTGAAATTATTGAAGATACAAATAATACATCAGAGGATACAAATACTGACACATCAACTAATAATGAATATACACCAGTAGCTTACGATTTAACAAATCTTGAGCTGGCTTGGATTGAGATTGGGATAATTTTTATTGCAGGTGTTGTTTTAACAATTTTTGCTATTAAACGTAATCCTAAGAACAAATTATATATTTTAGCAATTATTCTTTTAGTATTACAAGTTGCAGCAGTAAAAGGATATGAAATTCAATATGGAAGTACAAAAGGAATAACAGAAGATGTGGCATATAATATAGGATTCTTTGTACTTGCAATTATTGGTATAATACTACTTATTATACAAGTTGCTAAAAAACCTAAACAAGAGCAAGAAATAAAAGCTGAAAAAGAAGAGAATAAAGTAGAACAAGAACCTGTAAAAGAATTAGAAGAAAACAAAGATACATCACAAGAAAAAGAAGTTATTGAAGAAAAGAAAGAAGATTCAGAAGAGAATAAAGAAGATAAAGAATAATTAATAATACAATTTAATACCCAGATGTTTTAATATCTGGGTATATTTGTATAAAATTCTACAAAAACTATTGCAAAACGAATCTAAAAGAGATATAATATAACGCATAATCAAAATAAAAACAAAGAAAAGGATACGGCAGGTAAAGTAAAACTTATAAGAGAGCCAAATAGTAGCTGAGATTTTGGTAAGATAATATGTTACTTGTTATCACCTTGGAGTTGCTTGTTTGAAATTTTAGTAAAACAAGTCGTATGTCTGCGTTAAAGATAAATTAAGAGAAAAGTAAAACTTTTAAAATAGGTGGTACCGCGGAATTTAACCATTTCGTCCTATGTTAGTAAACATATGGATGAAATGGTTTTTTGATTTTTTAAAGCGGTAAATTCTAAAAAATAAACTTTAATTGGGGGAGAGAAAAAGATGAGTGAAGAAAAGAAAGATTATGGAAAAACTTTAAATTTGCCTAAAACAGATTTTCCTATGAGGGCAAGTCTGCCAGAAAATGAACCAAAAATTCTAGAAAATGTATTTGAAAATGGTTTATATGAAAAATGTTTAAAGAAAAATGAAGGAAATGAACCTTTTGTATTACATGATGGACCTCCATATGCTAATGGTGAAATTCATATAGGACATGCTTTAAACAAAATATTAAAGGATACAATTGTTAGATATAAAAATTTACAAGGATATTACACTCCATATATACCAGGGTATGATACACATGGTATGCCAACAGAGAAGAAAGCTATTGAAAAATTAGGTATAAACAGAGATGAAATACCTGTATCTAAATTTAGAGATATTTGCAAAGAATTTAATGAAAAATATATAGATGTTCAAACAAAAGGCTTTAAAAGACTTGGTGTTTTAGGAGATTGGGAACATCCATATATAACATATCAACCACAAATGGAAGCTAAACAAATTGAAGTTTTTGCAGATATGTACAAAAAAGGATATATATATAAAGGTCTAAAACCAGTTTACTGGTGTACAGATTGCGAAACAGCGTTAGCAGAAGCAGAAATCGAATATAAAGACCATAAAACAACATCTATTTATGTTAAATTCCCAGTAAAAGATTCAAAAGGATTATTTGATGCTGATAATACTTTTTTTGTTATATGGACTACAACTCCTTGGACTTTACCTGGTAACGTTGCTATCACAATAGGGGAAGATTATGATTACAGCATAGTTGACACTGGAAAAGAAAAACTAATATTGGCTAGTGAACTTGTAAAACCAGTAATGGAACTTGCAGAGATTGAAGAATATAAAGAAGTAAAGAAGTTTAAAGGAAAAGAATTAGAAGGAGTTTTATGCAAGCATCCATTCATAGATAGAGATTCAAGAGTTGTACTTGGAAGTGATGATACAATCTTAGTTGAATTAGATGCTGGTACTGGTGCAGTACACACAGCTCCTGGCTATGGTAAAGAAGACTATTTATGTAGCTTAAAAAATAATTTAGAAATAATAGTTTGTGTAGATGGAAAAGGATATCAAACAGAAGAGGCAGGCCCTTTTGCTGGAATGTACTATGAAAAATCTAATGATGCTATTATAGAATGGTTAGAAGAACATGGATATCTTCTAAAAAAACAATCAATACTTCATCAATACCCACATTGTTGGAGATGTAAAAATCCAATAGTATTTAGAGCAACAAATCAATGGTTTGCATCTGTTGATGGATTTAGAAAAGAAACATTAGAAGCAATAAAAACAGTAAAATGGTATCCTGCTTGGGGTGAAGAGAGAATTACTAAAATGGTTGAAGAAAGAAACGACTGGTGTATTTCAAGACAACGTACTTGGGGAGTTCCAATTCCAATATTCTATTGTGAAGATTGCGGAAAAGAATATGTAACACCAGAAAGTCTAACCAAAGTTCAAGAAATAGTAAGACAAAAAGGTACAAATGCATGGTTTGATATGCCAGCAGAAGAATTATTACCAGAAGGCGCAAAATGCTCTTGTGGATCTACAAAATTTAGAAAAGAAACAGATATAATGGATGTTTGGTTTGATTCTGGTTCAACACATGTTTCTGCACTTGAAGAAAGAGGAATTCCAAGTGCTGATTTATATCTAGAAGGTAGCGACCAATATAGAGGTTGGTTCCAATCTTCACTTTTAACATCTGTTGCAACAAGAGGTAAAGCACCATATAAAGGTGTTGTAACTCATGGTTATACAGTAGATGAACAAGGAAGAAAAATGTCTAAATCATTAGGAAATGGAATTGACCCATGGGATGTAATAAATGAATCTGGTGCAGATATATTAAGACTTTGGGTATTATCATCTGACTATACATCAGATATTAGTATTTCAAAAGGTATACTAAAACAAGTAAGTGAAGTTTACAGAAAAATAAGAAATACTGCTAGATATATATTAGGAAATACAAGCGATTTTGACGTAAACAACAAAGTTCCATATGAAGATTTAGAAGAAATCGATAAATGGGCATTAACAAGACTTAATAATTTAATAAGGGTATGCACAAAAGCATATGATGAATACGAATTTAACAGAGCATACCAAGCAATTAATCACTTCTGTGTTGTAGATATGAGTAATTTCTATTTAGATATAATAAAAGATAGATTATACACATATAAAAAGGATTCAAAAGAAAGAAGAGCTGCTCAAACTGCAATGTATGAAATTTTACATTCATTAGTTAGAATTTTAGCACCAATGACAAGCTTTACAGCAGAAGAAATATGGAGCTTTATGCCACATAAAGAAGGCGAAAGCTTAGAAAGTGTAATGCTTACAATGTGGCCAAAAGTAAATCCTGAATATGATAATAAAGAATTATCTGAAAAATGGGATAAAATAATTGCTTTAAAAGAAGAAGTTGCTAAAAAACTTGAACTTGCAAGAGCAGATAAAACAATAGGTCATTCACTTAATGCAAAAGTTACAATACATGCAAGTGGAGAAAAATACGATTTTATAAAATCAGTAGAGTCAGAACTATTACAAGTATTTATAGTATCAGATTTAGAAATAGTTAAAGATGATAAAAAGGATGAAGACACCTCTTTTGGAATTGCAGTAGATATTTCCGTTGCAGAAGGTGAAAAATGTGAGCGATGCTGGATGTATTCAAAAACAGTAGGAGAAGACAAAGAAAATCCTACAATCTGCCATAGATGTAGTGAGAATTTAAAATAAATGTAAAATAAAAAAATGAACAATTAGAATATTTCTAATTGTTCATTTTTTATGAAAACAGAAAAACAAGGCACTTAATATACCTTGTTTTGGTGCGGTTGAGAGGACTTGAACCCCCACGTCAAAGACACTAGATCCTAAGTCTAGCGCGTCTGCCAGTTCCGCCACAACCGCGATTAACAATATATATATTAACACTTGTAATTTAATTTGTCAATAGAAATTTTTATTTTTTTATAAATTTGTAATTAAGAAGATTAAGATATATTTAACAATTTTGGTATATATGTATATTATCTTGAAACAATAATTAATAAATGTAAAGGAGATAATTTATGTTTATACCAAATTTAATTTTATATGAAGAAAATATTGAAAACTATGAACTTGGAAGAGAACTTTTAGATAGATATAAAAAATATAATGTTGAAATGAGGACTATTGAAAATCATAATAATATATTGGAAATGAGAGAAAAGTCAAATAAAGATTTCCCTAAAATGAAAAGAAATTTAATTATTGGAATTAGAAAAACTCATAAATTTGTTCCAAACCATAAAACATCAGATTTTCTTGTACCATATACATCTTCTGGATGTATTGCTATGTGTTTATATTGCTATTTAGTGTGTAATTATAATAAATGTGCATATTTAAGATTGTTTGTAAATAGAGAAGAAATGCTAGATAAAATTATTAAAACCGCTAATAAAAGTGAAAAAGAATTAACATTTGAAATAGGAAGCAACAGTGATTTGATATTAGAAAATACTATTACTGGGAATTTAGAATGGACAATAAAGAATTTTGTCCCAAATAACAAAGGATTTTTAACTTTTCCAACCAAATTTAGTATGGTTGACCCGCTTCTTTCTTTGGAACATAATGGAAGAGTAATAATAAGAATGAGTATGAATCCAGAAGAATATATAAGAAAAATAGAAATAGGCACATCACCTTTAAAAGAAAGAGTAGAGGCAATAAACAAACTAAAAAAAGCTGGCTATAAAATAGGAATACTAATAGCACCTATAATACTATTAGAAGATTGGAAAGAAAAATATACAGAATTAATAAAATATTTATCAAAAAATCTAAGCGAAGAAGTAAAAAAAGACGTTTTCTTTGAGCTTATATTTATGACATACAGTTATGTACACAGAAAAATAAACGAAGAAGCATTCCCGGGTACTGTTAATTTATATGATAGTAACTTAATGACCGGAAGAGGAATGGGCAAATACTCATACAACAAAAATGCTAGGGCAGAAGCTGAAATTTATTTAAGAGAACTATTTAATAAATATTTCTCTAATAATAGAATTGAATATATTGTATAGGTAAAATATTTATTTTTTTATTCTACAACAATCAAAAAGATAATAAAGAGGATAAGGAATATGATTTTTTTCTAGTAGTTTATCAATAATTTGAGGTTTATCTACAAAAAAGTTAGCTGAAAGTATTTCTCTTTGTTTTCTATTAAAGAAGCAAGCTAATAGTGGAATATCACTGGTTTTATATCCAATCCTGTTTTCTTTTAAATATTTACAAGTAAACAATTTGCAAGCCATACAACTTATAGTGCATTTTTTATTTACTAAATGCTTGCACAATTGTACATTGGTTGCTCCTTTCCAAATACTATAATCAAAAGAATAACAACATCCCATTGTTTCATGTACTGTTTTGTTTGCTCTGCTAGCTATACATTTATCACACTTAAAATCACAATAATTATTTACAGCAAATTGTTCATCTAACTTATTGCATATAACATCATATATAAATTCATATTGCAAACGTTTATTATCTATTAAAAGTGCCTGCACGGAATTTATTATATTTGAATAATCTAAATCTACATTTTCTGTTACTATTGCACACTTAATATTAATGCCTTCTATTAAATTTCCAATATGAATATTTGTTATATTACAATAATTAAATATCTTTATAAGATTTGAAATAATCTTTTTTTGTTCATCAATATTATAATTATTAGAAATATTAATAACTATAAAAATCGATTCATTTATATTGGGGTTTAGCAATTTATTTATTTTTTTACTATTAATACTATTATTAAAACTAAATCCATTTTCATTAATATATATAATGTTAGATGTGATTTTGTTATAAATTTCTTCTAAATCTGAAAGTATATATATATTATTAACAATTTTTTTATTTTCTAATTTACTATTCATTTCCAACATCCACCTATAAATAGTATAACACTGTATGGTTATATTAACAATATAAAACATAAAAATACTTATAAAGAATTTAAAATTGAAGATAATTGTATTTTCCATTGCTAAATATTAGGTTAAAACTAATATTTGGAGTTTTATTTTTAAGATTATATAAAAAGGCAATGTAATAGTAGTTATTTAGTTGACAAAATGATGTTTTAAAGATAGAATGTAGTAGACAAATTGCGTTATTCGGAGGAAAGCAAATGCCAAAAGTTAGTATAATTATACCAGCATATAATAGTGAAAAAGCTATAAGTAAATGTATAGATTCTGTGCTTAGTCAAGAAATGCAAGATTTTGAACTTATTGTAGTAAATGATGGCTCAACAGACAGAACAGAAGAAGTGGTACTAAGTTATAAAGCTAGATTAGGAGATAAATTAAAATATTATTATAAACAAAATACAGGGGTTGCTGATACTAGAAATTTTGGTATGGATAAGGCGAGCCGGAAAATATATTCTTTTTGTTGATTCTGATGATTATATTGACAAAGATTTGCTTGCAATACAAGAAGAACATATGAATAAAAACATTGATATGATTAAATTTAAAATGAAAATGGTAGATTTGCAGGGAAATGAAATTCAAAAAATTGAAGGACCTGTTTTTGATACTAGAAGTGGACAAGATGCTTTTAATGAACTTTTTTACCAAGACAAATTAATAGACCAGCTTTGTATTTATTTAATGAAAAGAGAATATATTGCTTCTAATAATTACAAATTTGTAAAAGGAGCATATCACGAAGATTTTGGCTTGATTCCAATTATGATTGCTAATGCAAAATCTGTAATTTCAACAAATTTTTATGGATATTATTATGTTCAAAGTGAAAACAGTATTATGAGAAATACTGACCACTCTAAAACTATTAAGAAAATGAATGATAGTTTTATGTATTATGATAATATGTTAGAAACTATTAAAAAATTAGATATAACAAAAAAAACTAAGGATAATATTAAACTTTTTTATACTAACTCTATTTTAATTAAAATAGAAGAATTAAATAAAGAAGATAGAAATTTATTTTTGACAGAGTTTAAAAAAAGACAAATGACTAAAAACATAAAAATTAAAAGTTTAAAACAATTAATAAAAAGGTTAATACTTGCAATAAATGTTAATTGGTATTTTAAAATAAGGTGAGGTTATAAATATGCCTAAGGTTAGTGTAATTGTTCCAGTATATAATGTAGAAAAATATTTAGAAAAATGTTTAGATTCACTAGTAAACCAAACACTTGAAGATATAGAATTTATAATAGTAAATGACGGCTCCACAGATAATAGCGAGCAAATAATACTAAATTATAAAGAAAAATATCCAAGTAAAATAGTGTATTTAAAAAAAGAAAATGGTGGACTTTCTGATGCCAGAAATTATGGTATGCCACATGCAAAAGGAGACTATATAGCATTTTTAGATTCAGATGATTATGTAGAACTAGATTTATATGAAAAGCTATATAACAGAGCAATTCAAACAGATGCAGATATGGTTGAATGTGATTTTTATTGGGAATATTCAGATGGAAGAGAACATGATAAATCTGCAAATTATAAAGATGAGAGTGATATGTATGCAAATGCAAGAGTTGTGGCATGGAATAAGTTATATAAAAAGGATTTAGTTTTAAATTCTGGAATAAAATTTCCAAAAGGACTAAGATATGAGGATTTGGAGTTCTTTTATAAAATTTTGCCTGAGCTACATAAAATAGAACTTATAAGTGAACCTCTAATTCATTATGTGCAAAGAGATGATTCTATAACTTATGTTCAAAACGAAAAAACAGCAGATATTTTTATAATATTGGACAACATTTTACAATACTACAAAGATAACTTTTTATTTAACAAATATAATCAAGAACTAGAATACATGTACACTAGAATACTGTTTGCAAGTTCCTTTAAAAGAATGTTAAACATTAAAGATAAGAAAATAAGAAAAAAACTATTAAGAGAAACAATTTCAAATGTATATAATACATTTCCTGATTGGAAGAAAAACAAAATACTAAATGGGACAAAATCACTAAAAAATTTGTATTTAAAAAGTATAAATTTTTATACATATAAAATTTATTGCTTTATTCTTAAATAGGAGGAAAAATGGACAGCATAAAAATCAAAATAAAGAGCATAAAAATAGAAGATGTATTGTGTTTAGTTATAATTATATGCCCAATATTGGACATGCTAAGTTTTGTATTTAGAAATACATTTGAAACAAGTATTTCTCCATCTACCTTTTTAAGACCAATTTTACCAATTGCAATTTTTATATTTGTATTTTTTAAAAATAAAATAAAAAAACAAATGATAATTGTTTCCGTAATATATGGTGTATATGCAATTATTCATTTATATTTATATAGCCAAGTAATGGCAGGATGTTCTTATGGGGGAATTGTAAGTGAACTTCAATACATTGTAAATTATACATTTTCAATTATGAATTTATTTTTGTTTACATATGTTTTTTGGAAAAAAGATGATAAAAAACTAACTAAATCTATATTAATTGCATTTGCAATATATGTATTATCTCTTTATATAACTATAATAACGGGAACATCTTCTACAACATATATAGAAGGAATGGGATACAAAGGATTATACGATTCTGGAAATAGTTTGTGTGCAATATTATGTATTTCTTTATGTATAATATTACCACTTATAAGAAATAAAAAAATGATGCCATATGCAATTATTTTTACTATACTAGCTCGGAATATTTTTAACAACATTAGTAGGAACAAGAACAGGTCTTTTTGGATTTATAATAATAATAGCACTTTACATAGCAAGTGAATGTTTTGTGGCAATAATGAAAAAGGTTCATATAGACAAAAAATTGATAGGCTATTCTATGCTAGTTTCGGTATTAATTATAACAGCAGTAGTAGCTTTTGGCTCACAAACATTTGAAAGAAGAGAACATTTAAAAGAAGTACAAGTTAGCAATACAGACGTAGATACAGGAGAAGTAAGGTATTTATCAGGCGATGTAACTACATTTAAAAAACAAATTGAAGCAGGACAAATTTCAGAAGAATATATGCCAAAAGAAATGCAAAATGCTATTTTAAGGTTATATGATTATGCAAAAAATACTAATATGGAAAACAATGATATGAGAAAGCAACAGCTTGTATATAACTTTTATTTAGTACAAGAACAAAAAAGTGTTCCACTTATGCTATTTGGAAATGGGTTTAAAGCACAATTTAGAGAATTAGTTTTAGAAATGGAAGTACCAGCATTTTTATTTAATTTTGGATTATTTGGCTTTATATTGTATTTTGTACCATTTTTATCAATTTCAGTTTATGGGCTATATTTTGCACTTGGAAATTTAAAAAGAATAACCAGTCCATATATAATGTACTTAGGTGGAAGCTGGCTTGCAATATTTTTATCATTCTTATCTGGATATACATTTTTTAATTCTTCATGTATGATAATTATTACTGTAATTAATGTTTTACTAATAAATAAAATATTAGAATTAAAGGAGCAAAAATCATAAATGAAAAAAATATTATTTGGGATAACTAGCCTAGGACTTGGTGGAGCAGAAAGAGTACTAGTTGACATAGCTAATAAAATATGTAAAGAATATGATGTAAGCATTTTTACAATATATTCAAACGGAGAAATGGAAAAACAGCTAAATCCAAATGTTAAATTGCAAAGTCTTATAAATAAAAAATATGAAGAACTTACTAAAATAGAAAAAATAATTATACCAATAAAAATTATGCTAAGAAGAAAAGCTATTTATAGAAAATCCATACAAAAAGATTATGATGTAGAGATAGCTTTTTTGGAAGGCCCTGTTACAAGACTTTTTAGTACAAAGAACAAAAGAACTAAAAAAATTGCTTGGATACATAATGATATAACAAAGGTATTTGGAAGCGGAATAAAAGCTAAAATTAAAAAAATTATAGATAAAAAAATATATGCAAGTTATAGTAAATTAGTATTTGTAAGTAAAGATAATAAAGAAAAATTCGAAAAAGTATATAGTTTAAATATTGAAAAAACTGTGATATATAATTACATAGATATAGATACTGTAATAAAAAAATCAAATGAAAAATGCGATATAAATTTTGATAATAAAACTCTAAATATTGTAGCAGTATCTAGACTAGTAGAACAAAAAGCCATTGATAGATTAATAAATGTTCATAGTAAACTTATTGGTGAAGGGCTAAAACATAAAATATATGTAATAGGAGATGGACCTAAGAAAGATGAATTAGTTAAGCTAATTCAAGAAAAAAATGTAAAAGATAGCTTTATTCTGCTTGGAAAAAAAGAAAATCCATACCCTTATATAAAAAATGCAGATTGTTTTGCACTTCTTTCATATTTTGAAGGATATCCAATGGTTTTATTAGAAGCCCAAATTTTAGAAAAATATATTATAATAACAGATACTGCTGCAAGGGAAACACTTAGAAATTATAATAATTGTATGATAGTAGAAAATAGTGAAGATGGTATATATAATGGATTAAGTAAACTAATAGCAAATAAAGATAAATACATAAATGAAAGCGATAATCAAAGTAAATATGATAATGAGAATATAATTATAGAAATAAAAAAATTAATTGAAGAATAGTAATAAAGGGGAATTGTATATAATGAAAATATCAATATTAACACCTACATATAATAGAGCAAAACTTTTACCAAATTTATATGAAAGTTTAAAAGATAATTTAAAATATAATATAGATTTTGAATGGCTAATAATGGATGATGGCTCATCTGATAATACAAAAGAGGTAGTAGAAAAATTTATAAAAGAAAATACAATGACCATAAAATACTATTATCAAGAAAACCAAGGGAAAATGGTAGCAATTAATAACTTAGTAGATAAAGCTACTGGCGATTTAATAATAGACTGCGATTCAGACGATTGCTTTGCTAAAAATGCTTTTGGAATAATAAAAGAAAATGTAGATAAACTAGTACATGACCCAGAATTATATGCATTAATATTTTTAAAATGTGATGTTTCTGGCGAGATAAGTGGAAAAAAATTTAAACAAGATGATTATAAAACAACAATGTTTGATTTGTATTTTAAAGATGATGTTCAAGGAGAAAAAATAATTCTTTTTAATGCACATATAAGAAAAAAGTATAAACACAGAATAGAACCAGGTGAAAAATTTATAACAGAAGCTAGAATGTATCATGAAATGGATCAAGATTACAAAGTACTATGTATTAATATGCCAATTATAATTGGAACATATATGACAGATGGATATACTAAAAATATAAAAAAGACATTTACTGAAAATCCAAAAGGATACATGAAATATTTTGAAGAAATACTTAAATTTAATACAGATGATATTTTGTTTAAAAAGAGATTATATGCAATAAAACATTATATTTTATTTAGTTATTTGACTAAGAAGAAAAATGTAATAAAATCAGTAAAAGGAAAATTAAATAAATTTCTAGTAGGAGTTTTATATATACCTGGATGTATAAAAACAAGATTTACATTTAAAACAAAAATAAAAAAAGTATTATTTTCATCATGGACACTAGAAGTTGGAGGAATAGAAACAGCACTTGTAAATTTAATAAATGAAATGTCAAAGAAATATGCAGTAACTCTTGTTTTAGAAGAAAAAACAGGAGAGTTTCTTGATAAAGTAAATAAGAATATAAAAATAATAGAATATAAGCCAAGTAAAAATAAAAATACTTTCATTAGAAAGTTAAATAATTTTGCTAAAAGAATATTATTTATTTTAAAATATAAAAATAGATATGATTTTGCAGTATCTTTTGCAACATATTCAAGACCCGGCTCATTTGTTGCAAGAACTGCATCAAGAAATAATTTATTATGGGTACATACTAATTATATGGTGTTATATAAAAATAATATTAGTGAAATAAAAGAGTTTTTTCGGTAAGGTTCAATATAGTAAATTTAAAAGAATAGTATGTATTTCAGAAGATGCAAAAGAGGCTTTTCTAAAAGTATTTCCAGAGCAGGAAAGTAAGGTCTTGGTAATAAATAATTTAGTGGATTATAAAAGTATATTAGAAAAATCAAATGAAAATATAAAGCTAAAAAAAGAAAGCATTACTACATTTTTAAGTGTATGTAGACACGAAGAACGTGCAAAAAAACTTACTAGATTAATAGAGGCAACTAAACTATTAAAAGAAGAAAGCTATAAATTTAGAGTATTATTTGTAGGAGAAGGAGAAAATACCGAAGAGTATAAGCATTTAGTAGAAGATAATGATTTGCAAGATTATATTATCTTTTGTGGAATGCAAAAAAATCCATATCCATACTTTAAAATATCTGATTGTATAATATTAACATCTGAATATGAAGGATATCCTGTAATATATACAGAAGCAAAAGTACTTGGAATTCCTATAATTACAACAAATGTATCAGATAGTATGATTGATATACAGGGAAGATATGGAATAGTAGTAAATAAAGATGTAGATAGTATAAAAAATGCAATGAAATCTTTTATTGAAAATGGATATAAAATAGAAGAAAAGTTTGATGCAAAAAAGTTTAACAAAAATATAATGGAAAAAATAGAAAAATTACTATAAAAATGGACAACCTTGTGTTATAATATTAAAACAATAAAAAGAAAAGAGGTTTATTTAGATGGCAGAAGCGGAAGAAAATGCAATAATTGTAGATAATGTGTATAAAAACTTTAATGTTTTTTATGATAAAACAAATACAATAAAAGAGAAAGTATTATTTTGGAATAAAAGTAAAAAAGAAGTAAGAGAAATTTTAAAAGGAATAAATCTAACTATAAAAAAAGGAGAAGTTGTTGGGCTAATAGGTGTTAATGGGAGTGGTAAATCTACCTTATTAAAACTTATGACTAAAATAATATATCCAAATAAAGGTAGAGTAATTACAAATGGGAAATTAACATCATTATTAGAATTAGGAGCAGGATTCCACCCAGACTTTTCAGGAAGAGAAAATATTTATTTTAATGCTTCAATTTTTGGATTGACTAGAAAAGAAATAGATGAAAGACTAAATAAAATAATAGAATTTTCTGAATTAGAAGGATATATAGATAATCCTGTAAGAACTTATTCTTCTGGGATGTACATGAGACTTGCATTTTCAGTAGCTATAAATGTAGATGCAGATATTCTATTAATAGATGAGATTTTATCTGTTGGGGATCAACACTTTCAAGAAAAATGTTATCAAAAAATAGAAGATTTAAAAGCAGAAGGTAAAACAATAGTAATCGTTACACATGGAATGGATACTGTAAATAGGTTCTGCACAAGGGCAGTTTGGCTACATCATGGCAAAATAAAAATGGATGGAGATGCAGAAACTGTTACAAAAGTATATCTTGAAGAAACAGCATAGATTAGGGGGATGTCAAAGTGAATATATTTAAAGAATTATATAAATATAGAGAATTACTAAAAACAAATGTAAAAAAAGAGGTAAGAGGAAGATATAAAAATTCATTCTTAGGTGTATTATGGTCATTCTTAAATCCATTATTACAACTTGCAGTATATTCTATTATTTTTGGAAGTTTACTTGGTGGGGGAGACCCAACATACCATATATATGTTTGTGTTGCTTTAATACCTTGGACATATTTTTCATCTGCAATACAACAAGCAGATTTTACGGTTATTGCAAATCGGTAATATTATACAAAAAGTATATTTTCCAAGAGAAATATTGCCAATTTCTGTTGCAACAAGTGGAGCAATAAATTTTGTTATATCAACAATAATAATACTAGCATTATGCTTAATTTCTGGACTTGGACTAACTTGGTATGTATTATTATATCCAGTAATATTACTTATACAATATATATTAATATTAGGTATTTCTTTTATAGTATCAGCAATAACTGTTTATATAAGAGACCTAGAACATATAATTGGAGTTGTTATGATGGCAGCATTTTATGCAACCCCAATTGTTTATAGATTAGACCAATTACCATCATATTTACAAATAATAATGCAATTAAATCCAATGACACATATAATAAATGCATATAGAGATATTTTCTACTATCAACAAATGCCAGACTTTGTAAATTTAGGAATACTATTTGTATTGTCTATTGGATTACTAATAATAGGATATTTTATATTCCATAAATTACAAAAAGGATTCGCAGAAGAATTATAATATTATAATAGGAGAAAAAAATGAAAGAAAACAATATTTTATTTTCAATAATTGTACCAGTATATAATACAGAAAAGTATATAGAAAAATGTTTAAAATCAATTGTAAACGCAATTGATACAGATTGTGAAGTAATTATAATTAATGATGGCTCAACTGATAATTCTGAACAGGTTATAAATAAATTTATAAAAAACCTACCAGATAAGTTAAAAGATAATTTTATATATAAGTTTAAAGAAAATAAAGGATTAGCAGATACTAAAAATGTTGGAATTGAAATGGCAAAAGGAGAGTATATAAGTGTTGTTGACTCAGATGATTGTATTTTAGAAGATTTTTATACTATGGCAAGGCCATATATAAAAAAAGAGTTTGATATAATAATATATGATTTATATATAATATTTGAAAAAAATTATGCGGAAAATTACTGCAAACAAATAAATAGTAAAGAAAAACTTACTTTCTATAATTATATAGCAAGAGCATATAGAGATGATAAAGAAGATTTTAAATCTGCACTATTGTGCGGAGCAATGCAAGGATCTTCATGCAATAAAATAATAAGAAGAAGTTTATATAAGCCATATAAATTTCCAACAAATAAAGAATATGAAGATACAGCAGTAACACCTTTTATCCTTATGGATACTAATAAAATAAAATATATACCATATCCAGCATATCAGTATCTTCAAAGAGCAAAGTCAATAGTTGCTAGCAATACATATATAACAGCTTTTTATAAAATATGTGAAAATATTTCACATGAACTAAAAGACATTAAAAACTATAAAAAATATAATGAGATAATAAATGAATTTTTTATAGAAAGAGGCTTAGATGTATTTTACGAAGACCATAAAAAAAATAAAAAAGATTTTTATAAAAGACTTGAGAATTTTTCAAAAGACAATGAAAATACAATAAAATACATATTAGATGAAGATATAATATATAACCAAAAAAATCATTACTCAGAAAGACAAAAAATGCTATTAAAAACTATTTACCAAAATATTTATAATAAGCAGTACAAAGGTATAGGCAAGCTTTTTATATCTCGTAAAGTAGTTAATTATTTAAGAAGAATTTATAGAAGCTTTATTCACCTTTTGAAAACTATTGCTGGGAAGGATTAAATTTATGGAAAAAATAATACATTATTGCTGGTTTGGAGGAAATAAAAAACCAAAAAAATTAAACAAATATTTTAAAACTTGGAAAAAATACTTACCAGACTATAAAATTATGGAATGGAACGAAAATAATTTTGATGTTAATTTAACAGAATTCTCAAAAAAAGCATATGAAGAGAAAAAATGGGCTTTTGTTTCTGATGTTGCTAGGATATATGCACTAAAAGAATATGGAGGAGTATATTTTGATACAGATATAGAAGTTACAAAAAATATTGATAAAATACTTGAAAATAATATATGGCTAGGAAGAGAAGACGAAAACTTTTTGGCTACTGCCATGATTGGAGTTAAAGAAAAAAATAATAGACATATGAATAATATTTGGGATATATATACCAAAGCTAAATTCAATCCAGATGATTTGTATAGTGTAACAAGCCCTAAGGTAATAACTAAATACTTTAAACAAATTGGACTTGAAAATGGAGATTCTTGCCAAGTATTAGATGATGATGTACATATATATGCAAAAGAATATTTTAACCCAAAAACATATGATGGAAATAATCAAGAATTTACTGAGAATACATGTATTATACATCATTTTGACGCAACATGGACAGACAGAGACGAAAAAATTGCTATATGGTTTGTAAGAAGAAAAATGGGCTTTATGGCTAAATATGTATTTTCTATTTCAAATAGAATAAAAAAGAAAAAAAGTACAAAAAATAGAGACATTTAAGTTAAAGGAGTTATAAAATGGAAATTATTAAAAAGATAATAGCATTTATATTATCTATTCTAATAATCTTTTCAATAACCATAAATATTAATGACATATCAGCTAATATACCATTTACTGACAGTATAAATTTTATGCAAAGTAATTCAGTTGTATGGATAATATTATTGCTATTTTTATATTTTATAATTGAATATTGCCTTAAAATAAAAGAAAAAAGACTTATAATTTGTTCTGGTATTCTTTCTATAATACTTACAATTATGTATGTTATAGGAAATATAATAGATACATATTTGGATTTTGGTATTGTGTTATCCAATAAAAATTTATTTTTGTTTTATTTAATTAAAGCTTGTGGAACATTTGTATTATTATACACAGCAGTAACATGTGTATTTGATTTTATAAATAAAAAAATAGAGAAAAAAACGAAAATAAAAGAATGGGGATTTTTTAAGGCGACAAGGAAGAACTTTTTAATTTATTGGATAATAATATTTGCTATGTATATTCCATATTTTTTAACTTATTATCCTGGAATTGCAACTCCAGACTCATTATCTCAGATTACACAAGCTATAGGAATAGATGGATTAAGTAATCATCATCCACTTTTACATACTTTTGTAATTGGGATATTTATGAATTTAGGTGGGTTATTTAATAATTACAATATAGGTATCGCAATATATTCAATAATACAAATGCTTGCTTTATCTGGGATATTTGCATATACAATATATTATATGGCAAAAAAAGAAATTCCATTACCTTTTAGAATAATAACACTTGTTTTTTATGCTTTATATCCAGTACATAGTCTTTACAGTATAACGATGTGGAAGGACATACCTTTTGCAATATGTATGTTAATATTCACAATTTTTATAAATGAATTAATAACAAATAAAGAAGATTTCTTTAAATCTAAAATTAATTTATTTCTATTTGCAATTAGTATATTGCTTGTAATATTATTTAGAAATAACGGAATATATGTAATAATCTTAACAGCGCCATTTTTATTTGTTTTTGCAAAACAATATTATAGGCAGTTAGCAGTAATATTTGTTTCAGTATTAATAATTTATTCAGCTTTATGGAAAGGAATAATTTTTAATACTCTTAAAGTACAAGAAAGCTCAATCGTAGAAGCTCTTTCAGTGCCTTTGCAACAAATAGCAAGAGTTGTAAGAGATAACAGTGATAAATTAACAATTGAAGAAAAAGAGACAATTTATAAATTTTGGCCAATAGATAATTTAGGAGAAATTTATGATCCAAGACTATCAGATAATGTAAAATGGTCTATGGATAGTGAGGCTTTAGAAAATAATAAAGGTGAATTCATAAAACTTTGGATAGGATTATTTTTAAAAAACCCAGGAACATATATTGAATCATTCTTATGTAATTCATATGGATATTGGTATCCGGAGGCATCTAATTGGGTAGCTTCAAGAGTGATTTCAGAGTCGGAAGACCAAGATGTACAATCACTTAACTTAAAACAAACTCCTATTATTGAAGGGAAGACTGTAAAAAATATAGATTCATATACAGAAAGTAGAAATGTTCCTATATTATCAATGCTATTTAGTATAGGATTTGCAATGTGGTTAATATTTGGACAAATGACATATATTATTTATAAAAAACAATATAAATTTTTATTATTATTTGTACCTATATTGTTCTTATGGCTAACAAATCTAGCATCACCAGTATTTTGCGAATTTAGATATATGTATAGTTTATTCACATGCTTACCAATACTACTTTTTGTGGTATGTAAGACGAATGTGGAGAGAAAGGAAAGTGCTTAATATGAGTAAAATTGCAGTATTAATACCATGTTATAACGAAGAATTAACAATAGAAAAAGTTGTAAAAGATTTTAAAAAAGAGTTGCCAGATGCAGATATTTATGTTTATGATAATAACTCAAAGGATAAAACAGCAGAAATTGCAAAAAATGCGGGAGCAATTGTTAAACATGAATATAAACAAGGAAAAGGAAATGTAGTAAGAAGTATGTTCCAAGATATTGAAGCAGATATATATGTAATGGTCGATGGAGATGATACATATCCTGCTGAATTTGTACATGAATTAATTAAACCCGTTGAAAATGGTGAGGTTGATATGACAATTGGAGATAGATTATCTAATGGAACGTATCAAGAAGAAAACAAAAGAAAATTTCATGAATTTGGGAATAATTTAGTAAGAGAAACAATTAATATACTATTTGACACTAAATTAAAAGATATTATGACAGGGTATAGAGTATTTAATAAAGTATTTGTAAAAAATATGCCTGTAATGAGCCCAAAATTTGAAATTGAAACGGAAATGACCTTATATGCACTAGACAAAAAATATATAATTAAAGAAATTCCAATTATATATAGAGATAGACCAGAGGGAAGCGAATCGAAGTTAAATACAGTAAGCGATGGAATAAAAGTTGTTAAGACTATTATAAATATGTTTAAAGATTATAAACCTTTACAATTTTTTGGAATAATAGCAATTTTACTATTTTTAGTTGGAATTATAGTAGGAATACCAGTAATAACAGAATTTGTAAGAACAAATTATATAACAAAAGTACCTTCTGCAATTTTAGCAACAGGATTAGTAATGATTTCTGTGATAATAGGTCAATGTGGTATTATTTTGCATACTATTGTAAAACAACATAAAGAAAATTATGAATTAAATTTATTAAGATACAAACAAATAGAAAATTTAAAAAACAAACTAAAATAATAGTAGTGAGGATAAAATGGATAATTTACAAAAAGTTTTAGTAATTGTACCAGCATATAATGAAGAAGAAGCAATAAGAAAAACAGTTGAAAATATAAAAGCATGCAATAACTGTGATGTTATAGTTATTAACGATGGCTCAAGAGATAATACCTTACAAGAAGCAAAAAAAACAGAAGCTATTGTTTTGGATTTACCTTCAAATTTAGGTATAGGAGGAGCTGTACAAGCAGGGTATATATATGCTTTGAAAAATGATTATGACATTGCAATACAAGTAGATGGAGACGGACAGCATAACCCTATATATATTTCAGAAATGATTAAACTTATTACCGAAGAAAATTACGATATGGTAATTGGCTCAAGATTTATAAGTAAAACAGGTTATAGGCAAACATTTCTAAGAATGCTTGGAATTAATATTTTGTCTCTAATTATAAAATTATTAACTGGCAAAAGAATATATGATACTACATCAGGATTTAGAGCCGTTGATAAAGAAATTATAAAATATTTTGCTAATAATTATCCATATGATTATCCTGAACCTGATACTAATATGCAAATGATTTTAAAAGGTATGAAAATTAAAGAGATTCCTGTGCAAATGAATAAAAGGGAAACACGGAGTTTCTTCTATTTCACCTTTAAAGTCTATCAGCTATATGTTAAAAGAAATTATTTCATTATTTGTTACAAGAATAAAAAAGATGTAGGGGGGAGGATAATATGATTTATGTATTTGCAATAGTTTTTGCAATTGTGTTTGAGATTTTTATTTTGAATTTGGTTAGAAGAAATAAACTTGATGAAAAGTATTCTATCTTATGGATTATTCTAGGAATTATTATATTATTTGTTGCTATCTTCCCAAATTCAATAGTTACAATTGCGGGATGGTTTAATGTATATTATCCACCTACTTTAATGCTTTTATTTGCACTTATGGTTCTTGGTGTCTATATTATACATATTTCTATTGTTATTACTAAACAAAATAAAATGATTGTTAAGCTCACACAAGAGCTTGCTATTGTTAAGGAAAAGATGGAGAAAAAAGACTAATATAATTTTAACTTATTTTTCCTAAAATCCATTGACAAATTTTGCTTAATAATAGATAATTATTATATTATAGAACAAAACGGAAAAAGAATAATATAATATACTGAGGAGGAATTTTTAAATGTACGTGTTTAATAAAATTACTGTTAATCCACAATTACCTAAGAGAATTGAGAGAATGGGAGATATTGCAAATAATATCTGGTGGTCATGGAATACAGAATTTTTAAAATTGTTTAAAGATATTGATATAGATTTATGGGAAAGTGTTGAGAAGAATCCAACTCGTTTTTTAAAGTTGGTTGATCAAGATAAATTAGAAAAATTAGAAAAAAATCCATCTTTTTTAAAAAAATATGATAAAGTTGTTGATGATTTTGATTCTTATATGAATAGTAAAAATACTTGGTTTGAAAGAACTTATCCTAATAATAAGTCTAGGGATTTGTTTGCATATTTTTCAGCTGAGTATGGATTAGATGAAATTTTACCTATTTATTCTGGCGGATTAGGAATTTTGTCAGGTGATCATTTGAAGTCTGCAAGTGATTTGGGACTTCCTTTTGTTGCGGTAGGGCTATTATATAAAAATGGATATTTTAGTCAAAAGATTAATGGAAATGGTATTCAGGAAACAGAATATAGCGATATAGATATTGATAATTTGCCAATTTTGCCAGTAAAAACAGAAGATGATAAAGATTTAAAAGTATCTGTTGATTTTATGGGAACAGAGGTGTTTTTAAAAGTATGGCAAATCAATGTTGGAAGAATCAAGTTATTTTTATTAGATTCTGACCTTAAAGAAAATAAGCCAGAGTATAGAGACACTACACTTCGCCTTTATGGTGGAGATAAGGAAATGAGAATTAGGCAAGAGATTGTTTTGGGAATTGGTGGTGTTAAACTACTTAAAGAACTTGGATTTAAGCCAACTGTGTACCATATGAATGAAGGACATTCTGCTTTTGCGACTCTTGAACTTATAAGAAATAAAATAGAAGAAAAAGAAATATCTTTTGCAATGGCGAAGGATATAGTATCTGCACAAACTGTATTTACTACACATACTCCTGTTCCAGCAGGAAATGATATTTTTGACATTCATTTAGTAGAAAAATATTTTAAAAATTATTATCCTAAACTTGGAATTTCAAAAGAAGATTTTCTAAGACTTGGAATGAAGTGTGAAACAGGATTAGAGCAAGGATTTAATATGGGAATTCTAGCACTTAAAATATCTGGAAAGAAAAATGGTGTTAGTAAATTACACGGAGCTGTTTCAAGAGAATTGTTTGGAGATGTATGGAGTAATATTGCATCTAACGAGTCCCCAATAGCATATGTAACAAATGGTGTTCATACATGTTCATGGCTTGCTCCTAACATAAAGAGACTATATAATGAATATCTAACACCATATTGGCAAGATAATATTGCATCAAACCAAATATGGGATAGGATTTATAATATTCCAGATGAAAAACTATGGCAAGAACATAATTCAAGAAAAGAAAAACTTATAAATTTAGTAAAGGAGAATGTTACAAACAGGTTAAAACGTGCAGGAGTAAGTTATGATGAAATAAAAGATATAACATCTAAATTAAATCCTAATGCTTTAACAATTGGGTTTGCAAGACGTTTTGCAACATATAAAAGAGCAACCCTAATATTTAAAGACTTAGAAAGAATAACTCAAATATTAAATGATGAATCTCGTCCAGTACAAATAATATTTGCAGGTAAAGCTCATCCAGCGGATAAAGAAGGACAAAACTTAATAAAATACATACATGAGATTTCTAAAATGCCACAATTTAAAGGTAGAATATTTATTTTGGAAAACTACAATATTGCAATGGCAAGATATTTAGTAAGTGGCGTAGATGTTTGGCTTAATAACCCAAGAAGACCTATGGAGGCTTCTGGTACAAGTGGACAAAAAGCTGCAATAAACGGTGTTGTTAATTTTAGCGTATTAGATGGATGGTGGGCAGAAGGATATAATATGCAAAATGGCTGGTCTATTGGTACAAACAAAGAATATGATTCATATGAAGAACAAGATATAGCAGATAGCAATAGTATGTATAATACATTAGAGCATAAAATAATACCAATATATTATGCTAAGGACAAAAACGGAATATCTAAAGATTGGTTGAATTTAATGAAAAATTCAATAGTATCAAATGCAGGAAGATTCAGCACATCTAGGATGGTTGCAGAATATGTACAAAATTTATATATGCCACTTGCAGATGTTACAGATGCTTATTATTCTAATTTAGAAAATGTTGCAGAATATAATACATGGAAAAAAGAAATAACAAGAAATTGGAATGATATTATAATAACACAAAAAAATAATATAAATAATAAAAAATTAGATGCAAGACAAACCATAGAAGTAGAGTGCCAGGTTAAATTACCAAATATAGATAAAGATAGTATTACAGCAGAAGTATATTTTGGTAAAATACAAAAAAATGGTATTATTGAAAATATAAGTATAATTCCTATGAATAGAGTTGAGGAAGATGAAGAAAATAAAGTATATACTTATACAGCAAAAATAAATCTTACAACAGGTGGAGAATTTGGATACACATTTAGAGTAATGCCAAAACATAATATGCTTTTAGATTCAGCGAATCTTAATTTGGTTAAATGGATTACAAAATAGACAAAAGATTAGGAGAGTGTAAAATGAGGAAGACTAAAATTGTCTGTACAATTGGTCCGGCAAGTGATAATGAAGTAATACTAAAAAGATTAATGCTTGCCGGAATGAACACTGCAAGAATAAACTTTTCACATGGTAGCTTTAAAGAACAAGAAGATAAAATAAATAAAATAAAAAAAGTAAGAGAAGAACTAAACCTACAAGTATCGCTATTGCTAGATACAAAAGGGCCAGAAGTGAGAATTGGAAAATTTGAAGATGGAGAAATATTCCTAAAACCAGGAGATACTTTTTCGTTAATACAAGAAGATATATTAGGAAATCAGTATGAATTTTCAGTATCATATAAGGATTTGTATAAAGAAGTATCGCATGGAGATAAAATGTTGCTAGATGATGGGCTAATAGAAGTAGAAGTAATTACTATTAAAGATAAGAAAATCTATTGTAGAGTTATATCTGGTGGAAGACTAACAGATAGAAAAAGCATTAATATACCAGGTAAAAAGTTAAACTTACCTAGTATGACTGATAAAGACAGAGATGATATTATAAATGGAATAAAAGCAGATTTCGATTATATTGCTGCATCTTTTATTAGAAGTGCTAAAGATGTTTTAGAAATAAGAAAACTTTTAAACGAACATGGTGGAGAGAACATTAAAATTATATCTAAAATAGAAAATCAAGAAGGTGTAGATAATTTTGATGAAATTCTTAATGTATCAGATGGAATAATGGTAGCCAGAGGAGATTTAAGTGTAGAGATACCGATGTCACGTGTACCTATAATACAAAAAGAGTTTATTAAAAAGACATATTTACAAGGGAAAATAGTAATTACAGCAACACAAATGCTAGAGTCTATGATTAAAAATCCAAGACCAACAAGGGCAGAAGTTAGTGATATTTCAAATGCAATTTATGATGCAACAAGTGCAATAATGTTATCTGGCGAAAGTGCAACAGGTAAATATCCAGTAGAATGTGTTGAACTAATGGATGAAATATCAGAAGCTACTGAAAATTCTATAAATTATTGGAAAAGATTTTTAGGAAGAGATTATGATTTAGAACATAAAGGTTATCGTTTTAATATATATAATGGTATTTGTGCAAGTGCGATGAACTTAAAGGCAAAAGCTATTTTAGCATATACAGAAACAGGAGAAACTCCTGGTATTTTATCTGCATTTTGCCCAATTTGTCCGATATATGCAATAACCGGAGAACCTAAAATTGCAAGGCAAATGAATTTAGAGTGGAATGTATATCCAATTCTTGTTAAGGAGCAAAAAAATGTAAACAAAATGATACAAATAGCAATTGATAAATTACAAGTAGAAAAAAAAGTAGAAAAAGGAGATACTATAATAATTGCTGGAGGAGCTGAAATATTACCAGAAATTAAATCAGCCGAGATAAATAAAGTAATAGGCGGAATTATAAAATTATAATTTCAGCCTATTTTTAAATTTCCTTTATTCCTTCACAAAAATTTCATATATATTAGCTATAATTACATTTTAGCTAAGTACAATTAAGAAATAGAAAGGATGTTATATAATATTGAAAGAAAAATTAGAAAAATACAAAAAAGAACTTAAAGAATTCGGTACGAGCATACTACATAATGTGCCAAATATACTAGTAGCACTTTTCATTATGATTACTGAAATAATGCTATTTGGTCAAGATAAGGCAGTTTTAGGAATATTACTATTATTTGTTCAATTAATGTGCATGAGTACATCATTTAGTGTTATAAAATTTATTAAGACTTCATTAATTTTATTATTTGTAGGTATACTTGCAGGTATAGCTGAGCTCAATGCACCACTACTTATAATACTTAATTTCATAGTTCCATTTGGGATAATTATGTTACTTTCTGATGACTATAATTCAAATGGATATTTTGTATATGGACTTTTCTTTTTATTAATGCAAACAAGTAATGTAGAAAGTGTAGCAGACTTAGGAATAGAAGCATTATCAATAATATATGGTTTAGCAGTATTATTTGTTTATAATTTAGTATTATCAAAAATAAATAAAAATGAACCAGAAAAAAAATTAATTGCAACTGCTTATGAATCTGTTGTAAAAAGATTAAAAATACTATCAAAGCAAAAATTAAATGAAGACACGCCAAACCCACTAAATAATATACTTGCAAAAATTAATACACTATTATATAGTGAGGCATCACAAAAGACAGAGGTGTTAAATAAAAAGGAAGAGTGTTATTTTCAAAGTGTATTATTTTTAAAAAGGATTGATAAGTTAACAAATTTAGCCTTAGAAAATAAACATAAGTTAACACAAGACGATTATAAATATTTTTATGATATTGCAAGATTATTCCAAACAATTAAGGAACAATATTCAGAGCATGATGTAAATGATATTATTAAGCTGTTAGACGAATTTGCAGAAAGTAAGAAGCTTAGCGATTCTAGTATGACATATGATTGGGTATATACTATAAAAAAATTAAAACATATTATAAAAATTGCAAACAAACCTAAAACAAAACTTTCTTTTAAAGAATATCTAAATATTAGAGCAACTAAATTAAAAAATAATTTTAATTTAGATACAATACAAATGCGATTTGCATTAAAAACAGCTATTGCAGTTGGAATAGGCACAATAATTGAATATTTTGTTATGATAAAAACAGGTTTTGCTAATGCCTATTGGATACCTATAACAGTATATACATTAATGATGCAATTCCATGAAGAGCAAAACACAAAGATTAAGAATTATATTATAGGAACCTTGCTAGGTGCAGTCGTATTTTCCCTAGTATTTCAATTTGTACCTCCATCAGCAGGACTAATATTTATGGTTTTAGCTTTTGCTTTAATGTTTTCTGTTAAAAATGAAATATTAAGAAATGTAATAGGTGCACAAATGGTATTAGTCTTAACATATCCGATTTATGGTAAGGTGGAAATTATTTTAATTAGAGTTGGACTAATAATTTTAGCTTCTATAATTGCATGGCTTATAGGAAAACATGTGCTTTATACCGATAATTTACATGGATTAATAAATAAAGTAAGCCATTTACTAAGAGTTGATAGAAGCATTTTAAAATTACTTAAAAAAGCAATTAATACAAAAAATAGTGAATTTAAATATATAAGTGAATTATTGCTTGAATCTTGTTTGTTAGAAAGCTTAATTATAAAGCATGAGAAACAGCAACAATACTATTCAGATCCATATCTAACAAACTCGGTCATAAAATATAATAGAAATTTTATTTTAAGTGCAGAGCAATTAATTAATATTTTTAGAGACGAAGATAAAGAAAAAATAATAGATAGTAAAGAATATATAAAATACATAGAAGAAATGGATAATATATTAGATGTTACCCAAAATAATTGGAAAGATATTTTAAGTGATTCTAAAAAAAGCATAAAACTAGAAAAGAAGGCAATTGGAAAAATATCTGATGATATTCCTTACACCACAAAGCATATGATGCTTTGCGTGAAAAATATTGAAAAAATTTACAAGTGCTTAGAGGAAGATAAAATAAAAATAAAAGAGAAAAAGTAAAATTTTTAAAATCTAGAAAAAATATTATTAAAATATATAATGAACACTAATTCTGAAAAAAATATAAAAATTACCATAATGTAGTAGAATTATGGTAATTTTTTATTATTTGTGTTAAAATAAATTTGGTGATTAAATTATGTTATCGGTTATTTTTAAAGGTATTATATTTTTAGTTTTAATGCTTATATTTTTTAGTAATAATGTATCTATTATTCGTTTAGGTAACGCATATAGCAATATGCATATTGCTTTTGCTTTATTTTTAGCAATTATTGCTAGTTGTAAGTATAATGCTTTGAAGTATTATTTAGAAAGTAAAACAAAGCATAAATATGCATTTTGTATAGCCATTATTATTTTATTTTTTATAGCATTTAATTTATTTTACGCTTTTTTACCACAGGATTATGAAATACATAATTGGCTTCTTAGCGAGTATAATCATAATATGGTCGATGCACAAACAAGAGATTTTACGTATTTACCAATATATTATAACTCGTTGAATATATTGTCTATGACTTCTTTTGAGATGATTTTCTCTTTATTATTAATAGCAGTAGCATATATAAGAGAAAAAGCAAAAATAGGAGAGATGTCATACTTTTTAGAAAGAACTTTGAAAAGTGTGTTTAGATATAATTTATTAATTGTATTTTTAATTTATATACTAACAATTCCAAGTGGGATTGTAGATGTAATAAAAATTATAGGTATTATAGCTTTATTATTGTGGATTATATTTGAAAGCATAAAAACTTATTTGGCAATTAAAAGCTGTAGAATTAAAAACAAAGAAAAATATGGCAAAGATAATTTAATTGTTGTTATGACTACTACGAATATTAATTTTAGCTTATCAGATTATTTACTAAACCCGCTTCATATTTTTTACAGATTTGATAATAAGAATATATTTAAACCTTTAGTAGTTAGCGGAAAAAGTTATACATTTGTTTCTAATGATGCTATTAGATGTGGTCTTTTAGATATTAATCAGTTTAATGATAATATTGCATATATTTTCATGATTAATGCAGATTTACTTTTAATAGACACAAAAAGATATGAGTATGCAAAGAAAATAGAAGAAATTTCAAGTCAAACCAAAAAATTTTTAATTTACACAAAGGATGCATTTTTCTTTAAACCTGTTATTTTAAGAAACATCGAAAATAAATATTCTTTTAAAGTTAAAAATAAAGTATACTTAAAAGATATATTAGATGTTGTACACATTAAGCCAAATGCTGATGAGCTTAAATTAAAGGTAAAAGCATTACTAGAATTTATAAAGGATAAAGAGTTAGATAATTATATAAAAGAAGAGTATGAAGCAGGCAGAATTAAAAAAGAGGATATTGAATCTAAAAAGCACACTTTGTACGAATTAATTCATGCAATACCACTTGATAAAGAAGATGCATTAAAAATAGAAAAACAAACAAAGTTTATTGAAGAGGAAAAAAATACTTATTTAAAATATGGAGTAGAACAAATTTTAAATTCATTTAATTATATGGAGTATTTTTACACACTACTTAAAATGAGCGAATATGTAATTCATTACATGGGCTTAAAAAGCATTTTAGAAGAATCTAATGAAGACATAAAAATAGATAGTGTAAAATTTGGAACATGGAGAGAATTACTAGATTTTAATAAAGAATATAGCAGTAGAGATACTAAAAAAATCGAAAAGATAGTGAGCTTAAATGATATTGCAAATTCAATTATAGAAATTAACAAAATTGCAAGAAATAATAATAAAGAAATTTGTTTAGAAGATAAATTTTATTTTAAAGATGTATGCAAAGCGATTGGAACAATAAGAAACAGAATGTTAGTTCATGGTGCTGTATCATACAAAACCGCAGAAAATACAGTTGATTATTTGTTTAACTTATTATTTTTATTAGTAAAAGAATTTGAAGAATTAAATATAACAATAGGAGACGATGAGAAAATAAAAAATATTTTCGAAAAAGATATTTCGGCAGTTTACAGATATTCAAATAAAATGTTTTTATATTCAAATTCTGTATTAGAGGACAAAAAAGTGATTTATAATGAATGTATTAATTATGAAACAGGAAAGAAAAAAGTAATTGATGGAAAAGCATGTTTTAATATAGATATTAGATATTCAATGGAACAAATTAAAGAAAAATTAGGAAAATGGATGTGGGATGTAAAATGAAACAAAATAGTTTAAAATTACATACAAATAAAAAGAACTTAAAAATAATTTTAATAGATGGAAATGTTTTGCCTAGTTCATTAGAGATAAAAAAAGAAGAAAAATACAAAATTGCAAATAATCATGTATATATTAACATAAAAAATGAATTGCCTAAATTTAGTAGTAAAGAAAAACAATTTATAAATGAAAACACAATTGCAATTATACATGAGGTAGAAGAAAATAACAATGTAGCTTTTGCAGAAAAATATAAAAGCATAGATATAAATAAAATAAACTTATTTCATATTATGGCTGTTAAAAATTATAAATTAAAAGACATAACAAGTAGTGGATCTATAAAAGTATGTGATTTAGATTCTGCAATAGAGTTTACAGAAAATCTTTTTATAACTAGTGAGCAGGAAAATATTAAAAAATCAAGAATAAAAAAGGCATTAAGAAAAATATCTAAAATTAGAAAAAAACAGCCAAAAAATGATGAGATAAAAGAAGAATACATAAAAGAACTAAATATAGTTTACCAATACAATTTTATAAATAGATTAAATAAAAAAATAGAATTAATCCCAAAAGAAAAAACTTTATTTAATTTATACAAAAATGCATATATGTATTCATCTTGCTATCAATCAGTTTTAGCAATGTTTGATTATATAACAGCAATGGGCAAAATGGTTGAATACTATTTATATGCAAAAAATAATCCCGGTTTCAAAAAAGATGTTGTATTTACAGATATAATAGGAGATAACCCACCTATATGGAATAATCAAATTTTAGTAAATGTTTGCAATAATAAAGAAAATGTGTTATATAAAAATATTAGAGAAGAAAAATTTAAACTTACAGAAGATGAACAAATATTATTACACATTTATTTAAGTAATATATTAAATATGGATATAACCGGAACAGAAATAACATTTGATGGCCTAGCAGAAATTTTTAGACAATTTAGAAATAGGGTAGAGGCACATGGAATTATAAGTGATGCAAATGTATATGCAGTTTGGAATTTAACACAATTTTTTGCAAAAATGTATAGTATAATATTCAAAATAGACCAGCTTGAATGTGAATTTAAACAAGATGAAAACGAAGCTAAATTAGGTTATACAGGTGAACCAAAAGTAGAAGTAGGTAGATATATTACAGTTATAGATAATAGACTTTTATTTATTAAAGATAAAAAATCATATATAGATTATCTTACAGGAGAAATTAAACCTGGGAAAGAGGTGAAATAGTAATTGCGAAGTTTCGAACTATATTTAGACGAAAGTGGAAAATTTATTAACGAAGATAAAGCTTTAACTCCATCATTAATAGGTGGTATACTTGTAAAAACTGGAACTCTTAGTATAGAAAAAGCACAAAACATAATGAAATCAGCAATAGAAAAGGTTGGCACAAATTATGTACATATAAATGACTTAGCTTTATTAGATAAAAAACTAGCAGGAAAAGTTGCAGTAGATATTATGGAACAAATAAAAGCCATACCTGCAAATATAGTTATTTTTGAAAATAATGAATTACTAGATTTTAAAGATGATAAATTATTATATTTAAACATAATTACAGAAGGAATTATAAACTTGCTAGAAAAATTATCATTAGAAAAAGCAGATTCGGTAGAGCTAAATGTAATAGCAGCTGTTAGAAGAGATTTAAAAATAGATGATAATAAAACAATTATAGAACTAGAAGAATATAGTAAAAGAATTAAAGAAAGAATTTACATGAAGTTTGCAGAAAAAGACATTTTCTTATCTAAAAATTGCAGAGTAAATTTTGAACTTTCATCAGCTAGAAAAAATGCAAAACTTATGCTATCAGATGTAGTATGCAACACTAGGTTAACAAGAAATAGTAGTAAATTTGATGATACTCAAAAAGAAAGAGTGGAGCAAATTTTTAATAGTAGTAAATATATTTTTAATGTATTTAGGACAAATATTCAGAAAAAATTATCAGAATATCTAATTAAAAACAATATAGTAGATGCAATATTTTTAATAAATGAAATTGATGATGAAAAAACAAAAAAAGAGCTAATAAGTTTAATTATAAATAATATAAACACAATGCCAACATCAAATTTAAGAATACAATTAGAATTACTATCACTTAAAATCCGAAGCTTAATTGATGTACAAAGAAATTTACTTCTTTGCGAAAAACTTTTGCTTAATCTGCAAGAAAATATAATTGGAAAAATAAAAGTAAAAGATTATATAATTAATAAGTTAAAACTTGATATTTCGCTTTATTTGCTTACAATATATACCCATTTAGGTAACAATTTAAAATGCAAAACACAAATAGATATAAGCAAAGAGGAGTTAAAAACAATTAGTGGCTCATGGGAGTTTTTTGAATATTATTACATACTAAAAATAAGAGAAGCAATTTACTATAATACATGTTTTAATAATTTAAAAACAGTAGAAGTTTTAACAGAAGCAATAAATAAATACGAGCAAGTGCTAAAAACAATGGAAACAATAGAAGAATTTGGAACAATAAAATCAGATACACTTGCAAAAGCTGTTGGAACAAGACTACAAGCATATATAGCTCTAATTAAACCAAACTTAGACGAGAAGACAAAAAATGAATATTACGAAAAAGCAGTAAAAGATTCAGAATATGCAATTTCTCAGTTTGTATCTGAATTAGATAAAAGAAGACAATACCAATATAGATGTATGCTAGAAATTTCAGTTGGAAATGTAGATACCGCTATAAAATACTTAATGAAAGTACTTGGAATTAATGAAATAAATTTTGAAAAGTTTATGTTGCAATTAGCAAATATATCTGATTTTTCTAAAAACTTTATTTTGGTAAATTACTTAGAAGTAATGCAATATTCAATAAATAATGGTAAAATAGATATTGGAACAAAAATGTATGAAGCGTTTAAGAATAATGAAAATATTTTTAATGAATATTCACTAGAAAAATTAGAAAACAATTCTTTATATGAAAACACAACAAAATTTTTAGGAATACATCCATTTGAAATTATATATTGGGATTTAGCAAAATATTTTAAAAATAATGACAAGGGGCTGGCTAATATTTATTTTGATAAAGCAATTCAAATATGCAATCAAATTAACGAACCAGCAGTATCTGTATTAGAACTTGCAATAGAAGCAGATAAACTAACAATTTCAAAGGATATAAATATAGACAAAGAATCTCTTATAAATAAGTATGAGCAAATTATGGAAAAAGAAGAGTTTGGAGAAACACATGAATTTTTAAATAAATTAAGAGATGAAATTGAATATATTAAGCTTACCTCTGAAATTGGAGAAATAAAATCTATAGCAAAAAAAATTTTAGCAGAAATTAAAATTTAAAATTTGAAAGGGGAATTTTTTATGAAAAACAAAAAAGTATTAATTGGAGTAATAATTGCAATTTTAGTAATTGCAGCAGTTGTAGCAGGGGTATTATTCTATCTTAATGCAACAAAAGAAGAAAATTCTAAAGAGAATAATGTTACAATAGGATCAGTAGAATTAATAGCAGTAGATCAAGAAGGAGAACCTATACCAGATGTTACTTTTGATTTAATGTCAGCGGATGGTCAAAAAGTTTATGGAACTTTAGAGACAGGAGTAGATGGAAGAATTATGTATTATGGGATGCCTATTGGAACCTTTATATTAAAAGGGACAAATCTTCCTGAGGGATATGAAGGTGCAGGTGCACAAGAAACTTTTGAGGTTTTTGGAGCAGAGACTACAAAAGTAGAAGTCGCTTTTACAAGAACTGTACCAAGACTTGTTATAACAATAGAAAATGAACAAGGTGAAACTTTAAAAGATGCAGAAATTGATTTTTATAATGAAGATGGAAAATATGTTACAACTTTACTTGCACATGATGATGGAATAGCTGCTAAAAATTTAGATGGAAATGGTGTTTATTATATAAAACAATGTAAAACACAAGAAGGTTATTTAATAGATGATACATCATATAGAGTAACAATAGATGGAGAAGACGACTTTACTTTCTATACAACAATAGTTAATAAAAAAGCTGAATAAAATATTAATTTAAGGTGTGAAAATGAATGGAAGAAGAATTTAAAATTATATTTAATATGCAAGATGAAATGTTTAATATTTTTCAAAAATCTTTTCAGAAAGATGGATATGAAATAGTTGCAAAAGAAAAAAATATATTATTTATAAAAAAATCCAAAATTAATTTAAGCAAAGACCAAATTGCGAGAATTTTAGGTATGTACAAATTGCAAAATCCAAATGGAGTATTATTTGTAGACATAACATCAGCAGTTAAATATTTAATAACTGTACCAGAAGAAAAAATAAAAAACGATGGAAGATTTAGATGGATGATGAGACAAGCACTAACAAAAGCAATAGTAGAAAAAAGCCAAAATGGAGGATAAAAAAATGTGGAGTATAAAAAATTTATTTAAGAAAAATGAATGGATAGATCCATGGGAAGTTGAAGATGAAGAAGATTTTTTTGAAGATAATATGCAAGAAAAAGACAAAGAATATGATTTCCCTATTTTAAGAAGTGAGGCCATAAAAATTGCAAATGAAAACGAAAATCTAAAAACGGACTTTTGCAGACAATACAAAAGGAATATTACATATTTATCTTTTAGAAAAAAGAAAATGGATTTAATAGAAAAAGATGGAAAAAAATATTGGCAAATTCAAGTATTATATGGGGAAATTTCAGGAATAAATCAAAAAAGCTATGGAGAAGAATATTGGGATGGTTTCTTATTAAAAAGAGATTTGGAAAAATTAAGATGTCTAATAGATGTAGAAACAGGAGAATACATATATTATCCAATCAATTAAGGAGATAAAATAGATGGAAAACAATTATGAAAATATGAGCAAGTACTATTCAAATTTATATGATGAAAAAATGGAGAAATTTAGACTTTTATTTAAAGAAATGTTAGACTTTTTGAATATAAAATATGAAAAAGAAGACTTTTCTACATTAAAAAGTTTGGTATATGAAAACTATCCATATTACACACAAATAATTATTAATATAACTACAAAGCTTGGAGATATAAACCTTACATATAAAGAAATACTAGATAGTCTGGATAATATATATAAATATATTTCTAAAAATTATAGAAATCATGAGCAAAACATGAAAGATTATATAAAAGAACAAGAAGACATGGAAGCATTGGGAGATAATTTCCTTCCAGAAGACGGAGAGGAAGAAAACTAAAAAGGAGTAATTTTTAAATTGCTCCTTTTTTAAATTTATCTAAATAAATTAAACCACAAATCATATAAATAAGTTGTCATATTCCATAAATTAATTTTATCTACACTATTTTCTGCAACTAAATTAACTTGCAATTTGCTTCCATCTGGACATGTATAGGTAACATTACCTAAAATATCTCCTTTGTTTATTGGAGCAGATATGTTTTCATTTATAGTAATTTCCTGAACAATATCTGAGCCGCTTCCTTTTTTCATAATCTTGCCAACATCTTTTTCTAGAATTAAATTTACAGTTTTATCAAGTCCTTTATTTACCGTTTCTGTTTTTATAATATCTCCTTTTTTACCTAAATTAGTATAAGAAAAATTAGAAAAACCATAATCTAAAAGTTTTTGTGCTTCTTCAAATCTTATTGCACTTGTAGGAGCTTTCATAATAACTGCTATAAGAGATAAATCATTCCTTGTAGCACTTGCAGATAAATTATATAGTGCAAGAGATGTAGAACCTGTTTTTAAACCTGTTGCACCAGTGTAAGTTCTTAATAATTTATTTGTATTTACAAGTTGTGATTTACCATCTCTTAATGTATCCATCCAAATAGTAGTGTAATTTGTTATGCTTGGGTGATTATTCAAAAGCTCACGTGACATTATACTAATATCATAAGCAGAAGTAACATGCCCATCTTCATCTATACCATGACAATTTTTAAAAACAGTATCATTCATTCCAAGTTCTTTTGCCTTTTGATTCATTTGCTGAACAAATGCTTCTTCACTACCAGCCAAATATTCAGCCATTGCAACAGTACAATCATTTGCAGAAACCACACAAATAGCTTTTAACATTTCATTAACAGTTAATTCTTCTCTAACATCAAGCCAAATTTGAGAACCGCCCATAGCAGAAGCATTTTCACTACATGGAATTCTATCATCTAATGAAAGTTTACCAGAATCTATTGCTTCCATTATAAGTAAAATAGTCATAACCTTAGTAACACTAGCAGGCCTTAGCTGCTCATGAGCATTATATTCATATAAAATTTCTCCACTTTTTTGATCAATTAAAATAGCCGCACCAGATTCTAATTTCATATTAAAATTTTCATCTTTTGTACTAGAAGCATTAGCCAAAACAGAATCATCTGACCAAATATAATCATTTGCTGCAAAACTAAAAAATGGTAAAACTAGCGAAATAATAAATAAAAGCAGCATTATATAAGTTACTCTTTTATAAAACATTTTAATCCTCCTAAAATATCTTTATATTATTAATATGTAAAAATATAGAAATTATTACATATTAAGGAATTTAGCTAAAAATCTATATTAATAAATTCTTAATAAATCCTCTATTTTTTCTTAAGAATTTTCTGGTATAATATAGTAAAGCAAAAAAGAAAAGGGGAATAATGTATGTATAATATTTTAGTATGTGATGATGACAAAGAAATAGTATCAGCTATTGAAATTTATTTAAATAAAGAAGGATATAATGTCCTTAAAGCATATGATGGTAATGAATGTTTAGATATGCTTAGAAGCAATACAATTCATTTAGTTATATTAGATATAATGATGCCAAATAAAGATGGAATTGAAACATTAAAAGAAATTAGAAAATATAAATGTTTACCAGTTATAATGCTTTCTGCAAAATCAGAAGATTCAGATAAAATATATGGATTAGATTTGGGAGCAGATGATTATGTAACAAAACCATTTAATCCATTAGAATTAATTGCAAGAGTTAATTCATGTATAAGAAGATTTACAAAACTAGGTTCAATGGAGAATATGGATAGTGAAAGCACATATAGAACAGGAGACCTTGTTATTGATGATAATAAAAAAGTAGTTACAGTAGATGAAAAAGAAATTAAACTTACCCCAACAGAATACAACATATTAAAATTTCTAACACAAAATAAAGGAACAGTATTTTCAATAGAACAAATATATAAAAATGTATGGGCAGATGATCCATATGGAGCAGAAAATATTATTGCAGTACATATAAGGCATATAAGAGAAAAAATAGAAATTAACCCCAAAGAGCCAAAATATCTTAAAGTAATTTGGGGAGTTGGCTATAAAATGGAAAATATTTAAAAAGAAAGGGGAAAATTATGAAAGTTAATTTAAAACAATCATTAATTCTAAAAACGTTATGTTTTATTTTCATACCTATACTTATCGTAGCAATTATATCTAGTATAGGTTATACTGTTTGGCTAGCAGAAAATGAAGATATAAAAACAGCAGAAACTATAGATCAAACAAATTTATTTGCAGATAATTATATATCTTCTATTTATAATACTATTTCTAAAATAAACAAATCGGTAGATAGATATTTTACAGAATATTATGATTCAATATATTTAGCAGATTCATATTATAGATATTCAGAAATGATAAAATATTTAATAATAGATACTCAAACAAATGCAGTATATACAAATATAGACCTTGGATATGTAAGCGAATATTCATCTTCAAGTTTAAATTTTGAAAACAATTTACCAGCAAGCTATTTGTCAGAAGAAATTAAAAATGAATTTTCAAAGAACGATGGATTTTACTTCAATTATAATTGCACAACTAAAACACTAGATACAAATATAAATAATGAAAAAATTCAATACTTAGACCAGTCATATTTAAAAAACACATTAGAAAAAAATTCTACATTGGAAATATATACAGTAATAAATAATAATCCAAGCTTTACAAATGAATTTTTTATACAAAAAATATTATTTGATATTTCTAAAAATTTAGGAGATATACCAATAATTCTAGTCCCTTTTATGATTATTCTGGTACTTGGAATGGGAATATATTTATTATATGCATTAGGACATAAAAAGGATATTTCCGGAATATATTTAAACCGTTTTGATAAATGGCCAATAGAAATATCTGGATGCTTAATTTTAATAGCAGTAACAATTGTGATTGTACTAATCAATGAATCCTACGGGGTAGGATATAATGAAACCGCAAGTCTTATTTTATCAATAATTACAATATCTTTGTTTGCAATTCTGTATGCATTACTAATGTGCTTATGTTCAACAATAATTAAAAAAATTAAATCACATACATTATGGAACAGCAGTTTAATATATAAATTTTTAAAATGGCTTAAAAAGATAGTTGAAGCAATATTAAAAGACCTAAATGTAAATGCAAAAATTATAGCAATATTCTTAGGAATTATACTAATCAGCCTAATACTTGCTAACACGAATATTTTATTCCTTTTAATATTCTGGATATTTGTGTTATATATGATAATTAAAAAAATTAGTGAACTGGTAAAATTAAGAGAAGCATTAAAAGATATATATAGTGGTCAAACAGATAAAAGATTAAATATAGATGAATTTAAAGGAGAATTAAAAGAAGTTGCAACATATATAAATGACATACAAAGTGGATTTTCAAATGCAGTAAATGAAAGCCTAAAATCTGAAAGAATGAAAACAGAATTAATAACTAATGTATCCCATGATATAAAAACACCGCTCACATCAATTATAAATTATGTTGACTTATTAAAAGCAGAACAAATAGATAATGAAAAAGCAAAAGAATATTTGGAAGTTTTAGATTCAAAATCACAAAGACTAAAAAAACTTATAGAAGACTTAGTTGAAGCTTCAAAAGCATCTTCTGGTAATATAAAACTTAATATAGAGAGAATTAATTTAGTAGAATTAATAAAACAAACAACAGGAGAATTTGAGGATAAATTTAACGAAAAGAATTTAAATGTTGAAATAAATGCATCGCAAGATAATATATATGTTGAGGCTGATAACAGGTATATGTATAGGGTAATTGAGAACTTATTTAGTAATATATCTAAATACGCATTAGAAGGATCAAGGGTATATATAGATGTTACCAAAAACGGTAATGAAGCAAAAATTGAAATAAAAAATATATCAAAAGATAAACTTAATATAACAGCAGATGAATTAATGCAAAGATTTGTACGTGGCGATAAATCTAGAACAACAGAAGGTAGTGGACTTGGACTTTCAATATCAAAGAGTTTAACAGAATTACAAAATGGTAAATTTAATGTTATAATAGATGGAGATTTATTTAAAGTAGAAATAGTATTTGAATAGTTATATTAATAAAATATAGGAGAAGAATTATGAAAAGTATAAGTATGATATTGGAAATTATAAATATAGCTGTAATACTATATGGAGTATACTATTTAATAACAGGAATATTTGTATTTATCAAGAAAAAGAAAAATGGAGATTATAAAGAAAAGCTAAATAAATTTGCCATTATAATACCGGCAAGAAATGAAGAATTAGTTATTGGTAATTTATTAGATAGTTTAAATAAACAAAACTACAATAAAAATATGTATGACATTTATGTAGTACCAAACAACTGTACAGATAATACAGAATCTGTTTCTAAATCTAAAAATGCAAAAATAATTTTGCCAGATATAGAAATACATTCAAAAGGAGAAGCACTTAAATATACATTTGAATACATACAAGAAAATATAAATATATATGATGCTTATATAATATTTGATGCAGACAATGTTGTTCATCCTGATTTTATAAAAGAAATGAACATAACATTGTGTAATGGTTACAAAATTGCCCAAGGATATAGGGATAGTAAAAATCCGTCAGACACATGGATATCTAGTTGTTATTCTCTTCATTATTTAATACAAAATGTATTCGTAAATAAAGCAAGAATGAATATGCATGAGTTTTGCTACATAAATGGAACAGGATTTATGATAGCAAATGAAATATTAGAAAAAAATCCATATAATACTAAAACAATGACAGAAGATATAGAGTTTACGATGCAAAATTTAATAGCTGGAAATAAAATAGCATTTGTAGAAAAAGCAATAACATATGATGAACAATCACTTAAATTTGAAGAATCAATAAAACAAAGAAAACGCTGGTCAATAGGGACTATGCAATGTCTAGAAAGATATGTTTTAAATTTAATAAAAACTAAAAATATAAAAGGATTAGATGGATTAATTTTTTGCATTTCTCCTATAATACAGGTAATTAGTATGGTAACTTGTATTATACCATTATTATTAGATTTTATAATATATGAAAACTTTAATTTAGAAGCTATAATATTATCATTAATAACTACATATTTAATAAGTATTTTAGTTGCTGTTTTAGCAATTAAATTAAATAAAAAGGAAGTAAAACTTTATATTAAAGGTATATTAACATTGCCAATATTTATACTTTCATGGATACCAATTAACATTTATGCAATATTTAAAAGAGATATAAACTGGGAACCAATAAAACATACGAGAACGATTAGTATTGAAAATATAATAGTGACTAAAACTTAAAATTATGATATAATGCCATAAATAAATTAGAAAGAAGGAAAATGTACATGAATAAAAAAGTATTAATTCCAATAATAATTATTGTGGCATTATTAATTTTATCTGTAATAGTAGGATACTTATTTTTTGTAAATAAACAAAGTAAAAACACCCCAGAGGAAGTATTATCTACATTCGTATCGTATATAAATGAAGGTAAATATGAGAATATGTATAATCTAATTTCAGACGAAGCAAAGAATAGTATTTCAAAAGAAGACTTTATAGCACGTAATAAAAATATTTACGATGGCATAGATATGAAAAATATGAGATTAGAAATAAAATCAACAGAAGAGCAAAACAGTACAATTTCTAATATTTTATATGGAATAAAAATGGACACATCTTGTGGTGAAATAGAATTTTCATATACTGCAAAATTAGAAAAAAATGATGATAAAGAGTATAAGATAAATTGGTCATCACATATGATTTTCCCAGATTTAAATGATGATGATAAAATTAAAGTAAAACAAACTGAGGCAACAAGAGGAAGTATTTTAGATAGAAATGGTGAATTACTTGCAGGCGATGGTAAAGTTTCAGCAGTTGGATTTGTACCAGGTAAAATGAGTGATAATCAAGAGGCGGATATAAAAGCAGTAGCAAGTTTACTTGATGTAACAGAGCAAAGCATTACAAATGAGCTTGGAAAATCTTATGTAAAAGATGATACTTTTGTTCAAATTAAGAAAATATCTTATGATAATCAAGAATTAAAAGAACAGTTATTACAAATACCTGGAATAAAAATAAGTAGCTCAAATGATAGAGTATATCCACTAGGAGAAGCGGCAGCACATCTTACAGGATATCTTCATAGTATAACAGCAGAAGAGTTAGAGGAAAACGCAGGAAAAGGTTATAATGCCAATAGCAAGATAGGAATAGCTGGATTAGAAAAACAATTTGAGGACAGACTAAGAGGAACAAATGGTATTGAAATATATATAGAAAATAGTAATGGAGATAAAACAAAAACACTGGCTAAAAAAGAAGTACAAAATGGGGAAGATATAAAGCTTACAATAGATGCCAATTTACAAAAACAAGTTTATGAACAAATGAAAACTGATAAAGGATTATTTGTAATAATGAATCCAGAAACAGGAGAAATACTATCATTAGTTAGCACACCTGCGTATAACCCAAATGACTTTATTTTAGGCATGTCAACATCAAAATGGAATTCTATACAAAATGATGAAGCAATGCCTATGTACAATAGATATTTACAAGCATGGGTACCTGGCTCTACTTTCAAACCAATAACAGGAGCAATAGGATTGACTTATGGAAAACTTTCTGAAACAGACGAATTTAGTTACGAAGGACTTAGCTGGCAAAAAGATTCAAGTTGGGGAAACTATGAAGTTACAACATTAACACCATATAGTGGAAGTAAAAATTTAAGAAATGCAATAGTATATTCTGATAATATATTTTTTGCACAAGCAACACTTCAAATTGGCAGAGATACATTTACACAAGGACTAGATAAATTAGGATTTAATGAAGATATAAAATTCGTGCTACCTACTTCTAAATCCCAATATGCAAATGACGAAATAGATTCAGAAATACAGCTAGCAGATAGCGGATATGGGCAAGGAGAAATTTTGGTAAATCCAATTCATATGGCATCAATATATTCAGCTTTTCTAAACAATGGTAACATGGTAAAACCATATTTAGAATATAAAGAAAATCTTAATAAAGAGTATTTAAAAGAAAATGTTTTTTCAGAAGATGCATCAAATAAAATGAAAGAATATTTATTAGAAGTAATAGAGCGACCAGATGGAACAGCACATAAACTTCAAATGGATAATGTAAGACTTGCACGGAAAAACAGGTACAGCAGAACTTAAACAATCAAAGGATGATGAAGAAAGAAAAACACTTGGGTGGTTTAACTGCTTTACAGTAGATAGTAATAAACCAATGCTTATAATTAGCATGGTAGAAGATGGAAACATAAATGGCGGTAGTAGATATTTAATCCAAAAAATAAAGACATTATTTTAAAAAAGTTAATAAATAATTTAAAAGCAAAGCTTAGTTTTCCCTAAACTTTGCTTTTGTAATTATAAAATATTGACAGTCGTACTGACTTTTTGTATAATAATATAAGTGTTTAAAAGTAAGTAAGTTTATTAAATTTATAACATGATTATATAAATAAATGTAAATATAAATTCTAAAAGGAGGAGTTAGTCATGTCAGGACATTCAAAATGGCATAATATACAAGCTAAAAAAGGAAAGGCTGATGCTGCAAGAGGCAAGATTTTCACAAAATTAGGTAGAGAACTTTTAATGGCTGTTAAATTTGGAGGACCAGATATTAATAGTAATTTTAAATTAAAAGATGTTGTTGCAAAATGTAAAGCCGCTAATATGCCAAATGATACAATAAATAATGCAATAAAAAGAGCAGCAGGGGCAGGAAATTCTGAAAACTATGAAGAAATAACATATGAAGGATATGGCCCAGCAGGAGTTGCTGTAATTGTTAATGCATCAACAGACAATAAAAATAGAACGGCAGCAGATGTAAGACATATATTTGATAAGTTTGGTGGAAATTTAGGAACAAATGGTTGCGTATCATATATGTTTGATAAAAAAGGTGTTATAATTATTTCAAAAGAAAGTACAAATATGTCTGAAGATGAGCTGATGCTACTTAGTATAGAAGCCGGAGCAGAAAACTTTGAGGCAGAAGATGAATATTATGAAATAACAACAACGCCAGATGATTTTTCAAGCACAAGAGAAGAGTTAGAAAAAAATGGTTTAGAATTTGAACAAGCAGAAATAACATTAATTCCATCTACATATGTTACATTAGATGAAGAAAAGGCAAGAAAAATGCAATTATTAATAGAACACTTAGAAGACTTAGATGATGTTTTAGAGGTATACCATAACTGGGAAGAATAGGGTTTGCAATTTGACTAAAAACCAAAATTGTGTTACAATATATATAAGTTCAGTAGAACAAATTATATAAGGAGTGATTACATCATGACAGTAAGAATTAACAAAGCAGAAAGTTTCTCCGTATTCGAAGTTGACCAGAATGGCGCTTATAAGCGGGTTTTAGCAACTGCAATCGAGATTGACAATGGCAAGATTGATTTGACAGAACTTTTGTATTATGGAAAAGAAATCTTCCAAGAAACAGCTAAAAAATTCCGTAACATGGGCATTAAGAATTTTTGGCTTAATGACCATTCTGATATTTCTAAATGTCTTGAAGGCATGGAAAATATGATTACCCAGGTCAACGAGGGACATGAAGAAGAATCGGGTTACAAATGTTATGTTTATCAATTCATCTAAGTAAACTCCAAAAAAGTGTCTCATTTTATTGAGACACTTTTTTTATTGAACAACTAACATTTTCAAGAGTGGAAGATACATATATAATAATGGAATAATCATTATTGTTTTTAAATTTTAAATCTTCTGAGCCATATGATACGGCTGCGTCTAAACCTTTCCCAATATATGGCACATCATTATTATGAGGATGTCTTTCTAATATTTCAATTCCACTTAAATTTTTTACCGCATTATATATTGTTGTGCTTACTTGGCAATTTCCTCCACCATATCCATCAATTAAATTACCTTCTGCATCAAAAACTTTTGCTTTTTCATATCCTTTTTCAGGAGTAGCTTTTCCAACTATTTCGCAAAATGAAAATGTTTCACCTGGACCTAATTTATATCCATTTATTTTAGAAGTTGTAATATCTACATTTGTTTTTCTACCTGATGATTTATCATGTACTTTTGTAGAAAAGTTAGAAATTTCTTCTTCTGTATTTTGTTTAGTAGACACTTTTTCTATAACCGTATTATTAGATACATTGTTATTAGTAGATGACTGACTTATTATATTATTGTCAGATATAATATTATTTATATTGTTAGTCACATTAGTTGTATTTGTCTGGTTATTTATGTTTTCAGTATTTAAATTTTGCTCATTTGTATTATCATTAGAACATCCGGCCAATGAAATAACGGCTAAAACAAGTATAATTAATATTTTTTTCATTTTTTCACCTCATAAAAAAATTATCTAATCAATATTATAACCAATAACAGTATAAATATTGACAAATATTAAAAAAATAAGTATAATAAATATATATGTTTTTAATGAGGTGAAAAGATGATTGCAAAATATTGGAAAAAGATAGGATTAATTATTTTAATAATTGCGTGTCTTTTTAATATTACAAATAAAATAGTACATGGAACATCACTTGTAGATGAATTAAAATCATCAGCAACATATATGTCATCACACGAAAATGAGGTATAATAATTTAAGTATTGCAATAAGTAAAAATTTATGTTAAAATAAAAAAACGTTAACAGGGAAAGGAAGAGGTGAATACATAATGAAAGAAGGTTTACACCCAAATTATGGAGCATCAAAAATAATATGTGCATGCGGAAATGTAATGGAAACAAATTCAACAAAATCAGAACTTAAAGTAGACGTATGCTCAAAATGTCATCCATACTGGACAGGAAATTTAAAACAAAACACAACTGGTGGAAGAGCAGATAAATTTAAGAAAAAATACGGAATTGAATAATAAAAAAGTCGTTCTAAATGAACGATTTTTTTATGCAAAAAGGAGAATTTAAGCTAATGAGCAATGAAAAAATAAATGGAATTCATATAATATGTCCTAATGAAATAGTTGCAAAAAATGAAAAAGAAAAATTTGAAAAAATATTTTATTCATTTGGTTTTAGTGTTCGGACTAATTTACAAAGACATGAATTTATCAGAACGAAAAAAAGCATATAATTCAAACATAACCTATGGAGCAATTAATGAATTTGTATTAGATTATTTAAGAGATAATACAGCCGATAATAAAAAGCAGTTAGTACAAAATGAATTAAAAAATGCAATAGCTTATAAAATTGATGATATACTAGAAAACAATATTGATTCTCCAATAACAATTTCTAAACCAACCTTAAATAATGAATATTCATATTTAAAAGCAAATGCTTTTGTTAGAAGGCTAAAAGGAACGCAATTCGTCAAAACTCAAATACAAGAAAATAATGAAAATTATGATTATATTATAGATACAAACAAAAAATCTGTAAAATTAACTAAAAAAGGCATTTTAAAGGTAGAAGAAGAATATGAAATTCATAACTATAATAATAGATTGAATAAAGATATAGATTTTTATATAAATAATGCATTGTTTGTACATAACTTTACAAAAAAAGATATTGATTATAAAGTTGAAAATGGAAAAATAAATATACTTAATAAAAATTATATGAATTTACAACAAGCAATAGAAGCAAAAGAGCACCTTTTAATAACACCTGAAAATAAAATTGTTGCAAAAATTTCATATAGGAATTACTTAGCAATGTATAAAAAAATTGATAGACTTAAATCTAGAAAATATAATAAAAAAGAAATATTCATAAATTACAATAAAATTTTAAAAGATAAAATAGATATTGTTTATAAAAAAAGAAAAGAGATACTTTTTTCTGATAATATAAAAAAAGATATATTAAAACTTATTAATTCTTTATGCACAACAACAGCAAATAATTATTTTAAAAATATTAATCTTAGTAAAACTAAAATAGAACTACTACAAAGATTTAAAATATTAAACAATAAAAATTTAAATCTATTAGAGTTTGAAAAAAAATTATATAACTTGACAAATGCTCAATATAAAAAGACAGAAGAAATAATAGGCAAATACAAATTAAGAAATTTAGAAAAAGAATGGTTTTTAAAACAAATTGATGAAAAATGGCTTAAATACCAAGAAAAAGCAGAAAAAATTAATAAAGAAGACTATAAAGAGACTGAGTATAAGCTAAAAGTTGATAAAATTTTTAGTGATTATATTGAAGAAATAAGGGAAAGTGCAGTAAAAGATTTATTATTTGCTAAAAAATAAGATTTATACTTTTAAGTTAATAACAAAATAATTCTTTTTCCTTGAAAAAAACAGATTATTACTATATAATTATATAGTAATAAATAAATGGAGGAATATATGAAAAAACCAGAGTTGCTTGCGCCAGCAGGATCTTTTGAAAAAGCAAAAACGGCTTTTATGTATGGAGCAGATGCTATATATGCAGGAACATCGTCACTTTCTCTAAGAACTAGAGCAGAAATGAAAGATGATGATTTGATAAAAACAATTAAATATGCTCATGAACACAATAAAAAAGTATATGTTACAATTAATATTTTTGCTTGGGATGATAGATATGAAGAAATAAAAATGCAAGCTAAAATTTTAAATGATTTAAAAGTAGATGGAATTATAGTGGCAGATGGCGGAGTTTTAGAAACTTTAAAAGAGTTTGCACCAGATGTTGATATGCACATAAGTACACAAGCAAATATTGTGAGTTCTCATGATAGTAGATTTTGGTATAAAAATGGAGCAAAACGAGTAATATTAGCTCGTGAACTTAATAAAGCACAAATAAAAGAAATTGTAGAAAACAAGCCAGAAGAGCTAGAAACAGAAATGTTTGTGCATGGAGCAATATGCTTTGGATATTCTGGAAGATGCTTTTTAAGTGATTTTCTAGCAGGGCGTAGTGCAAATTTAGGTGACTGTGCTCAAAGTTGCAGATGGGCATATAATGTTTATGTTGAAGAAAAAAATAATCCAGGAGAATTATTACCAGTAGAACATGATGATAAAGGCACATACATATTTTCATCAAAAGATTTATGCTTAATAAAAGAAATTCCAGAAATAGTTTCATTAGGTGTTGATAGTTTAAAAATAGAAGGCAGACTTAAAACAGAATATTATTTAGCAACAGTTATTAATGCATATAGAAATGCAATTGATGACTACATAGAAAATCCAGCTGGTTATAATCATATAAAATATTTAAAAGAGATTGAAAAAACAAAAACCAGAGGACTAACAACATTTTATTTTAATTCAAGAGACAATAAAGATTTTCAAGACTATTCTGGAAACCAATATAATGCAAATTATGAATTTGGAGCTAAGGTTATAAAAAGGGATAATGACAAATTTATAGTAGAGATAAAAAATAGGCTTAATGTAGGAGATACACTAGAAATAATAGAACCTGGAAATATTAATCCAATAGAATTTAAAATAACTAATTTATGGGATTATGAAACAGATGAAAATATTGAGTATATTAATCCGGGAAAAGCAAATCAAAAAGTAAAAATGAAATTACCTATTGATGCAAAAGCTGGTTATATAATTAGAAGAAAGAAGGCCTAAGAAATTGCAAAAGTTTTTTGTTACAGAAAATCAGATAGATTTGGATAGAAATATTATAAGAATTATAGGTGATGATGTGAAGCATATAAAAAATGTGCTTAGACTTTCAAATGGCGAAAAAATTCAAATCTGTGAAAAAAGTAATCAACCTTCAAAATATATTTGTAATATAGTTAATTTGTCAGCAGAAGAAATAGAATGTTCAATTATTAATAAATGTGAAGAGAAATATGAATCTAATGTAAAAATACATGTTTTTCAAGGACTACCAAAAGCAGAAAAAATGGAATTAATTATACAAAAATGTACAGAACTTGGAGTGTATGAATTTATACCAGTAACAATGAATAGATGTGTAGTTAAATTAAATGAAAAAGATATTGATAAAAAAATAATAAGATGGAATAAAATTTCAGAATGTGCTGCTAAACAATCGGGAAGAGACATAATTCCAAATGTTAGAAAGCCAATTACAATAAAAGAACTTACTTATGAATTAAATAAATATGATTTAGTCATAGTAGCATATGAAAATGAAACAAAATCTTTTTTAAAAGATGAATTAAAGAAAATAAATAACTCAAAAAACGAAATGAAAATTGCAATTATAATAGGTCCAGAAGGTGGAATCGAAGAGCAAGAAATTGATATTTTAAAAACAACAAAAGCAAAAGTAATTTCACTTGGTAAAAGAATTTTAAGGACAGAAACAGTTCGGAATAGTCTTATCGGGCATAATTATGTATGAGTTAGGAGATATAGGAGGAAAATAATGATAGAAATATTAGAAGAGGATTTATCTAAAAATAAAAAATTAACTCCTGAGCTAAAAAAACAAATAAGAAAAACTTTTGGTAAAAATATTCTTATAATAGGTTTGATATTAATATATATGGGGTTACTTACATTAGCTTTTTATAAGATGGAATTAAATACTCTATCTACTGATTTAAAAGTACTAAGTGCAGGATTTCTTGTTTTTGCAATTATTAAATTTGAACAAGGATATAAAAACGATAATGAAGGGATTTTTCTTATAGGAATAGAAGTTCTAGCACTAGCTCTAATTACACTATTTATGACTGTGCTAATAAGTTCAGACGAACATTTCTTTCAAAATGTCGTTATGGGAATCTCTATATTTGCTACCATTTATTATATTTTAAAATCATTTGCAATTAGAGCAAAAATAAAAAAACAACATAAAAAACAAGTAAGTGACGTAAGAGACATAATTAAAAAAGGAGAAAATTAAAATGCTAAAAAGTATGACAGGATATGGACGTAGTAAATTACAATTCGATGGCAAAGAATATACAATTGAAATTAAGTCCGTAAATCATAGATTTATTGATGTTTGTGTTAAAACTCCAAGAAATATTAGCTACATAGAAGATAAAATTAAAAAAATTGTATTAAATTCAGTTAGCCGTGGGAAAATAGATATATATATAAGCTCTGCCAATGTAGGAGCTTCTACTGAAAGGATTTTTATAAATAAAGAATTAGCAAGTGAATATATAAGACAATTGCAAGAAATTGCAAACGAAAATAAATTAAATTCAAACATTAATGTAGTAGATATATTGAATTTCCCCGACATATTGATTTCTAACAATTCATTAGATGAAGAACTTCTTTGGGAAAGCTTTAAGCCAAAAATATGCGAAGCACTAGAACAATTTGACGCTATGAAAATGGAAGAAGGGAAAAAGCTTTGTGAAGATGTTCTAAAAAGAATTGAAATCATAGATAAAAATTTATCAATAATTTCTCGCGAATCTACTGGACTTGTTGAGAAATATATAGTAAAATTAGAAGCAAGGATAAAAGAAATTTTAAAGGATAATTCTATAATTGACCAAAACAGATTAGCACAAGAAGTCGTTATATTTTCAGACAAGTCTTCAATAGAAGAAGAAATTACTAGATTAAACAGTCATATTAATCAATTTAAACAAATGATTAATGATTCATCTACAAAGGGAAAGCAAATTGATTTTCTTTTGCAAGAAATGAATAGAGAAACAAATACTATTGCTTCGAAAGCTAATTGTTTGGAAATTACAAAAATGATAATAGCAATAAAAACAGAACTTGAAAACATAAGAGAACAAATTCAAAATATAGAATAAGAATGGAAGTGGTGATATGCAACTTATAAATATAGGATTTGGAAATATAGTTTCAGCGAATAGAATAATTGCTATTGTAAGTCCTGAATCGGCTCCAATTAAAAGAATGGTGCAAGAAGCCAAAGACAATAAAACAGCTGTTGATGCGACATATGGTAGAAGAACAAGAGCAGTTATAATTATGGATTCAGGTCATATTATTTTATCAGCAGTTCAACCTGAAACTGTTGCTGGAAGATTTGAAAAAGATGATAACAATATGCCTACAAATGAATAGGCTAAATAAATATATATATAGAAAGAAGGAATAAAAATGATAGTAAAACCATCAGTTACAGACTTATTAAAAATAATAGATAACAGATACATGTTAATAATTGCTACTGCAAAAAGGGCTAGACAAATAGCAGCAGGTAGCACACCGCTTACAAAGGTTCAAGCAGATTCACCTGTTACACTTGCTGCAAATGAAATTGCAGAAGGAAAGGTGAAAATAGTATGTTAGTAATATTATCAGGTGTTGCAGGAGCTGGAAAAGATACTATTAAAAGAGAGCTAATTCAAAGAATGGAAGGAATAACAACAATTCCTTCTTATACAGATAGACCACCAAGAGAAGGGGATAGACCAGCAGGTGAGCAATATATTTATGTAAGCAAAGAAGAATTTGAAGAAATGGTAAAAAACGATGAATTATATGAGTACTCTGTACATCATAATCATTATTATGGAACTTCTAAAAAATTGCTAAACGAAAAAATTGCCGCAGGCGATATTATATTAAAAGATATTGATGTAAATGGAACACAAGACCTTACAAAAATATTTAAGGATGATATAAAAATAGTAACAATATTTTTAAAAGTTCCAAAAGAAGTTTTAAAGCACAGATTAGAAAACAGAGAAGACAAGCCAGATCCAAAAGAGATAAAATTAAGACTAAATAGATTTGACTATGAAGAATCAAAAATAGGCAATTATGATTATGTTATAAAAAATAACAACTTAGAAAAAACAGTTAATATTATAATGTCTATTATAGAAAATGAAAAAGAATGTAGATTTGATGAATTTGAATAAGGAGCAAACTAAATGTACGAAATATTTGCAGATTTGCATGTCCATATAGGGAGAAGTGAAAACAATAAACCAATTAAAATAACTGCTGCTAAGTCTTTAAATTTTGCAAACATAGCAGAAGAATGTGCAAGCAGAAAAGGAATTAACATGGTTGGTATTATTGATTGTGCTTCTCCTTATGTTATTGAGGATATAGAAAAATTTTTACAAACAGGAGAAGCCTATGAAATTGAAGATGGTGGAATAATTTATAAAGATAAAGTATGCATTATTTTAGGAAGCGAGATTGAAACATCTGAAATAAACGACGAAGGTAAAACAGGAAGCGCACATAATATTTGCTTTTTTCCAACATTAAATGATATAAAAGGTTTTTCAAATGAAATGAGAAACCATATTCATAACATAACACTAAGTTCTCAAAGAGCGGATATATCAGCATATTATTTAATAGATATTGTAAGAAAATATAATGGGATACTAATACCTGCTCATGCCTTTACACCACATAAAAGTTTTTATGGTAATTGCACAGATAGTTTAAAAAAAATATTTAAAGAAAAATATGATTTAATATATGCAATTGAACTTGGACTTTCTTCTGATACATATTTAGCAGATGAGATTTCTGAATTGGAAACTAAAACATTTCTTACAAATTCAGATGCTCATTCTTTGCCTAAAATTGCAAGAGAATACAATAAAATGTTATTAAATAGTGTAAGCTATAAAGAACTATTAATGGCATTAAAAGGAGAAAATGGAAGGAAAATAATTGCAAATTATGGACTAGATCCAAAGCTTGGAAAATACCATAGAACATATTGCGAAGTATGCGGTAAAAATATTCAAGGAGTAGCTCCTGTAACTAAATGTGATACATGTGATAGCAAAAATATAACAATGGGAGTATTTGATAGAATAGAAATAATAAAGGACAAACCTAAAAGTATAAGCCCAGAAGGTAGACCCGAATATGTATATCAAATCCCATTAACTTTTATTCCTGGAATTGGTAAAAAAACACTAGATAAGCTTTTAGATGTTTTTGAAAACGAAATGAATATATTGCATAGAATATCAAAAGACGATATTGAAGGAGTAGTAGGAGAAAAAGTAGCAAATGCAATTATAAATGCAAGAGAAGGTAAAATGAAAATACAAGAAGGCGGTGGAGGAGTTTACGGAAAAATCGCAAATACATAAGTTCTAAATAAATATTTTATTACATAGATATTATGTAGTAAAATATTTTAGGAGGAATTTTATGGGAATACATAAGAGAAAACACGGGAATGTTACAAGCCTTATTTTTTCTCATATTATGAACAATTTAAAGGCATACTTATCTGTTATTTTAGTGTTTTTTATTGGAATAGTATTAGGTGTTATTGTAATTAACAATAGCAACAGTGAACAGATATTACAGATAAATGATTATATAAATAATTTTATAAGTGATTTAAGAGAATATGGGAGTATAGATAAATCTACTTTATTGGCTGAAACATTTTTTAATAATTTATATTTAATATTAGCACTGTGGTTTGTAGGCTCAACCGTAATTGGAATACCAATTGTTTATGGAATAATTGCATATAAAGGCTTTTGTCTAAGTTATACTATATCATCAAGTATTATAACACTTGGTACGTGGAATGGAACTATTTTTTCTTTGGCATCAATGTTTTTACAAAATATTATTTATATTCCATGCATGTTAGCATTAGCAGTTAGTGGAATTAGATTATACAAATCAATAATAAAAGATAAACGTAGAGAAAACATAAAGTTTGAAATTATTAGACATATTATGTTTTCTGCTTTAATTGGTGCAATAATGTTACTAGGGACATTAGTAGAAACATATATATCAACAAACTTAATAATGTCATTTGTAAAGATATTATAAATTTTTAAAAATATCAAAAAAAGTATTTACTTTTTCGACTTATTTTGATATAACATATATAGTTTATGTAAATTATAAATAGGTGATTAAAACACACCATTATAAATATACAAGATTTTATAAAATAGGAGCGCTGAAAATGGATAAACAAATCAAATTATTTTTAGAATTTCTTCAAAATGATAAGAGATTATCAGACAACACATTACAATCTTATAGAAGAGACATTTTACAATATGATGACTATTTAGTACATAACAAAATAAACTATACAAAAGTAACAAAAGAAGAAATAAAAGAATATTTAGAAGTGTTACATAATATGAACAAAAAGACTTCTACAATATCACGCAACCTAGCTTCAATAAGATCTTTCTATCAATTTTTATTAAAAAATAAAAAAATCAAAGCTGATCCAACAGAAGGAATTCAATCTCCTAAAATAGAGAAAAAAGCTCCAAGTGTTTTATCTTCAAAGGAAATAGAATTATTATTAAATCAACCTAATAATGCTGAACTTAAAGGTATAAGAGATAAAGCAATGTTAGAATTTGCTTATGCAACCGGAATGAGAGTAACAGAAATTATATCATTAGATTTAGATGATGTCGACTTAAAAGAAGGATTTGTTTCATGCAGAATGGGAAATAAAAAAAGGGTTATTCCAATAGGTTCCCTTTCATTAAAAGCTCTTAAAGAGTATGTAGATAATGTAAGACCTATATTAATAAAAGATGAAAAAGATAGAGCTTTATTTGTTAACATTAATGGAAAAAGATTAACAAGGCAAGGCTTTTGGAAAATAGTAAAATATTATAAAGAACAAGCACATATCACAAAGGATATTACACCACATGTTCTTAGGCATTCATTTGCAACACATTTATTGCAAAATGGAGCTGACTTAAAAGCAATACAGTCAATGCTAGGACATTCAGATATATCTTCAACACAAGTATATATGCAATTCCAAGAAGGAAACTTAAAAAACATATATAAAAAAGCTCATCCAAGAGCATAAATAATATATGAAAACAAAGGCAGGCATTATAGATATGTCTGCCTTAATTAAATTTTAATAGTTGAAAAAAATCGAAATTTGTAATAAAATAAATTAACATTGAATGGGTGATAAACTTGAAAGAATTTGAAATAGAAAAACAAATTGAATATATTAATAAAATACATAAATTAATAAAAGGTAAAAATAAAAAGTTCGCTATTTACACAATGGGCTGTACTCTTAATGAAAATGATTCAGAAAAAATTAGCGGAATGGCAACTCAAATGGGATATGCCAAAACTGAAAATCTTATGGAAGCAGATTTAATAATTTTTAATACTTGTTGTATCAGAGAAAATGCAGAAGAGAAGCTTTTTGGTAAACTTGGAGAAGTTAAGAAGCTAAAAGAAGATAATAATGCTATTATAGCCATATGTGGTTGCATGATGCAACAAAATCACATTATAGAGAAAATTAAAAATAGTTATAGATATGTAGATATAATATTCGGAACGCATACATTACATAAATTCCCAGAAGATTTATTTAATTTATTAAAAGAAAAACATAAAATTATAGATGTGATAGATATAGATGGTGAAGTTTATGAAGGCATCCCAATAAAAAGAGAAAGTAACAATAAAGCTTTAGTTACAATAATGTATGGCTGTAACAATTTCTGCACATATTGTATTGTTCCATACGTAAGAGGAAGAGAAAGAAATAGGAAGCCGGAGGATATTTTATCAGAAATAGAAAATTTGGCAAAAGCTGGATACAAAGAAGTTACTTTACTTGGTCAAAATGTAAATTCATATAAAGGAAATGGATATAGAGGAATTAATAATTTTGCAGATTTATTAAGAGCAATAAATAAAATTGAAGGTATAGAAATAATAAACTTTATTTCTCCACATCCGAAAGATTTCACAGATGATGTTATTTTAGCAATAAGAGATTGCAAAAAGGTTAGCAGAATATTACACTTACCACTTCAATCGGGAAGCACAAATGTACTTAAAAGAATGAACAGAAAATATACAAAAGAGCAATATATTAATTTAGCTAATAAAATAAAATCAAGTGTACCAGACGTAGTATTTTCAACAGATATTATAGTCCGGATTTCCAGGCGAAACAGAAAATGATTTTGAAGATACATTAGATGTAGTAAAAAATATTGGCTTTGAGCAAGTATTTATGTTCATCTATTCAAAAAGGGTTGGAACTCCTGCTGAAAAAATGGAAGATCAAATTCCGGAAAATATTAAACATGAAAGGTTTGATAGACTAAAACAGTTAGTTGAAAAACAAATGCAAGAAAACAATAAAAAATATATAGGAACTATTCAAAATATACTTATCGAAAGTAAAAGTAAAACAAACGAAACCATGTTAACAGGAAGAACTAAAACAAATAAAGTTGTAATATTAGAAGGAACAGAAGATTTAATTGGAAAAATAGTTGATGTAAAAATTGTATCAGAACATATGTGGTATTTGAAAGGTGAGATAGTATAAATGATTATAGATGAAATTGATGTAAATTTGCTAAGTCCAATGATGAAACATTATATAGAAACCAAAAAAAAATATAGAGATTGCTTTTTATTTTACAGATTAGGTGATTTTTATGAAATGTTTTTCGATGACGCTATACTTGCATCAAGAGAACTAGAAATAACATTAACTGGAAAAGATTGTGGACTTCCTAACCGAGCTCCTATGTGTGGCATTCCATTTCATGCAGCTGAAAGTTATGTTGCCAAACTAATAGAGAAAGGATATAAGGTTGCCATATGTGAGCAACTAGAAGACCCAGCTACATGCAAGGGAATAGTAAAAAGAGATGTTGTAAGAATAGTAACACCTGGAACAGTAATAGATTCAAACATGCTAGATGAAAAGGAAAATAATTATATAATGTCAATATATCAAAAAGGTCTATATTTTGGAATATCAGTTTGTGATATAACAACAGGTAATTTCTATTCTTCTGAAATAAAAGAAACAAATAATTTTCAAATTTTATTAGACGAAATTGCAAGATATAATCCTGCTGAAATTATTACAAATAAAATATTTTTAGAACTTGAAGAAGAAATTGCTCAAATTAAAGAAAGATTTAATGTTTATATTTCAGGAGTTGCTGATGACCTATTTAATGAAGATTCATCAGAATTGCAAAAAGTATTTAAATTTGTAGATAATGAAGAAAATATTATAGATAAACTAACAGATAAAATATTAGCCGTTGCTTCTATAAATGCATTAATGGAATATTTAAATAATACACAAAAGGTAAAATTAGAGCATATAAACACAATTAAAATATACGATATAAACAAATATATGGTATTAGATATAAATGCAAGAAGACATTTAGAATTAACAGAAAAAATGAGAGATAAAAGCAAAAAAGGTACATTGCTTTGGGTATTAGATAAAACTTCTACATCAATGGGGGGAAGACTTTTAAAAAGATGGATAAACAATCCCTTACTTTCACCACAAAGAATAAACGAGAGACTTTATGCAGTTGAAGAATTAAAAAACAACTTAATTCTAAGGGATGACTTAAAAGAATCGCTAAAAAAAGTATATGATATAGAAAGACTAATAGGTAAAATTGCATTTGGCAATGCAAACGCAAGAGATATGATTTCACTTAAAATTTCATTATCTCAATTGCCTAAAATAAAGCAAGTACTAAAAGAAACTCATTCTGAAATGCTAAGTATGCTCTATAAAAATTTAGACGAGTTAAAAGATGTATTTAAATTAATAGAAGCATCTATAGTAGAAGAACCTCCAATAGCCATAACAGAAGGAGGAATAATAAAATTAGGATACAATGAAGATGTAGACAATTACAGAAAAGCAACAACAGATGGAAAAACATGGCTTATAGAATTAGAAACAAAAGAAAAACAAGAAACAGGAATTAAAAACTTGAAAGTAGGATATAACAAGATATTTGGATATTATATAGAAGTATCTAAATCCAATTTAAATCTAGTTCCTGATCGATATGTAAGAAAACAGACACTAGCAAATGGTGAAAGATTTATAACAGAAGAACTTAAAAATTTAGAATCTCAAATACTAGGGGCACAAGAAAAATTAGTTAGCTTGGAGTATAATTTATTTATAGATATTAGAAATAATATATCTGAGCAAATAGAAAGGATACAACAAACAGCTAATATTATATCAATACTAGATGTATTAACAAGTTTTGCAGAAATATCATCTGATTATAATTATGTTATGCCAATAATTGATGAATCTGGCGAAATAGATATTAAAGAAGGCAGACATCCAGTTATAGAAAAAATGCTTCCAAGAAATGAATTTATTGCAAATGATACATATCTAAACAATGAAGCAGACCGATTCTCTATAATAACTGGACCTAATATGGCTGGGAAATCTACATATATGAGACAAGTAGCCCTTATAACAATTATGGCTCAAATTGGATGCTTTGTACCAGCTTCATATGCTAAAATAGGAATAGTAGATAAAGTATTTACAAGAGTTGGGGCATCTGATGATTTAAGTATGGGACAAAGTACTTTTATGGTTGAAATGAGTGAAGTAGCAACAATATTAAAGAATGCAACAAAAAATAGTTTAGTTATATTAGATGAAATAGGAAGAGGAACCTCAACATATGATGGACTTGCTATAGCTTGGGCAGTAGTTGAGTATATGACAAATAAAGAAAAAATTGGATGCAAAACTTTATTTGCAACACATTACCATGAATTAACTGAGCTTGAAGAAAAAATAGAAGGAGTAAAAAATTACTCTGTTGCTGTAAAAGAAAAAGGTGAAAATGTAATTTTCCTAAGGAAAATTGTAAAAGGAGGAACAGATGAAAGTTATGGTATTCATGTAGCTAAACTTGCAGGTGTACCTCAAGCTATAATAAAACGTTCTAATGAAATTTTAAGAACGCTAGAAAGAAAAGTAAAAGTCAATACTGAACCAAAGGAAAATAAAAAAATAGTTTCAGGGCAATTAGACATGTACAATTACAAATTAGCAGATATTGCACATGAATTAGATAAAATAAATTTAAATGAGCTAACTCCAATAGATGCTTTAAACATACTTGTGAAGATAAAAGAAAAAATGCAATAACAAAATAGACAATTAAACATATAATATACGAGAAGGAATTTATAATTAAATCTTTCTCGTATATTTATTATAAAGAGGTCCTTAAATTATGGGGATAATTATTCAAAAATTTGGTGGTAAACTTGTTGCTACAAAAGAAAAAATGCAAGATGTTGCCAAAATTATTATAAACACAAAAAAAGAAGGAAATATTCCAGTTGTAGTAATCTCAGCAATTGGAAATACAACAGACAAATTACAAACTAAAATAAATGATATTAAAAAAAATGTACGTGGGAGAGAAGTGGATGTTGTATTATCAGCAGGTGAACAAATTTCTATGGGATTATTAGCAATTATGCTAAATAGTTTAGGTTATAAAGCAATTAGTTTAACAGGAAGCCAGGCACGGAATAATCACAGATTCAAATTACTCAGATGCAGATATATTAAAAATTAATTGCGAAAAAATTAATGAACTTATTAGAAAAAATTATATTGTTATTGTCGCAGGATTTCAAGGCGTAAATTCAAATGGAGATATAACAACACTAGGAAGAGGAGGCTCAGATACAACAGCTGTTCACTTAGCACATGCATTAAATGCAAATTATTTAGAAATATATAAAGATACAGAAAGTATATGTACAGGAGACCCCAAAATAATTCTAAATTCTAAAAAATTAGAAGAAATAGGATATAATCAAATGCTAGATTTAGCAAAAACTGGCTCGAAGGTGTTAGCATATAAATCAATCAAATTTGCAAAAGATAACAATATAATAATTATAATAAAATCAACAAAAAATTCTAATAAAAAAACAATAATTTCTAAAAAAGAATTTAAAGGTAATACTCCATTTATAAGTTGTTCAATTAAAAGGTTTTCTAATAAAATAGATATTGTATCATTTATAAAAAATAGAAATTATGCTGGAAATATAAATATAAAATCAGTCATGGAAAATGTAGTCAATAAATATAAAATAAATGATTTTTTATGGGAAGTAGATGGAAACATAATAGGAATAATTATAAATAATAAATATTCAAAAGAAATAATTAACGATATACATAATAAGTTAGTGGGCAGATAAAATATGGCACTTTTTTATAAAGTGTCTTATTTTTTTGTTCTAAAATAGACAAGGTTTGAATATATATATTTATAGCAAAGGAGTGATTAATATGAATATTGAAGAAAGAAAAGCTGTAACAAATAGTGTAATTCAAAATATAATATTAGAAAACAGGAGCAAGCTTAGTATTTCAGGAGTATTAGATGTACTTAGTTTTGATGATCAAGTTGTAATTCTAGAAACAGATTTAGGTTTGCTTACAGTCAAAGGAGAAAATCTAAGAATTAATAAACTAAGTATAGACACATCTGAGGTAATAGTGGAAGGAGATATATCTGGATTAACATATTCAGATAAAGATATGAATAAAAATAGTAGTTCAATTTTTGGGAAAATATTTAAATAAAGGAGCGTATTTTGAATAATTTAGCAATATCACAAGCTCATGTTTTTCTAATCTTCATTATAAATGGAATAATTATAGCTTTTATATTTGATATATTCAGAATATTTAGAAAAAGTTTTAAAACTCCCGATTGGGTTACATATATAGAGGATATTATATTTTGGTTTATTACATGTGTTATTCTTGCATATAGTATATATACATACAATAATGGCGAAATAAGACTTTTTATATTTATTGGACTAATTATAGGAGCAATTCTATATATATTAACAATAAGTAAATATATAATAAAATTCAGTGTAAAAATAATTCGATTTTTAAAAATAATTTTTTACAAAATAATTTATTATATTACATATCCTATCAAAATTATATTAAAAATAGTAAGAAAACTTCTATTAAGACCAATTTGTTTTATCTTTATAAATTTTAGAAGAAATATATACAATTTATTACAAAAAAATGTAAATAAATCTGTAAAACCTAATAAATAAAAAAGGATTTATGTTTTTTTTGTAGAATAATATATTTATAAGTCAAAAGAAAAAGTATTCAATTGTTACTTTTTCTAAAATAATAATTTACACTGGAGATAAAGTAATTTATGAAGATTTTGAAATCAAAGAAGTTTTATAAAAAAGTACTTTTTATAATTATAGGATTATATATAATAAGCATTTTTATAAATCAACAAAAAACATTAGATTCTTATAAAAATAACCAAGAATATTATGCAAAACAAATACAAGAACAAACTGAATATAAAGAAAGTTTACTAGCAAAAAAGGAGAATTTAAATTCGCCAGAATATATTGAAGAAATTGCTAGAGAAAAATTGGATATGTATTTACCAAACGAAAAAATATATATAGATCAAGATAAATAAGAAGCTATATAATTCTATATAGTTTCTATTTTTAAGTAAGGGGGCATTTATGGATTTACATGAACTAAATCTTGCAGAACTAAAAAATATGGCAAAAGAAAAAGGAATAAATAATATTTCAAAATTTAGAAAAGAAGAACTAATAGCAGAGTTATCTAAATTTGAAGCTGACACAAAAGCAGATAATAATGCAAATACATACAAATTGACCAACGAAGGAGATGCAATAATAGAGGGAATTCTTGAAGTAATGCCTGATGGATATGGATTTTTGAGAGGACATAATTATTTACCAAGTCCGAAAGATGTTTATGTATCACCTGTTCAAATTAGAAGATTTAAATTGAATACAGGAGATAAAATAAAAGGTATTTCTAGGACAACTGATGAAGAGAAATTCCCAGCATTAATTTTTGTTGGAGAAGTAAATGATGAACATCCAGAAAGTGCAATGAATAGAATATCTTTTGATGATTTAACGCCTATTTATCCAAATGAAAGATTAAAATTAGAAACAACACCAAATGAATATACAATGAGATTAGTCGACCTATTATCACCAATTGGAAAAGGCCAAAGAGGAATGATAGTAGCTCCTCCAAAGGCTGGAAAAACAACAATTTTGAAGAAGATTGCAGACAGTATTACTACAAATAATCCAGAAGTAGAATTAATAGTTTTATTAATTGATGAAAGACCAGAAGAAGTTACAGATATGCGAAGATCGATAAAAGGTGAAGTAATATATTCAACATTTGACGAATTACCAGAGCACCATGTGAAAGTAGCCGAAATGGTATTGGAAAGAGCCAAAAGATTAGTAGAACAAAATAAAGATGTTGTTGTAATATTAGATAGTATAACAAGATTAGCAAGAGCTTATAATTTAGTTATACCTTCATCTGGAAGAACATTATCCGGAGGATTAGACCCAAACGCATTACATAAACCAAAAAGATTTTTCGGAGCTGCAAGAAATACAGAAGACGCAGGAAGTCTTACAATACTTGCAAGTGCCCTTATAGAAACTGGAAGTAAAATGGATGATGTTATTTTTGAAGAGTTTAAAGGAACAGGTAATATGGAAGTTCATCTAGATAGAAAATTATCAGAAAAACGTATATTCCCAGCAATAGACATTAATAAATCTGGAACTAGAAGAGAAGAATTACTTCTTTCTCAAAAGGAACTAGAAACAGTATATGCACTAAGAAAGGCCATGAATAATATGCCGGTTGCAGACATGACAGAAAAATTAATCACTCAAATTTTATCAACTAAAACAAATGATGAGTTTTTAGATAAAATAAAAGATATGCTTTTAGATAAATAAAATCTTTTAATATTGACAAATTAAATATTATATTATAATATTATTCTGTGCTTAAAATAAGTACAAACCATCATATCAAATAAAATTAGGTTGTTATAATAAGACCTAAAAGTGTTGTAGAGCACTAGCTGTCCATATAAAGGGCAGCTATCTCTTTTTATATGGACTTTTTACTTCAAATTGACAAAATATTTCATAAAATGATATAATCAACCATATAAAGTTAGGTGATTTTATGAGATATAGAATAGGATTGGATATAGGAAGTTCTAGCTGTGGATGGACAGTTATAGAGCATAATGAAAATGGAGAACCAACTAGGATTAAAGATTTAGGTGTTAGAACATTTGATATTGCAGAAACACCAAAAGATGGTTCATCTTTGGCAAAATCCAGAAGAGAAGCACGAAGTATAAGAAGAAGAGTAAGAAGAAGGAAACATAGAATTATTAGAGTAAAAAGACTTTTGATTAGATACAATATATTAACATTAGATGAATTAGATAAATTATACGATGAAGCAAATGTTAATAATAACATATATGAGTTAAGAGTAAATGCATTAGATAATAAGCTAAATAATAAGGATTTAGCGAAAGTATTAATAAACATGGTAAAAAAAAGAGGTTATAAATCTAACGTACAACTAGAATCAGATGTTAAAGATGAAGATGGAAAAGTTTTAACTGCAACAAAAGAAAATAAGCAAATAATGGATGAAAATGGATATAGAACAATAGCAGAAATGTATTTAAAAGATGAAAAATTTAAAATACATCTTCCAGATGGTACGGTTATTAATAAAATTAGAAATACAACTGGTAAATATGGTTCAACAGTTTTAAGACATCAATTACGAGAAGAAATATGTTTAATACTATACAAACAAAAAAAATTAAATCCACTTATAACAGAGGAATTTATTAATGAATACTTAAATATATTTGATTCGCAAAGAGATTATGATGAAGGCACAGGAAATAAAAAAAATTCTAAGCCACAAATTGATAAAATGCTTGGAAAATGTATATTTGAAAAAAATGAAAATAGAGCTGTAAAGGCAAGCTATACTTTCGAATATTTTAATATATTAAAACAATTAAATAATATTATAATTGAAAAAACAATATTAAAACCAAACTCAAGAGAAATTCAAAAGAGAAAACTAACATCAGCAGAAACTAAAAAAATTGTAGAATTAGTTAAATATCAAACTTCTGTAAGATATATGGACATAAGAAGAGAATTAAATTTAACAAAATTTGAAAGATTTAGTGGAATAGAATATAAATCAATAACAGAGTTTTCGGATGTAGTAAATAAAAATGCTGAAAGAAAACCAAAAATAGAAGGATTTGAAGCTTATTCTAGACTAAAAAATGCCTTATATTTTGTAGATAGCAAATTAATTGATAAGCTTTCGACCGACGAATTAGATACGATTGCATATATATTAACTGTATATAAAAGCAATGAAAAAAGAATAGAGCAATTTTCTAAGTATAAAATTAATATTCCCGGTTATGCAATACAAGAATTATTAAAAATATCTTTTATAGAAATTTCATATCTTTCATTAAAAGCAATTAAAAAAATACTTCCTTATTTAGAACAAGGAATGACATATAATACAGCTGTAAATAGGGCATATCCAAAGCTATCAACAAATATATGTAATATTAATAGTGAAATACTAAATCCAGTATCTAGAAGGGCTGTCTCTCAGTCCTTAAAAGTAATAAACTCTATTAAGAACATGTATGGAAAACCTGATGCAATAATTCTAAAATTTTCAAATGATCTAGGCAAAAATAGAAGCGATAGGGAAAAAGTAAAAAAACAAATAGAAGAAAATAAATCTAAAACTCAAAAAATTAAACAAGAATTAATGGCATTAGATGTAGAACAAACAGGAACAAATATTATTAAATATAAATTATGGAAAGAACAAAGTGGATATTGCATATATTCTGGCATAAAAATTGATCTTGAATATTTATTTACTGAAAAAACAACTATTAATTATATAATACCTTTTTTTATGTGTTTTGATGATACATATAAAAATAAAGTATTAGTACTTTCATCTGAAGCAGAACAAAAAGGTAATTTACTTCCATATAAATATATTAAACTAATGAATAGGGACTTAGAAGAATACGAAACACGTGTAAGCATGTTAGTCCATGGTTATGGCAAGAAAAACAGGCTCATGAGAGAGTATATTGGAAAAGAAGAACTAGTTGCTTGGAGAAATAGAAATATGCAAGATACACAATATATTTCAAGATGGATAAAAAATTATATTGAAGAAAATATTGAATTTGCAGAATGTGAAAAATATCCAAAAAAAGTAATAGTAACTTGTGAAAATTTAGTATCATTTATTGGTAGAAAATTAGGAATATCAAGTAATCAGGTATATGGAGACAGCAAATATTCTATAAATGCAATACTAACAGCTAGTGTATCTCGTGATATGTTAAATAAAATAATAGCATATAGCCAAAATAATACACCATTTCCTTATCCTTGGGAAAACTTCAAAAATGATATTGATAATCTTCCACCGTTTTTTGTATCACGTGCAACTAAGCATAAAATAACAGGTGCAGCACATGATGAAACTGTAAGAAGATGCCAATACACAGAAAATGGAATAAAATGTATTAGTAGAACAGATATAAAAAAATTAAAACTAAATTCAAATGGGGAAATTGATGGGTATTACGAGAAGGCAAAAAAAGATGATAAGATTTTATATAATGCATTAAAAGAAAAACTAGTAGAGAATGGGGGAGATGCAAGGAGAGCATTTATTACAACATTTTATAAACCTAAAAAAGATGATTCACCTGGAATTATAGTAAAAAAAGTAAAAACAGAAACAAATTCAAGATTACCAATAAAACTAAAAAATAAAGCAATAGCTACAAATGGTACAATTATTAGATTAGACGTATTTAAAGTTGAAGGAGAAGGCTACTATTTTGTACCAATATATGTTAATCATACAGTTCTGAATAAATTACTAAATAAAGCATGCATCTCAAAAAAGTCATACAATGAATGGATAGAAATGGACGATAAAAACTTTATATTTTCAATATATCCAAGAGATTTAATATATCTTAAACTAAAATCACCTATCAATTTTCATTCAACAAATGGCTCAAATGAGATAATGGTGGTAAATGAAATCTTAGCATACTATATAAGAGCTGACATATCTTCTGCCAGTTTAACATTAATAAATCACGACAATACATATTCTGCAAAGGGAATCGGAATAAAAACTTTGCTAGAATTAAAAAAATATGAAGTGGATATATTAGGTAATATACATGAAGTAAAAATACCTGAAAAAAGATTAGGATTTCATAGAAAAGCATAAATATAAAAGCTAGTATTTATTTTACTAGCTTTTAATCATATCAAAAAATTAATTGGATGTTATAACACACAATTAAAAATAGTTAGTATAACTATTATAACACATTTTCTTTAATTTTTGTCTCTAATTCATTTAAATTATAAAAATATAGCTTAATATATATGAAACCATTTATAAAGAATAAAAGAGGGAAGAGAAGAGGGGAAATGTTGAAAAAAGCTGAAAAATATGTTATCATATTAACATAATAGCGAGTGCTATTTTGAAAAGCCGATGAAATTTATTTATCAACAAGGGGGAATTCACTATGAAGAATCGGTTTAAAGAATTTGTGTTTGAGAAAGAGGATGGAGTGCAATTTTTTGCAAGAGCATTAGACAATGAAATTTTTGAGTTATCAGAAGGGGAAGATGGGGAATTAATTATTAAATCAATTCCTTCAAATTCAAAAAGAACAAAGCCACCTATGATATCTTCAAAAAAATATGCCGATGTTCTATCTCTATATCAAGATGATGCAGGAAACATTGCGGTTGTACCGCCTGGCTGGACAGTATCTGGTGTAACAAAAGAAAATACTATTTTTGGTAAAAATGTAAGTCTTGTAATATATCGCATTCCAAAAGAGGAAGTAAATAACATTAATTGGGATGATGAAAATGAACTTGAAACTTTGAAGAAAAAGTATTCTCAATTTGTGTGGGTTCCAGTTACTTTATTAGATTTTGATGGTACCCTCGATGGAGAAATTTTTTCCGAAAAATTAGGTCGTAGAAATTATTACAAGGATGATAAGTTTTCGCCAGAAGAATATAATGAACCATTGAAAGGGATATTACTTGACCAATTAGCAAGTACAGAAAGATACAATGGTTTTTATTTTTCTCGTTATACCATTTCTAAAAGTTCCAATGGTAAACCAATTTCAGTTAAAGGTCAAAAGCCGTGGATTAGAGTTAGCTTCAACGAAGCAAAAGAACTTGCCGCTATTATGGAAAGAAATGATGAGGTAAAAAGTCATCTTCCTTATGGGGCAGAATATGATTCTGTTTTAGCATGGTTTCTTAAAACAAATGCCAGAACCTTGGAAGAGCTAAATGTTGATTCTACAAATTGGGGTAACTACTGGAATTCCAAAGATTCATTTAAAAATATAGCCCTGACAGGTAGTAATGAGAATTGGTCTACTAATAATATTTACGACTTGGCAGGAAACACTGATGAATGGACACAAGAAATGAAATCAAAAATATATAGAGTTTCTCGTGGCGGCTCATACGATTTTGATGGATATTGCCTTCCAGTTGCATATCGTTCAATAAATAAACTTCATGGCTCTGATAATGAAACAGGTTTCCGTGCTGTTCTTTATATTAAATAATTACAACTAATTTAAAACACAAATAAAAAGAGATTATGAAAATTCATAATCTCTTTTTTAATAAAATTAATATTGCAAACAAAGAGGGGATATGATATAATAAAAGCAATGAAGAAACATTGCGCAAAATAAAGATTTTGCGCAGAACGAGATAGTAGATTATATGGTATAGCTTGTTTATATCACATTTGCTTATATTATATACAATTGCTATTATTTTAGCAATAGCAAAATTATATTACATTATTTTATTTTTCATTTCATTTTATTTAATAACTAATACTTTTAAATAAAATAAACTTTATACAATGATTTAATATTTATTTTATAATTATACTTATATTTAACAATTTCTTTATACAAAATTTTATAAGCAACATTTGTTCGCTATTCTAATTTGTTTTTTTATTGTTTTAATATTTAATTTTTATTATATTTTTTATAAATTATGCTAAAATCTATTTTATGCTACTTTTTTAGACAAGTAACTATATTACTTTTTTATAAAAAGTGCTTAAAATCGATTCTCGTGCGTCGTTTTTTGAAAGTATATTGAAATCAATACTTTCAGCACTTATTTTATATTTGGGAGGTATTTTTTATGCTAAATGTTGAGAATAATCCTGATTTTTTAAATTCTTTTATTGATTATATAGAAACTATATTAAATAAATCACCTAATACAATAAAAGAATATAATTATGATTTAAATAACTTTTTAAAATTTCTTAAAATTCGTTTTAAGATGACAAAAGAAACTGATTTTAAAAATATAGATATACATGATATAACTATTGATGATTTAAAAAAAGTTACTCTTGATGATTTACATGCATATTTAGGTTATCTAACTAGAAATAGCAACAGTAAGCCAACTACAAGAGCTCGTAAGGTATCTAGTATTAAAGCACTATTTAATTATCTAACTGCTAAAACAAATATGTTAGAAATCAATCCTGCTCAAAATTTAGAATCTCCTAAGCTTGGTAAACGAATTCCTAAGTATTTATCATTAGATGAAAGTAAAAAACTACTTAAAGCTACTGCAACTACTACTTCTGAAAAAGAAAGAAATGTAGAGAGAGATTATGCTATAATAACTATATTTTTAAATTGCGGTATTCGTTTATCTGAACTTGTTGGAATTAATATAAAAGATATTTCTTTTGATGAGGATAAACTAAATGTTATAGGTAAAGGTAATAAAGAAAGAACTATATATTTAAATAATGCATGTATAAAGGCAATTAAAGCATATTTAGATGTTAGACCTAATGATGCACAAACACCTCTTAACGAAAAGCCATTATTTTTAAGTGAACAGAAAAAACGCATTAGTCAAAGAACTGTTCAAGTTATAGTAAAAAAAGAACTTCAAAAAGCTGGTTTAGATACCAATAAATATTCCGTACATAAATTAAGACATACAGCTGCAACATTAATGTATCAAAATGGTGTAGATATTCGTGCCCTCCAAGAACTATTAGGGCATGAAAGTATTGCTACTACTGAAATCTACACACATGTTGATAATGAACAAATTCGTGATGCAGTTGAAAATAATCCTCTCGCGGATTTATAAAAAACATTCTCTACAAGCCCCATTTTATTATTTAAAGGTGGGATATATTCTTATCCCCTCTTTTATTCCCTACTTTTTTCTACATAGGAATAATTAATTTTTGTCCAACATATAATGCAGATGAGTTTAAATTGTTAATATTTTTTAAATCCTTTATAACTTCTCTAATATCTTTATCCTGATAATATGTATTTATGACTAGTTCATTATTGGCTATTGACCATAATGTATCTCCACTCGCTACATATAGGTCTTTATATTGTGGCTCTCCATGTGATAATGATACATTATTACCTAAAATTAATATTACAAATAATATTAAAGATATAATTAGACTAATTCCTCTTATGAATTTTTTTATATTAACAATTTTCATTTGCATTTCCTCCTTTGCGAACAAATTTTCTCTTTATATTTTTATTATAATGCAAACATTCGTTCTTGTCAATACCTTTGAAAAAAATCTTTTATAAAAGCATAGGTTGAATTTGTTTTTCATATAGTGCATGCTCAATTGTAGGAATTAAATATTCTATATCAAATGATAATGCATATGGTTTTGTTATTGGATTATTCTGTCTTACAGGTACAAAATAAAAATGTTTTCTATTTAATAATACTCCTATATTTACAGCATTTACGGATAGTGCATTATTAGCTGATAATGCAATAACTATATTTTTTTCGTTTTTCAAGTTTGATTGAATTGCTACTGTACCAGGTGTGTCTTCTATATTATTAGCTAATTTAGCTATTGTATTTCCATTACACGGAGCAACTACAATAATATCTGTAACTACATTTAAAGCCTCCTCAATAGAACTTATTGGCTCATTAGACGTAATTAATTTTATTTCTTCTATAAATTTATTTATTTTTTCATTTTTAGTGTTTATTGAAATAATAGGTAGTATTTTTGCCCCTCTTTTTACTAATTGTTTAATTTTAGGTATAATTTTTTGAAAATTATAGAAAGAGTCTGTAATTATAAATCCTATTTTTTTGTCTTTTAACATATTCCCCTCCTCTCTTTACTATTTTATGATGTTATGTTAATTAATGTCATTTAATATAAATAAATTTTAAAAATTGCCTTGATTTTATTAATTTATAATGATAATATAAACCAAACAAAGGAGAAGAAAAAATGACAAATACAATCTTTAATAAAGTATTATATATAATAATGTTTATTGTACCTGTTGCTACACTTCCAGCCGATATATTTCCTTTATATAACATAGTTAGATATGTTATACTATTAGGCTGTGGTATAACACTTTTTATAGCGTTATTTAAAAAAAGAAATGAATTAAAATTTGATAAAATAGATAAAACTTTGCTAGTGCTTTTAGTTATATTATTTATTAGTACAATTTTTTCCATAAAACCTTTTGTATCAATTATTGGAACTGGTAACAGATTAGAAGGATTACTAATGTTTTGTGTATATATTTTAACATATTACACAGCAAAATATTATTTTGAATATAACGAAAAAATACGAAAATATTCTATATTTATAATAGTTTTTGTATGTATAATTGGTATTTTACAATACTATAATATATTCCCAATATACCATATATTTAATATTAAACATTTATCTAGTTATTCTACATCTACTTTTGGAAATAGCAACTTTTTTGGTAGCTTTTTATCAATGGTTGTGCCCATTTTTATGGCGATATATATAAATAATTCTAAAAAAAGATATCTTTTTTTTAGTGGATTAACTTTTTTGGCATTAATAGCCAGTCTTGCAAGAAGTGCATGGGTAGGACTTGCCGTCGCAAGTATAATAGGATTAATATATGTTGTTAAAAATGCTAATAAATACATGTATATAAGGACTTTACATATAATATGCCTATTTATAGTTATTTTTGCTTTCATATATAAATCACCTGAAATTTTTAGTATGTCTAATAAATTAAATTCGAAAATATTTCAAACAGGTACCGATATATATCAAACTATAGAAAATGGAGAATTAATAGATACTACTGGAAGTGGAAGAATTGGAATATGGAAAATGGCAATAAAACTTATTTCTTTTAATCCTTTAATTGGTTTTGGTCCAGATACTTTTGCTTATGCAGGTGCATATTATTTGCCACAAGATATGTATAATTGTTGTAAAGCTAGTGGAGTTATTGCAGATAAAGCTCATAATGAGTATTTACAATATGCAGTTACAATTGGCATTCCTGGTTTATTTGTGTACTTATTATTTATATATAAAATATTAGAAAAACAAAAAGATATTTTCACAAATAAAATAACTTTGCTTTTTTCAGTAGCTATTATTGCTTATTTAGTACAAGCATTCTTCAATATAAGTACAATCGGTGTTGCACCTATTTTTTGGCTATTGTTAGGATTAATACAAAATGATAAATTTAAATCAAAAATAAAAATATAAAAAATAGATTCAAGAGTAGGTATTTTTACCTACTCTTGAATCTATTACTTACAACTTCCCAATTTATAATATTCCAAATTGCATTTATATAGCTTTCTCTATTTGTTTTATACTGTAAATAATATGAATGTTCCCACATGTCTAAAACTAATAATGGCTTACATCCCCACAAAGTTAAATCTTGATGTTTTTCACATTGCAAAATTTCTAATCTATTAAATTCTGGCACCCATACAAGTAAGCACCATCCAGATGCTTCAACCGCTATACTTGCTGCTATGAATTGATTTTTAAATTTAGCATAACTTCCAAAATCATGTATTATCTGTTGCATTAATGTAAGATTTGGAATATCTTTATGTGCAGGAGTTAAATTCTCAAAAAATAATTTATGCAAAATTGCTCCTGATCCAAAAAAGCTTAAATTCTTTTCTAAACATTTTATATTACTAAAATCATTGTTATTTCTTGCTAAAATTAATTTTTCGTGTGTTTTATTTGTATTGTCTACATATCCCTTATATAGAACTTCATAATGAAGCTTTAAAGTTTCTTCTGAATAATATGGTTCTAAATCTGTTAAAGCGTATGGTAAGTCTATCATTTTTATCATACAATTAATCACCTCTAATTGTATGGTATGTAAGTATTATAAATTTATTCCTTTAATTTTCAGTTTTTGCCTCTAAAATAAATCCAGTAGCAATCGGTCTTGTTTTATGTGCACCTGTGCTATCTATTGGATCATTAATTATTTCATTATTAACAACCATAGCACTAGATGTTCCCCCATCTAGATTTGCTGCATTATATGCTCCGTAATTTTCCATTATTTCGGTTAAATCTCTCATATCTGCACCAGGTTTTGATATTGTTCTTCCGATCTAATACTAAAAATAGTACAATTCCATCTTGTCTTTGGCCTATTGCTGTTCTTGGGGCATTTCCCCATCCGCCATTTCCTTTTATAAACGAAGATTTTCCGGTTTACAATTAAAAATGGGCCATGTGAAACTGCATCTCTTATTCCCATATCAACAGCTTCTTGTGTTGACATTTTACCTAAAAATAGTTTATTATCTTCTGTAAATCCAATTATTCCACCAGTCGAGTTTAAATAATTATAATCTGTTAGAACTTTACCCTCTACAATTGTTGTTCCAAGTGGTGTTCCTCCACTACTGTTGTGGTTTGGGTCATCAAAACCTCCACCATTTATTGCTACAATAGCATTATTTTCTTCTGCCATTTTTGTTAAATATTGCCCAGATTTTCCTAAATTTTTTGTAGCAACTGCTCTTACACGTGAAGGGTCATAAATCACTGCTAAATATCCAGAATATGTGTCTCCTTCTATTGGAATTATTTTATAGTCTGCATGTGTTGGATTTTCCAAAACTTGTCTTTCATATTCATTTGCATATGTTGGTTTTTCTTCTTCTAATTCTACTACAATTGGTTCATTACTTATTAAATCCAAATTGGTATTTTCAGAAACTTCTATTACTTTATGTTTATCCATTACTTCTGCTATTGTTTCATCACTATAAAACCATGTAGCTAAATATTGATGATTCATTGTAGTCATTGCAGTTGTAATTAACCACTCTCTAAATGTTGGAATTGGTCCATACATTAAAAACAAAAAAGACACTATTCCTATAAAAAATAAAACACATAATATTATAATAACCTTCATTTTTTTAGTTATTCCTATAATTGCATTCATTTTATTCCTCCTCAGACTAAAATATTATACAATATAGTAAGACATAAATCAACAAATTTTTTATCTTGAACTCTTAATGAAATGATTATATAATAATATTATTGAGGTGCTAATATGGTATTAAAATATGAAATAAAAAACAATGAATATTCTACTCTAAGGCAAGTGCTAAAAAACAAATGGAATATTTCAGGTAGATTAATTACAAAACTTAAAAAAGCCAAATCTATATATATTAATGGGAGTAATAATGTATATTTAGATTATCCATTAAATTCTAATGATATAATAGCAGTACAAATCGACTTTAAGGAAAAATCCGAAAACATTGTTGAAACCAAAATTGATTTAGATATAATTTATGAGGATGAATATTATATAGTAATAAATAAACCTGCTAACATGCCAGTTCATCCATCTTGCTCACATTATACAGATAGTTTATCCAATGGTGTTCAATATTATTATAATAAAAATAATATACAAACAAAAATAAGACCAGTAAATAGAATAGATAAAGATACCTCCGGTATTGTTATATTTGCCAAAAATGAATATATACAAGAATGTTTAATTGCTCAAATGAAAAATAAAACATTTGAAAAAACATATATTGCAATATTGCAAGGAAATTTGCAGCAAAATTCTGGTACAATAAATGCTCCAATATCAAGAAAAGAGAATAGCATTATAGAAAGGTGCATAAATCAAGAAAGCGGAGAAATTGCTATAACTCACTTTAAACTAATAGAAAATAAAGAAAATTATTGCATTGTAGAATTTAAATTAGAGACTCGGAAGAACTCATCAAATACGTGTACACTCAAAATATATTGGTCATCCAATACTAGGAGATACTTTATACAATGAGACATCGCCCCTAATTTCAAGGCAAGCGCTTCACTCATATAAAGTAAAATTTATTCACCCAATAACCGGCAAAGCTGCTCAGTATATTGCTCCTATTCCAAGAGATATGCAAAATATAATAAAGGATGTAATTTAAACTATTACATCCTTTATTACATTATTCAATTGTAAACTCTACACCAAATAAATTTTTTTCATAATCATGTTCTGTTGGAACTGCCGTCATTAATAATAAGTATGTTCCGTTATTTAGTTCTCCATAGAGTTCATCCCAATTAATTTCTTTTTCAGTATTTTTTTCATATGTAGGAACATGCCCAAGTTCATTAGAAGAAGCCATATAATCTAGCGGTTTAACTGCTTTCCACTTTCCATCTATCTGTATATATAGATAGAAATCTTTACCATAATGTGTGTATGGTATAATATTATTATCTGTTATAATTACGGTTACTCCCTTTCTAGTTAGTGTTCCTTCTTTAACTACGGCGGAAACTTTATCTATGCTTCTTTCTGTATCTTCTTTATGGTTTTCGTTATAGTTTATATTATTAATTGGTTTTAATATGTTTTTATTAATATTATTTATACCATTATAAGAGTTTAAAATATTTTTATTATCATTATCTATTTCCTTAAAATTAAATAATAATATTCCTAGAATAATTCCAATTAATAGTACAATGACAATAATTATTAGTTTTTTCATTTTTCCTCCTCGTAATTTCTATGATGAGAATGTTACCTATATGTTCTTATTACGTCTATGATGGTTTGAGTAATTCTTACACCTATATATGTATTTGGTCTATATTTATAATTTCCTTTTGCTATTCCAATAATTGTACCTGTATCTGCGGTTGTAGTTATTGGTCCGCCACTCATTCCATCTGCTAATGGTGTTGTCATATCAAATTTTCCACTAAAAGTCGTTTTGATTCTTCCTAATGTATAATATTGATCATATGAATCTCCATATTCGTCAGGATAACCAACAGCCCTAACTTCAAGATTATTCATTTCAGCTTCAGTTCCATATGCTACTGCGCCAAAATATCCCATTTTATTTCCTAAATCTTCTTGTAAAATACACAAACACCAATCATCTTCATCACTATGAGAATTTAACCAATTAGAAGAATAAATAATTTTAGACCAACCTGCTTGCATGCCTGGTTCATAAACATCTTTATTATTAAAGCCTGGATAAGCTATCCACTCAGCATATATGCTGTTATCTTTTTCATTCATAACACAATGTGCGTTTGTTAAGAGTAAATTAGGCCCGATTAAAAATCCACTTCCATTTCCCCCATTAGATCCTACTCTACATATAGCAGTATTGGGAAACGCATTTATTTCTGAAATCAAATGAAAATCTGAACTGCTTGCATTAGGAGCTATATCATATTCACCATTATTAATTTCTAAATTTGAATTGGGAATATATGCAGGAAGTCTATTTAATTGAATGTTATTATTACTATATGTCATAATTATATTTTGTCTTATTTGTTCCATATCAATCTCCGTAGTCTCTCCTGTTTCGGCATCATACATCAAGATTTTTTCTTCTTGTACTACTTCTTCCACTGTTTGGTTTTCAGTAATCTCTTCTGTTGTTGCACTAACACTAAAAATTGAAATACTTAATGAAAACATTAAAATAATCAAAAGTGTAGTGACTAACTTAAAAACGAAATTATTTTTCATAATAATTCCTCCTTTATTAAATATTTTTTAAGTTTTAAAAGGACACCGGTAACCTTTTTTTACTAAATTAATAATAAATTTATAGAATTTGGAACAACACTATATATTTTTTTAGTTAGCATAAAATCCCCTTAATATTAGTTTTGCCATTTTATGTCGTTTTTTCAAAGAGAATAATATCACATGGTTAAGTTTAAGTCAATATAAAACCCGAAAAATGTTCCAGTTTTTTCCACCATCTTTCGACTTTTTACGACAATTATAACTACCTATAAAACTCGGTGACTCAGTAATAAATGATGTAATATAAATTATCACATCATTTATTATATTTACATTATTCAATTGTAAACTCTACACCAAATAAATTTTTTTCATAATCATGTTCTGTTGGAACTGACATTAATAATAAATATTCACCATTATCTAATTCGCCATATAATCCAGTCCAATTTATTTTTTGTTCCTTAATTCTTTCAAATGTAGGAATAGTTGCAATTTCGCTTGGAGAATAAAAATAATTTACTATTCTATATGGTTTCCACTCATTATTTTTCTTTATATATAAATAAAAGTCATCTGCATAATCTGCATAAGGTGGATTATTGTCGTCTGTTATAATTACTGTTACACCCTTTCTAGTTAGTGTTCCTTCTTTAATTACTGCTGAAACTTTATCTACACTTCTTACTATATTGGGGGAAAAGTATTTTTCTAAATAATTATCTATATCATTATTAGGTATGTTATCTTCGGGCTCTGTTATATTTGATGAGACATTTACCAATGTATTATTAGCTACTGCAATATAATTTTCTAATCTATTCATATTTCTATTTTCATCATATATTTCGACCAATCTAAATATAATTATTCCTAATAGCACTCCAACTAATAATGCAATCCAAAAAATAGTTGATTTTTTCATATTTTATTTTCCTTTTTTATAAGTTTAAGTTTTACCTTATGATGATAATATCATATTAATTATATAAATGCAATATAAAATTAAAGACCAATGCAAGGCGTCTCCTTGTATTGGTCATGTAATATAAGTAAATCTGTAAGCCGGGTTCTGTCGTGGATAGCCATTTATCTAGAATATATATTACTATATATTTCAAGCCACCTAGGTGAAAGACGGCGAGCAGCCTTGACCTTTCGTTTAAGGTGTTGCTCCA
>CAMMLS010000004.1 GCA_946497775.1 uncultured Clostridium sp.
CTGCTGCTGTTGAGAATACTTGTGATTTTTTAGTTGGTATTGTTGTATTTCTTTCTATTAACTTTGTAAATACTCCACCATATGTTTCAATACCTAATGATAGTGGTGTTACATCTAGTAATACTAGGTCTTTAACATCTCCTGAAAGTACACCACCTTGAATTGCGGCACCTATTGCAACACATTCATCTGGGTTTATTCCTTTATGTGGTTCTTTTCCTGTAATTTTCTTAACTGTTTCTTGAACTAATGGAACTCTTGTAGATCCACCAACTAGTAATACTTTATCTATTTTGTCACTTGTAAGTCCAGCATCTTTTAATGCTTGATTAACAGGTCCTGTTGTGCTATCTACTAAGTCTTTAATTAAATCTTCAAATTTTGCTCTTGTTAGTGTTACATCTAAATGTTTTGGTCCTGTGCTATCAGCTGTGATAAATGGAAGATTAATATTTGTTTGTTGCATTCCAGATAATTCTATTTTTGCTTTTTCTGCTGCTTCTTTTAGTCTTTGCATAGCCATTTTATCTGCTTTTAAATCTATTCCTTCTGCTTTTTTAAATTCATCTACTAAAAAGTCTATAATTCTTTGGTCAAAATCATCTCCACCTAGTCTGTTATTTCCACTTGTTGCAAGAACTTCAAATACACCATCTCCAATGTCTAGTATAGATACATCGAATGTTCCTCCACCTAAGTCATATACCATTATTTTTTGATCTGTATCTTCTTTATCCATTCCATATGCTAATGCTGCTGCTGTTGGTTCGTTTATAATTCTTAAAACTTCAAGTCCAGCAATTCTTCCGGCATCTTTTGTTGCTTGTCTTTGGCTGTCACTAAAATATGCTGGTACTGTTATAACGGCTTGTGTTACTTGTTGCCCTAAATAGTTTTCAGCATCTGCCTTTATTTTTTGTAATATCATTGCTGATATTTCTTGTGGTGTAAATTCATCATCACCTATTTTTACTTTTCTATCTGTTCCCATGTCTCTTTTTATTGAAATTATTGTATGATCTGGGTTTGTTACTGCTTGACGTTTTGCTATTTGTCCAACTAGTCTTTCTCCATTTTTAGAAAATGCCACAACGCTTGGTGTTGTTCTATTTCCTTCTGGATTTGGTATAACTACTGGTTCTCCCCCTTCCATAACTGCTACACATGAGTTTGTTGTTCCTAAGTCAATTCCTATTATTTTTGACATTTTAAATTCCTCCTTTTATTTGCGGATAATTTGGGCTTCCGCTACCATATTTGTTTACTTTTAATTAATTTCTTTTGTTTAATATATTTGTTATTGCATTAATGCTTTTTTACATTAAGTACAATTATAAACTATTTTAATTTGCAACTATAACCATTGAATGTCTTATGACTTTATCGCCTATTATGTATCCTGTTCTGAACTCTTCTTTTACAATTTGTTCACCAAGATTTTCGTCTTCTACATGGCTTATTGCATCATGAAGTTCTGGATCAAATGGTTTTCCTACTGCTTCTATTTTTTTAACTCCAAATCCTTCTAGTACATCTAACAATTGCTTTAATACCATTTCTACTCCTTGTTTATATTGTGTATCTTGTGTTTCTGCCGTTACTGCTTTTTCTAAGTTATCTATTACTGGTAATAAAGAATTTATTACATCTGCTAGAATTGAATTATATTGCATTTCTTTTTCTTTTAAATTTCTTTTTTTGTAATTTTCAAATTCTGCCATTATTCTTTTTAGCCTATCACTTGTTTCTTCTGCTTCTTTTTCAAGTATCGCTATTTTTTCCTCTAACTCATTTTTTGGTTGCTGTACTTCATTTGCCTCTGGCACCTTTTCTACATTTTCATTTTCTTCCATTTACATACCTTCTTTCTAAATATTATAATCATCATCTAGCTTTTTCCATTTTTCATGTAGAATTGAATTTATATATTTCATAACAGAAATTACTTTTGAATAATCCATTCTTGTTGGTCCAATAATACCAATAGCTCCTAAATCTTTATCTCTAAGTGTGTTTTTAAATACTATTACACTTAAATTTTTTAGTTCATCATATTCATTTTCATTTCCTATATAAACTGCAATATTATTTTCTGAGGCCGAGTCTAATATGCTAGATACTAGTTCTTTTGTATCTAATATATTTAATAACTTTCTTGCGGTGTCTAAGTCGCTAAATTCTGGGAAGTCAAATACTTTATTTCTGCCTTCTAAGTATACATCGTAGTTTTCTTTTACCACTTTGTTAATTTCTTGAATTATTGGTTTTATTATTTTTAATTCATATGACATCTCTGACATTATTAATTCTTGCATTGGTAAGTCTATTTCACCTAATGTTTTACCTCTTAGCTTGCTATTGAAAACATAATTTAGTTTTTCAACTTGAAGATCTGTTATATCTTGGTCAAATTTGATTATTGTTTCTTTTATAATTCCCGTATCTGTAAGTATTACTGCCATTAATAATCTTGTGCCAAGTAAAACAAATTTAATATCTATAATTGTATGTGTTTCTGTTTTTGGTCCAATTGCTAGTGATGTATAATGTGTTATTTCAGATAATGTATGTGTCGCAATTTTTGTAAGTTCTTCTATTGCATTGGCATTTGTTTGCAAGCATTTTTTTATATATTGAATTTCATCAAAACTTATATTGTCATCTTTTAATAATTCGTCTACATAGAATCTATATCCTTTTGCTGATGGAATTCTTCCTGCTGATGTATGAGGCTTTTCTATATAGCCATTTTGCTCTAGATTTGCCATTTCATTTCTTATTGTGGCACTACTTAAACTCATTCCATAATTATCCACAAGAGTTGATGAACTAACTGGCAAAGCTGTTCCTATATATTCTTCTATTATAGCTTGCAATATTCTTTTTTTTCTATCGTCAAACTTCATTTTAATCACCTCTTTTAGCACTTTATATTCCCGAGTGCTAACTGCATATTATATTATAACCATTATACCCTTTTGTCAATACCTTTTTTTTAAAATTTACACAATGAACACATTTTTTATATTTATTATTGTGTATATATTTGTCGAATTTTGCAAAAAATATTTTTATGAATCAGATATTAATTTCAAAGTATAATGGTAAAAATAAAATAAATACAGTTCATGAGAAAGTTATGGATAATTCCAATATAAAAAATAAAAGTATAAATAAAAAGTATATATTCATTATTTTATTTTTTGCATCTATTACTGTACTATTTTCTTCTTTAATATATATGAGTTATTCTTTTTACATAGATTATACAAAATCTAATATGTATAATAACTTATATAATAATTATGACATTGCTAAGCTCTATGCTAATACTTACGAAAATACAGTTCAAGAAAATATTGTAGTAGAAGATGATATTTTTTCTATTATTGGTATTATTAAAATAGATAAAATTAAAATTAGCTACCCAATACTTTCTAAAATAGATGATGAATTATTAAAAATTGCTCCATGTAGATTTTCTGGCCCTAATGCTAATGAAGTAGGAAATCTTTGTATTGCGGCTCACAATTATAATGATAGTCGTTTTTTTGGTAATTTATCTAAATTAAACATTAATGATGAAATTGAGCTTTACAGTAAGAATGGTAAAATGCAAAAATATATTGTTATTGATAAATATGAAACTAATATTAATGATATATCTTGCACATTACCTTCTAGTCCTAATGTAACAGAACTTACTTTATTAACATGTAATAATCTTACTGGTGGCAGAATTATTGTAAAAGCCAAAAGTGTTATTTAGTTTTTATTTCTATTTGATCATCTTTTGCTGAAACTTTTGCTTTTACTCCTTTTTGTAATTGTCCATCTAGTATTGCTTCTGCTAATTTGTCTTCTAAGTAACTTTGAATTGCTCTTCTTAAAGGCCTTGCTCCATAAGCTTCATCTGTTCCTTTTTTAGCTATTAATTCTTTTACAGATTTATCTAGCGAAATTTCTATGCCTTGTGCTTCTAATCTCTTTTTAGTTTCTTTTAGCATTAGATCTATAATTTCATTAATTTCGTTCTTTGTTAATTTATGGAATACTATTATTTCGTCTATCCTGTTTATAAATTCTGGTCTAAACGTTTTCTTTAATTCTGCCATTACTTGTTTTTTAGTTTCTTCATATTTATTTTCTTCTTCTTTTTCTTTGTTTGCATCAGGAGTTCCAAATCCTAGTGTTTTATTTTCCGAAATTAGTCTTGCTCCAACATTTGATGTCATTATTATTACAGAATTTTTAAAGTCCACGGTTCTGCCTGTTCCATCTGTTAGCCTACCATCTTCTAGAATTTGAAGTAATATGTTCATAACATCTGGATGTGCTTTTTCTATTTCATCAAACAATATTACAGAATATGGTTTTCTTCTTATTTTTTCTGTTAGTCCTCCTGCTTCATCATATCCTACATATCCAGGAGGTGAACCTATAAGTTTAGATACTGAATGTCCTTCCATAAATTCAGACATATCTACTCTTATCATAGAATCTTCATTTCCAAACATTGCTTCTGCTAATGCTTTTGATAATTCTGTTTTACCAACACCTGTTGGTCCTAAAAATAGAAATGAGCCTATTGGTCTTTTTGGATCTTTTAAGCCAACTCTTCCTCTTCTTATTGCTTTTGCTACTGCTGTTACAGCCTCTTCTTGTCCTATTACTCTTTTATGAAGTGTTTCTTCTAATTTTTTTAGTTTTTCATTTTCTGTTTGACTTATTTTAGTTGCTGGAATTCCAGTCCAATTTGAAATTACATTTGCTATATCTTCTTCTGTTATATTAATTACCTTTTTAGAGCTTTTTTCTTTCCATTTTTCTCTTTCTTTGTCTATCTTTTCTTTTTCTGTTCTTTCTTTGTCTCTTAATACTGCTGCTTTTTCAAAATCTTGAACTGCTATTGCTTCTTCTTTTTCTTTTGCTAGGACTTGTAATTCTTCTTCTAGTTTTTTTAATTTTTCTGGTTCAGTATAGCTTGCAAGTCTTGCTCTAGATGATGCTTCATCTATTACATCTATTGCTTTGTCTGGTAAAAATCTATCATTTATATATCTTACAGATAGTTCAACTGCTTGTTTTATTGCTTCATCACTTATTTTAACATTATGATGTGCTTCATATTTATCTCTTATTCCTTTTAAAATTTGTATAGTATCTTCACTACTTGGCTCACTTACCATTATTGGTTGAAATCTTCTTTCTAGTGCACTATCTTTTTCTATATATTTTCTGTATTCATTTAATGTTGTTGCACCAATTACTTGTATTTCACCTCTTGCCAAAAGTGGTTTTAAAATATTGGCTGCATCTATTGCGCCTTCTGCTGAGCCTGCTCCAACTATTGTATGAATTTCGTCTATAAATAGAATTACATCTCCTGCCTTTTTAGCTTCATTTAGAGATTTTTTTATTCTTTCCTCAAAATCTCCTCTATATTTTGCTCCTGCCACCATTGATGAAATATCTATACTTACAACTCTTTTATTTTTAAGTATTTCAGGCACATTCCCTGATATTATTTTTTCAGCTAATCCTTCAACAACTGCTGTTTTACCAACTCCTGGTTCACCTATTAAACAAGGATTATTTTTTGTTCTTCTAGATAGAATTTGTACAACTCTTTCTGTTTCACTTTTTCTACCTATAACCGGATCTAGTCTTCCTTCTTCTGCTTGTTTTGTTAAGTCATTTCCAAATTGGTTAAGTGTTGGTGTTGAATTAAAACTTGTATGTGATTTTTCTTTTGAACTTTTTTCTGGCATATTTGCTCCATCATATTCATTTAATACTTTTATTATTTCTGTATAAAGTTTTTCTATGTTCAAATTTAAATCTAGTAATATTCTTACAGCCACGCTATCTCCTTCTCTCATAAGACCTATAAGTAAGTGTTCTGTTCCAATATAGTCTGAGCCTAGTCTTTTTGCTTCTCTAAATGAATTTTCTATAACTCTTTTAGTACGTGGAGTAAATCCAAGTGTTCCTTGTTCTAGTTTTTCTTCTCTTCCTATTAATTCTTCTATTTTAGCTAATATGTCATCTGCTGTTATGTTTTGTTCTTCTAGTACCTTACTTGCAACTCCTACCCCTTCTTTTGCTAAACCATATAAAATATGTTCTGTTCCAACATAATTATGTCCAAGTTCTATTGCTATTTCATCGGCAATTTCTAAGGCTTTTTGTGCTCTACTTGTAAATTTATAATACATAATTAATCCCTCCTTTTAGTTTTCATTTAATATTTTCTTTATAACCTCTGCTCTTTCTATGTCTCGTTCGTTTTCGTTTAATGTTTGTCCTAGGTATAATTGTAAATTTGCAGGTTTTGTGTAAAGATCTAATTTATTTACTTTTAAATCGTTCATCTCTTTAATTATTCCCAAATCTGTACCTAATTTAACATCTGATAGCAATTTTTTTGCTTCTTCTGAACTTATTTTTCTACAATTTATTAAAATACCATATGCTCTATATAATCTATCTTCTAATTCTATTGATCTTTTTGCTAAATATTTTCTTGCGGTTCTTTCTTGTTCAATAATTTTACTTGTTATTAATTTTAGGTTATTTACAATTTCTTTTTCAGAAATTCCAAGTGATTGTTTATTAGAAATTTGATACATATTACCCTGTGTATCACTGCCTTCTCCATACAAACCTCTAATATTCATTCCAAAATCATTAACAACTTCTAAAACTTTATTTATATTACCTGTTGCAGTTAATGCTGGAAGATGAACCATAACAGATGCTCTCATTCCAGTTCCTACATTTGTTGGGCATTCAGTTAAATATCCATATTTATCATTAAATGCATAATTAACAAGCTTTCCAATTTTTGCTTCAATTTCTCCTGCTAAATTTAATAAATTATCAAGTTCTAAACCTGATGCAAATACTTGAATTCGTATGTGGTCTTCTTCATTTATCATTATGCAAATATTTTCATCATTATTTATAAGTATTGCACCTTCATCGTGCTTATCTACTGCAAAATCTGGACTAATTAAGTGCTTTTCAATTAAACTTAATTTAGTTAAATCATCAATATCTTTTAATTTTATAAATTTTAATCCATATCCAATTTTAGGTGCTATTTCTTCTATTTTAATTAATATTTTTTCTTTTTCTTCTTTTGATGATATAATGTCGAATTTACTATTTTTTATGTTTCTTGCAATTCTTATTCTAGAACTTGTTACAACATCTGAATCTTTTCCAGATTGCAAATACCAATTTATCATTATTCTTGCACCTCCAATTTCTTAATTTCATCTCTTACTTTTGCTGCTTCTTCGTATTTTTCTTCTTGCACTAATTGTTTTAGTTCTTCTTTTAGTTTTGTAAGTTTGTCTTCTTTTGTATCTTGTTTTTGGGGATTTACTGCTACTTCTTTTTCATTTGCTTCATTCATTTGAGCTTTTCTTCCTGTATATCTATTACTTCCTTGTAGTCTTTTTAAAATTGGGTCAATTCTGCTTGAAAAAGCATTATAACAATTATCGCATCCAAATTTTCCAAGTTCCATAAATTCGCTATATGTCATATTACATTTATCGCATTTAAGTTCATTTGGCTCTTGCAATAATGGCATAAATGCACTATCATATTCGCTTAATAAATCTCCAAAGAAACTAGAAAAATCTATCGGTAAGCTTAATTTCATATTATCAATTCCAAGTTCTCTACTGCATTTATCACAAAGAAACATCTCCTTTTTTTCTCCATTTATAATTTGTGTATATCTAACATTTGCTTCATTTTGATTACAATTTTGACATAACATAATAAATCAACTCCTTTTTAATTAATCATCTACTAAATTTAGTAGCATGTTTTTAAAAATATTTGCTCTTATTTTATCTTTTACATCTGTACCAAGAGTAAGTACATTATCGCTTGTTGCGACTTTTAAAAGCTTTGCTTCCTTTTCTGTAATTATATTGTATGATATAAAATTGCTTATAAAAATGTCTACTTCATTACTACTTATTTTCTCTCCAATACTAGTAATTATATGCATTAAATAATTGCTTTTTGTTACATTAATTTTTTTAATTTTAATATAACCTCCACCGCCTCTTTTACTTTCTACATAATATCCGTTGACTTGGGCTAAACCTTGTAGATATTACATAATTTATTTGTGAAGGAACACAATTAAAATACTCTGCAAGTTCGTTTCTTTGTATTTCTATAAAATCGTCATCATTAAATAGGCTTTTTATAAATTCTTCTATGGTATCAGAGATTCTCATTTCTATCACCTCATTTTGACTTTGACTTTCTTTGACCTTTCGAATATAATTATACCTTTTTTGTGAAGGTTTTCAAATTCTATTTTATGGTGTTTTAACCGATTTAATCTTAGTTTTCTCTTTTTATCTCTCTTTTTCTTCGTTTTTTGTTGTTTCATAATATTTTTCCGATTTTAATAACAATGACAGAGCTATCTACACTTAATTAGTATAAATAGCTCTTTTCTCTATTATTATTGTACCTGTTTTACATATACTGGTATTACATTGTCTAATAATGCTAATTGCCATGTCCCTATTGTCATTTGATATTCTTTTGCATTTGTACTCATTATTGCAGGTACTGGTTCATTTGCACTTTTGGTTTCTAAGATTGTATATGTTCCTGCTGCTGACTGTCCTATTATATAATCATTTTGTTGCATCATTTCTATTACTTGCTCTTGAGTTCTAGTAGGTGTTACTAAAACAGTTGAATCAAAATCTACTCCTAGAATTCCTATTTCAGTATAAGCAAAATCTGATAATATATTTCCATGTGTATCTGCTAATGCTTGTGCTCCATCTTTTGTTAGCACTAATTTTTCTCTTTCATATCCAAGTGGTTCTATTGCTTGGTATTCTACATCATATATAACTTGTCCTTTATAATCTACTGCGCCATAGAATCCATCTTTTTGTACTAATATTATATTATCTTCATACCATGTAGCTTCTGAATCTGATGTTGCTTGAATTAAACTTGCACTGTCAAAATCTTTAAATTGTGTAACTCCTCTTTCATTTAAAAATACTGGTGGCGTAGTATCATCTGTGTAGCAAATAAATAATCCAACATAGCTATTTGGAAGTACTACTCTTGAATATTTTGCCTCTATTATAACTATTCCATTATTATCTATTACACCATATTTTCCATCTACATATGATATATGATATGCAATTGGTGTAGTCTCACTTACAATATTCATAGTTGATAATTTGTAATCACTGTATAATGGATTGTCATTTTTTTCAAACTTAACTTGAATAGAATATTGTGTTAACCCATATATATTTGTACCATTTTGTATATCCTCTGCTGTTGGTAAACATGCTGTATATAAAACTGTATATATTCCATTGCTTTTTGTCATATCTTCAATTTGAATAATTCTTGGTAAAACAATATTGTCCTCAATAGGTGTTGCTTGTAAAATTTGTGATAAATTTTCTAATTGTTGTCCAAAAATCTCAAAAAGTGCATCTTGTATAGTTTCCTCTGAATGTGGCCATGTATTTTGAGAAGCTACTGTATTTCCTCCTACATTTGTTATTGTATTATCTATTGTGTTTCCTACAATATTTGAATTTAGTGTATTTGTAACTGGTATATTTGAAAGTGAATTATTCGTAATATTATTAGTATTTGACAAATTCATATTTGGCAAATTACCATTTCCACTATTATTAATTGTATTAGCATTATTTAAATTGCCACCACTAATTTCCTCTGGCTCTAAATCCATAGTTGCCATATAAATCATTGCCTGCTCTTGTGAAATAGTACTAGCCTCTGTTCCAGTAGTTCCAGCAGAATTTGCTAATTCTCCATTTATTGCAACATATGCAATTTTCTCTAAATAATCTTCTATTGGTAATTTTTCTTCCTCTGTAATTTCATTATCTTCCATTGGTTGTTCTTCTGTTACAGGTGGCACAGTTGGCTCATCATTACCACTAGACAAAATTAAAAATCCACCAACAGCAACTATTATAAGCCCAATTATAACACCTATAATAACTGCAACCATATTAATTCCACTCTGGCTTTTCAATTTTTTATTCCCCCTTATTTAATCTTTCGAATATAAATTAATATTATTGTATATTTATTAATTTATATTGTCAACAAAATATGAATAAAAAATACAAAAAGCTTAAATAAGTAAAGGAATTAAATCTATCTACACTTTTTTCAAAAACAATTTTTCTAAATCTTTTTTATTTAAACCAGTACACTTTACTATAATATCAATGTTTATATTATTTTTCATCATCTCTGTTGCTATTTTTATTCTCCCATGAGCTTCTCCCTCTTCCTTTCCTCTTGTCTTTCCATTAATATATGCTGCTCTTTCATCTAGTATTGCTTTTTCTCTTAAAAATTGCCATCTCTTTGTTGCTTCATCTCCTGTTAAGTATTCATATTCTTTTTGTGCCTTTTCTACTAATTTGTTTTGCGCTATTGCCATATTCACCATCTCCAACTTTTGAAAATAGATTTTTAAATATTACATCATTCTTTGGTTTATTACTTTTTTCTTCTTGCTCCATATTTTCTTACCTCCATTGTAACTTAAATTGTCCCCAATATCAATACTTTTGCAAATACTCGTCTCACAGTATAAAAAACCACATCCTGTTATTACTTTTCTTATAAACTACATTGATAATTTTGACTGACCCGCCATTGATTCTCTCTGTCTTTTCTAAGTTGCATTTTGAAATTAATATGTTTTTATTTTACTATACAATTTTTCAAAAGTAAATACTTCAACCGCCACTTTTCATCGCAAGTTTCGACATTTTCCTACTTGTTCGTAAATACTATATAGATGTAAATTTTTTATTTTTATACAAATAAGCAGATAATTGAATTTCATTCAATTGTGCAAATCCAGCTTAAACTACTCCTGCTAATATCAATAGCACGATTATTGTTATTTTCAATGCTATTAACGTTATTCCGCTTTTTGTTAAATTTAATTCATACTTGAATAAAAATTGCAAAAATGTACATAACAAATAAAAAAGGAGAATTAAAAAATTATGAGAAAAAATAGATTTCATTTAAAATTAAAAGAAGATGCCACCAAATATGGTGAATTTGTATGTTCCTGCCACAAATGGCTTCCCCCAGAAGAGCAAAAAAAACAAGCCGAACACTTAGCGGAAATAACTAAACCACATTAAAAATATAAAACTTAAAGAAATATAGTGCCATAATAATAACAGTAGAAGAGTCCCCAAATAAATTTTAGCTAATTCTTATTTGGGGACAGCTACCCTAAAAAGAAAAGAGCAACAAAATCATTTACAAGAAATATGAATATTTGCAATATCAACCCCCAATTCTCTAGACACAATATTTTGTATCTGTGCAACACCATCAGCAGAAAGCTTATCTTCTTTTACAACTACATTTACACTATTATTGTTTATAAAAATAACAACATCACTAAAACCTTTTGAAACAATTAAATTCTCTATTATCATTATCGCATTTTTTTCATTATTAATTCTGACAATTTCATTTTGAGCAATACTTTTTTGTTCAGCAGAAATTTCTGCACTATTTATAATCTTTTGGTAGCTTTCCAAAGATTGTGAATACATATTTTCTCTTTGTAATTTAGAACTTGCAAAATAATCATCTTTTTGACTTTGATTATTACTTATTACATTATTACCAACTACATTTTCATTAATTGTATTACTATTTGTTGAAATTATATTTTCGTTTTCACTCTCATTTGGCACAAGAGCTGTACCATTTACCAAAGTCGCATCACCTAATGTTTCATTTTCATCTACTTCATTAACACTACCAAGCTCTGTAATTTGATTAGCATTTGTTTCTAAAACTTCATTTGAGTTCCCTGTTCCTGCTCCTAAGTACCCTGCTGTTACTAGTAATAATGCCAAAACAAAAACAATAACTTGATTTTTCTTAACAAACATCTTCATTTTTTCCTCCTTAATTTACATCAGATTTCATTTCTAACACTTGTATTTTATGTGTAGCTAAACCAGTTAGTGCTTCTACAGCTTGAATTATATTCGTTTTTACCTCTGCGTTATTAGCTCCCTCTGCAACAATTAGTGCTCCCTCCATTTTTGGCATAACAACTTTTTCTGTTATTGGAACTTTTTCTCCATTTTCTTCTTTATAAATAATTTCTTTATCTTTATTTACTTCTGCAATAGTTCTTGTTCCTCCACTTGTATCTTCTTCTTCGGTTTGACTTTCCTTATATGTTTCATTATACATTGCTACAACCTGACTACTTTCTGAATATGTAATTAATACATCTACCTTACCTACTCCATTTATTTTACTTAGTATTTGCTTTATACTATTTTCAATTTGTTCAGTATCTGTATTTTCTTTTGTTTCTCCATTTACTAACTTTGTTGTTGTACTATTTTTTACTGTATTTTCGTCTGTATTTTTATCTGGGGTTCCCCATATCATATTAATAATTAAAATTGTAACTATCAATATAATTATAAACACAACTGCATTTTCAATATTCTTCTTCCCTTTTCCATCTCCTGTTTTTATTAGATTTTGTAACTTTTCTTTAAACATAATAACCTCCTAGTTAATTATTATATTTTCTTTATTAATTTGATAAGAATCAGCTAAATATTCTCTTAATTCATTTATTACATCTGTTCCTATTATTTCTGTCTCTTCTTTCTTTTTACTTATATTTATTTCTACTTTTTCTACCTTTTCAATATTTTCAGAATCTTTAATTTTTGAAACTTTTAATTCTATTTTATTTATAATTCCATAATTTTCTTCTGTGTTATCTATAGTTAGATTTATATTTGTTACTTCATATCCTTTATTTTTTATTTTAGTTTTTATCTCTTCTTTTAGTTTGTTTTCATATGTTTCTAAAATTGTTTTATCTGTATCTATTTCTTCTGTTTCTCCTAAATAATTTCCATATTCCGAATTACTCGCTAGTATTTCTGCAAAATCTATATTAGTATTTGTAAAATTAGATACAGCTGGTGCAATTATAGAAAATAGTACAAATATTCCTATTATAGTTTTTATATATTTTTTATTCTTAGTTTCCGGCAATAACATTTCAATTAAAGTTGCGATTATTACAGAAACCACTATTCCACTTGCCCATGAATTAAGCCAGCTCATTATATTTCTCACCAACCTTATCTATACATAAGTCCACTATTGGATATTTTAATAACTAATGTTATTCCAATCATAAGCATTACTGCCACAGAGCAAGTTATTGCAAGCAAAACTTTAAAAGTTCCACCCATTTGCTCTAACAGTTTAACTATCTTTTCATCTGCAATCGGCTGGCAGAGAGCTGCACCTAGGTGATATATAATAGTTAAAGCAGCAAGTTTTAAAATTGGCATAACACAAATTCCTATAATAATTACTACTCCTACTATACCCACTGCATTTTTAAGTATTGAAGCACATCCAAGAACAGTATCAATAGAATCGCCAAGTACTTTACCTACTACTGGAATAAAATTCGACACTGCTGCTTTTGCTGTTTTAGCGGTAAGTCCATCTACACTACTACTTAATGTTCCTTCAAGCGAAAGTAGCCCTACAAATATGGTTAGCATAATACCGTAATCCCCAAACTATGCTAGATTTAAAGAAATTAGATAACTTATCTATTTGTAGTTTACTTGATATATTAGAAACAATACTAAACACCGTAGAAATAAGCATTATAGGCATTATTATATTTGCAATTATATTCCCTATAAAAGTTATAGCAAATAAAAGTACTGGTTGTATTACATTTGCAGATACTATACTTCCTGTTGTTATCATTAATGTTATTAGTATTGGGGTAAGCATGTACATAAATCCTACTAAATCATTTATTGCTGATGTTGTCATTTTTATAATATCTACAAAGTTAGACATTATTATTGTTACTATTAATATGTACTGAACATAATATGTAATTTGAGAAATGCTTTTATTACCCAAATTCTCGCTCACACTTTTAAATACGCTATGTATTATTACAATAATAAGTATACTTGCAAGCGTTCTAATTGTTGATTTAATTTCACTTCCAAATAAATTAAAAATGCTATTTAGTAATTTTTCATTATTAATTTCGCCCTTTATAGCAGATTCTAAAAGTCCAGATAATTCAATATCTGGGAAAACTTTTTCTGTGTATTTTTTAGATTCTTCAATAAAACCAGATATATTTAAAGAAGATTGTTGTGACTCTATTATTGATTCATCTATAGCATGAACTTCTGGTGCAAGTAGAAGTAAAAATATTAAAATTATAATTACACATGTAATTTTTTTCATTTTTCCTCCACTTTAAGGTAATATTTTAATTATAAGTTCTAATAGTGCAGAAATTATAGGTATTGATATAGCTATTATAATTATTTTTCCTCCTAGGTCTATCTTATTTGCAATTGCAGTCTCTCCTGAGTCATTACAAATGCTTACTGCAAATTCAGTTAAAAATGCTATCCCTGTAATTTTAAGAAGTATTCCTAGAAATTGATTATTTATACCAGCTTTATTAGACAGATTTGCTAAAAGTTCTACTATTCCTGTTAATTTATCTAACACCATAAATAATATAATTGCTCCTGCAATTAGAGATACATATATTACAAAATCTGGCTTGTACTGTTTTAAAAGTACTATAATAACTAATGCAATTAATCCTACACCTATAATTTTTACTATATCCATGTTTTCCTCCATTTACAGATTGAATATGGTTCTAACATTAGTAAACAAATCGCTTATTTCTCTAATAACTAAACTCAAAACAATAACCACACCTGCCAAGGTTGTCATCATAGCTTGATCTTCCCTTCCAGCTCTTACTAATACTTGATGCAAAACTGCAACCAAAATACCTATTGCAGCTATCTTAAATAATAAATTTACATCCATATGGCCCTCCTATACTAAAATAATAATAATCGCTATCCCTATAACCATTCCAAGAGATTTGTACAATTTTTCATTCTTTTGTCTCTCTTTTTCTGCTTTGTTAATTTGAATGTTTAAAAACTCATTTGCTTGTTCAATTTCACTTACTTGCCCATTAATATCCGTCTTTCCAAGCATTTTTCCAAGAGTTTTAATAATGTGTTTATCTTCTTTTGAAAAATTGTTACCATATGTATCAATAGCTATATTCCAAGCCTCAGTAATATTTTTATCTTTAAGCTCTAAATTTACTTGTCCAAATAATTTACCTACATTTGTATCATTCATCTGAGAAATTTCCTCACAAATTTCTCCAATAGGTTCGTATGTATATCTAATTTTTGTATTCATAATATTCAAAACAGTTTTTAGCTCTTTTAAATCAATTACTCTATTTTTATATTTGCTAGAAATAATTATTCCAACATATGTAGATGCTAAAAAAATCAAAACAAATAAAAAACATTTAATTAATCCCAATTCTACTTCCACCATTCTATCTATTTTTATATATATAATATATATTCAGCTTGTACAAAAAATAGAACCACTTTTTAAATTTCTATAAAAAAAGCACAACAAAAAAGCCAATAGCTTTTGCTATTGGCTTTAACATCTTTTTCTTATACTAATATTTAATATCATTATAATCTCTTATTTTTATATATGCATAAACACCAGAAATTACACAAGCAACTATTACAAATAATACTGAGTAATCAATTCCTGCATGTGGTAAATTTTCGTTTGTATATTGACTATTATTTGTGTTGTTTACAGTATTGTTATTTGTTTGATTTGTTGTACCACCAGTTATTGTATTTACTGTTGGTATTGTTGTAAGTCCATTAGTTGGTACTGTATTGTTTCCTCCTGTTATTACTATTGGAGAAGATGCCATAACTGATGATTGCATTGCAAACATTATCATCACGACTAACGCTACTATTAATAATTTTTTTACATTTTCAATTTTCAACATTTCTTTTGCTCCTTTTTCTTAATAATAATCTTATTATTAGTATAAATATTCTAACAATATTTATACTACAAAATTTTACAAATTGCAATAGTTTTTTTAAATTTTTTAAACATTAAATTTAAAAAGTACTATATCTCCATCTTGCATTATGTAATCTTTGCCTTCTGATCTTACTAAGCCTTTTTCTTTTGCAGCTTGCATTGATCCTTCTTTCATTAAATCATCATAAGAGACAATCTCTGCTCTTATAAATCCTCTTTCTATGTCACTATGTATTTTACCTGCTGCCTGTGGTGCTTTTGTACCTTTTTTTATTGTCCATGCTCTTACTTCTGGTTCTCCTGCTGTTAAAAATGACATTAATCCTAATAAATCATAACTAGCTTTTATTACTTTATCTAATCCAGATTCATTTAATCCTAATTCTTTTAACATTTCTTTTTTATCTTCTTCATCTAGTACAGTAAGTTCTTCTTCTATTTTTACGCATAATGGTATAACTTCTGCATTTTCCATATCTGCATATTTTCTTACTTCATTAACATTTTTATCGTTTTCTACATCAGCTAATTGCTCTTCTGATACATTTGCTACATATAGAATTGGTTTCATTGTTAGTAATAAACAGCTATTTACAACTTCTATTTCATCATCTGTAAAATCTATTGTTCTTGCAGCTTTTCCTTCTTCTAATACATTTTTTATTTTTTCAAAGGTATCTATTTCTTGCTGATACTTTTTGTCTGCTTTTAACAATTTTCTTGCTTTTTCTAATCTCTTTTCAATTGTCTCTAAATCTGCAAATATTAATTCTAAATTAATTGTCTCTATATCTCTTACTGGATCTATGTTTCCATCTACATGGACTATGTTTGAATCTTCAAAGCATCTTACTACTTCTACTATACTATCTACTTCACGTATGTGTGATAAAAATTTATTTCCAAGTCCCTCTCCTTTGCTAGCACCTTTTACTAGCCCTGCAATATCAACAAACTCAATTATAGCATGTGTTGTTTTTTGTGGTTTATACATTTTTGTAAGTTCGTCTAATCTATAATCTGGAACTGGCACAACTCCTATATTGGGTTCTATTGTGCAGAATGGATAATTTGCACATTCGGCTCCTGCATTTGTTATAGCATTAAACATTGTACTTTTCCCTACATTAGGTAATCCTACTATACCAATTTTCATTTTACTTTTCCTTTCTACTATTTGTCATTCATTTCTTTTTGGTTGTTATATTCATTAATTAAATATAATGGCCTATTTTTTGTTTCGTTAAATATTCTTCCTAAATATTCTCCCATTATTCCAAATAATAATATTTGTATACCGGAGAAAAATAAGATTAATAATATAATTGCCTGATATGCTTGAATAGGCTCTGATACAACAAAACATTTTATAATTACATATATAAAATATATTACAAGCGCTACAAAAGTTGGAATTGCAATAAATGTAGATAATCTAAGTGGTGATGTTGTAAATGAAGTTATACCATCTATTGCTAAATCTACTAATCTTTTATAATTCCATTTTGTTTTTCCAGCTACTCTTGGGTCTCTATCATATAATACTTCTTTCTTTTTATATCCAATCCAGCTGAACATACTTTTTGAACATCTTTGAGATTCTCTTAATTTTTTAAGTGCATTTACACATCTTCTATCTAATAATCTAAAATCTCCTGTATCGATTTGTATTTCAACTTTTGACATTTTTTGAAGTATCTTATAATACATTTTTGATGTAAATTTTTTAAAGAAAGTTTCACCCTGTCTTGACTTTCTTCTGGCATAAACATCATCATAACCTTCTTCCCAGTATCTTATTAATTCTGGAATTAATTCTGGTGGGTCTTGTAAATCTGCATCAATAAATATTACAGCATCTCCTGTGGAATAATCTAAACCTGCTATCATTGCAATTTCTTTTCCAAAATTTCTAGATAAATCTACATATGATATCCTACTATCTATTTCTCTTTGTTTTTTTATTAGCTCTAATGTTTTATCCTTGCTTCCGTCATTTATGAATAAAATTTCAAATTCATAATTTGAGTTTTCTTTCATTATCTTTTCTAATCTTTCAAAAAGAAAAGGTAATGCTTCTTCTTCATTGTATGCTGGAATTATGATATCAATTTTTTTCATTTTTTGCTCCTCTTATTTTTTAATAATCTCCCAAGCATATTCCTACACTTCTGGCTGTTTTTACAAGTTCATGATCTAATGTTACTTTTCTTAAATTACTGTTTTCTGTATTTCCTGAAACTGCTCCTATTTCTTTATTATTTCCTACAACATCTTCTAGTGATACAGAATCTATTCTTCCGTTTTTTATTACAACCAATCTTCCAAATTTCTCTTCTAATGCCAAATTCATTGCAGCTACTCCGTATTTTGTTGAAAGTACCCTATCAAAAGCTGTTGGTGTGCCACCTCTTTGAACATACCCAAGTGTTGTATTTCTAGCTTCTAAACCAGTTAATTCTTCTAATTGTTTTGCAAGCTTACTTCCAATTCCTCCAAGTTGTGTATTGTCTACACCTTTTCCATTGTCTCTTTTATTTAGAACTGTCAGTTCTCCACCTATTGGTACCGCACCTTCTGAAACAACAACAACACTAAATGGTTTTCCATTTTTTCTTCTATTGTTTATTTTTCTAATTACACTTTTAATATTATATGGTATCTCTGGTATTAAAGCAACATCTGCTCCACCTGCAATTGCAGACTCTAATGCTATCCATCCAGCATATCTTCCCATAACTTCCAATACCATTATTCTATGATGAGTAGCTCCTGTTGTATGAAGTCTATCTAGTGCTTCCATTGCAACTGATACAGCTGTATTGTAGCCAAATGTTATTTCTGTACATGCTACGTCATTATCAATTGTTTTTGGAACACCTATTACATTTACTCCTCTTACTGAAAAATCTCTTGCTGATTTTTGGGTCCCATCTCCTCCTAATGTAAAAATACAGTCAAATTCTGCTTCTTTAATATTTTGTATGCATTGTTCAGATAAATCTTTGTATACAACTTCTCCATTTTCTTCAACTTTATAATTAAAAATATTAGCATTAGTTGAAGACCCTATTATGGAACCTCCTGTTTGCAAGATACCTGTTGCTAATGGATTAAATGTTAATTTTACAAAGTTCTTATTAAGTAATCCTCTATAACCGTCAATAATTCCATAACATTCAACTCCGTTATTTGCTGCTGTTTTTACAATAGCTCTAATAACAGCATTAAATCCTGAAACATCTCCACCGTTAGCTAAAATTGCTACTCTTTTTATCATTTATTCTTCATTCCTTTCATGGTAGACATTCTACCTCATATGTTCTTTTTTACTTTCAGCCTATGTTTTTATCTAGTATATATTACCATAATTATATAAAATAATCAAATTACTCTTCATATCCTGGTTTTCCAAGTAATCTAAACATATTTTTCTTGTATTCTTCTACTCCTGGTTGATTAAATGGATTAATTCCTAAAATGTATCCAGACATAGCACATGCTTTTTCAAAAAAGTATATTAAATGCCCAATTGTTTCTTCATCTAATTTCTCAATTTCTATTGCTATATTTGGGCAGCCTCCTGAAACATGTGCAATCATTGTTCCTTCCATTGCTTTTTTATTTACATAGTCTAATGTTTTTCCAGCTAAATAATTTAGTCCATCTGCATTATCTTCTTCTGCCTTTATATCAATATTAGATTTTGTTTCATTTACAGTTACAACTGTTTCAAATAGCTTTCTTTCTCCCTCTTGAATATATTGCCCCATAGAATGTAAATCTGTTGTAAAATCAACACCAGCTGGGAATATTCCTTTATTTTCTTTTCCTTCACTCTCGCCAAATAATTGTTTCCACCATTCTGTAATATAATGCATTTTAGGCTCATAATTTACCAATATCTCTATATTTTTTCCATTTTTATATAAAATATTTCTTACAACTGCATATTTGTAGCAATCATTATATTTAACATTATCATCTAAATACTTTTCACGTGCAATTTGAGCACCTTTCATTAATTTATCAATGTCAAAACCTACAACAGCAATAGGTAATAAGCCAACAGGTGTTAAAACAGAATATCTACCACCAATATTATCTGGAATAACAAAATTTTCATACCCTTCCTCATCAGAAAGTTTTTTAAGAGCACCTTTTTCTTTATCAGTAGTAACAAAAATTCTTTTTCTAGCCTCATCAATTCCATATTTATTCTCTAATATCTCTCTAAACAATCTAAAAGCAATCGCAGGCTCAGTAGTAGTTCCAGATTTAGAAATAACATTAATAGAAAAATCTTTTCCCTCAATAGCTTCAACTAATTCATTTAAATAATTAGGACTAATATTATTTCCTGCATACAAAACAAGAGGTGCATTTCTCTTTTCTTTTGAAAGCATGCTACTAAAAGAACTACTTAAAGCTTCAATAACAGCTCTTGCACCCAAATAAGAGCCACCAATTCCTATAACAATAAGAACATCAGAATTAGCTCTAATTCTTTCTGCTGCCTTCTTAATTCTAATAACCTCGGCTCTATCATAATTATCTGGCAAATTAAGCCATCCTAAAAACTCGTCAGGATTATCAGCCAAATCATTCATCTTATTATGAATTTTCTGTACCTTAGCTTGAAACTCTAAAATTTGCTTATCCTCTACACCGCTTTGTTCCAAATTAACCTTAACATTAGACATCTACATCAACTCCAATTTTAAATTTGCTTTTATTGTATTACAGATTTATTTTATTTTCAATACAAAGTTGGAAAAAAAGTAAGTAATTATTCTTTGTGGAAAAGTTCAAAAAGACATATCGACTTAGCCAAAAACTAAATCAAATATGTCTTTTTTAATCCTTTAATACAAAATATAAAAACTACTTATCTTTCTTCATGAGCCTGCATTTCTTTTAATTCTTCTGTAAGTTTGACAGGATCAATAACCTTTTTATTTTCTACAACTTTTGAGCGATTAGTAATTTCTCTTCTCATTTTTTCTTGTCTCATTTGATTTTCAATATCTAACATTATTTCCATTCCAGCTTTAGTATTATCTTTATCACATAAATTTATTCTGTTTCTTGCCTCAGTGATTACACCTTTACCAGTTTTTATTCTATTCATATCTTTATTTCCTCCATTTGCTCAACAAACTTTTTAAATTGCTCTAAATATCTATTTTCTTTTCCTTTTAAGTTTCTGTATTCTAATAGTACAAGAGCCTCATCAACTGCAAATCCCATTCTTTCTGGTCGATGTAAAAGCATTCCACCAAATTGATCTACAAGTTCAAGAATATCGCTTTCTTTTTCTCTTGGTTCACTTCCACTATATCTATTTTGCTCTTCACATATTTTGCAAAATCTCTTTGAAAATCCAAGAGTTGCTAAATAATCAGCACTCTCTTTTGCATATGATTTTACTCTTGAAAAATCTTGTGGATTATCACTTTTCTTGCATGCACATAGCAAACATGCAGTAAGCACCAAATTTTCATCTACATCAAGTTTTGCTTGTTCAATAAACATTTTTGCAAGACCTGTTTTAAATACAACAGAATTATCAAAAAATATATTGGTCTTTTTCTCTAAAAAATACATTATTCCAAGCTTTTTCATGTAGTCTTTTTCATTTAAAATATACTCTGCAAAAGTCTCCATTTCGTTTCCCCCAATATGACTTTTAATTTTTCTTTCATTATAATTCAAATTCACAAAGTTTTCAATATTGTTATTAAAATGTCATATTAATGTAATATTTGTAATATTTGGTATTTAAGCCTTTGAAATTTCTCCTCTTGCAAGTTCATCACATCTATTATTAAACTCATTATCGCTATGACCTTTAACTTTTATAAATTTTACATTAAACTTTTTAGCAAGCTCATATAACATTTCCCATAACTCTCTATTTTTAACAGGATCTTTTGAAGCAGTTTTCCAATTATTTTTTTTCCAATTGTAAATCCATCCATTATTAAATGCATTTACAACATATGCACTATCACTATATACTTCTACCTCTGAATTACATGGCTCTTTTAATAATTTCAAAGCTTCTATAACTGCTGTTATTTCCATAATATTATTAGTAGTATCACTACTTCCACCAGAGATTTCTTTTTTATAATCTTTATACATTAAAATAGCTCCCCACCCACCAGGTCCAGGATTTCCGGAGCATGCACCATCTGTGTAAATTAAAATCTTTTCCATTTTTTCTCCATTTCTATTTTTAATTATTAATTATTGTCAAATGTCATATTTTGTGATATTATATCAATAATTTATAAATAACACAATATTTGTTATTTAAATAAGGGAGATAAATATGAAGAAAATATTGGGGATAGTAGCAGAATACAATCCATTTCATAATGGACATTTGTATCATTTAAATGAATCAATAAGACGCACTGATTCTGATTATACTATTTGTGTTATGAGTGGTAATTTTGTTCAACGTGGTGAACCAGCAATAATAGACAAATGGTCAAGAACAGAAATGGCACTTAGAAGTGGAATAGATTTAGTTATTGAACTTCCACTTGTATACAGTATTTCTAGTGCAGAAAATTTTGCATATGGAAGTATGAGTTTGTTAGATAAACTTGGAATTGTTGATTATGTATCTTTTGGTAGTGAAGTTGGAGATATGAGCATATTAGATTCAATTGCTGAAATTTTATGTAATGAACCAAAAGAATATATCTCTCTTTTAAATCATGAACTTGCAAAAGGAATATCATATCCCAAAGCTCGCGAAAAAGCTCTTTTAATGTACTTAAATGACATTAGAAAATATGCAAATGTACTATCAAACCCAAATAATATTCTAGGTATTGAATACTTAAAAGCCATACGAAAACTAAAAAGTGAATTAAAACCTATTACTGTAAAAAGAACTAATGCTAATTACAACAGTACTTCAATTGTAGATGGATTTGCTAGTTCAACAGCAATTAGAAAAAATATAAATAAACGTGATATTTTAAGCAAAGTCGTTCCAGAAGAAACTTTTTCAATTATTGATGATAAAATTAAACATGGTCAAATAATTAAAGGATTAGCAACTTATGAAAAGGAAATACTATATAAATTAAGAACTTCATCTATCCAGTACATTGCAAACTTGCCAGATGTTTCAGAAGGATTAGAACATTCAATAAAAAATGCAGCTAATTCTTGCAATAATATAATGGATTTAATAAGTATTGTTAAATCTAAACGTTATACTCAAACAAGAATCCAAAGAATTCTATTATATGCTCTACTTGATATAACAAAACAAGATATGGAAAATTCTAAAAAAGGCATTCCGTATATTAGAATTTTAGGTATGACTGAAAATGGTAAAAAATTATTATCAGAAATAGTTTCTAGAAAAAAATTAAATATAATAGTATCACCAAAAAAATTTATGGATAATTGTAACAATAAAATTGCTAAAAGTATATTTTCAAAAGATATAGCTTCTACCAATATTTATACACTAGGGTATGAATACGAATCGCATAGTAATTTAGATTTTACAACACCAGTAGTTACGCTTTAAATATAAAAAAGCTACAATAATATTTGTAGCTTTTTTTGCTTAAAATTAATACTCAATTTCGTCGGTAATTCCCATACTGCCACAAATCCATCCAAGAATCATAGCAAGTGCAATTCCTATAATATGTAGCATTGCTCTGTAATTATTAGTATAATCATATACCTCTTCTAAATACAAATTACACCAATCTATGGCACTAAATATAAATAAAATAAGCATTCCCCATAAAACAATAGATATAAGAGTCATATAAGAAATAAAAGCAATATCTTTCCAATTTCTCCTTTCCTCTTCAATCAAATCAAAAATGGCAAATGAATTAGTTACAAAAAAACCTAACAATGTTAAAATTCCTTGTACTACATAATTAGTTTGTAAATTTAATGCTATAATTACAGAAACAATAATAAAAAATGTAAACAGCACTAGAATCCGTAACCCATTTTTCATTTTAAGCACCTCCAAAATTTTTTAGGATATTTGTATTATATCACAAATTAACATAATATTCAAATTAACTAATAACTTTGGTAAAATTTTATAGTAAATTATTTATTCATCAAAAGATATGCTTTCATAAAATCATTTAATTCACCATTCATGACAGCCTCCACATTCCCTGTTTCATATCCGGTTCTGTGATCTTTAACCATACTATAAGGATGAAACACATATGATCTAATTTGACTTCCCCACGCAATGTCTTTTTGCACTCCTTTTAAATCCTCAATTCTTTCTTTTTGCTCTTTTTCTTTTAAATCCAATAGTTTAGATTTAAGCATCTTCATCGCTGTTTCTCTATTTTGTATTTGAGATCTCTCAGACTGACAACTAACAACAATATTAGTTGGAATATGAGTAATTCTTATAGCAGAATCAGTTTTATTAATATGCTGTCCACCGGCACCAGATGACCTATAAGTGTCAATGCGCAAATCGTCTGGATTAATTTCTATTTCAATGTCCTCTGTAATCTCTGGTAAGACTTCAACAGAAGCAAACGAAGTATGACGCCTACCTCCACTATCAAAAGGAGAAATTCTAACTAATCTATGAACACCCATTTCACATTTTAAAAAGCCATAAGCATTTTCACCAGAAATAAGAGCTGTAACACTTTTAATTCCTGCTTCGTCACCTTCTAAATAGTCTAACTCTTTAACAGAAAAGCCATTAGAAATAGCCCATTTAGTATACATACGATAAAGCATTTCCACCCAATCTTGTGACTCAGTTCCTCCTGCCCCTGGATGTAAAGTAATAATGGCATTATTCTTATCGTACTTTCCTGTAAACATAAGCTCTAATTCCATATTGTCTATTATTTTTCCAATTTTTTTAGTATTATTTCCTAGTTCCTCGCATAATTCTTCATCATTATCTTGCAATAACATATCATTTACTTCAATATTATTTTCAAGTTCCTCTTTTACTTTCATAAAAGAAGCTTTCTTTTTTTCCAATCTTTTAAGTTCTGTTAAAACCTTACTCGAATTTTCTATATCATTCCAAAAACCTTCTTTTAATGTTTCTTTATTTAAAAAGTCTATTTTCTTATTTATACCACCTAAGTCAAAGAGAAACACCTATCTTTTCTAATTTTGCTTTTAAATCTCTTAACACTAATTTATTTTGTTCTAAATCAATCATTTATTCACTCTCCTTATTGATAGATATTATATCAATTTAAATCTCTGTTTTCAATAATTTCATAACCTTTTAAGAAAATGTTATTAGATATGAAATTTTCGTTTTTATCTATATCTTTTGATAAATCTGTTGACAAGTATTTTTTATTATCATCTGCAAAAACAGTAACAACTGGTTTATTTATTTTTTCACTTAATAAAACACTTCCAATTAGATTAGCCCCAGAAGAAATTCCAACACCAAGTCCCATTTTTCTTGCTAAAATTCTAGACATATTTACCGCATCTTCATCATTAATTAAGATAATATCATCAATAGCATCTTTTTCTATTAAATCAGGGACAAAATCATCTCCAATACCTTCAATTTTGTGGTTCGATAATATCTTTCCTTCTGAAATAATTGGCATTTTATCTGGTTCTATTGCAACTATTTTTAAATCTTCGAACTCTTCCTTTAATCTTTTACCAACCCCCATTAAAGTTCCACCAGTACCAACGCCAGAAACAAAGCCATAAATTTTTTCAGGTATTTGTTCTAAAATTTCCTTAGCAGTAGTTTCATAATGTGCCAAAAAATTATCCCTATTTGCAAATTGATTAGCTAAAAATCCATTTTTCTCTTTCGCCATCTTACTTGCCTCATCTACACATCTAATAAATCCACCATCTTCACGTGAAAACAGAATAACATTTGCACCATAGTTTTTCATCAAATTAATTCTCTCACTGCTTACCCAATCAGGCATAAAAATGTAAACAGGATGATTATACAAACTACCAAGAGCAGAAAGCGCAATACCAGTATTCCCACTAGTTGCTTCAATAATAGGCATTCCCTCTTTCAAAATTCCATTCTTCTTTGCATTATTAATAATATAATAAGCCACTCTATCCTTAATACTTCCTGTTAAATTATAATATTCTAACTTACTATAAACATATCTTGCTTTTCCGTTATATTCATAATTAATCTTAATCATTGGTGTATTTCCAATAGTAGAAATATCATCTAACATAAAAATCCCCTCCATACAAACAAAAACTATGTGAATATAAATAACCCACATAGTTCTTATAATTTATTTTACTAAAAATATAATCTCTATTGCAGGCATGTAACTTAATACTCATATCTACAATAGATAGAGTATTATTACATACAACAACAATTAAAGATTATATTTCTATATTTCATACAAATTTTCCTTTCATTTTGGATTTATTATATTATATGCTAGTATGGTCCATTTTGTCAATGGTTATGCTCAAATCCATTATCCGCTATTGGGATTAAACTATATCCTCTATTCTTTATTCATTCTCCTCCGGAAAACTAACCACATCCTCCAAAGCCGAATTTATATTACTTTCAGTAACAGGTTGAAGCCTTGGTGTAGCATCTACTGGCTGAATTTCCTCATGCTCAATTATATTATTCATTTGAACACTAGCATTACTATATTTATATTTATCTAGTATAACTCCTAAATCTCTTGAAAACTCTTTTAGCATTACAATCTTTATGCCAATGTCTTTTCCCTCTGTATAATTATCTACAACTTGCTTTAACTTAGCAATATTGTCCATTTCTGGTGCAATTTCATCTTTATATTGATTAACCCTTTTAATTAACATTTCACGAATAGTCACAATGTCCTCATTGTTAGCACAAGAAATTCTTTGGAACATTTGATAAACATCATAATACTTGAATATTGGAATATCCATACATTCTTGCTCAAATCTTGCAAAAAATGTTTCCATTTTCATAGGTATACATTTAAATATATCCTCTGCCTTTTCTTTATACATCTTATCTTTTAATGTTTGATTAATCAAATGGAAATGCTCTAAAATTTCTCTCATATCTGGTGTTATATGTGTTAATCCGATTTGTGCTAACTGTTCATCAACATTATCACAATATTTCGAAGTCAATGCAGATACATTCATTCCATTAATAAAAGTAGTTCTTATAGTTCTCATATCGTATTTAATTAAATCTTTTTCTACAAAATAGCAGAAATATACAAATAGTTTAACAATATCTATAACTTCAATTCTACCATTTTTAACATCTTCCATTACTTCATCTATTACAGACTCGAATTGGTCATCTGCAATCTTCCAGTATTCTTCTGTAAGAAGCCTTTTATAACCTGGCAATTTTTCTGTATCTATTGTATTTATAATAACTTCCATGTCCTTTTTAAAAGTTTTCATGTCGAAAATTCTTGTACGCACATATATCTCTATGAATTTAAAAAATCTATATTCTGCTTTAAAATTGTAATAATAGTTGTTATCAAATTCTTTAATATAAAATTGTCTATTATCCATTAAAACTCTTGAAGAAACTAATATTGCTTTATATTCTTCGTTGTTCTCGATATTAACAAACTTGTCCTTAGTAATTTTACCTGCTTTAATTTCAAAAGAAACAGCAATAGTAAATATAAGCATTGTTTTTAGAACTTTTTGACTTGTATTTGGATAATACTTATTAACCATTTCAAATATTTTTCTAAAATCATTTAATGCATGTTTTAAAATTCTTAAATTTCTGGTTCCACTCTTGTTAAAAGTTGAAATAATTAATTGGGTATTTTCCCTTAAAAACCTTATAAGATCTGGATTAACCTCATATCTCATAAGTAATCCATTTATAATATAAGTAAATTCTGGTGCATATTCAAATGTTTCACCTATTAGCTTTTCTTTAATCCTTTCATAATCATTTGCTTTATCAAAAACGTATTCAATTTTATCTCTTATTTTTTCAACCATTGGCTTATCAGTTTTAGATAAATCTCCTTCTTTATCTAACAAATATGTTGCAATAAATGTTTTCATTTCTAAATTACTGCTTTTTAATTTAGTTGATAGCTCTTTTTCGTTACAAATAATTATGGTTTTTATATGGTCATGTTCAACAAAATTATTTATATAACCTAATATATCTATAACATCAACATTAGCTCTTTCTAAGTCATCAAAACAAAGGACTTTATCGTCGGTAGAAAAAAACTCTCCATAGTCTATTCTATCTCCATTTTGTGTTACACCAAAGAAATTTGCCATATCTAGTCCAGTTTTTGCATATTCTGGTATTGTTGTTTGATGGTTTAAGTTCATATATCTTTTTAAGTTTTTATCCATTAACTGTGTTGTCTCTATAAATATTTTTTTACTTATATCTTCTAGGTTTGATATTCCATATAATGACATATATATTGTTGTATATTGTTTTCCATTTAGCTGTAAAGATTCTATTTTATTTCTTATTTTATTATTCCAAAAGTATGTTTTTCCGCTTCCCCATTCACCATTTATCATTATTGCATAGTCTGTGTAATCTGCTCTTACATAATCTAATATACTTTCTACTAAATCTTCCATTATTTCCTCCTAATCTTTTGCTATTGTTAATACTGCAATTTCACTTGCTCCTGCTTGTTTTAGCATTTTGCTACATTCATTTGCTGTACTTCCTGTTGTATATATGTCGTCTATTAAAATAATTCTTTTATGCTTTATCTTGTGAATATTAATTGTTTTATATACTCCTATGGCATTATTTTTTCTTTCTATTTTTGAAAGTTTACTTTGTGGGGTATTGTTTATATCCTTTATAAGTACATCTTTTGCCATAGGTATTTCAAGCGTTTTTGCTATTTTTCTTGCTAATAATTCACTTTGATTATATCCTCTTTGTTTAAATCTTTTTTTATGTATTGGGACTGGAATTATTATATCATATTTTTTTATAAATCCACATATTTTTTTATTTTTTGTAATAATTTTTGCAAATGTTTCGTATAAATATGCTTGATCTTTGAACTTATATTTTATAATCTTTTCTCTTATTATTCCACCGTACTTAAATAAATACGCAAGGTTTGAAAAATTTTTATTTTTTACTTTTATAATATTTGCTTTAATTAATTTTTTTAACTTGACAGTACATTTTGGGCAAAGACTATTTTTATTTATTCTGCCACATATTCCACAAACATTTGGAAATATTAGTTCTAAAATTTTATCTAGCAAAATTACTCCTTATTCTTGCCCCCCATTTTTATTTAAAAATTTGTCATTAAATTATTTCTAATCTTATATTCTAGTCCAGTATTTCTTTTTTTAGTATCTGTATTTTGAACCATGAAATCTATTGTTTCTTTTCCTCCTATAACCACAAGCAACTTTTTAGCTCTTGTTAGAGCAGTATATAATAGGTTTCTAGTTAATAACATTTGATATGTTTTTGGTATTACTATTATTACTACATCAAATTCACTACCCTGTGATTTATGTATTGTTATACTATATGCATGTTCTATTTGGTCTAATTCGTTAAATCCATACCATGCTTCTTTTTGGTCATCAAATTCTATTTTTACATATTTTTCTGTATTATCAATTTTTACAATCTTTCCTATTTCTCCGTTAAATACACCTACACCTGTTTCTGAACCTTTTTTTCTTTCCCAGTAGATATCATAGTTATTTTTTATTTGCATTACTCTGTCGCCTTCTCTATAAACTATCTCTCCATATGTTTTTTCATTTTTTAAATCACTTTCTGGGTTTAAGGCTTTTTGCAATTGTTTGTTTAATTCTTTTGTTCCTAGCATTCCTTTTTTAGTTGGTGTTAGTATTTGAATATTTTCAAAAAAATCATAATTTCCATAGTTTTGTAGTCTTCCTGTACTTAAAGAAATTACATTTGAAAGTATTCTTTCTTGTATCTCATCGTTTATATAGAAAAAGTCATCTCTTGTGCCTTCTTCTTTGCTTTTTTCTTTGGTTGTAAAACTAATTCCATTATTTACATTATGTGCATTAACTACAATTTTACTTTGTGCAGCTTGTCTAAATATTTTTTTTAGTCTTATTACAGGTATTTCTTCTGATTGTATTATATCTTTTAGTATAGTCCCTGGTCCTACTGATGGTAATTGATTTTCGTCTCCTACTAAAATTAATTTAGTCCCAAGATATATTGCCTTCATTAAATAGTTCATTATATAAAGGTCTACCATTGACATTTCGTCTATTATAATTATATCTGCATCTATTGGTGCAACTTCATATTCTACCGAATTTCTATCTTCTTCTAATTTTCCTATTTCTAATAATCTATGAATTGTTTTGGCTTCTTCGCCTGTTGTTTCTTGCATTCTTTTTGCGGCTCTTCCTGTTGGAGCACATAGAACAGGCTTTTTCTTGTGTAATTTGAATATATCTATTATGCTTTTTATAATTGTAGTTTTTCCTGTACCTGGTCCTCCTGTTATTACACAAACATTATTTTCATTTACTAATTCTATTGCTTCTTTTTGTTCTTCTGAAAGTATTATATCTATTGATTTTTCTTGTTTTAATATTTCTGCTTTTATATTTTTTATTTTCTTTATATTCTTGGCTTTTTCTAATCTTAAAAGTTTTTCTGAAACATTTTCTTCTGCTGCATATGTTGGATATAAATATAGCCATGTTGCTTCATCTTCTCTTGTTTCTTCTACTACTTCTTTTTTAGCTTTTAAATTTATTATACCTTCTTCTATATTTTCTTTTTCTACATTTAATAATTCCGAAACAAATGCTATTAGATTTTGTTTAAGAGTACATGTGTGGCCATTGTTTCCACTTAAATTCAATGCATATTTTATTGCACTTTCTATTCTTTTTGTACTATTTATATCTATTCCTATATCTAATGCCATTTTGTCTATTTTTTTAAAGTCTACTCCATATGTTATATCAACCAATACATATGGATTTTGTTTTATTGTATCTATTGCGTTAACTCCTAATTCTGTATATACTTTTTTACAATTTGCTGTACTTATTCCAAACTTTTCTAAAAATCCAACAATTTGCCAAAGTTCCCATTTTTCATTAAATTCATTAACAATATCTTCTGCTCTTTCATATGTTATTCCTCGTATTTGGCAAAGCTTTTGTGGGTTACCTCTTAATATTTCAAGTGTTTCGTTTTGGAATGTTGATACTATTTTTTTAGCAGTAGCAGGTCCAATGCCTTTAATTATTCCACCAGCTAAATAATGTTCTAATCCTTCTAATGTTTCTGGCAGGCATTTTTCAAAAGTTTCTATTTTAAATTGCTCTCCATATTCTTTATGTGTTACATAATTTCCTATTATTTTTAATGTATCACCAGTATTTATAAATGGTAAATATCCTACTGCTGTAATAAGTTCATCACCCTCTATATAGAAATCGCAAATACTATATCCATTTACTTCATTTTGGTAAATAAAGTCTCCTACAATTCCCTTTAGCTCCATATATATCCTCTCTTTTTTCTTACTCATATTAGTTTATCATTTTTCGTTTAATTTTTCAATTAGTTCTTTGCATTCCTTCCAATTTAATATTTCTATTGAATCATAATCCTTTCCGAGCTTTTCTAGTATAATAGGGGTATTATCTGTTGAACCTAAATCTGTTACAATTATATCATTTATATTTTCTTCTTTTCCATATATAAATCTAAACAAAATACTCCTTAAAACGCCTTCAATTTTTTCTTCTTGATTTTTAACTGCTAGTATTAAATAAATACCATCACTTTTTAGTTTTGTATGTACTAAAACAAAATATATTGTTTTTATAACTTCAATAAATCCATAAATCGCAAATGTCCATAAAACACCAAATAGAATAAAATCTAACATTTTAATTCCTCCTTAGGAGTATAATATGAAATTTAGCTTTATTTAGTGAAAGCAAAAAGACATATAATTTTTATTTATATGTCCTTTTTATATTAAACATTTGCATTTAAAAATTTTAGCATTTCATCTGCGACAATTTGCTCTTTTTGAGAATACCCGTGATTTGCACCTTCTATATAGCTAATATCTTTTTTAGGGTTTAATATTTTTTTATTTAGCAAATCAGCAAGCTCGTTTGCAGGTTGTTCTATCATTTCAAAAACTGTTCCCCATCGCATAAATAGTGGTATTTGTATATTATTTAATTCTGGATATTCATAATCCTTATTACTATACTGAGCAAAATTAATTTCTGCATTATCTCTAAAATATCGAAGATATGATTTAACACTAATTGGATGTATGAAACTTTCATTTGGCATTAAATGATATTTTCTTCCATCTTCTTCTCTTTTTTGGGCATATTCTAGCATGTAATCATAATTATCTCCTAAATTTATTTTTTGTGCTCTTGGAATATCTACCAAAGATAATAGCATTATTGCTTTTATTTTATCTATATATTTGTCCTCATTTTTAGATTTTAATTTATTATATGTGTAGACTATTTTTGTACAACCTAAACTATGTCCTTGCAAATATATTTGTTTATAACCTCTTTGTAGCATTTCTTCGATTGCTGCTTTTATATCAAAATATGAATCTTGTACATCCTCATATGCAGTTCCAGCTCTTTGTTTTGCATTTATTCCTTGCATTTCTTTTGTAAGGTATGAAACAACATCATGTCCTCTGTTATTAAAACTAAAAAAATCTATATTATTTTCTGTCATAGTTTTTGCTATTATGTCATCTCTTCTTTTAAGGCAATCGCTTGTCATTCCATGTACAGATATTATTACTTTGTCAGTTTCTAAGCCTTTGTGTAATAATCCTACTAACCTTGCATTATCTTGTGTTTCAAAATAAATCTTTTCTATATTCATTTTTATTCCTCTTTCTAATTATCGTTGTTTTTCTTTATTTCTTTTATCATTAATTATATCCATTTCTTTTTCTGTTATTAATTCTACTCCATTTTCTTTTGCCCAAGCTACACATCCTTTTAATACTGTATTTAAAAATACTCTTGGAACTTTAACTAATTTCATACAAGCTTCATCTGTAAATTTTACTTTATCATCAATTCTTGAAGCAGCATATTTTACTGTATCTAAGCTGATTCCCTTAGATTCTGGTATTGGTTCAGCTATTGGTCTTTTAAACCTAGTATACCAAAAATTTTTGCTATCTCTGTATCCATAGTCAACAGGAACAGATGGAAAACTTGAAGCAGTAACACCATTTACAATAGCATCATAATATTTGTTTTTCATTAATATATTATCTATTTTTAAAATAAAATGTGCACCATACTGACTTGTAATACCATTAAAATTATGATATGGTGGCAAATACTCATCTTGCACTTTATCATCTTGTGCATTATCTAACTCTCTTACCCATGTACATTCAAAAACTTGAAAAGCTTCTTTTATTATTTTTGGAAATTTGTCATTTGGATTTTCTCTTGCTCTTTTTCCATCAACTAATGTAAAAATGCAATCTTTCATTTTTTCATCTGTAGTCTCTCCTGGGTATCCTAAACGTACAGCCTCTTTAAAATATTTTCTCTTATCTGTAATAAAATTAATAGAGCACTTTCCTGTTCTTAGTATATTTTTAGCAGTATTAGAGCTATTTCTGCAACAAAGAAGCATTGCATAATAATCCTTGCCAGCAATATAATATGGAAAACACAATGAATATGACCCCATATTAGTTTTTCCATCTTCATTTAAAGTACCAATCTCAGTAGTAGGCATTGGAAAAAAGCTAGATGTTTGATAGAAATTATCTACCATTCTTAGGTCTTTAAAGCCTTCTAATTCTTCTATTTCTTTATACTCTTCTTTCATAATAAGATACCTCCTATATTGTCTCATATTGTATACTAAGTTTTTTTAGTTTTCAATAGTTTTTTGTTATTTAGTTTGGATATGGTTATTTTTGTTTAAATTACATTGTCTTTTTGACATATTGGCAGAGATTAAATTTTTACACAAAAATCAAACGACTTTTTGTAAAACTATCACATTTTTCAAACGACTTTTGTGCATATATTACACATTTTCCTGAGGACTTTTTTAATATTACACTAAAATATCTACATTTATAGTTTATCTACAAATTCCATTTTCTCCATCACACTGAGGTTTAAAACTTAAATACCAGCTCATTCCGTTGTTATTTCTTTCAATTTCTCTCACTCTTGCCTCTAACTCATTCATAGTTTGTGGTATTGGCTGAATCATAGGTCCGATTTAAAGTCCAATTAGCAGGAGTTGCTCCTCCGCATTTATCTACTGTTTGTGCCGCTTCTAGTATTCTTAAAATCTCCGGTATACATCTACCTATTGTCATTGGATAAATTAAAATTGCCCTTATAATACCTTTATCGTCTATTATGTACACATTTCTTACAGTTTCACTATTACTTACACTGCTTGAAATCATTCCATATTTTCTAGCTATGATTCCATTTCTATCTGCTATTATTGGAAAAGGAATTCTAACTCCTGTTCTACAATATATGTCAAAAACCCATGCCAAATGTGAACTATTGCTATCTACACTTAACCCAAGCAAACAAGCATTTCTTGCTTCGAACTCATTATTAGCTTTTGATAAAGCAATCATTTCAGTTGTACATACAGGGGTAAAATCTCCTGGATGTGAAAATAAAATTACCCATTTCCCTTTATAATCACTTAATTTAACAGTTCCCATTGTTGTAGTTGCTTCAAAATCAGGTGCAAATTGTCCTATTTTTACATTTCCGTTCATCATAACTTCATAATCCATAAAAAATAAACTCCTTTCATATTTTGCTATATAATATGAAAGAAGCTTATTTTTTGTGTCATTAACTTTTTTATTCCAAAAGCCCCAAACTTATTTTTAAGTTTAATATTCTTAATACCGATTCATCTATTCTATTTTCGCTTATTTTTCCTTCTTTTACTGCATTAATTACGGCTGGTATTTGAACTTCAAAATCTGTGCAACATAATAGGTCATTGCCGGCTTGTACCGCTAGTATGGCTGCTTCGTCGTTTGAAAATTCTTTTATTGCATCCATGTATAGGTCATCTGTTATTATTGCTCCTGTGAATCCTAGTTCATTTCTTAATATTTCGTGTACTTTTTTAGATAATGAAGCTGGATATTCTGAGTCCATACATTCTACTATATTATGTGATACTAGTACAATATCTGCTCCGGCATTAATTCCAGATTGAAATGGAATGAAGTCAGATGATACAAATTGCTCGTAATCTCTTTTATCATAAGATATCCCTGTATGTGTATCTACATTGTTTCCGTAACCCGGAAAATGTTTTAATACTGATGCTACTTTGTTTTCCTTCATTACACTAACTGTTTCTTCTACAAATCCTGCTGTCATTTCGGCATTCTGCCCAAAACTCCTTTTATATATGTAGTCTTTTGAATTTGTTGACACATCACAAACAGGAGCAAAGTTTACATTTATTCCAAGTGATTTTAGTAATTCGCATTTTTCAATGGTATCACTTTTTATTAAGTCCATTCCTCCCTCTTTGTACAAATTTTGAGGAGACTTAAATGGTTCGCTTCTAAATTGTGAATATAAACTTACTCTATTAACAGTTCCGCCTTCTTCATCTACACCAATTAGTAAAGGTATATTTGCTTCATTTTGATAATTTTTTATGATATTAGTAATGCTTTCCTTGGTTTTTCCTTTAAAATCTCTTCCAAATAGAATATATCCACCAATATTATATTCAGAAATCTTGCTAACCGCTTCTGTTTCTGGGCATCTTACAATAAACATTTGCCCCACTTTTTCTTCTAGCGACATATTTTCTAATATTAATTCTGCTTGTGTTTTATTTTCTTTTTCATCGTTTATTTGATTATTATCTATTATGTTTTCTTCTATATTATTATTTGGTTCTAATTTTTCGTTATTATCTGTATTTACCAATGACAATCCATACGCAGAAGCAACTATTATTATACAAACTAATATGAAAATTCCTATTTTTTTCATAATATTACCCCTTTTTATTCTACATATCCAATTCCATCTTTTAGGTCTTCTATCATTTTTTGTTTTTGCTCATCTGTTATTCCTTCTCTTACTGTAAATTTAGAATCATAAACAGGTCTATGTTTCATTTGTTCTTTTTCTTTTGCAAGATATTTATCTGTTGTATTTATTACTTTTGCTGGTACTCCTACTGCTATTGAATTGTCTGGAATATCTTTTGTAACTAGACTTCCAGCTCCTATAATGCAGTTTGTACCAATTTTAGTATTTGGCATTATTATTGTTCCTGCTCCTATAAATGTTTTGTTTCCTATTTCTACTAGTCCTATTTTTGTATAACCTAAATGTCTTTTTGTACTAGCATCATGTGCTAATATGTGTACTCTTGGAGCTAGTGTCACATCATCTCCAATTTTTATTAACCAGCAGTGTGATTCGTCTATTATACATTCTTGTTGCATACTAAAATTTTTTCCTACTCTTAGTCCTAGTTTTTTTAAACTTTCTAAGTATTCTTTTCCATCTTGCTTTATAGCAAGTTTTGTTAATTCATATTCGTTCATTTTTCATCTTCCTTTCTACCTTCTTGGTGTAAATAATCTTACATAGTAAGGCTGTATATCACTTAATATATCTTTTATAAATATTATATTACCATCTGCGTCTGTTAGTTTTAAGTTTGGAAATGTTTTTAACATTTTTTCGTCATTCCAATATTTATCTACAAAGTTTTTTACTTCTGGAATTTCGTATAATTCTCTACACTCATCTGCATATTCTTGTGCATTTGATATTTGTACATTATAGTTATCTATTAGTCTTGTATAAAACATTTTTAATGCAAATCCAGTAATTAAACAATCTATAAGTAAAATTGTAACTCCTAATATACTAAATATTTTTAGAAATCTTGGAGAGAATTTATCTATTAATTTATCCATTTTCGGATTAAAATAACTCATTAAATATATTGCAAGTATTCCCCAGAAGAATGAAAAAATTATACAAATTCTACCATTTATATTAAATGCCATATCTGAATAATCCCACCATACAACATGGAAAATCATTTCTCCAATCCAGCTGATTACATATTCTACGATAGAACCAATTAGGAATCCTCCAAAAAATAGACTATAATTATTTTTGTTAAATCTTTGCAGTCCTAATATCATTACAACTGCACCAATTCCATATATTCCACAAAATGGTCCATATAAAAAGCTTTTTCTACTTTCTATAACTCCTTTTGTTAACATTCCAAATGCTGTTTCTATTGCCCAACCAACTATGCTATAAATTATAAAATATGCTAATATTCGCCATATACTTATGCCGCAAATTTTAAATTCCTTTTTTTCTATTTTTCCTTTATCCATATTTTCATCCTGTGCTTGCTCTTTTTCTAAAACTTGTTCCATTAAATCCTCCTAAAATCTACTCCCTTGTTTCATTTTTCGACATTCTTTTTATACTATACCATATTTTTATCATTTTTTTTAGTTTTTTTACTAATTTTATTTTATTTTTCTTTATATTATGATAGAATAATTAGAATAATAATTATAGGAGGGCTTGAAATGGACTGTAAAAGATGTAAAAGATGTGGTTGTTTTTTCATATCAAATAATGATGTTTGTTCAAAATGCGAGTCAAAAGACAATAATGAGATTATTAAACTTAGAAATTATTTAGACAATAATGAAGTTTATTCCTTAGATGAAATTTCTAACAATATTGGAATTACACAAGCTAATTTAATTAGGCATATCTCTTCTGATGAATTTAAGAGTGTGTATAAAAATTTAAATAAAAATACCTTGTCAAAAGGATTTAATAATATAAGTATTTCTTTATAATTTAGGAGGATAATATGACAGATGTTTTTAAAATATTAGAAGAAAGAGGCTTTATTGAACAAATTACTCATGAAAAAGAAGTAAAAGAATTATTTGCCAAAAAAAGTGTACCTTTTTATATAGGTTTTGACCCTACTGCTGATAGCTTACATGTTGGTCACTTTATTTCACTTATGGTCGCTTCACATATGCAAAAAGCTGGTCATAAGCCAATTCTACTAGTTGGTGGAGGTACGGCTACAATTGGTGACCCATCTGGAAAAACTGATATGAGAAGAATGATGAGTCGTGAAGAAATTAATCATAATGTAGAGCAATTTAAAAAACAATTTGCAAGATTTTTAAGTTTTGAAGGTGAAAATGCTGCTGTTATAGTTAACAATGCAGATTGGCTTTTAGATTTAAATTTTATAGAATTTATGCGTAATATTGGTGTTCACTTCTCTGTTAATAAAATGCTTGCAGCTGAATGTTACAAACAAAGAATGGAGCAAGGACTTACATTCTTTGAACTTAGCTATATGCTTATGCAATCTTATGACTTTTTACATTTATATGAAACATATGGATGTAAATTACAACTTGGCGGAAATGACCAATGGTCTAATATTATAGGCGGTGTTGAATTAATTAGAAAAATAGGCAAAGATGATGCCTTTGGTTTAACTTTTAAACTTCTTACAACAAAAGAAGGTAAAAAAATGGGTAAAACAGAAAAAGGTGCTTTATGGCTAGATGCTAGCAAAACTTCTCCATATGAATTTTATCAATATTGGAGAAATATAGATGATGCCGATGTTTATAAAGTACTTTCACTGCTTACTTTCTTACCAATGGATGAAGTAAAAAAATTAAGCAATTTACCTGGCGAACAAATAAATGAAGCAAAAAAGAAAGCAGCATTTGAAATTACTAAGCTAATTCACGGTGAAGAAGAAGCAAGAAAAGCAGAAGAAGCAGCAATAGCTTTATTTAATGGTCAAGGCATAGCTGAAAACATGCCTTCTACTAAGATAGAAAATAGCAACATTTCTATTTTAGATGCATTAGTTAAAACAGGTATAGTTTCTTCAAAAGGGCAAGCAAAAACATTAATTCTGCAAGGTGGAATTACTTTAAATGATGAAAAAGTTTTAGATATTGGATATGTTTTAAATGATAGCGATTTTAAAGATGGTTCTGCTATTATAAAAAAAGGAAAGAAAACTTATCATAAGTTGGAACTATAAAATAAAAGGATGTATTTTAAAAATACATCCTTTTATTTTATCTTTGCTTTAATGCTTCATAAATTACAATTCCAGCTGATACAGAAGCATTAAGTGAAGTTATTTTACCTTTCATTGGAATTTTTATTAGAAAATCACAATTATCTTTTACTATTTTGCTCATTCCAAAGCCTTCACTTCCAATTACAATTGCTATATCTCCTGTATAGTCTTGTTTATCATACTCTACTTCTGTTTCCATATCCGTTCCTATTATCCATAGTCCCTCTTCTTTTAGATTTCTTATAGTTTCTGCTAAATTATTTACTCTCGCTATTTTCATGTATTCCACTGCCCCAGCTGATGTTTTACTTACTGTTGCATTTACTCCGTGCAGCTCTTCTTTTAGGAATAATTATTCCATGTACACCTGCTGTTTCTGCTGTTCTAATAATAGAACCAAGATTGTGAACATCTTCTATTCCATCTAAAATTAGAATAAATACTTTTTCATTTTTGCTTTTTGCATAATCTAAAATATCTTCTACTTCACAATAATTAAATGGCGGTACAACTGCAATTACTCCTTGATGATTATGTGTTTCAGACATAGCGTCCATTTTATTTTTATCCATTTCTGCAATTACAATTCTTTTTTCCTTAGCAATAGCAATAATTTTGTTAATAGAGCCATGCTTTTCTCCTTTTTGTATGTATAATTTATTAATATCTCTGTCTGAATTTAAAAGTTCTAGAACACTATTTCTTCCTTCGACTTTATCTTCGTAAACTTTTTCCTTTTTATTTTCTTTCATATATACTTATACTCCTTTAATTTTTAATTTTCATCATCAAGTTTAAGTACACTTAAAAATGCCTCTTGTGGAATTTCTACATTACCTATTTGTCTCATTTTCTTTTTACCTTTTTTCTGTTTTTCTAGTAACTTTTTCTTTCTTGTTATATCTCCACCATAGCATTTTGCCAAAACGTCTTTTCTCATGGCAGATATAGTCTCTCTTGCAATTATTTTTCCTCCAATAACAGCTTGAAGAGGTATTTCGAATAATTGTCTAGGTATTACTGTTTTCAATTTTTCTATCATCTTTCTGCCTCTTGTATATGCAGTATCTTTATGTACTATAAATGAAAGCGCATCAACAGGCTCATTATTTATATGGATATCTAATTTTACTAAATCTGATTTTTTGTATTCCTTAAACTCATAATCAAAAGAGGCATAACCTTTTGTTTTTGATTTTAATGTATCAAAAAAGTCATATATAATTTCATTTAAAGGTAAATCGTATTCTAAGATAACTCTTGAAGTATCTAAATATTTCATATCTATATATGTACCTCTTCTTTGTTGGCAAATTTCCATTACATTTCCAACAAATTCTTTTGGAAGCATAATTTCAGCTTTTACAATTGGTTCTTCTATAAATTTAACTTCCTGATTTGGTGGTAAATCGGTTGGGTTATATAATTCAATTATTTCTCCATCTGTTTTATGTACTTTATATATAACAGATGGTGCAGTTGTAATTAAGCCTAAATCAAATTCTCTATCTAATCTCTCTTGTATTATTTCTAAATGTAGTAAACCTAAAAATCCACATCTAAATCCAAAACCAAGAGCTATTGATGTTTCTGGTTCATATTCTAGTGCAGCATCATTTAATTTTAACTTTTCAAGTGCAACTTTTAAATTATCATATTCGCTTCCATCTATTGGATATAGCCCACAATACACCATAGGATTAGCTTTTTTGTAACCTGGAAGTGGCTTATCTGCTGGGTTTAATGCTCCTGTTATAGTATCACCAACATGTACATCTGTAACATTTTTTACACTTGCAGCAATATAACCAACTTCACCTGCTGAAAGTTCTTTGCAAGGAATATATCTACCAGCTCCAAAATAACCTACTTCTGTAACAACAAACTTTTTATTTGTTGCCATAAACAAAACTTCGTCTCCTTCTTTTACAGTTCCATTTTTAATTCTAACATGGCTAACTGCCCCTTTATAATTATCATAAAAAGAATCAAAAATAAGAGCTTGAAGCTTGCCGTTAATATCTCCCTTAGGGCATGGAAAATCCGTAATAATTCTCTCTAAAACTTGCTCAACATTAAGTCCAGACTTAGCAGAAATACAAGGAGCATCCTCTGCCAGAATACCAATAACATCCTCAATTTCCTTTTTAACCTCATCTGGTCTCGCATTAGGCAAATCCACTTTATTAATAACAGGCAAAATCTCCAAATTATTATCCAATGCCAAATAAACATTAGCAAGAGTCTGAGCCTCTATCCCCTGGCTACTATCCACAACTAAAATAGCCCCCTCACAAGCAGCCAAACTTCTAGAAACTTCATAATTAAAATCAACATGTCCAGGAGTATCTATCAAATTCAAAATATACTCCTCCCCATCCTTTGCCTTATAAAGCATCCTAACAGCCTGAGCCTTAATAGTAATACCTCTTTCTCTTTCAATATCCATATTATCCAAAACCTGGCTTTCCATCTCTCTCTCAGACAAAACCCCAGTTAACTCAATCAATCTATCTGCCAAAGTAGACTTACCATGGTCAATGTGAGCTATAATACTAAAATTTCTAATATTTTTTTGTTTGTCCATTAACTTAGATATCCTCCCTTTTAAACTAAGCTATATTTTATCATACCAGGAAGGAGTTTGTCTAGATTTTAGTTATTATAAAACGGATAATGAAAATTCGCTACTTATGCGTGCAAATTCATTATCCGCTATTTAGATTAATCTATAAACTCTGGCAAGTAACTTTCCTTATGCATCGCTATCAGAGTCTAGTTATACAAAAAAACTAATTCGAAAACCGACTTCGGTCGTCCCAATTTTCCTCATTAGAACTGTAACGAGAAACTACTGGATAGTAATTTGTATCAGGATAGTAATATCCACCTCTAAGAGTTTTACTAGCACCTGTTGAGTATCTTTCTTGTGTCCATTCATATACATTTCCTGCCAAATCGTATATATTATTTGCTTTCCATGATTCATTATATCCTGTATTTTGTAGTATCCCTTTACCTGTTTCTGCATTTCCTGTCGAAGTAGTATAATTCCCCCAGCTATTACTGTTTGTTTGCATATCTGCTAACTCCATAGTTTTAGTTTTTCCTATTTCTGATGACGATATAACTGCATTACCTATTAACCAATTTAATGTGCTATCCCATTCTATTCCATATATTAAATGTATATTCTTGGTTGTATTTTTTGTACTAGCTGATACAGCTGTTGTCTGTGTCACATTTATCCATGGTAATATATTACGCTTACTTTGTGGTATACCACTTCCATTATCACTGGCTTCATATCTCCCGATATAAAATCCTTTATATTGTTCTACGCTGTCTTTCATATTTGTATATTCTACTGTCGTAGAATCGTTCCAATATTTTCCTTCTTTTTCTATATCTGTTGTTGGTGCTATTGCTATTGGTGCCTCTCCAACTTTGTAGTTATCTGTCCAATGAGGTCCATTCCATGCTGTTGGTTTAAAGTTTTCAAAATCTGGTATTGGCACCCATACGTATTCATTAAAATCTGGAACTATTCCAGTTTCTTGCCCATTGTCGTATGTTATGGCTTTGTCTACTATTACTATTCCTTTATTTATATCTTCTGTTGTTATACTATTCCATTCTTCATATGGCATTATACTTGCTACACTTCCATCTTCTCCGAGGTAAACTTTGGGTTGTTCCTGTTGCTAATATTGCTGGTGCAAATCCTGCTGGGATTGTTATTTGTAAGTCACTATTAGGGTCTGGTTTTATTGTTGTATTTTCTGTCGCTAGTCCATTTTCATCTACCGGTGGTGTTGGTTCTGGCTGGTCTTCTGTTGGATTTCCTCCTTCTAAGTAATTTTGAAAATATTTCTCTATTTCATTTAATAATTGTTCTTCACCTGCTACACTATTGTTATATTGTCCTACTGCATTTTCTGCATTTCCTATTATACTTCCTTCTCCTGTTAAAGTAGCAAGCGCTACTCCTGCTAGTATTAATAGTACTATTATTGTTATTATTAGTGCTATTAATGTTATTCCATTTTTCTTTTTCATTTTTTCTAAGATTTGTCCTTTCATTTTTTTCATCCTTTCCTCTTTAGTTTCTATTTTTCTATCTTATCATATTATTCTACAAAACTGCTAACCCTATTCGGTTATCTTGCAATATTTTTTATTTTTCCAAAAAAGTAAACATCTCCATTTTTCTACCACTTTCTTTTGTTATATCTAGTGTAATCATTATATACGAAATAAGTTTCTTTGTCTATCTTTTTCAATAAAATTCAAAATATATTGAATTTTATATTTTGCAAAAAAATGGAAAAGAGAAGTATCTCATTTCCCACCTCATGAATTTTGACATCACCAGCGGTTTTGGTGTATAATATCTTCATTATGGAAAAGAAATATTTAGAAAAAATTGAATTTAATAAAATATTAGAAATATTAGAAAGCTTTGCAATAACGACTGTTGGAAAAACACTTTGCAAAAATTTGTACCCCTCTAATAATAGAGAAACAGTAATTCATTCTATTTCAGAAACAACAGAATGCACTATTTTAAAAATTAGAAAAGGTACTCCACCAATAGCAGAAATAGATAACATTTTGCCATATACCAAAGCATTAAAAAGCAAAAACAGCCTATCAGCCTCTGCTCTTCTTGGTCTTGGCCACCTTTTAAAAATATCTCGCGAACTAAAAGAATACATAACAAGCGATATAGAAGTAGATTTTGCCCCAATAGTAAGTAGATATTTTTTCAATTTATACTCTAATCCCAAAACAGAAAAAGCAGTTTTAAATAGTATAATAGACGAAAACACTATAGATGACAATGCCTCACCTCAGCTAGCTAATATTAGGCGTAACAAAAGAAAATTAGAACAAGATATAAGAAAAAATCTAAGCAATCTATTAAACAGCAAATATATACAAGAACCAATTGTAACAATTCGTAACGATAGATTTGTAATACCTGTAAAAAATGAATATAGAAGTGAAGTAAAAGGCTTAATTCATGATATATCTTCAAGTGGCTCTACTGTATTTATTGAACCATTTAGTGTATTTGAGATGAATAACAAAATTAATTCTCTAAAAATAGAAGAAAACATAGAAATAGAAAAAATTTTAACCTCTTTATCAAGTCTATTTTTCGATATAACAGAAGAATTAGAAAATAATGCAAGGCTAATAGGAATGATAGATTTTGCCTTTGCAAAAGCAAAATATGCAATAAGCATAAATGCTTCAGAGCCAATAGTTAACACAGAAAAAATAATAAACCTAAAACAAGCAAGACATCCACTTATAAGCAAAGATACAGTAGTTCCAATAAATATAAGTATTGGAGAAAATTACACATCACTTATAATTACAGGTCCAAACACTGGTGGAAAAACAGTTACATTAAAAACAGTAGCACTACTTACAGCAATGGCAATGAGTGGACTTCATATACCAGCATCAGAAAAAAGCTCTATTTATGTATTTAACAACATATTTGCAGACATTGGAGATGAACAAAGTATTAGCGAATCATTAAGTACATTTTCTTCTCACATAACAAATATTGTAGAAATAACAAACAAAGTAGATAGTGAAAGCCTTATAGTTTTAGATGAACTAGGTTCAGGAACAGACCCAGTTCAAGGTGCAAATCTTGGTATTAGTATTTTAGACTTCTTGCATAATAAAGGAGCCATTACACTTGCAACAACTCATTATCCAGAAATAAAAAACTATGCACTTACTACATCTGGATTTGAAAATGCAAGCTCAGAATTTGATTTAGACACACTTTCTCCTACTTATAGACTATTAATTGGAGTCCCTGGCAAAAGCATGGCATTCGAAATTGGAGAAAAACTTGGACTTAAAAAATCAATATTAGAAAATGCAAAATCACGAATGCATTCAAATAATATAAGTGTTGAAGAATTACTAAAAAAGATATATGATGATAAATTAATTATAGAAAAAGAAAAAGAGAAAATACTATCTTCATCAGCTGAAATAGAAAAACTAAAAAAAGAACTTTCAGCCAAAGAAAATTTATTAGACGAAAAGAAAAATGAAATTATAGAAAATGCAAAATTAGAAGCAAAAAACATACTATTATCTGCTAAACAAGATGCAGATAGAATTATAAAAGAATTATCTGTAAATAAAAATAGTAGTAAAATACGTAATGAACTTACAAATAAAATAAAAGAAATATCAATAGATAAACCTAATACAGAAGCAAAAATATCTGCTGATAAAATTTATATAGGAATGCCAGTATTTGTTAGCACTTTAAAACAAGATGGAAGTATACTTTCAATGCCAAACAAAAATGGTAATGTAACTGTTCAAATTGGAAATGCAAAAATGCAAATAAATATAAACTCTCTATCTCCTGCCCAAAATACTGTAAAAACAAATAAAAATATTCCATCAAAAGTAAATTCAAATTTAAAATCTAAAACAGCAACAACTGAAATTAACGTAATTGGTTATAACGTAGATGAAGCAACATTTGTAATAGACAAATTTTTAGATGATTGTGCCTTATCTAGTATACAAACTGCAAGAATAGTACATGGCAAAGGCACTGGTGCATTAAAGAATGGTATTCATACCTTCTTACGCAAACACCCTCATGTTGCATCATTTAGGCTAGGTACATTTGGAGAAGGAGAAATGGGAGTAACTGTTGTAGAAATAAAATAACCCTATTTTTAAAAAATGGGGTGTATTTTTTTATTTTTAGTGGTATATTATTATATGATTAAATTAAACAAATGAGGTGATTTTAAAATGGCAAATGTCAAAAAGGAAGATATAGACATAAATGAGATGTATGGAAAAGATGCAATACTTACAAAAGAGGAATTTATAAAAAAATATAATACTAATTTAAATGGTCTTTCTTCTTTAAAAGCACAAGAGCATATTAATACATATGGTTTAAATGAAGTAAAACAGGCTAAGCCAAAGAAATGGTATAACTACTTTTTAGAAAGCTTATTTAGTCCTTTTAATAGTATTTTACTTGGTATTTCCTTTGTATTATTTTACACAGATGTACTACTTCCAGAAACTCCAAGTTATGCCAATATTATAGTAATAATTGTACTAGTTCTAATTAGTAGTATACTTGAATTTTTTGAAGAATATCGTTCAAATAAAGCAGCAGAAAAGTTAAAAGAATTAGTAGCTACCAAATCTACTGTTATTAGAGATGGAAAACAAATACTTATTCCTGTAAAAGAAATAACCATTGGAGATATAGTAGTACTATCTGCTGGTGATATGATACCTGCTGATTTACGTATACTAGAAGCAAAAGACCTATATGTTGGACAATCTTCCCTTACTGGTGAATCTGATGCAGTAAAAAAACAAGTAGATACAGAAATTACATTAGAAGATATTGACAACCTATCTGACTTAGACAATATTTGCTTTATGGGTACTAATGTAATTAGTGGCAGTGCCAAAGGTGTTGTTATAAAAACTGCTGATAGTACTTACTTTGGTAAAGTAGCTTATACTATTAGTACTGGTAAACCTAAAACAAGTTTTCAAAAAGGAATTGAAAGCATTAGCAAATTATTAATAAAATTTATGCTTATACTAATTCCACTTGTTTTTGTATTTAACGCATGGAAACATGATATACTATTAGCATTCACATTTGCAGTAGCTATTGCAATAGGAATAACTCCTCTTTTACTCCCTGTTATACTTTCTTCTAGCTTATCCAAAGGTGCAATTAGAATGTCTAAAAAGAAAACAATCGTAAAAAAGATAGATTCTATACAAAGTTTCGGCTCTATGAACATTCTTTGTACAGATAAAACCGGTACTCTAACAGAAGACAAAATTGTACTAGAAAAGTACTTAGATATTGAAGGAAATGAAGACATTAGAGTATTAAAACATGTATTTTTAAACTCATATTTTCAAACTGGTTTAAAAGGAAATATAGATGAAGCAATAATTGCAAGAGCATTAAAACATGATATGGGAAAATATACAGATGTTTACAAAAAAATTGACGAGGTTCCATTTGATTTTTCTAGAAGGCGACTTTCAGTTGTTGTTACTGATGGAAGTAAAAAGCAGTTAATAACCAAAGGTGCTGTTGAAGAAATTTTGAGTATTTGCACAATGGTTGACTTTCAAGGCAATGTTACAAAATTAACAAATGAAATAAAAGATAACATAAGAAGAATGAGCAAAAAATTAAACCAAGATGGTCTTCGTGTTTTAGGTGTTTGCCAAAAAAATGATATAGAAAATAATAACAGCTTTGGTGTAGAAGACGAAAAAAATATGGTCTTACTTGGTTTTGTAGGTTTCTTAGATCCACCAAAAGAAAGTGCAAAACTAGCTATAAAAAGGCTAAACGAAGCTGGTATAAGAGTTATAGTTTTGACAGGTGACAATGCAGATGTTACAAGATGTATTTGTAATAAAGTTGGAATAAAATCAGATAAAATAGTACTAGGTAGCCAGATAGATAAAATTCAAGATATCGCACTTAAAAGGCTTCTTAAAAGGACTAATATTTTTGCCAAACTCTCTCCTATTCAAAAAGCCAGAATTGTCAGAGTTTTAAGAGAAATGGATAATGTTGTAGGTTATATGGGAGATGGAATAAACGACAGTCCTTCACTTATAAATTCAGATGTTGGTATTTCGGTTGATACAGCCGTTGATATTGCAAAAGAATCTGCTGATATAATTCTTCTTGAAAAAGACTTAAACGTACTTCAAGATGGCGTTACAGAAGGAAGAAGAACATTTGCTAATTTAATGAAATATATAAAAATGGCAGTAAGCTTTAATTTTGGGGAAGTTTCATCTGTTATTATAGCAAGTATACTATTACCTTTCCTACCTATTACACCAATTCAATTACTAGTACAAAGTTTATTATATGACTTCGGTCAATTAACACTTCCATTTGACAATGTAGACAATGAATATTTAAAAAAACCACGCAAATGGGATTTAAAGAGTTTAAAACATTTCATGCTATTTATGGGACCACTTAGCTCATGTTTTGACTTAATAGTATTTGCATCATTATGGTTCGTGTTTGGAGTTAGAGAAGCAGCAATATTCCAAACAATTTGGTTCTCTTATGGAATTGTATCAAACTTAGTTGGAATGCATATTATAAGAACCTCTAAAATACCTTTTGTACAAAGCAATGCTTCAAAAATGGTATATGCTTCATCAATACTATTAAGTATAGTTGCAATAATTGTACCTTTCACAATAATAGGCAAATTCATTGGACTAGTAGCAATTCCACTGGAATATTTGAGCATAATAATTGGTGTACCAATCTTATATTGTATAATAGCCATGTTTGCAAAAAAAGTTTATATAAAAAAATATGGAGAATGGATTTAAGGTCCATTCTCTTTTTTAGTTTTCTATCATTTTTATTTACAAAATAACATTTTCTTATATTCTATATCCTATTTACTCTCCGTTTGCGAGTATTTATTTTTGAAGTAACCAAATTATAAATACTATCTTTAAAAATAATTGCAATAGCATATTTTTTACTTCTGAAAACAATTTCTAAAAAGCTCTTTTAATGATTATGTTAACTGTTTTGTGTTTTCCCTCATTTTATGCTATAATATAAGTATGTAATAATCTAAGGAGGAGATTTATATGGAAAAATATAAATGCAATAAAAGTTTTAAAGAACTAAGAGAAATGAAAAGGAAAAATAGTTTAGATAAAAAAATGTTAGCAAAAATCGGAGCTGTTGTATCTGTCGTTTCTATTGCTGCTGGTTTTGCATTTGCTAATGGTAGAGATATAATTACCAATAATGATATAGTAAAACACTCAACTGTTGAAACAAAATTATCACAAAAATCAGATATAGAATCTCCTGTTTTTTCAGCTTTTAAGCAATCAAATATTGATACTTTCGAAATGATTAAAACAGATTTACTAAGATACAAAGAATTACATAATATGCATATACGTTCTGATAAAGACGAAGCTGAGTTAAAAGAATTAATTGAGAAAATAAATTCAAATTCTAACATAATTGAAAGCCTAGCTTTAAATACAGCCAAAGCAAAGTTGGCAGATGCATATCATTTGAGTCATTATGATGATGTAAAAATTAAAGTCGACATGGAAACTCATTCATTTGTAGTGCAAGATGGAACAACTGGTAAATCTTTATTCCACTCAGAAGATAGAGATGAAACTAATTTATCAAAAACAATACTAAAATTGGCAGATACTCAAAATTTACCACATGACTCATTATTTGAAAAAACAAGAAAAGCAAATTCATTATACGGATTATACAATGAATCTGTTAAAACTGCTAATAAAACATATATTGCCAAAGACGGCAAGTTAATGCAAGTAGAAAATATAGATTTACACAAATCATTAGGTGAAGAAAGATAACACTCGTATATGAATATAAACAAAAAAACAATCATAAACTGTATAAAAGCTTATGATTGTTTTTTTGGAGGTTTTTATATGTTTGTTTATAATTTTAAAGTAACTCGTACGAGTATATTTAAGTGTATACTCATTATAGCAGCAATTATTTTTATTATACTCTTTGGTATTGCGGTATACCGTATTGTTTCAGCAAGTTTAGGTGATAATTTTAAAGTAAATGACTCAATAATTCAAGGTGAAGTTGCCACTTTAACTGTTGATAATTATACCGATGTACTTAAAATGGTTCATAATGATTTAAATACATATATAGGGCAAAAAATTAAATTTTCTGGATATGTATATAGAGCTCCTGATTTTACAGATTGCGAATTTGTTTTAGCCAGAAATATGCTTGTAAACAACAATTCTCAAAGTCTTATAGTAGGTTTTTTGTGTAATTATGATGATATAAAATCATATCCCGACAATACTTGGGTTGAAATAACTGGTGAAATTACAAAAGGTGATTACCATGGTGAAATTCCAGTTATTAAAATAACTCAAATAAATAAAATTCAAAAGCCTACTGATGAATTTGTATTTCCACCAGATGATACATATATATCTACATCTGTAATATTATAACAAAAATACTGTTTGAACTTTACGTTAAATGTAAAATTCAAACAGTATTTTTATTTTCTATCAAATATAGTTTTTACAACTCCCCTATCTATTAATGCTCCATAAACATTTTTTATTACAATTAGTGCAATAGGGCCTAATAATAAACCAAGTATTCCAATAATTTTAAAGCCGGTGTACATTGCAATTAAAGTAAAAATAGGATGTATTCCTATTTGCTTACTAACAATCTTAGGTTCTATAAATTGTCTTACAATTGATATTATAGCAAAAATAATAAGTATTCCTATTGCAAGCTTAAGATCTCCATTTATAGCTTCTATAAATGCCCATGGTATCATAACTGTTCCTGATCCTAAAATTGGCAATGCATCTACAAAACCTATCCCAATTGCTGCTAAAAACGGATACCCTATATTAAATCCTAGCCATTTTAAAATGTATAAACCAATTAAAACTTGTATAAAAGAAATTCCAACTAAAATAAATTCTGCCTTTAAATAATATCCTAAACTGCTTATAAGTTCTCTTAAATGTAATAGCAATCGCTTTACCCATGTTTTTGGAAAATGATGCTCAACTTGGTCTAAAATATATAATTTATCAACACATATAAAATAAGTTGCCATTAAAGTAACTGCTATATATATTCCTAATGTTGGTAAAGTAGTAATCCATTTAATAACTGAGTTTAATATATTACTAATCATTTTAGATATATTTGTTATAATATCTTGCATTGAATTTTGCATTATTTCCGTTATTTTATCTGACATATTTATTTTATCTAAATTTATATTTTGAATTAAACTCTGAAATTGACTATAAATTTTTTCCGAATATTCATTAATTCCACCTAACATGTTGTATGCTTCCGAGGCTAATGTAATAATCCCCCATGCTATTATTCCAATAAGTATTGCTGAAACTATTATAAGTACTATAATTGCCGATGTTTTTCTAGGAAGTTTTGTACGCTTGTGTACATATTTAATTATTGGCTCTATTAACATTGCTATTGCGAAGGCAATAACAAATGGCATGTAAAATATAGAACATTTTATTAATAAATAAAATCCTAAAATACTTAGAAATAATATGAAAATTCTTTTAACAACTTTACTCCAATATCCCATATCTACTACCATTTGTCCACCTCCTTTTATATTCTATTCTTTGTGCTTGGTTTTATTCAGCATTTTTTACATCTTGTCCTTTTGTATGGCATACACATTCTATTGTGTTAGATAAACATTCATCTGTTACACAATGAAATTGAGCTAAATTTCCAAGTGTTATCATACCAACTACTTTTTCATCCATTACAACAGGAATTCTTCTTACTTGATTATCTGCCATTATTTTTGCAACTGCTGTTGTGTCTGTATCTGGTGATGTTCTTATTATTTTTGTTGTCATTATATCCGAAATTGGTGTTTGGTTTGAATCTTTACCACACGCAATACTTCTTAAAACAATATCTCTATCAGTTACCATACCAACAAGTTTTCCGTCTTTCCCACAAACAGGAATACTGCCTATATGATGTTCTCCCATTAGCTTTGCAACACTAGTTACAGTGTCTTCTGGATTAACGCAAACTACTTGTTTACACATACATTCTTGTACTTTCATAATATAAAACCGCCTTTCAAAAATAAAATAAATAGGTACAATATTAAATTATTGTACCTATTTATTTTTCTCAATTATTATAATTAATATTCAATTAATACATATTACCATAATATCCTTGCATTTCTTGATTTTGTGGATTTATTCCATAAGATTGCATTTGTGAGTCTCTTGGCATTGGTGGTCTTGGATTTCCAGGAAATGGTGGTCTACCAGGAAACGGTGGCCTTCCTGAGAATGGTGGTCTACCAGGTCTATGTCTACGCAATAGTTCCCTTATAATTAAAATTCTTATTAAATCACGTAATGTATTATTAGGTCTTCTTTGTCTTGTTTCAGCATTTCTTATATTTGTTTCATTTCTAGTTGTTTGTTCGTTTCTAGATGAAGTAGATACCTTATTTGTACTAGTTGTTCTTGTTTCCTGTTTTGGTTTTTCCTCTCCTCTTACTTCATTTTCAATCTCTAAATTTGAATAAACCTCATCTGTTAGCCTAGATATTAAATCTTCTGTAATTTCTCCTCTATATTGTGTGCATGCTTTGCAAACCATTGGATATACTACTCTATATATTTCTGGATATAAATTTTCTACATCCTCATTTGACATTTCCATATTTCTTTGACCCATATCATAATAATTATTATATGTAGAAGTGTTAGATTCTCTTGGATATCCTAGTACATCCCTCATGTATTCTTCATAACTTTGATAGTACATAATAAACCTCCTAAATAAGCTATTTTTTATATACTATTCAAATAATTTATTTTGGTTACAAAGAATTAACTAAATTTTTAAACTTATCACCACGTTCTTCAAAATTTTTATACATATCAAAACTTGCACTAGCAGGTGAAAATAGCACTATTTCACCTTTTTTTACAATTTTTTTAGCAGTATTTACGGTTTCTTTTAGTGTATCACATTCTACAATTTCTATTCTCTTTCCTTCTATATTCATTTCTTTTTCAACCGCTTCTTTTATTTTTTTAGAAGTTGCCCCCATTAAAATCAAAGCAGAAACATTATCTAAAATTGGTTTTGCTATTGGTGTATAATCTAAATGTTTATCATAACCGCCTGCTATTAAAACTATTTTTTCATCAAAAGAATTAAGTCCTGCTATTGTTCTAGTTGGACTAGTTCCAATAGAATCATTATACCATTTTACACCATTTATTTCTCTTACAAATTCTAATCTATGTGCTACACCTTTAAAATTAGAAATAGCTTTAACTTGTACATCTTCATCTGCAATTCCGAGAGTTGCAGCAACTGCGGCACAAGCATTTTCATAGTTGTGTGTTCCTTTAAGCATTAATTCTTTTGTAGAAACAAGATGTTTTCTTAATTTGTCTTTACATATTTTAATTATATTATCATCAAGAATTACTCCATCTGCTAATTTTCTTTCCTTGCTAAAAAATATAACTTTACCTTTTGCTTCATTTGCACACTCTCTTGTTATTTCATTATCATAATTTAATATAACAATACCATTTTCATTTTGAAATTTAAAAATATTTTTTTTGCACTCAATATATTCTTCATAAGACTTATGAATATCTAAATGATTTGGAGATATATTTGTAATAACAGCAATTTGTGGGCTTGTTTTAATATTCATAAGTTGAAAACTACTAAGTTCTAATACCACTACATCATCTGGTCTCATTTCTTCAATTTTTGTAAATAGAGGAAATCCTATATTACCTCCCAAATAACATTTATATCCCTGATTTTTTACGATTTCATAAATTAAACTAGTAGTAGTTGTTTTACCATCGCTACCTGTTACTCCTATAATAGTTGCAGGACATAATTCCATAAGCATTTCTATTTCAGAAGTAATAACAGCACCTCTTTTGGCTTCTTCTAGAAGTTCTGGTGTATCTGGTCTACAAGTTGGTGAACGAAATATGATATCAAACCCAGATAATTTAGAAAGATTATTTGGTCCAAAAGAAAACTCTATATTTCTATCTGTTATTTTATCTAGAATGCTTTTGTCAATATCATCGATATTTCTATTATCAAAAACAGTTATTTTAGCACCTAATTTATACAAATAATCTAAAAGCGGTACATTACTAACACCCAAACCAATTATAGCAGTCTTTCTTCTTTTTATGTAATTACAAAACTCATTTAGCTTTTCATTTTTAAAATCCATAAAAGCACCTCCATTCTATTTAATATATTCTAATAACTTACAAATTGCCTCTTTCGGCGTTTTAATATTAGTAACATCTATCTCAATAGTCTTCTTGCTTTTATCATAAAAGCCAGCTTTTTTCTGCAGAGCATCTCTTTTAACAATATTTTCTTTTATCTCTTCAATATTAGCATCTTCATATTGTATACATTTTCTTCTAACTCTTTCATCTAAATCAGCTGTAATAAAGAAATGATAATCAGTATCAGGATAAATCTTCATAATACCTCTACCAGAAATAATAACAGTATGAGATTTTTTAAGTTCATTTATAATATTTCTTGCAAACTCGAATAATTTTTCATTATTAGCTACTCCACCGACCTTAGAAACAGCCATAGAAGATTCCTTTGATTGTAAAGCCTCTTCACTTAATTTTTCATTATTATAATAAAAATAAGTTTCTCTATTTTCAATGGTCATTTTAACTCCTAATTTATCCATTACCATTTTTATATCTACATTATTTATATTACTTTTTACCTTTTCCATTAAAACTGCATTTTTCATCATAACATATACAATTGCTCTATATAAATTACTACCATTTAAAAAAACAGAATTAGGAATTTGTTTAAGCATTTCTCTACAAATAGTAGTTTTCCCACTACCTACTAATCCTTCAATTCCTATAACAATATTATTTTTCATAACTACACTTCCTTTTGTTCTAGTTATTTTATCACATATTATAACTAATGTAAAATGCAATATAAAAAAGAGAAACCAAATGGTTTCTCTTTTTGGGGATTACTGATTTTTAGAACTGCTAATGGATGATATAATCATCTCTTCTCGGGTTAATTACTGCTAACACAATAATACAAATAACAATCGCCAAAATCATTGTTATCCCCTCCCTATTTAAGGATAATATTATTTTAGCATATGAATACTGTTTTTTCAACATATCACTGGATTATATTAACTTTCTATCTCGTTTAACAATAAACTTTTAATCCTTTCTATAATATACAAGCCTTCTATATTAAAATATAGAAGGCTAAACATTTTCAAAATAGATAATTCATGTATATTTTTACAAAATATTGGCAAAATAATACTACCACAAATTAAGGAGGTGCTTCTGATGGGAAACAAAAATAAAGAAAATAAAAACAATAAAAGCAATAAGAACAATAATGGAAAAAACACTGAAAAAAATAACAGCCAAAGTGAGCAATAATTTTTAAAGGGTATCCGCATTTGGATACCCTTTTATTGTATTTATTGAAATTTACATTAAATATTTCTCTAAAAATTTTCCTGTATATGACCTATTGTTTTTACATATTTGCTCAGGGGTACCAATTGCTACAACTTCTCCACCTCTGTCTCCTCCTTCTGGGCCTAAGTCGATAATATGGTCAGCAGTTTTTATTAAGTCTAAATTATGTTCTATTACAATAATACTATTTCCTGTATCTACAAGTCTTTGCAAAATATCAACTAATTTATGAACATCTGCAATATGTAATCCAGTTGTTGGCTCGTCTAATATGTATAAAGTTTTTCCTGTTGCCCTTTTAGATAGCTCAGTAGCAAGTTTAATTCTTTGTGCTTCTCCACCTGATAAAGTAGTAGAAGGTTGTCCAAGCTTTATATAACCTAATCCAACGTCACATAAAGTTTGAAGTTTTGGTTTAATTTTAGGTATATTCGCAAAAAAATCTAATGCTTCTTCAACTGTCATGTTTAAAACATCTGAAATGCTCTTTCCTTTATATTTAACTTCTAATGTTTCTTTATTATATCTTTTACCTTTACACACTTCACATGGAACATAAATATCTGGTAAGAAATGCATTTCTATTTTTAATATACCATCACCATTACATGCCTCACATCGACCTCCTGCGACATTAAAGCTAAATCTACCTTTTGAATATCCTCTCATTTTTGCTTCATTTGTTCCTGCAAAGATGTCTCTTATTAGGTCAAATACTCCTGTATATGTAGCAGGATTTGAACGTGGAGTTCTTCCTATTGGCGATTGGTCTATATTAATTATTTTATCTATATTGTTTATGCCTTTAATCTCTTTGCATTTACCGTGTTTTTCATTTGCTCCATTTAGTTCTTTGGCAATATATTTATATAAAATTTCATTAACTAATGTACTTTTTCCAGAACCAGAAACTCCTGTAACACAAGTAAAAACTCCAAGTGGAAATTTTACATCTACATTTTTTAAATTATGTTCTGTGGCCCCTAAAATTTCAATTGATTTACCATTTGATTTTCTTCTTTTTTTAGGAACTAATATCTGTTTCCTTCCACTTAAATATTGACCTGTTATAGATTCTGGAATTTGTTTTATTTCTTCAGCGGTGCCTTGTGCTATAACATTCCCGCCGTGAACTCCTGCGCCTGGTCCTATATCTATAATTTGGTCTGCTGCATACATAGTATCTTCATCGTGTTCAACTACTAATACTGTATTTCCTAAATCTCTCAATTTTTTTAATGTTGCCAAAAGTTTATCATTGTCTCTTTGGTGTAATCCTATACTTGGCTCGTCTAGTATATATAATACTCCTGTTAATCCAGAGCCTATTTGTGTTGCCAAACGAATTCTTTGTGCCTCTCCTCCTGATAAAGTACCTGCTGACCTTGAAAGTGTTAAGTATTCAAGTCCTACATCTATTAAAAATTGTAATCTTTTATCTAATTCTTTTAAAATTTGGTCTGCTATCATTGCATCAGTTTTACCTAATTCTAGATTATTTAACCAAGTCTTTATTTTGTTAATTGGCATGTTTGTAAGTTCATTAATATTTTTGTCTTTTACTTTTACAGCTAAGCTCATTTTGTTTAATCTTGCCCCATTACAAGTATCACAATGGCTATTGCTCATATACATTTCGTAAAAGTCTCTCATTCCTTGTGATTTTGTTTCAGCATATCTTCTTTCTAATGTTGGTATAACACCTTCAAATGGTGCTTTAAATTTTCTTGTTCCAGCTGCTGATGTATATTCAAAATTAATTTCTTCATCTCCTGTTCCATATAATATTTTATCTAAAAAGCTTCTTGGTAATTTTTTAATTGGAACACTTATATCTACTTTATAGTGTCTAGCAATACTTTCAAAATACATTTTTGCCATTGTTTCTGACTTTTTCATTGTGCTGGCACCAAAAGCTTTAACTCCATCATATAATGTTTTATTCTTATCTGGGAGAATTAAATCTTCGTCCATTTTCATTAAATAACCAATTCCACCACATGATGGGCATGCCCCAAATGGATTGTTAAATGAAAACATTCTTGGGGAAAGCTCTTCAAAACTAATTCCGCAATCTGGACAAGCATAGTTTTGGCTAAATAGTTTTTCTTCTTTTCCTGGTATATCAATACTTACTAAATTATTTGCATGTGCTAATGCTATTTCTACTGATTCTGTTAATCTGTTTCTTATATCTGGTTTTATTACTAGCCTATCTACTAATATGTCTATATTATGCTTTTTCTTTCTGTCGATATCTAAGTCGTCTGTTATTTCGTGTAGCACACCATCTACTCTAACTCTAATAAATCCTTCTTTTTGTAAGTCTTGTAAAAGTTTTACATATTCACCTTTTTTGCCTCTTATAACTGGTGCCAAAACTTGAATTTTTGTTCCTTCTTCTAGTTCCATTATATTATCTACAATTTGGTCTATTGTTTGTTTCTCTATTTTTTTTCCACATTCTGGACAATATGGAACTCCTATTCTTGCATATAGAAGTCTTATGTAATCATATATTTCTGTAACAGTTCCTACTGTTGAACGTGGATTTTTAGATGTAGTTTTTTGGTCTATTGAAATTGCTGGTGATAGTCCTTCAATTAGTTCTACATCTGGTTTTTCCATAAGTCCCAAAAATTGTCTTGCATATGATGATAAGCTTTCTACATATCTTCTTTGACCTTCGGCATATAGTGTATCAAATGCGAGTGATGATTTTCCAGAACCAGATAGCCCAGTTATAACTACTAACTTATCTCTTGGTATTTCTAGACTGATATTTTTTAAATTGTGTTCTTTTGCTCCTTTTATTATTATTGAATTATTCATTTTTTACTCCTAAATTTCAATTTCAAAATCTTTTTCTTTTTTTATTTCTTTAATATTTTCATTGTAACTCATAAATGAGAACTTGTCCTTTGTTGGATATTTTGGCATTTCCATATAGTGATTATAAAAAGTATCGCAATTATCTCCATACGAAATTATGTCATCAACTGTATATGGCTTTTGTGGACTTCTATAACCTAATTCTTCTTTTAAGTTGCTTGGTATTAATAGCATCATAGAAGTATCTACAACATAGTTTTTATTATTAATTTCTGTTTCTATCCAGGCATGTATACCATCTGAACAATTTTTAGTTCCTGTTAAAAAGTCTGCATATCCCTTGTAAAATAGTGGATTTTTAAAAATAACTCCCATTAATCTACTTGTATTCATACAGGTTCCAATATGGTCCCCTCTTTTAAAATATTCATACATGCTAGAATAGCTTTCTACATTTATATTTTTTGTTTCTTCTAATAATGTTTTTCCATTTTTATATTCAAATTCTTCAAATGTTAATATTTCTTTTTTGTCCATGTATTCTTTTATTTTAGGTTGTAATTTAATTGCTGGTTCTCTTAAAGTATCTATATCTTTCTTATTATCTTTGTATTTAAATACATTAATTATTTTTTTCCAAACATTTTCAGGAACAGTTTGACTTTTATCCTTTATTTTGCTTTCTAAGTCTTTTAATTCAAGGTCTTCAAATATAAAATCTATTTCATCCCATGTTGGAATTTTGCTTATATTATATCTTTCTTTTTCAAAAAATCTAAATAATTTACCATTTTTGTAATATAACATTTTGTTTTCTCTCCTTATAATAGTTTTTCTAATTCTTTTATTTTATCCCTTAGCTCTGCTGCTTTTTCGAATTCCATTTCACTAGCATATTTTAACATTTCGTCTGTTAATTTTGCAATAATATCTTCTGTTTTTTCATCTTTGTTTATATCATATTCAGAAGATAAATCCTCTACCACAGTAGCCTTTATAGTATCACGTACAGATTTTTTAATTGTTTGTGGTACTATTCCATGTTCATCATTATATTCTTTTTGTATTTTTCTTCTTCTATTTGTTTCGCTTATAGCCTTTTCCATAGAGTCTGTTAATTCATCTGCATACATTATAACTTTTCCATCTGTATTTCTTGCAGCACGTCCTATTGTTTGTATAAGTGACCTTTCAGAACGTAAAAAGCCTTCTTTATCTGCATCTAGAATTGCTACTAGCGAAACTTCTGGAATATCTAAGCCTTCTCTTAATAGGTTAATACCTACTAAAACATCGAACTCTCCAATTCTTAAATCTCTAATTATTTCCATTCTTTCGAGTGCCTTAATATCTGAATGCATATACCTAACTTTTATATCAAGTCCTCTTAAATATGATGTTAAATCTTCTGCCATTTTTTTAGTTAAAGTAGTTACTAATACTCTTTCATTTTTTTCTACTCTTTGCCTAATTTGCTCTATTAAATCATCAACTTGATTTTCAACTGGTTTTACTTCTATTTCTGGGTCTAAAAGCCCAGTTGGTCTTATAATTTGCTCAACAACATTTTCTTTTGAATGCTCTTTTTCATAGTCTGCTGGTGTTGCACTAACAAATATACACTGATTAATTCTTTGCTCAAACTCTTCAAATTTAAGTGGTCTATTATCATATGCAGACGGTAATCTAAATCCATAATTAACTAATGAATCCTTTCTTGCTCTGTCTCCATTATACATTGCTCTAACTTGTGGTATTGTAGCATGAGATTCATCTATTAAAAGCAAGAAGTCATCTGGAAAATAATCAAAAAGTGTAAAAGGTGGACTTCCTGCTGGTCTTCCACTAATATGTCTAGAATAATTTTCAATACCTTGGCAAAATCCGGTTTCTTTTAGCATTTCAATATCGAAATTTGTTCTCTCTTCAATTCTTTGTGCTTCTATTAATTTATTTCTATCTTTAAAATACTTAATTCTTTCTTCTAATTCTACTTCTATTGTTTCAATTGCTCTATCTCTTTTTTCGTCTGTTGTAACATAATGAGAATTGGGAAAAATCATAACATGATTTCTTGTAGCAATTGCTTTTCCTGTTAATGGGTTAATTTCTGAAATTTTTTCTATTTCATCTCCCCAAAATTCAACACGAATAGCACTTTCAGACATGTCTGATGGGTAAATTTCTACAATATCACCCTTAGCTCTAAAAGTTCCTCTTTTAAAATCAATTTCATTTCTTGTATATTGCATATTAATAAGTTTTTTTAAAACTTCATTTCTTTCTTTTTGCATACCAGGTCTTAAAGAAACAATCATGTTCTCATAATCAATTGGGTCTCCGCAATCCATATATACAAGAAACAGAAGCTACAACAATAACATCTTTTCTTTCAAACAATGCAGCGGTTGCTGAATGTCTAAGTTTATCTATTTCATCATTAATAGAAGCATCTTTTTCTATATAAGTATCAGAAGAAGCAATATATGCCTCTGGCTGATAATAATCATAATATGAAACAAAATACTCCACTGCATTATTCGGGAAAAATTCCTTAAATTCAGAATATAGCTGTCCTGCTAGTGTTTTGTTATGTGCCAAAACTAGTGTTGGTTTTTGCACCTTTTCAATAACATTAGCCATAGTAAAAGTCTTCCCAGAGCCAGTAACTCCAAGAAGAGTTTGGAATTTTTTCCCTTGCTTAATACCATTGCTTAAATATTCAATTGCCTTAGGTTGATCGCCCGTTGGCTTATAATCTGATACTATTTCAAACATGAACTCCTCCTTATGTTTATATGCATTCAAATTTCTAATTCATCTTCATTTCGTTGCTTTTTTCGTCCTAATCTTTCAATAATTTGTTTAACATCATTTAGCTTTAATCCTTCTCCAAATCCCATTCCGCTTTTATTTGAAATTTTTATTAATTTTTTCAATAATACATCGTCATACGAAGGAAATATTTCATCATCTAAAATCACATAATCCTCAACATCTTTATGCTCAGTTAGAAACTTTTTTATTTCTTTCCCTCTTTCATTATTCAAAAACGGTGTAGTATCTGCAAAAATACCATAATTAAGCAATAATGCTCTTAAATTATTTGCATTTCTTGTATATCTCCATGATGAACTAAGTACAATTTTAGCACCAGTTGCATCTACTGCTTGTTTTAACAATTTTATCTTTTCTACATCGACCTGATTTTCTATTGTGTTTATTTTTAAGTTTTTAATTTTATCAAAGTATTCATCTGAATTTAGTACTCCATCTATATCTAAAAAAATAACCTTCATGCTAATTTAATTTTACCTCATAATTATATATTAAAAAATTATATTTTTATTTCTAACTAATAAAACAAATTTTCTCTAATATTTTATCATTTTTTTTGCAAAAAAACAAGGCATAATTGAACTGAACCCAAAAAGTTAGACACTTTTTGATTAAGTTTATATTAGGCTACTT
>CAMMLS010000005.1 GCA_946497775.1 uncultured Clostridium sp.
GCATATGATTTCTTGCTTACAATATTCTTCTCACAAATGATACAACAATTATATGATACAGCAGATGCAAATGGTGGAGCACTAGCAGTACCTACATATTTTATACTAGACGAGTTTGCAAACATAGGTAGAATACCAGATTTCGATAAAAAGATTTCAACAAGTAGAAGTAGAAAAATTTCATTTAGTGTTATTTTGCAGAACTTAGACCAATTAGAAGCCGTTTATAAAGAAGCACATGAGACTATAATGGGTAACTGTGATACACACTTATTTTTAGGAAGTAACTCACAAAAGACAGTAGAATATTTCTCAAAAGCACTAGGAGAAAAGACAATATCAAGAGATAGTATTTCTATAAATAAAGATAGAGCAAATGTAAAACAAGGACATAGTGTTTCAGACCAAATAATGGGAAGGCCACTTTTAACACCAGATGAACTTAGAAGATTAGATAATGATTTATGTATAATATTTGAAAAAGGTATTAAACCTATTAAAGCACAAAAATATTATTATTTTGAATATCCAACTGCAAAATATGCACAAAGATACCCAGCAAATCATAATGACATAGAACCAATAGATAGAGGAAAATGGAGAACATATAATCCATACAATCCATATTCAGAAGAAGACGATGGAGAAATAAAGGAAAACACAAAAATTGAGTCATTAGACGAACTTTTTGATGAACCTCTTGAAGAATTAGAGGAACTAGAAGTTAAAGAAAATAAACAAGAAGCACCAAAGAATGTAATAAAACAAGAAGTTAAACCAGAACCTATTGTGACCGCTAAGGCAAATGTTAAAACAGCTCAAAATGTAGTCCCTACACAAAAGCCAGCGCAAGAAATGAGCTTAGATGATCAATTTGAAGACCTAATGGAAGCTCCAACATTGCCAGATGATACAGAAACAACAGCTGAGGATATTAACAATATGACAGTAGACATACAAAAAGAACTAGAAGAAAAATTCGACGAACTATTTGGAGCATTTGATGACGAAGATAACACTACAAATTAAAATACCCTTAGAGACAAAAAGCATTGACAAAGCCAAAAAATATGCTATAATTAAAATATAGAAACAAGAAGCCGAAAGGTAGTTACCAAATTACATTTGATAAGCCTACAACTCTTGGACGCAGAGATGTAGGCATTTGTTATTTATTCTTAATTATAATAAAAATAATTAAGGCAAATGATATGATAAGTAACATAATGTTAGTATAAAGTGATAGAATAAAAAGATTAAATATGTATTTCATCATAATATCACCGCCTTTCATATAGGATAGGCGGCAACTACATTCTGCTCTTCTTGTTTCAAAGAAAATTATATATTCAATTAGTCAAATAGTCAATATTAATCAAAAAATTAATCTTGTAGACAAAAAAACCACATCCTAATATCAGATGTGGTTTTATATATTTATACTTTTGCAGTTTCTTCCTCAGAAGCTTTATTTTCATTTTTAAGCGCATTTTTTTCTTGAACGGATAATTTCATGTTATCTTTTGCAACTGTCATTAAAAGCTTAATTCTGTTCGTTTGGTTAGCTTCACTTGCACCTGGGTCATAGTCTACTGGTGTGATATTTGCTTGTGGGAACATAGATCTTATTGTTTTAATTACCCCTTTTCCTACAACATGGTTTGGTAGACAAGCAAAAGGTTGAACACAAATTATGTTTGGTATTCCATTTTCTATGTATTCTATCATTTCTGCTGTTAGGAACCATCCTTCTCCTGTTTGGTTTCCAATAGATAATACATCTTGTACTTTTTCTTCTAAGTGCCATATATCGCAAGGCATTAAGTAATCTTTTTTAGATTTTTTCAAAGCTATTTTAACATCTTTTTCAAATATATCTATTAAGCTTATTGCAATTTCAAATATTTTAGCTTTTGTAGCATTTGTTTTTAAAAGTTCATTAAATGTTATTTTATGTGTTGCAATAAATTTAACAAATCCCATAAAGTCAGGAAGTATTACCTCTGCACCTTCTTCTTCTAGTTTGTTTGCAACAAAATTATTTCCATAAGGATGATATTTAATTAGTACTTCACCAACTATACCTACTTTTGGCTTTTTAATTGTTTCATCTAATTCTATTTTCTCAAAATCTTCTACTATATCATAAATGCTCTTTTTAAATTCTTTATTGTTTGAATTTTGTACAAGTTTTTTAGCTTTTTCCATCCATTTATCAAATGTAGCTTGACTTTCACCTTTATTTAATTCATAAGCTCTATTTTTGTATAGCATTTTTTGTAGTAAATCACCATATACTACACATTTTAGTAATTTTTCCATTAATGATGGTGTTATTTTAAATCCAGGCATTTTTTCCATACCTACAACATTAAATGAAATAACTGGAACATTTGGATAGCCTGCATCTTTTAATGCTTTACGAATAAATCCAATATAGTTTGTTGCTCTACATCCACCACCAGTTTGAGACATTATTAATGCAGTTTTATTAACATCATATTTACCAGATTCTAATGCTTCTATCATTTGACCTGTTGTTAGGATAGAAGGGTAACATGCATCATTATTGACATATTTTAATCCAGTTTCTACTGTGTGTGGAGTACATTCTCTTAAAAGTTCTACATTATATCCCTCTGATTTTACTGCTGCTTCTAAAAGTTCAAAATGTATTGGCGCCATTTGTGGTACTAATATTGTGTAATCTTTACGCATATCTTTTGTAAAAGGTATTTTTACTTGCTCATAATTTCCATCTGGAATACTGCAAGGATTAGCTACTTTTTCACGCTTGTGCATACTTGCAAGAAGTGAACGCAAACGAATTCTAACAGCACCTAGATTATTTATTTCATCTATTTTTATTAATGTATACATTTTCCCAAAGCTTGAAAGTATTTCTTCTACTTGATCAGTAGTTACTGCATCAACACCACAACCGAATGAGTTTAATTGTACAAGTTCTAAGTTCTGATGTCTTCCAACAAAATCTGCTGCTGCATATAAACGAGAGTGGAACATCCATTGATCGACTACTCTTAAAGGACGTTTAGTCTCACATAAATGTGCGATACTATCTTCTGAAAGCACACATAAACCAAGACTTGTTATTAATGTATCTATTCCATGATTAATTTCTGGGTCCACATGATATGGTCTACCTGATAGTACAATTCCTTTTAAATTATTTTCTTCCATATATTTTAGGGTTTCTTCACCTTTTTTATGAATATCGTCTCTAAAATGTAGATGTTCTGCCTCTGCTTTTTCAGCAGCTTCTAGTAATTCTTTTTTAGTAAAGCCAAATCTTTTAAATTCATCTAGTTCCATTATACGTTTTACTAATCTTTTTGGCTCTAATGGTAAGAATGGATTTATATATTCCACATCTTTTATTTGTTCTACATTGTTTTTTATAACCTCTGAATAAGAAATTACAATAGGACAATTGTAGTTATTATCTGCATCTTGATACTCTTTTCTAGAATATGGTATACAAGGATAGAATATTGTTTTTATTCCTTTATCAATTAGGCTTACCACATGACCATGAGCAAGTTTTGCCGGGTAACATACAGATTCAGAAGGCATTGATTCTATACCTTTTTCATATGTTTTTCTAGTACTTTTTTCTGATATAATCACTCTAAATCCTAAATTAGTAAAGAAAGTAAACCAGAAAGGATAATCTTCATACATATTCAAAACTCTTGGTATTCCTATTGTTCCACGAGTTGCTTCTTCTTCACTAAGTGGAGTATAGTCAAATAATCTTTCATATTTATATTTATAAAGGTTTGGTAAATTAGACTTTGCAGTCATTTCCCCAGAACCACGCTCACATCTGTTTCCAGATATAAATGTTTTACCATTTCCAAATTTATTAATTGTAAGTAAGCAGTTGTTTTCACATTTTCCACATCTTGCATGTAGTATATCTACTTTTAAATTATCTATTTCCTCTGTTTTTAAAATTGTAGAGGTATAAGATTTATTTCCTTTCTCTAAATATGCATCTTGTGCAAGAAGAGCAACTCCATATGCTCCCATAAGACCTGCAATATCTGGACGCACAACTTCCTTCCCGACAATAAGTTCAAAACTTCTAAGTACTGCATCATTATAAAAAGTACCACCTTGAACTACTATATGGTCACCAAGTGTTTTGGTGTCTCTTACTTTCATAACTTTTTGAATAGCATTTTTTACAACAGAATATGAAAGCCCAGCAGAAATATCGGCAGTTGTATAACCTTCTTTTTGAGCTTGTTTAATTTTAGAATTCATAAAAACAGTACACCTAGAACCTAAGTCAACTGGATTTTGAGCACCAAGTGCAGAATTAACAAATTCTTCTATTGACATATTTAAGCTTTTTGCAAATGTTTCTATAAATGAACCACATCCAGATGAACAAGCTTCGTTAAGCATTATATTATCAATTGCACCATTTTTTATTTTTATGTATTTCATATCTTGTCCACCAATGTCTACTATACTAGTTACATTAGGCATAAATTCCTTAGCGGCTGTATAGTGAGCAATGGTTTCTATTTCGCCAATATCAACATTTAATGCAGCTTGAATTAATTTTTCTCCATATCCTGTAACACCACAATGTCTTATCACTGCACCTTCTGGTAATACGGAATATACTTGTTTTAGCATTGTCATAACACTTTTTAAAGGATTTCCCTCATTACTTTGATATAGTGAGTATAAAAGAGTACTGTCTGAATCAATTATAGCAAGTTTTGTTGTTGTAGAACCTGCATCTATACCAATAAAGCAGTCTCCACTAAATCCTTCTAAGCTGCCTTTTTTTACAGTAGCTTTATCGTGTCTTGCTTTAAATTCTTCATAATCTGCATTGGCGAAAAATAGTGGTTGTAAAGGCTTAGAAGTAGAATCTTTTGAATTTTTAAACATATCTATTTTTCCTAGTAATTTACTACTAGATACAGAATGATGATTTACAGAATTTATAGCAGCACCTTTGGCAACAAATAGGTGAGCTTCTTCTGGAATAATTATTTCATCATCCTTTAAATGTAATGTCTCAATAAATCTTTGACGTAATTCAGATAAATAGTTAAGTGGACCACCTAAAAATGCTACTTTTCCTCTAATTGGTCTACCACAAGCTAAACCACTAATTGTTTGATTAACAACAGCTTGAAAAATAGATGCTGCAATATCTTCCTTACGGGCACCCTCATTTAGTAATGGTTGTACATCAGTTTTTGCAAAAACACCACAACGAGAAGCAATAGGATATATTGTTTCATATCCTTTGGCCAAATCATTTAATCCTGCTGTATCTGTTGCTAAAAGAGATGCCATTTGATCTAGAAATGCACCAGTACCGCCTGCACAAGTACCATTCATTCTTTGCTCCATAAATTTATCAAAATAAATTATTTTTGCATCTTCTCCACCAAGTTCTATAACTACATCTGTTTGTGGAATATAGTATTCAACAGCTCTTTTACAAGATATTACTTCTTGAATAAAAGGTAAGTCCAAAAATGTAGCAGCAGACATTGCACCAGAACCTGTTAAGTTAATTGTAAATTCATTATCTGGGTAATCTTTTGCAAGTTTTTCTAAAACTTCACAAACAGTCTTCTTTGTATCAGAAAAATGTCTTGTGTAAGTAGAATATATTATCTCAAAGTTATCATTCATGATAACTATTTTTACAGTTGTAGAGCCAACATCTAAACCGTACATGTAAAATATTTGACATTTATAAAATCTCCTTTAATACATTATAATAATTCAATGTATATTTTATTATGAAAATATAAATTTGTCAATTGAAAAAATTAGGTGAAATTTATTAAATTAAAGCAAATTAAGTGTTGTAATAAAAATTTAATATAAGTGGAATATAAATTCACTATTTACTAGTTCCGTAAGGCATTTTTAAAGACTGAAAAAAAGTGGAAATTATTTTGTGTTGACTTCTCTATAGATAATAGTAAAATATAATATATATAAGTATGTAGCTAAGGAGAAGTATATGATAAACACATATAAAAAAGATAAACTTAATAAATTAATAGTATCTATTCTAATAATTGCACTAACATTTAGTAATTGGTGTATTTTAGGAAAGTGGACCGTAAGTAATGCAATATCGAGTGAATTAGAATTACAAACAAATGAAACATCACAAAAAAATGTTAAATTCGATATAGGATTTGAAGAAAAAAATACTTGGACTCATGGGAAAATAGCAGATATAAATGATATTATCAACTTAAAAGCGAATATATCTGTTGAAAACCAAGGATATTTAAAAGATATTTATATTACTTTTTCAGGAGAAAATGATACTAGTAAAAATTTCGAAATTATAGAAATAAATAATCAAGATACTATAAAATCTTCTTCTGCAAATGAAATTGTGTTAAATCAAATTTCTAAAAATCAATCTATAAATTTGGAAATAACAGCACAGTGGAATAAAGAAATAAAAAAAGATATAAGTAAACTAAATCAAAATAATATTGTAAGATTTAATGCTACATATGTAAATGGAGAGGGAAAAGAATTTAAAATAGAAAAAAATATTATTTTGAATATTCAGTGGATATGTGAAAATGAAATAACAATAGAATCAGATATACTAAGATATGCACAATATGAATTTCCACAAGAAAAAGGTACAATTGTAACACAAAAAATAACCATAAATCAAAATAGACCAGAGGGGTTAGCATTTAAGAATATAGAAATTAATGTTGAGCAGATTAAAATAGATGAAAAACTAGCAGATGAAATAATTGTAAAACAAGAAAATAAAAGTATACCATTTGAAATTATAGATAATGAAAAGATAAAAATAACAGACACAAATAGTGAAGAGAATGGACTTATTAAAGATGAACAAAACAGTAAGCAATATGACATAACATATGTATTTAAAAATACAAACATAAAAGAAAAATTGGAGATTAATACAAAAATAGAAACAGTAGCAGACATATATTCATCAGCCACATCAAAAAAGGCAGAATTAGAATATAATAGAACAATTGAAGGAAAAGTAGGAAACATTGTAGAATTAACAAATGAAAAAATAGAAAATATTTCAAAAGGAAAAATGTATGCAAATTACAATCAAACACAGCAAATATATAAAACAACATATAACTCTAACTTAAAATTGAATATTGGATATAAACAAAACATAAAACGAATTAAAATTCAAAATATTGGTACATATTTTGAAAACAGCAATGGAGACAAATATAGTATACAAAATAATTTTAGCTTATCAATGAAAGTAAATAAAACAGATTTTGAAAATATATTTGGAACAGAAGGATTTATAAAATTATTTGATATAGAAAATAATCAAATTGGCGAAATAAATAAAAATTCACAATTAGATGAAAATGGATATTACAATATAATATTAGAAAACAAAACAAACAATATTACAATGTCTACAAGCGAAGTTGTTTCAGAAGGAAGCATTGAAATAATATATACAAATGAAATAGAAGCAAATCTTCCATTTACAAAAGAAGAAATGAAAAATTTTAAAGTCTTAGAAGATGAATATAATCTAGAATTATTATTTGAAAATGACGAAAAAATTTCAATGTCAAATGTATTTATAAAAAATGAATTACAAGAAACAAAAACAGAAGCGACACTTAATTTTAGCACAAATAAATTTTCATCTATAAGCCAAAATGAAAATGTAGAAATAAAAGTAGAATTAAAAAACAATCAAGAAAATAGCGATTTATATAAAAATCCGTTATTCGAAATAGAATTTCCAGAGGAAATTTCACAAATAAATATAAAAGATTCGAATATATTATTTGATGAAGAATTACAGATTGAGAGTATTGAGCAAACAAAAAGAAATGGCAAAATTGTACTTTTAATAAAACTAAAGGGTACACAATCTAAGTTTTTATTAGAAGAATACATAAATGGTACAACAATAATACTAAATGCAGATATAAGTGTAGATGTAAGAACAAGTTCTAAAACAGAAAATGTTATTATGAAATATTATAATGAAAATGCCATCTCTTATAATGAAAAAGATTATGGAAAATGTGTAAGCAATATAGAATTTATATCTCCAATAGGCATGATTGTAGGAACTGAAATTTCAAATTATAATATAAACAATGAATCTATAATGTCTGTACTTCAAGGAGAAAAAGTTGGAAAACTCGAGATATTTACAGAAGCAAAAAATGCAGAGACAAATATTTTAGTAGTTAATAACACAGGCAATAGTTGTAGTGAACTTACTGTACTAGGAAGATTACCTTTTAAAGGAAATAAAAATATAGTAACAGGAAAAGAACTAGGAACAACAATAGATACAAAACTAACAAGCCCAATTATTATAGATAGCAGATTTGAAAATATAGAAATTTATTATTCAGATAATGGAGATGCAAATACAAATTTATCAGTAGAACAAAATCATTGGACAAAAGATATAAATGAACTTGAAAGCGTGAAGTCATATATGGTAAAAATAAATGAAACAATATCGCAATCTGATGTTATAAACATTAAATACAATTTTGAGATACCAGCTAATTTAGAGCATAATACATATTTATACCAAGATGTTGTAGCATTTTATAACAACAATAGAAATATAGCAAAAGTAAATGAAATGTCCCAAGCCGATTTAATGGGATTAACAACAGGTAAAGGTCCACAAATGGAAATAACTCAAACAGCTTCAATTCCTAGTGGAGAAGAGGTAAGTGAAGGACAAAAAATTAGATATTTAATTGAGGTGAAAAATACAGGAATAGATTCAATATATAATTTAGAAATAAAAGATTTATTGCCAGATAATGCAATATACACTGTATATACCAGAAATGGATTGTCAGTTGGGTATGACGAAAAAAATCCGAATGCAGAAATGCTATTATGGCAATTTGAAGAGTTAAAAGTAGATGAAAGTATAAAAATCCAATTTGATGTTGAAGTAAATAAACTACCTAGCATAGAAGAATACTATTCGCAATATAATAATCTAGTAGAAGATAATGGAAAATATTATCTTAAAGAAAACAATACACTAGTAGAAATAACTGAAATACCAACAATTTATATGACAAATAAAGTATCTGTAAATGCGAAAGATTTAGAAAAAGAAATTTTTGCAGAAGACTATGAAAATATAGTAAAATCCCCAGAAATTTTAGTAACAGAAGTTTCTTCAAATGCAGAAGAAGTATTAATGAAAGAAGACGAGGATTTAACATATAGTATAAGAATAAAAAACAATAAACAAGAAGATATTACAAATATTAACCTAAGTAAAATTATTCCAGATGGATTAGAATTTAAAGAAATATATACAATAAAATACAATCCAGATTATGAAGAATGGGAAAAGCAAACAATTGGTACATACAATTCTCAAACAAAAGAGGCCAATATAAATGTAGGAAAAATAAGCCCAAATGATGATGTACAAATAAAAATAGAAGTTAAAACATCTAAACTTGCAGAAGAATATAATAAAGACGTAGAGACAATTACCAAAATTACAGGAGACAACATAAAAGATTATACAGGAAATACAATGAAAAACACTATTGCAAAACCAAAATTAGAAACAGAATATATTTGTAGTAACAATAATAAATATATTAATAATGGAGATATAGTTGAATATAGTATAAAAGTTACAAATGTTTCTAATATATCTGCAAATAATGTAGAAATAAACGATGTATTACCAGAAGGCTTAAAACTTATAAAAGCGGATTATAGTATAGGTGAGTTTAATGTAACCACATCAATGAATAAAAATAGGGAAATACAGGTAACAGGAAATTTATTACCAAATGAAACAATGACTTTAAATATAAAAGCAAAAGCTGTTTCAAAATCTCAAAATGTAAGTATACAAAATTCACCAACAATAAATTCACAAGAACTAGGAAGCAAACAAACAGAGCCTGTAACACATATATTAGAACCAATACAGGAAGTAGAAGGACATATAGAATCTAATAAAGAAGAGAGAAAATATAGTATATCTGGGAAAGTGTGGTATGACCAAAACAGAAATGGAACAAGAGATGTAGGAGAAAATGCTATATCAGAAATGGAATTAATGCTAATAAATGCAGATACAGGATTATTGGTACAAAAATTAGCAAGTGATACAGATGGAAATTACCATATAGATAATTTATTAAAAGGAAACTATTTAGTAATATTTAAGTATGATAATGAAAAATACCAAGTCTCAGAATACAAAAAAATAGGAGTATCAGAAGATACTAATTCAGATGTAATAGCAGTAGATGTAGAAGAAGACGGAGTAAAATATAAAGGTGCTATATCAGATACAATAAGAATAGACAATGCAGATAGTCCAAATATTGATATAGGATTATCAGATAAAATAATATTTGATTTAAAATTAGAAAGTGGAATAAGTAATATAACAATACAAAATAATAAAGAAATAAAACAGTATGATTATGAAAATACAAAATTAGCAAAAGTAGATATTAACCCTGATTTACTAAGTTCTTCAACTGCTTATGTAGAATATAAAATAAAAATTACAAACGAGGGAAATGTACCAGGAATAGCAAATAACATAATTGATTATAAACCTCTAGATATGCTATTTAATTCGGAGTTAAATCCAAATTGGTATATAGGACAAGATGGAAACCTATATTCAAATGAATTGGCCGCTCAAATAATAAACCCTGGCGAAACAAAGGAGATAAAGCTAATATTAATAAAACAAATGACAGACTCAAATACTGGAATTAATTTAAATACAGTAGAAATATACGAAACATACAATGAATTTGGATTAGAAGATATTGATTCAAAAGAAAACAATAAATCAGATACAGAAGATGATTATTCACAAACAACAGCACTAATTTCAATTAGTTTAGGTGGAGTGGCTGTATATAATGTATCATTATTAATAATAGTGCTAGTTGCAATATTAGCAGGAATATGGTATATAAAAGGAAATAAGATATTAATTAAAAAAGCTAAAAAGAAATACAAATAGGAAGGGAAAATAATATATGATTTCACAAATATTAATATTAATTATACTCATTTTGATAAATGCTTTTTTTGCAGCAAGTGAAATTGCTTATATATCACTAAATGATGCAAAAATAGAGAAAATGGCAAAAGAAGGAAACAAAAAAGCAAAACAGATAGAAAAAATGCTAAAAACACCAAGTAGTTTTTTAGCAACAATTCAAGTGGGTATTACACTTGCAGGATTTCTATCAAGTGCGTTTGCATCAGATGCATTTGCAAGCAAATTAGCACCAGTGCTTTATAATTTAATTCCAGCAGTAAGTGAAGATATATGGAAAGGAATATCTATTGTAATAATTACATTAATATTATCATTCTTTACACTTATATTTGGAGAATTAGTACCAAAAAGATTAGCAATGAAATATCATGAAAAATTATCATTTGCAACAATTGGCCCAATAAGAACATTATCAATTATAACAGCACCATTTGTTAAATTTTTAAGTGCAACAACAAATTTTATATCAAAATTATTTGGTGTAACAGAAAATGAAGAAGAAACAGTAACAGAAGAAGAAATAAGAATGATGCTAGACCAAGGGGAAGAAAGTGGAACAATAGATGAAGATGAAAAAGAATTAATAAATAATGTTTTCGAACTAGATGATATCGTTGTTTCAGAAATAATGACACATAGAACAGAAATATTTGCTGTAAATATAGATATGGGAATAGAAGAACTATTAAAAGAATTAGATGAACAAGAATATAGATATAGTAGAATCCCAGTATATGAAGAAACAATAGATGAAATAGCAGGTATAATATATGTAAAAGATATTCTAAAAAATATGAACAAATCAGATGCTTCAATTAAAAACATGGTAAAACAAGCATATTTTGTATCACAAACAAAGCCAATTAATGAATTATTTAGAGAACTGCAAAAAAATAAAAATCATATGGCAATTGTAGTAGATGAATATGGCGGAACAGCAGGAATAATAACAATGGAAGACATATTAGAAGAACTTGTAGGAAACATATATGATGAATATGATCAAATAGAAGAAGAATACAAGAAGATAGATGATAACACATATATACTAGAAGGAAATATGCCAATATATGATGTAAACAAATTACTAGATGCTAAAATTCCAGAAGGAGATTATGATACATTATCTGGATATTTACAAGAAGAATTAGGTAGAATACCAACAGATGAGGAAACTCCTGTTATAGAAACAAAAGAAATTACATTTAAAATAGAAAAGTCAGAGGATAAAAGAATACTTTGGGTAAAAGCATGTAAGAATCAAAATATAGAAGAAAATACCAAAGAATGATGTAATATTTAAAAATTTATTTTCAAAAGTTGGAAATGAGAATTTGCTAAAAGAATTTTTAGAAGAAATACTGGGGATAAAAATAAATAAAATAGAAATACAAAAAGAAGTAGAATTAAACAAGAGTCATGAAAAAGAAAAGTGTAGAGATATTATTATAAAATGTACAGGACTAAGTGAAAAAGATTTAGAGAAGGCAATTTTAGCTAATAAGCGGAGATTTTTTAGTAAAATCATAAAATTTTTGGTATTAATAGATATAAAAGTTTATTTGAAAAAAGAAAAACTGGGAGAGAAGAAAAATCTTCCGGTTTTTTATATGGAAAATATTTATTATAAAAGATAAGCAAAATTTTTACTCATTAAAAATATTTATAAATCAATCTTTTTACCAAAAAAATATTGTAATTTTCCACAAATTATAATAAAATAATAGACATAATTTAGTTACTTTTTTACAAAAAGATAAAAATATATCAAAAGAAGTAAAAAACTTTTTATATTTAATATACTTAAAACGACAAATATTTTAAAAGATACAAGTTAAAATAGAGGCAATAAAGCAGAGGTGAAAAGTATGTTTCAAAATATTTCTCAGCAGGAAGTAGATGAAGAAGAGAAGTTAGAAAATATAAATAATAAAAAATCAAATATTAAAACAATATTAAAAAATATGTTTACAATACCTAACATAATTGTATATATAGTTGCATTTATGATTTCCACAGTTTCTATATTAGATGGAATTACAATTTTCGCAATGGCAATGTTTGCAGCAGCTTGTAGCAATGGTGTTGTAGCAGGGATGGTGTATATAGCAACACTTGCAGGTACTTTTTTAGGACTAGGACAAGATGCTTTTTTAAGTTATTTACTCACATCATTATTTTTTATGGCTTTAATGCTGATTGTTAAACCTAGACTTGGTGAAGAAGGTAAAAATGAAAAATTACTACTTGGTAAGCATTTAATATTTTCAATAATATGCATTCAAGCTATGGCTTTATTTAGTGGAAGATATCTAGTAGCAGATTTACTTTCTACCATAATGGAAGCAATTCTAGCATATATATTCTATAAAATATTTGTAAATTCAATACCAGTTTTACAAGATATAAGAGCAAAAAAGGCATTTACAATAGAAGAAGTAATAGGTGCCAGTCTTCTTGTTTCAATTGCAATTTCCTCTATGCATTATATATCAATATATGGAATAGGAATTTCAGAAGTTCTAAGTATTTTACTAGTACTTGTATTAGGTTGGAAAAATGGAGTTTTAGTTGGGGCTACTACTGGACTTACAATGGGAGTTGTACTTGCTATAATAGGTGTTGGTGAAAATAGCTTGATTGCTACATATGCTCTTTCTGGAATGATTGCAGGCATATTAAATAGATTTGGTAAAATAGGTGTAATTATAGGATTCCTTATAGGAAGTGGAATATTAATATATATGACAAATGCAAATATAGAAACAGATATTTATTTAAAAGAAGTTTTAATAGCAGCAATAGCTCTTTTATTAATGCCAAAAAGTATAGAAATTAATATTAAAGATATGGTGCAAGGGACAAAATTATTACCAGTAACAATGGGAAATATATTATCAGCTGGAAAGCAAACAATATATAAATTAAATAGTGTATCAGATGCAATTTCAGAAATGGCAAAAAGCTATGAGGAAGCAGCTGCAACCATTGTAGATGAAGAGGCAGATAATATAAAGAAAAATAAAAAAATCTTTATAGATGAAATGTTAACAAATTTAGAAACCATAAGTGATAATATTTTATATGATGACTTAATAGATGAAGAAAATGGAATCTTAGATGAAATATTTGATGTGCTAATAGAAAAAGAAGAAATAGAAAGAGAAGACTTAATAAAGATATTTGAAAATCATAACAGCTATATTGTAGGAGCCGACGAAGATGGCAGCTCTAAAGCAATGGAAAACAGTATATTCCAAGTTATAAAAAATATTAATTATACATATAAAATAAGCAAAATTAATTTTGTATGGAAACAAAAAGCTGCATCAGATAAGAAAAACATATCAGATAAGCTAAATGTAGTATCAAAAGTTATTTCTAATTTAGCAGATGAGATTAGTGCAGAAGAAAAAATAATACAAACAGAAATAGAAGAAATAAAAGTTTTAACAAAACAAAAAGGCATTGAATTAAAAGAAGTATTAATAAATAAACAACAAAGTGGTAAAAATATTATAAAGCTAGAAATAGTAAATAAAAACAGAAATATGATAAATACAATGGAAAATATATTATCAAAAGTTTTAAATGATAAAATAAAATACACAGGGAAAGAAGATAATTTAGATAGATATGAAACAGAAGATAACTTTAAACTAGAAATAGGAATTTCTAGAACGACAAAAGCTAATAGTGACACATCAGGAGATAGCAGTATACAAACTAAATTAAAAGATGGAAAATATTTGTTAGCAATAAGCGATGGAATGGGATCAGGCAAGGCCGCAAGAAATTCTAGCAAAAAAGTAATAAATATGCTAGAAAATCTATTAACATCAGGTTTTGAAAAAGATACATCGATAGAGTTAATAAATACTGCAATAACAGCATCCGTAGAAGATGATATGTATGCAACAATAGATGCTGCTATATTGGATTTATATAGTGGAAATGTAGAATTTATAAAAAATGGGGCATGTAGTACATATATTAAAACAAAAAATGGTGTACAAATTATAAAAGACTCATCAGTTCCTGTTGGAATAAGCAATAGTGTTAAATCTGTTAAATATGATAAAGACTTAGAAGATGGCGACATAGTTTTATTATGCACAGATGGAATACAAGATTCAGGAGAAGAAAACTGGCTAAAAAATATATTAGAAAGAATTCAAACAGAAAATGTTCAAAAAATAGCAGATATAATTATAGGAGAAGCAATAGATAATAACTTTGGAATAGCTAAAGATGATATGACAATAATAGTAGCTAGGGTAAGAAAATAATTACCCTAGCTAAATTTTACTATACAATGAATTTTAGATAAATCTTCACTTTTAATAACCACATAATGTGCATTATCCACATTATAATAAAAAGATTTTGTTTTATCACCATATACAGCTTGATGCTTGTACATAATTTCAACATTTTCAAATTCAGTGTTTTCATATATATCTTCTGGAAGAAGCTCATTTGCAATTTCTAAATAATTAGAGTTATGAACATGGTTATTTGTATCAATATCTCTTCTCATTATGGCATAGTCATATGTTCCAAGACAAGGTGAATCAGGCTCACGAAGCTTAGCTATTTTTTCACTAAAAACATGTTCATCAGTAGTTTGATAAGCTTCTAAAATTTCAGGTGTAATTCTAGATAATGTTTCATCTTTTAAATTAAATAAAGCCCATTTAGATGTTGCAATAGCTATTAATTCTTTATTTTCATCATATAATTTGTAATCACGATAAGAACAAACCTTTTCAGCACCAGCAGACCATGTTACTATATGAATTTTTTCATTACTTGCAGGTCTTCTGTAAATTTGAAGTTTCCAATTTAAGACTAGCCAAACCAAATGAGTTTTTTCAAAATCATTTAGACCATATCCCGCCTCATCTGAATGGTAACTTCCGAGCCCCTCGTAAATACTTTAAAAAGCCTTTGTAAGTTAATTTATTTTTCTTATCTACATAATCATAATCAATTATAAAATCTCTTTCAAAATGATATCCCATAATCTCCTCCTATAAATAAAAATTGTCTTTTAAAAATAATAAATATTATATCATTAATATTGTAATTATGCAAAATAAATGATATAGTGTATATGTGAAATTTTATATACTTGGAGGAAAATATATGGGCGGAAAAAGATTTGATGAAGAGCCAAAGCTTAATAAAAAGAAGGTATTTAGTGTTGTTTTAGGAATTGTAGTCATTATAATGTTTGGACTTACACTTTCTAAATTATTACAAGATGGGACAAACTTAGCAAACAAAAAAATAGAAGAATCAGACAAATATTTTTCTGTATATACAAATTATAAATGGGGAGTAATAAACCAAAAAGGTGATTACATAATAAACCCAATATATGATGAAATGATAGTCATACCAGATGAAACACAAGCACTATTTGCATGTACGTCAGATGTAAACTTTCAAAATGGAACTTATAAAACCAAAATAATAAATGAAAAAGGAGAAACCCTTTTTACAAATTATGATATAACAGAATTTATAATAAATTATGATAAAGATAATGTATTATGGTATGAAAACAATGTTATAAAAGTACAAAAAGATGGAAAATATGGAATGATTAATTTCGAAGGAAGAGAACTTTTAAAATGTGAATATGATAGCATCGAAGCATTAAACGGAGTAAAAAATACATTTATAATTAAAAAGGGAAATAAAGTAGGAGTAAGCGATAGTTTTGGAAACATAATAGTAGATGTAGAATACAAAGAAATAAAACCAATGGGGGAAGATAATAGAAAAGAATTTATAATAATAAATGATGAGGATAAACAAGGCGTTGCATTATCTAATAATACAATAGAACTAGAATGTCTTTACGAAGAAATAAAACCAATGAGTATAAATAATGTATATATTGTAAAAGAAGATGGAAATTGGAAAATAATTGATGCCGACAAAACAGTTAATATAACAGAAGGATTTAATGATGTGACACAAATAGCAGGAGAAAATTTTGTAATTTTAGAAAATAATAATTACGGAGTGATAAATCAAAAAGGAGAAAAACTAATTCCAGCAGAATATGACAGATTATCATATGCATATGGAGATGTATTTGTGGCACAAAAAGATAATAAATATGGTGTAATTAATTTACAAAATGAAACAAAAATAGAATTTGAATATGATGAACTAATATATAGAACAGATTCAGACCTATTTGTAGGAACAATAGGAGAAGAAGACCCACAAATATTAGATAAAGAATTTAATCAAAAACTAACAGGAATTATATCAAAAGTAGATAGTCAAAGAGGGTATATAAAAATAAGAACAAATGGTGAATATAAATATTACAATTTTAAATTTGAAGAAAAACAAAACACAGAAATATTTCCAGATAATACACTATTTTTAAGTAAAAAAGATGGGAAATATGGATATATAAACAAACAAGGGGAAGTAGTAGTAGATTATATATATGATGATGCAACAGAACAAAATGAATATGGATATGTAAGTGTTAATAAAGGAGGAAAATGGGGAAGTTTAGATAAAGATGGAAAAGTAGTAGCAGAGCCAATATATACAATGCAAAACAACACAGTAATAGAATTTATAGGAAAGTGGCATCTAGCAGAAGATCTTAATGCAAACTATTATACAGATGCAAACTAAAACATAACAAAGGAATGAGTTAAATGAGTTCTAAGATAAAATACCAATATACATATTTTATAAAATCATTTAAAATAGATAAAACATTATATAATAAGTACATATTAAATCTTTTAAAAAATGAAAAAATCAAACTAAAAATATTCACAAAAGAAAAGGATGTAGAAATAGATTCATATTTTGAGAAAAATATAAAAAATATAATGTTTAAAACTCTATCTTACACAAAAGAGCAAATAAAAGAATTAGAAAATTTAAATAAAAAAACATATAGCAAGGTATTAAACATGCCTTGCATATGTTTTGAATACATATTAGAACAAAACACACAAGCAAAATTAGGAGAAGAAAATCGGGCTATTTTTCAAAATAGAAAAAATAGAAATAATATGTTTTAAATCTGGTATATGCTTTTTAACATTAAAAACATATTTAGATGAGAACATAGAGGTTAATAATGTACTAGACTTTAACGAAAAATTCCAGAATATAAATAGCAAAAACCAAAGTGAACCAATAAACATACAATTTAGTCAATTTAAAGAAAAAACAGAATTAATTAATATACTACAAAACATAACTGGAAATAATATAAACAAAGAAGAATTTTATACATTTTCATACATCTGCTTAGATGGAGAAGAATGGAACTTAAACAATACCCCAAACTTTACAAAATTAATAAATGGATATTTGGAGAATAAAAATATAAAAAACGAAGTAAATCTAATAGAAATATCCGAATATATAAAATTTGGAATAACTAAAAATAGTACCACACTAATAACAAACAGCTTAGAATCATATAATTACACAAAATTGCCATACGAATTTGAAAATAGATATTTATATACACTAATATATGCATATTATCAAAAAAATACATTATTAGAATTTGAAAAAGATTTAAAACAAAATGTAAACTATAAAAAAAGAAGAAAAGAATTATTGAGTTTTATAAATAATGAATGCATAAAAGAAATAACAAAAGAAAATATAGGTAGTAAGTTATATAAAGAATGGAAAAAAGAAATTGAGTTTGATAAATTATATTTAAAAACATTTGAAAAATATGAAACAGAATATAAAAACGAAAGATTCCAAAAAGGAAAACGAAATACAAAAATAATGTGGGTAATTATATTAATTTGTATAATAATAAACATTATAAATGTTATAACATTATTAAATTTACCAAAATAAAGGGGTAGATGAATATGCTAAAAATAGCATGTGGAACAGATATTATAGAAGTGGCAAGAATAGAAAAATCTATTGCAAACACAAATGGAAGATTCATAAAAGAAATATACACAGAAAAAGAAATAGAATATTGTGAAAGCAAAGGACAATCTAAATATGAACATTATGCAGCAAGATTTGCAGCAAAAGAAGCAATATTCAAAGCAATAAGTCAGTTTTTACAAAACAAATATGATGTATCATGGCAAAATGTACAAATAATAAATAGTGAAAAAGGGAGACCATACATAGAATTTATAAATACAGAATTCAGTCAAATAAAAAGTATAGATATAAGCTTATCTCATATAAAAGAATATGCAATAGCAAATGTTGCATTGCTTTATGAGCCATATTAAAAGAAAAGAGGATAATTAAATGGAATTATTTGATTCACATTGCCATTATAATGATGAAAAATTTGATGTAGATAGAGATAATTTAATAAAAGAAAATATAGAAAAAGGGATAACAAAATCGGTAGTTGCAGGATACAGTATAAAATCTTCTGAGAAAGCTGTACAAATAGCAGAAAAATACCCAAATAATTTATATGCAATAGTAGGAATATCTCCAAATGATATAGAAGAAATAGACTATGATAAAATAAAAAAATTAGCATTAAATAAAAATGTTGTAGGCATAGGGGAAATAGGATTAGACTTTTATTGGAACAAAGAAAATAAAAATCTTCAAAAACAGGTATTTATAAATCAAATAAATATAGCAAATGAGCTAAATTTACCAATAATAATACATTCAAGAGAAGCGGTAATGGATACATTAGAAATATTAAAAACAAATAATGTAAATAAAAAAGGAATATTTCACTGCTGCCCACTTAATATTGAACTAATAAAAGAAGCTATAAAACTTGGATATTATATATCGTTTTCAGGAAATATAACATTTAAAAATTCAAAAAACGCATATGATTGTGTAAAATATGTACCATTAGAAAAAATATTAATAGAAACAGATAGCCCATACATGACCCCAGAACCATATAGAGGAAAAAGAAATAATCCGTCACTTGTGTATTATGTTGCAAAAAAGGTTGCAGAAATAAAAGAAGTTTCATTAGAAGAAATAGCAAAAATAACATATAATAATACTAAAAACATATTTGAAATAAAATGAAAATAACCCTATTTATATAGGGCTATTTTTGTAATTATTTTATATTTCTTAAAGCTTCTATTCTAGCGTCAATTGATGGGTGTGTTGAAAACCAATCTGTTTTTGCTTTTTGACCATTTGCACCTTTTTTAAAAGGGTTTGCAATATACATATGTGCTGTTGAAGAATTAGCTGTTTCTAACTTATGAGTATCTGCATCTAACTTTTGAAGAGCAGAAATTAACCCATCTGGATTTCTAGTAAACTCAACTGCTGTTGCATCAGCTAAAAATTCTCTTCTTCTAGAAACAGCAAGTTGCATAAGTTTTGAAAAGATTGGAGATATAAGTAGTAAAACAACACCAATTAACATTACGATTGCATTTCCACTGCCTTTATCATTATCTCTACTACCTCCGCCCCATATCATTGCATGAGTACATAAATCTGCAAGCATAACTACCAATCCTACCATTACAGTTACTACTGCTGAAAGACGTATATCATAATTTTTAATATGTGCCATTTCGTGAGCAATAACTCCTTCAAGCTCATAATAATTTAAAGTATCAAGTAAAGCAGTTGTAACACAAATTACAGCATGCTCAGGGTCTCTACCAGTTGCAAATGCATTTGGCTGATTAGATTCAACAACATATAATCTAGGCTTTGTTGTAAGGCCAGAAGATGCCATAAGAGAATCTAAAATATTTACAATTTTTTGATCTTCTTCATGTGTTGCAGGTCTTGCTTTATTTAAAGAAAGTACAATTTTGTCTGAATTATAATATGATGCCCAAGCAGATATTATAGAAAATCCTAGTGCAAAAATAATTGCAAAAGGGCCAAAGTCAAAATATACACCTATAAAATAAAGGATAAGAGTAATTACAACAATGAAAACAGATACTATAAAACCAGTTTTTAGTTTATTTCTTCTTATATCTTGTATCATAAATTATACCTCAGTTTATTTATTAAAATCTACTTTTACATTTTCTCTTGCTTCTTCACTTTCAGTTTTAAACAATTCTTCTGGCTTAAAATGGAATATAGAAGCAATAATATTAGTTGGAATTACTTCTAATTTTGTATTATACATTGTTACACTGTCATTATAGAATTGGCGAGAGAATGAAATCTTGTTTTCAGTAGCTCTTAGTTCTTCTTGTAGCTCAGAAAAATTTTGACTAGCTTTTAAATCTGGATAATTTTCAGACAAAGCCATAATTGTTTTTAATGTGCTAGATAACTCATTATCCAATTTTGCCTTTTCTCCAACAGATTGAGCATTAGACCAAGATGTTCTAAGTTCTGTAACCTGAGATAAAACTCCTTTCTCATGAGTCATATATCCCTTCACAGATTCTACCAAGTTTGGAATTAAATCAAATCTTCTTTGTAATTGAACATCAATTTGACTCCATGCATTTCTTACCTTTTGTCTTGCAACTACTAAACCATTATATAGTGCAATAACAACTATTACTAATACTACAATAATAATTAATGCTATTAACATAAAAATCCTCCTATATATAAAATTACAAAACTATCATATCATATTTTATTTAAATATACAATAATTATGTGTCCTTTTTGCGAAATCTATGTTATAATTTAAATATAATATTTATGTGTAAAATATAAAGAGGTGTAAAACGTGGAAAAAAGATTAATACTATATGCTGCGATAATAATAATTTGTATAATTTCAATAGGTATAGGAATTTATGCACAATTTTTTTATAAAGATGGGGATACAGACAGATTTATGATAGGTGGAAATAATTCATCACAAAACGAACAAGAAGACGAAAAGCTAGAAGAAGCAAAAAATAATTTCGACTCATTATTCATAAATGCACTAACATACACTTCACAAAATTTTAATAACTCAGCAGTAAGAAAAGATAGCACAAAAGACTTAATTTACACAAGTAACCAAATATCTAAAACAGTACAAGGGAAATATAGCATGAACTTAAATGTGCCAACATTTAATATAAACAGCCCAGTTGCAAACGAAATAAATGCAGAAATAGAAGAAATATTTGTAAAAAAAGCAACAAGCATATTAGTAAATGCAGAAACAAGTACAGATTACGTAATATATAATATAGATTATGCAGGATATATTAATGGAAACATATTATCACTAGTAATAAAAGCAACATTAAAAGAGGGAAGTAATCCACAAAGAATAATGTATTTAGGATATAATTACAACTTACAAACAGGTACAAAAATAAGCCTAGATGATTACATCGCATACAAAAAAATAACAAATACAACACTTCAAAATAGAATAAACAAAGAAATACAAGAAATAAGTGAAAAAACACAAGACCTAAATGATGTAGGATTTTCAGTATATACAAGAGATCCAAACAGCGACATGTACAAACTAGAAAACATAACAAACTACTTCTATGGTCCAAATGACTATATCTACATAATCTTCGCCTATGGCAACAATAATTATACAAGTGAAACAGATGTAATTGTGTTTTAAAAATGTTGAGAATAGATAATAAAATTTTCATAATTATGATATACTATTTACAAAAGAAAGAATAAGTTTTATATGGGAGGAATAAAGTGAAATCAGAAGATTTAATTAAATATTGGACACAGAGTTCAGACAGAGATTATGAGTCTATGATGAAAAACTATGAAACTAAGCAATATACATGGGCATTATTTATAGGACATTTAGTACTTGAAAAATTGTTAAAAGGAATTTATGCAAAAGTAAATAAAGAAAAACCATACCCACCCAAAATACATAATTTAAATATATTAGCAGAAAAATGTGGACTAAAGTTAAATGCTAAGCAAGAAAAAATATTATTCACATGTAATTCTTTTAATATAAGTGCACGATATGAAGACTATAAAAATGAGTTTTATGAAAGATGCACAGAAGAATATGTTACAGAGCAAATAAATAATATTAAGGAGGTAAGAGGATGGCTAAAAGAACAGTTGATGTAAATATTATGAATATTGTAAATAGATATATAAAAGAAATTTCAAAATATTATGAAATAAAAGCTGTGTACATTTTTGGTTCATTTGTGAAAGGAACGAACAACGAAGATAGTGATATAGACATAGCAATTGTATTAAATAGTGATATAAATAAAATAGATTTAATGGTAGATTTAATGATGCTAACTAAGAATATAGACTTACGAATAGAACCACATCCATTAAAAGAAAAAGACTTTGAAGAAGGAAACCCATTTGTAGAAGAAATAATAAACACAGGCTTAAAAGTCGCATAACACACATAAAAAAGAGCAACTGTAATAGGTTGCTCTTTTTAAAATAAAAAGGGGATGTTTTTATTTTTTATATCAACAGCTTTTCTGCTGATGTATATATAATACAATTTAATTATGTCTTATTTGTGAACTCAGTGTGATAATATCGAAAAAAATTATGGTTGTTCAGCGAGTGTTAATTCAATATCCATTTCTTTTCCTTCTCTATTTATTTTTAGTGTAATTTTATCACCAATAGAGTGAGAATATTTAATTTCATCTAATTCATCTCTTGTAGTAACAGTAGTTCCATCTACTGCAATTATAACATCACCAGGTTTTAATCCGGCCTTTTGTGCAGCAGAGAAGTCTTCTACTTCGCTTATATAAATTCCTATTGGTAAATTATAATACTCAGATTTTTGCTCATCAATATCGATACAACCAATTCCAAGATAAGGACGTTTTACTTTACCATCATTAATTAATTGTGTATAAATATCCTTAGTGCTATTTATAGGAATAGCAAATCCAATTCCTTCTACACCATCACCAGATAGTTTTAATGTATTAATTCCTATTACTTGACCATATGAATTTACAAGTGCTCCACCACTATTACCAGAGTTTATTGCAGCATCTGTTTGAATAAGCACAAATTTCTTACCCTCTGAATCTGTTACTTCTCTATTTACAGCACTAACTGTACCAACTGTTACACTATTATCAAGTCCTAGTGGATTACCAATAGCCATTGCAAATGATCCTACCTTTACAGTATCTGAATCACCTAATTCTGCTGCTGGCAATCCAGTTTTATCTATTTTTATTACTGCTAAATCTGTAAGGTCATCAGTACCAACTATTGTTGCATCATATGCTGTTGAATCACCATATAAATAAACTTTAACAGAGGTTGCTTCTGATACAGTATAATAAGAAGAAGCAGCAGTTGAAGTATTTACTATATGATTATTAGTTAATATATATCCATCTTCTGTAATAATAATTCCAGAACCGCTAGCTGTTGCAGAACCTTTTTGATTAAAGAATGAATTTACAGAATATTCAACTGTAATTCCCACAACAGAAGGTTGTACTTTTGCCGCTATTGCTGCTGTTGCATCAGAGTAATCTGATAAAGATATAAGAGATGCGGAATCTAATGAAGTATTATTTTGAACAGATGAATTTGAAGAACTTTCCTCTTTATTTATAGTGGTAGATGCTAAAGTATCTGTTTCTCCTATTAGTTTTTCTTTTATTTGAGGAACACCAAAACATGTCCCTACAACAAGTGTTGCTCCTAGTATTCCAGATACAAATGGGAAAACTACGCTTTTACCAAAAGATGTTTTTGGTTTATCGCCATAAAAACCATTCGCTTTTTTGTAAGACTTTTCAAAATCGTCCATAAATCCTCCAATCTGACTTTCGTCAATCTATATTTTAATATATATTTTCCTGAAAACAAGACTATAATACACCTCATTTGTGAAATATTTGTGAAATTAATATAAAAATTTTTTGACATTTTTATATTTACAAAAAAGTAAAAAATATATTATAATATATTTAGCTAATTAAGTACGAGAGGTGGAGATTTTTTTAAAATATGAGAATAAAAAGTGAAAAAGGGATTACACTACTTGTATTGGTAATTGTTGTAGTTGTTCTTGGTATTTTGGCTACAATTGCAGTTGGAGAAGTTGGAGATTTAATGAACCAAGTAAATAAGGAAACAATAAGCACTGATTTACTTTTAATTCAAGCCAAAGCAAAAGTATTAAATGAAAAAGCTACATTTAATAGTGACGAAAGCTTACTTAAAGGTCAAAAATTAGATGAAATTACTGGTAACCAAGCAGTAGAAGAACTTATTTCAAAAGGTGTTTTGAACACATCAGAGGAACATTATGATAAATATTATATATGGGATAAACAAACCCTAGATGAATTAGAACTTACAATTGAGAATATGGAAGATAATGATTTTTTTATAGTGAATTATGAAACAGAGGAAGTAATTTATCCAAAAGGATATAAACATTCAGACGGAAACATATATTATAAATTATCTGAAATTACAGAAAAATAAAATGCAGATTATAAAGTGGGATGAATATAAATGAAGGAAAAAGAAGAAGAAAGATTAAAGCTACTAAAACAACATGAAGAAGAATTACACAAAAAAGGATTTGAATTTATTTGTGGGATAGATGAAGCAGGAAGAGGACCACTAGCTGGTCCTGTTGTCGTTGCAGCAGCGATTATGCCAAAAAATTCATTTATAGAAGGCGTAAATGACTCTAAGAAACTAAGCGAAAAAAAGAGAGAAAAACTATATGAACAAATAACAAATGAAGCTATTGCATGGTCAGTTGCAGTAATAGACCAAAAGGAAATTGATGAGTTAAATATTTTAAATGCAACTAAAAAGGGTGTTACAACATGTATTCAAGAATTAAAACAAAAGCCAGATTTAGTATTAGCAGATGCACTAGAACGTATAAATACACTTCGGAATACCATATGAATCAATAATAAAAGGCGATGCAAAAGTATATAGTATTGCAGCAGCATCAATTATTGCAAAAGTAACAAGAGACAGGTTAATGCAAGAATGGGATGAGGTGTATCCACAATATGATTTTGCAAGTAACAAAGGATATGGAACTGCTAAACATATAGCAGCAATTAAACAATTTGGAATTTGTAAATTACATAGACACAGTTTTGTTAAAAATTTTATAAATGAAAAATAGCAAAAGAAGAAAGGTGAAAAAAATGGATATAAGAGAAGCTATATCTAAAAAAAGAGAAGATAAAGAACTTACAAAAAACGAAATAGATTATTTTGTGAGAGAATACACAGCAGGAAATATACCAGATTATCAAGCTGCTGCATTAATTATGGCAATATGCATAAAAGGAATGACCGCAGAAGAAATAAAAAATTTAACACTTGCAATGGCAGAATCTGGGGAAAAATTAAATTTAAGCCCAATTGGTGATGTGGTTGTGGATAAACATAGCACAGGTGGTGTTGGAGATAAAATAACAATTATACTAATGCCAATAATAGCATCTCTTGGTATACCAGTTGCAAAAATGTCTGGAAGAGGACTGGGTTTTACTGGAGGCACAGTAGATAAATTAGAATCAATACCAGGATATAAAACAAATATATCAGTAGAAGAATTCATAGAAAATGTTAATAATGTAGGAATAAGTCTAATTGGCCAAACTGCCAATATAGCGCCAGCAGATAAAAAAATATATGAATTAAGAGATGCAATAAATTGCACAAAAAGTATACCACTTATTGCATCAAGTATTATGAGTAAAAAAATAGCACTAGGGGCAAACAAACTAGTACTAGATATTACAGTGCGGTTCAGGTGCTTTTATGAAAACAAAGCAAGAAGCTACAAACCTTGCAAAATGTATGAAAAAACTAGGTGAACTTGCTGGAATAGAAACAGTATGTGTACTTACAAATATGAATGAACCACTAGGATATAATGTGGGAAATACACTAGAAATAATAGAAGCAGTGGAATGTTTAAAAAATAATATGCCAGAAGATGTAAGAGAAATTGTATATAAATTAGGAGCACAAATGATAAAACTTGCAGGTAAAGGAGAAGACATAAATGAAAACATATTAAAAATAGAAGAAAATTTGCAAAATGGAAAAGCATATCAAAAATTTTTAGAATTAGTTACAAATCAAGGTGGAGACATTTCATATTTCCAAGATACACAAAAATTTGGAAAAGCTAAATATGTTATTCCAGTATTATCATCAGAAGATGGAATAATTGAAAATATAGATGCTGAAATGGTAGGAAGTATTTCTGTATATGTAGGAGCAGGAAGAATGAAAAAAGAAGATAAAATAGATAATTTAGCAGGAATTGTACTAAACAAAAAAAGTGGAGACTTTGTAAAGGTTGGAGAACCATTAGCATATGTGCATACAAATGACGAAACAAAGGCAAAAGGTGCGGTAGAAAACCTAAAAAATGCATTTAAAATAACAAATAAAAAGATAAAAAAGCAAAATATAGTTTTAGGAATAATAAAATAGAATAGCAAAAGCTAGAAAATTCATATATAGAAATTTTCTAGCTTTTTTATAATAAACTATGATAACAACAATAGTATTAATGCAATAAACAACATTTCATCTTTTACACCTTCTGAATACAAGAAAAACAATAAACAAATAATTAATAAATCATCAAAATGAAGTGTTATTCCCAAAATGTTAAAAACCTGTGAATTATTACTTGAATATTCTCTCTTTTTTGAATCAATTTTAGATTCTTCTTTAGAGTCAAATTTTTTATTTCCAAAATCTTGTGCAACTTCTTTTTCCGTAGCTGTTTTATGAATATTAGTATTATAGTAAGAAGGTAAAAATCGTCTATAATAAGGAGTGCGAAAAAACGGAGGAGAAAACATCATTTATTAACATCACCACCAGACGCATTTCCAAATAAATCTATTACTTTACTTATATTAAAAAATTGAATATATTGTTCAACTTTTTCTTTTCTACTTTCTTTTAAATATGGTTTCAATGCTCTAAGTAGCTTAGCTCTTGGATCATCTTTGGAATTCATTTTATCAAATACAGTTTTAAATTTTAAAATTGTTTCAATATCTATATTAGGCATAGAACTGCTATTTTCATCATTACTTGTATTTTCATTATTTGTAGAGCTGTTTACTCCTAACATTTTTATCATATTAGAAATAGTCTCAGGAGAAATAGAAGGATTGTCTGATTTAGTAGAATTATCTGAATTATTAGAACTATCAGTTTCAGGATTTTTAGAAGAGTTCATCATAGCACTAAATTTATTTAAAATCTCAGACATATCCTCATTCATATTAATACCTCCTAAAACTTTTTCTTGATTTCATTCACAATAGAATTTTTATCTTTTGAATTCAAAATAGCATTAGCTTTGGCGATACCTGCTTCCAAATCTTTTTTATCCATCTTAGAAAGCATAGCCATAATTTTTTCCATATCGGCATTATTCATTAAAAAATCACCTCTTAAATAATTTATGCAAATAACACTTGTGCTATTACATTTAATAATATATTAAAATAAGACGATTTAAGGCTATAAAAGCTAAAATTAAAAAAAGTAAAAAGTAATTATCCACAGCCTAAGTTCTATAATAATATATTAAACCTGTGGAAAAAATGTTACAATTCTTAAAACATTACTTACATGCAGGTTTCGACAAAAATTACAAAAAATAAACAAACATGTAAATAAAAAAACACTAAAATGTCATGAAAATGTAATAAAAAGCCTATCCTAGGAAAGTCCGTAATCTAATATAGTAATTTATTGTATATACTGGAAAATACTTATATTGACTATTAGTTTATAAAATTGCAAAATATATATATATTATATTTATATTACGCAAACAAAAGCGAAAGGGGTAAAACAGTGAAAAGAGAATTCAGAAAAAAAGCAAAGCATTTATGTACAAAATTTATGGCAAGCACATTAATTGTTTCGCTATGCTTTGGAAATTTCTTGATTTGTGGCAATTACATGGTTTCCTATGCAGCAGAAAACAATCAAGAACTGGACAAGCAAACAGATGCTACATTAAGCAAAAATGTTAAGTTTGATAGTTATTTTGAAGTAAATGGACAAAAAACACATTACAAAACAGCAGACTTAAATGATGAAACAGTAGAGCTTGTTATATCTACACATGTGCAAAAAGAAGGATATTTAAAAAATGCAACAATAGACCTTAAAAACGAAGATGGACAAAACGAACTAAACTATACAATTACGAATTTACAAGATGAAAATGCAATAGTTCAAAGCGCCTCTGAAAATCAATTAGTGTTAAGACAAATAAATGCAGGAGACGAAATAAAAATTAAGGCAACACTTGCAGCAGGTGTAAACAGCATTTCTAATATAGAAAAACTAAATAGCAATAACAAGATAATACTAAAAGGTCTTTATATTAACGGAAAAGGTGAAGAAACCCCAATCGAAAAAGAAATAGAAATAAATTTAGGTTGGACCGGGAAATACGAAGCTTTAATAAATCAAAGCTTAGTAAAATACATACCATTAGAGCAAGAAAACGAAAACAATGTATTAATATCTATGCAAATAGAAACAGGCTTGCAAGAAAAAAACTTAATGTTACCAATCCGTGAAACAAGCTTAGAAATAACAGTACCAGTTATAAATGGTGTAAAACCAAAATCAGTTACTGTAAATGCAATATCAACAGAAGCAACAAATGGATTAAAATCAGATAGTTTAGTATTTACAGAAGAAAACTGGGAATACATTGATTCAGAAGGAAAAATTAAAATAAATGTAAAAAATGATAAAAATACAATTGGAAAAAATAAAGATATATATATAATTAACTACATATATCCACAAAAAGCATACGATTTATTAAATAAAGGAAATGCTGAGATAGACTCAATAGTAAATGTAACAATAAGAACATATTCAACTAATGATGAAGAATGCAAAGCAGAATTAAAAGAAAAAATAGAAATAACAGAAACAGTGGGCAAACTAATTTCTCTATCAGGAGAAAACATAACAGAAAGCTTAGCAAAAGGTAAATTATATGCAAATATAAATAACCCTCAAAGCAATGACAACACAGAATATGAATACAAATGGAATATAAATGTAGGATATAATGAAGGATTAACAGGAATTGTATTAAAAGATAAGCAAGAAACTTTAAATTCTACCAAAAATTTAAGAGGAGACTTAACAGGTAAAACAATATACAAACAAATTATAGTTAATTCAGCATCATTTGACGAATTATTTGGAGAAGATGGAAAATTATTTATATATAATAATGAAAATAAATTATTAGCATTAGTTGCAAAAGATACACAAACAGATGAGAATGGAAACTATAAAGTAGAATTATTAGAGGAAGTTTCACAAATAAGAATAGAAACAAGTAAACCAATTAGAAATGGAAACTTAGCAATTAGTATTAAAAAGGAAATAAAAAGTGATTTAGGATTTACAAAATCACAAATAGATAATTTTGAAACATTAAACATAGTATCTGAAATAATGCAAATAGATGAAAAAACAAATCAGCAAGTAACAGTAGAAGAAAAACAAATAACAATACCATTAGAAGCAACAGTTACAAAATCACAAATAAGCATAAATAAAGACAAGCTATCTACACTTGTAAAAAACGAAAATGTAGAATTTACAATAGAACTAGGAAATGATAATGAAAAATCAGATCTATATGTAGATCCAATATTTGAAATAGAATTACCAACATGTGTAGAGAATGTGGAAATCTTAGAATCAAAAATACTATTTGATGAAGAATTAATAATAGACAAAATAGAATTTATTAAAAAAGATGGAATTCCAGTACTTAGAATAATGTTAAATGGTGTACAAACAAAATTTAGTAGTGGAATAGTAACAAATGGAAGCAACATTATAGTAAATACAAATATTACAGTAAATAACCTAACACCAACAAAAACAGAAGAAATAAAAATGTATTACTATAATTCAAACACAGTAAATTATGATAATGGAGTAGTAACAGACAAAGGTTTAGGAGGTTTAGCAACAACAAATGTTGAATTTGTAGCACCAACAGGAATGATAACAATAAATGGAATTTCAAACTATGATGGCAATGAAAATATGCTAATGTCTGTAAATCAAGGTGATTTAATTGAGCAAGTAGAAACATACAAACCTGCAAGAATAGCAAAAATGCACTTGTTAGCAATAAACAATACAGGAAATACATGTACAAATTTAGTTGTACTTGGAAGAATTCCTTTTGCAGGAAATAAAGATTTAGAAACAGGAGAAGATTTAGGAACGACAATAGATACATATTTAAGAGGATATATAGTATCAGAAAGCCTGCAAGGTGATGGACTAAAAATATATTACTCAGAAAATGGAGAAGCAACAAGCGCAGTAGCAGATTCAAACAATGGTTGGACACAAACACCAACAGATTTAAGCAAAGTAAAATCATATATGATAGTAATAGAAGGATATGAATTTAAACAGGGAGAATCTATAAGCTTTACATATGATTTTGAAATACCACAAAACATAGGCTATAACCACACAATAGCTACTAATTACGGAATATACTATGTAAATAATACACAAGTTGCAACAGTAAGTTCATTTGCAAAATCAGATAAAGTAGGAATAACAACAGGAAGAGGACCAGAAATTAATATAACACAAAGCATAGAGGGTGCAGATGAAAATGGAGTAATAGATGTAAATAATGTATTAAAATTTGTAATTAATGTAAGTAATACCGGAACAGAAGCGGCTAAAAATGTAAAAATAGAAAATGAAATACCAAAATGGACAAACTTGGTTAAGATTTTATCAGAAACAAGTAATGATTATGAAATATATCCAAATAATGCAGATGCTGAAACGATGAAAACATGGAATGTAGTAAAAAATGCAGGCACAGAATCTGGAAGTTCACCAACAGTAGGTTGGGAAATAGAAAATATAAACCCAGGTGAAACCGTTACAAAAGAAGTTTATATAACACCACAATATAAACCAGACATATATACATATTACAAAGATTATCCAGGATTTACAATAGATGAAAATGGCAAATATTATATATCAACAAGCAAGTATGATGCAGAAACAGATTCTTCACATGAAGAAAAAAATGAAATAACATCAGTGCCAGAAATAGATATACAAAATGTAGTTTTAGTTTCTGCTGGAAATATTAATGCAGTTTTAAAATCAACTTCAGATACAGTAGATGTAAGAGAAAGTAATGTATTAGTTAGAGAGGTTATCGATTTAGAAACAGATAACAGAGTAAAAGAAAATAAAGAGGTTAATTTTACAATTGGTTTAGTAAATGGTGGAGAAAATACAATAAATAATATTATAGTAAAGAAAACAATACCACAGGAAGTGCAATATGTAGGTTCTACTATACAAGTCAATGATGAGGAAGGAAATATTGTAGAAAGTCAATTAAAGGCACAGTATAACGAACAAACAAGAGAAGTAAGTGTAGAAATACCAACTCTTAATCAAGAAAATATAAGTATAACAATAAAAGTAAAAACAAATAACTTAGAAAATGGTACTTATGAAAAAGAAATAGAAAGTTCATCAGAAGTAATATTAAACTCAGAAACAATAGCAAAAACAGACAGTGTTAAATTTATAATAGTAAAACCACATTATGAAATAGTACAAGAAAGTACAAATACAAGTACAGCATTAAGCGAAGGTGATGAAGTAGAATATAGACTAAGAATTACAAATGTAGGACCAATTGCAATATATGGAATGTATGTAGAAATAAGTATGCCAGAACCATTTGTAATATTATCAGCAATGTATACAACAGTTTCAGGTGATGTGAAAATAGAAAGGAACACATTAGGCAAATTTGTAGAAATACTAGCATTAGAACAAAATGAAACAGTAATATTTACAATAAAAGCAAAAGTAGGTAAGGCAAAAGAAAATACCTCTACAATAACAAATGCATATATTCATGGAGATGGATTAGATAGTAATTTTACAGATTCAATTATTCAACAAGTTGAACAAGCAGATGAATACAAAGATAACAATGGAAGTTCAGATGGAAACGAAAACAACAATGGAGGTTCAGGAGATAGTGATATTTCATATGAAAAGAAATACAAAATTTCAGGAATGGCATTTTTAGATAAAAATGAAAATGGACAAAAAGATACAGAAGAAGAAAATTTAGCAAATATTAGTGTGCTTGCAATAAATTCAATAACAGGCACAATATCATCAGAAACTACAACAGATGAAGATGGAAACTATTTACTTACAAATTTAGATGCTGGAAAATATTTAGTAATATTTAGATATGATACAAAAATATATACAGCAACAAGTTATCAAAATGCAGAAGCAGCAGGAATATATACATCAAGTGCAATAGAAAAAGAAATACAAATAGGAGAAGAAAAGTTATTAGCAGGTGTAACAGACACAATAGACCTTCAATCAACAATAACAAATATAAATATTGGATTGATAAATAAACAAAAATTTGATTTAAAATTAAGCAAATCTGTTACAAAAATAACAGTTCAAAATAATGAAGGTACGAAAACATATGATTTTGACTATACAAAATTAGCAAAAGTAGAAATTTCTGCAAAACAATTTGCAAAATCATTAGTAATTATAGAATATACTATACAAATTACAAATGAAGGAAACGTTCCAGGGTATGCAAAAGAAATTATAGATTATAAAACAAATGACTTAACATTTAATTCTTCATTAAATCCAAATTGGTATGAAGGAACAGATGGAAATGTATATACAAAAGAATTAGAAAATACAGTTATAAACCCAGGAGAAACAAAAGAAGTAAAACTATTGTTAACAAAACAAATGACAAATAATAATTCACCAATAATAAATAATGTTGCAGAATTACAAGAAACATATAATGAACAAGGATTAGAAGATATAGACTCAGTAGCTGCAAATAATGCACAAGGAGAAGACGATAGAGACTCAGCAGATACAATAGTAACAGTAAAAACAGGAGCACAAGCTATATACATATTAGCAATAATAATGATATTGGTAGCATTAGTACTAGGAATTTGTTTAATTAAAAAAACTAATATATTAAAAAGCAAGGAGGTGTACAAATGATAAAAAAGAAATGGGGCATAGCAGTAATATCAGCAATACTAATATTTATACTATCTACTCCAATAATGGCAGCTACAATAATGGGGGGAGAAGATGAAGACGATGGAACTTCTAATATAATAGATACAACAACAGATAATGATTTTGTAGATAATGCTCATGCCACATTGGAAGCAAAGATAAAAGAAGAAATAAAGACTCAATTAATAGGTATTGGCCAAAATGCATATATAGATATTAGTTCAGAAGTTTACAACAACCAAAATGCTATATTAAACGAAATAAAATCAGCTTGGGCACAATCAACAAATCAACAAATTAGTGAAGATAATTTGTATGATATATATTATAGATATAGTGACAGTGTAAGTGAATATGGAAACAAAAAAGTAGATGCTTGGATTAATAATTATTATGATGCATATGTAGAAGTAATTACAGATAAAGTAGTAGAATACATAGATGGAAATGAAAGTGAAATTACAAATGGAGTAGCTACAATATTATATACATCAACAGAGAACTTAAAAGAAGAAATGACAGCTTATGTTTCAGAAACAAGAACAACATTAGATAGTGTAATGAGGAAGATGTTACCTAAATATTCTACTAGTATTGTAGGATGGGAAAGTAAAGCCGCAGAAGCTATTATGCTAGAAGCGGATATAGGAATAAAAGATGTTGCAGACAAAGTGTTAACAGAAGCATATGGATGGGAAAATGAATTATTAAATGATGCATTTGACCAAATAAATTCATATATAACAGATGTATCGAATGAATTTGTAGATATGGCAATTAATGAACTTAAAGGATATTTTGGAGCAGATTTGAGTTTAGATATTGAACAAATAATAATTGATTATATGCTGGAAGAAATACTTGGAAGTTTTAATACAACTTGGGGTACAATAGAATCTATTATTAATGGAAAAGTTACAAATGTGAGTCCAGATGAATTACAGCGAATAGAAGAAGATCTGAAACAAACTTATGAAGAAGCAAAAGCATTAATCGAACAAGATGTTGAAAAAACTGGAAAAGATTTTACGGATAATGTTATACAAGCAGCTGATGAAAAATTTAGTAATTTTGGAAAAGAATTTGCACAACATGTATCAAATATAACAGGAGAAATAGCTGCAAGTTTTGCAATGCAATATTATGTAGAACTTCAAGATAAAATATATGAAATAACAGAAAATCTTGGAAAAATAGGACAATCAGTTATTGATGCAATAACTTACCAAGTTGGAGATTGGCTATATGAAAATATATCTACAAATGTAAGCACATTAATTATGAATTCATTTTTTGGTGGGAATGGAGAATTTAATTTAACAGATTTTGATATTACATGGGAATCATTTGGAGCACAAGTCTTATTAAATTGGTTAAGTAGTAATGAGGAAATTAATGAAATATTAAATATATTTATAGAAGGATATGGAGGAGTTACCTCAGGATATCATACTTTTGAAAGATATGTTGGAAGAACTTATAATTTTATAATTAAAGGAGGAGTTTTGATACCAACAACAAGTTCTGCATCCGCCAATGCTACTGCAATTGCAGGAGCATTAGCATCTGTTTCTATAGGAGATGTAGGAGCTTTTGGACAAGCAGAAGCAGGAATGGGATACCATAGTTTACAATTTAATCCATTAGGAGATACACAAACAATATGCAATTATTATAGGTTAATAATAGAGGGACCAACTCCAAAACCAATACCATCCACTCCACTTATGAATAGGCCAGGCATTATAGCACTTGAAACAACATCATATACAGAACCAAGATGGTGGCCAAGTGGCTCAGCAGTGTGGTCAGTATCTGATCCACGTTATGCAGACACAGAATACATTGTAAATGAAATGGTTAATAATCAAGGTGGAGACTCATATGTACAAAGAGCATTTTCACTATCTACATTAGCCTTAGAGGTTGGAAATGGGAATCCATTTAGCCCATCACTTTTATCAAAAGAATTATGGACAGAAGCACAAAAATATAGACTATTTAGAGCAGAATGTACAGCAAGACTAGGATATTATAATGGAATAAGTGATGAAACAGAAGATGCAACATCTAGATATATGGAAGATATAGGAGCATTTGTTGTAGGACCATTTAAAGTAGATTATATAAAAAGTACAATACAGCAACCACATAGAGAAAAAGTGCATTTTGGCTTTATGGAAGATATGGAAGTTTATTATAGAGATGCAAATGGTGAAGAACAAAAACTATCAGATGGTTCATGGATGATATTATTTGAAGAAAACTCAGAATTTGATTTTTCTTCTGAAAGATATTTAGATGATTATCAATTACCATATCCAAATGAAGAATTTTATATTATGATAATGCAAGATATGAATTCAGAAGTAACAAGCATATCAAAAATAGAAATGAAATTTAAAGAAATGGTAACAGTATTAAGGGGACAAAAACTTAATATGCAAACTACTCAAATGGTAAATATTAATTTACCACCAACAGTAGTACCAATGGGACCACATCATCCTCCCAAATATATCTGGAATACTAAAAGAATAAATATGACACGTATTACAAGTAACATGGGATTTTCAGTTCTATTTACATCAAAACAATATGTAAGTCATACTTATGAAATAAAACTTTCTAAAAAAGATCCAAAAACACCTGCATATGAAACAGCTGATTATGTAACATCAGGTTCAATTGTTTCATCAGAAGTAGAAGAAGATGGAGTAATTTATGGTAGTGAAATAAATAGCTCATTATATAATTCACTAAGTAAATTAGTAGAAAACACAGAAAGTAACAAATCTGACTATAATTCATCAGGCTCAACATTTGATGAAAGCTTAAACAAAATATCAAATATCTACACAAGTGCAGATGGAGATACAAAATATATTTCTGCTGTAAACTCAATATTAAAAGCAATAGCAGAAAATGATGCTACAAAATCACTATCTATATTAGGAAACATTTTCGGATCAAGCAATGGAGACTTCCAAAAAGTTACAAGACTTTCTAAACTTGTTTCTGAAAACGAAAAAGTAAGAGAACTTGCAACGGTAATAGAAACAGCAATAGAAATTTACAAAAACACAAATGATAATTTGGGAGTAGAATTACTAAATTTATTAAATGAAACAACAATAATATACAATAATGTAGACTACTCAAAAGTAATGGACAGTATAAATCAAACAATAAATAATTGCGAATACAAAATACCAGTATTTGCACTTCTTTCTCAAATGGGAGAAGGAGAATTAACAAATGAAAAAATGGGTACTTATTTGCAAACAAATTATTCTTGGCTAGATGAAGATAAACGTGGACTAGTTATGAATACTGTAAAAGCAATAGTAAGTACATTAAACAACACAGGAGATTTAGGTAATGCAATATCACAAATAATACAAAAAGCATATAAAATGTACGAAAGACAAGTTACAATGTCTGAACTAATAAAAACAATTGTAGATTATTCAGGGGATGAAGAATTACAAAATGAGTACAGAACATTTGAAAGTACAATGCAAATAAACCAAGCAGTATCTACAATTAACTCAGATAGTTTATTAACACCAGCAGAAAAATATAGATATATTCAAGAAGAACAAATAAAAATATTTAAAGCAACAAGTGTTGCCGCAAAAGAACTAGATAATGGAAAAGACTTAATAGATGCAATAGAAAGAGCATATTCTGAATCTAGCAATATAGAAGTACAAATACTAACTAAATTCCAAACACTTGTAAAAGATTTAACAGAAACAGATATTACAAATTTAACAGCAAGTTTAGTTAAATCACAAGATGTTGAAAATACATTAGATATAATAAACACAGAACTTGCAAGAAATAATCTAAAAGGAGAGAGCGAAAAAGCTCAAACATTTATAGACATATTAGAAGCCAATGCCTCACTATACGATAGAACAGCATATGCAGAATACAACTCAGATTTTAATATAACAAAAGTAGAAAGACCATCAGACTTATATTACATGGGAGATGATGAAATAGACCTAACAATGACAATTGCAGGTGTAGTATGGAAAGATGGACATAGTGGACTTCAAAACGATTATGATGGTGTAAGAACAGCAAATACAAATGGAGATATAGAGACAGGTATTGAAGGTGTAGAAGTACGTTTAAGAAGAGTAGACAATGGACAAATAGGTAGAATGAGACAAAACAACAAATGGGTAGAAGCAATAACATATACAGATGATGGAGGATACTACCACTTTGAAGAAGTAGAATCTGCAAAATACTATGTAGAATTCGTGTATGATGGACATAAATATATGCCTACAACAAGCCTATCTAATGGTGAAACAAGAGAATCAATTGCAACATATAAACAAACACCAGACCAAGAGGTATTTGATAATAACTCAAAGGCGGCAGAAGTGGAAAGTGATAGAATAGCATTTAATGATAAATTCCATACAATAAATGGAGATACAGCATATACAAAAGACGGACAACCACTTACTGTAAATGGAAATGTTGTAAACTTAGAATATGAACAAAAAGATGGTACATCTAGTTTAATTACACTAGATAACGCAGGACATGTACTTCCACAATACGCAATGGTAGCAAGTTCTCAAACACTTGGAATAACATACCCAATAGATACATCTGTAACATTAGATAATGAAACAACAGAAAGTTTAACAAGTGCATATGGACAACAAGATGTAATATCTAATGAATACATTAAAACAGGAGAATATATGTACCATGTGAACCTAGGACTAGTTGAAAGAACAAAACTAGATTTAGCATTAACACAAGACGTATATAATGTAACAACAACAGTTAATGAAAAACAAGAAGATTACATTTATAACCAAAGAGGAAGCTTATCTATATTTGATGCTAAACTTAAAAATACAGATGCATACAAAGGAATAAATTACACAAGAGAATTATATAATGCAGATTATCAATTAAGATTAGAAGATTATCAGTCAAACTCTTTAAATAGATTAGACAGAAATGGAAATGATAAATCATCAGAAATAGAAAAGATTAAAGAACTAAAAGAAATAGAATACTCAAAAGGTGGACTAGAACAAAGAGCATTTGTAACATATAAAATAACACTTAAAAACCAATCATTGCTACAAAGTGCAACAATAAACGAATTAACAGACTATTTCGACCCAAGTTATAATTTAGTAACAGAAGATACATATCAAGAAATACAAAATGCAGAAGGAATAGTAGAAAACAAGCTCGTAGCAAAACAATCTTATTTTATAGTTCAATCAGACAATAGTGCAACAGAATACAAACTTCTATGGGAAGAAACAGGCATGTCAAATGGACTAAAAACAATGAATACAGTACAAACAGATGGAATTGGACTAGAAGATGTAATTATGAATGCACAAGATGAAATTTATGTATTTGTAACATTTGAAGTTGCAAAAGATGAAAATAGAGCTATTTCACTTGGTAAAAAAGAAAACATAGTAGAAATTTCAAGCTACACATCATTAGAAATTGGAACAACTTCAAAAGAACATTCAATAGGACTTATAGATAAAGATTCAGCACCAGATAGTATAAGTGTAGGTCAAACAAATACATATGAAGACGATACAGATGCGGCACCAATAATAGACTTTAAGTTATATAGTACAGACCTAAGAAATATAAATGGTTATGTATGGAATGATGATAGAGATGTTACACTATCAACAGGACAAGTAGTAGGAAATGGTGTAAGAGAAGAAGATGAAGAATTAATAAATGGCGTAAGAGTTCAATTAGTAGAAGTAATTACAGATCCAGCAACAGGTGCAGAATATGAATATGTATGGAAAGAAATGTATACAGGCGAAGATAATTACAGACATATAGGAAGCTCTGGAAGCTTAGCTAATACAGAACGTGGACAAACAATAAGCACAGGAAGTGTAATTTCAGATACTAATTTAGGTGCAGTACAAAAAGGTGAATACAAATTCCATGACTTCATAGCAGGTAACTTTATAGTAAGATTTATATATGGAGATACATACAGAACATATCTTGCAGCAGGCAGTGAAAACTCAGAAGGAGAAGGGCTAAATGAAGCTTCATATAATGGACATGACTATAAATCAACTGCATATTTGAAAGGAAATAACCTATATGCAAAATGGTATGATTTAAGTGGATTTGATAAAGAAGATAAACTATATTCAGATGCAAAAGATGATACAACAAGAAGAAATGTAGTAATAGATTATGCATCAACACTTCAAAACGACAAAGCAGAAATACTAGCATCATTTGATGATAGAGATGATAAATTCTATTACGAAAGACAGCTTCACCAAACAGCAAGAGATAATACTTGGATGTTTGCAGACACAGCAAAAATAAATATGAATGTAGAATATAACAAAACAGAAGCAAATGGACTTCAAACTCAAAACTACAAAATAAAGAATATGGACTTAGGACTAGAAAAAAGACCAGAAACAAAAATTGAGCTTACAAAAGAAATAACAGATATAAAAATAACACTAGCAAGTGGAAATACAATAATTAATACAGCAGCAGGTATGACTCAAAATGTAAACTGGATAGACAATAAAAAAGATAAAGTAGAAGGACATGAATATAAAAGAGATACACTTCGCTATGAATACAGACAAGGTAGAATACATATTTACATGGACGAAGAAGTAATGCAAGGTGCAACAATTCAAGTAACATTTAAAATTACAGTAACAAATAATAGTGAAATAGACTACACAGGACAAAACGGAAACTTAGGATATGCATATTTTACAGGACAAGTATCATCATCTGATAAAATTGTAACAACAACAGTGGATAAAATTATAGACTATGTGGATAACAGCTTGACATTTAGAAAAGTAGATAGCCCAGAATGGAGCCTAATAGAAACAATGAGAGAATTTACAACAACATCAGAAGGATCACAGGTAGAAATAGAAAGAATGGACTATGGAACATACATAGAAACTATGATGGAAAGATATGGAGAAGACTATGTAGCAGAACACCTAAGAGAATTTGAAGCACAATATCAAGTTTACAAAGAAACAGGAAGATTAGAAGGAATAGGAAATATTGGCGGAAACACATCTAATAATGTTGATGAAGAAGAAAATACAGTTGGAAACCATTTAAGCAACTATAATGTAATTCAAAACATGAAAAACAGAGAAAATGGTATAGCATACTTAAATGAAGACTTACAAATTGTTAAAACCAAATCTGCCCAAACAAAAGAAGAACCAATTACACAAGTAATTGTAACAAAAGCACTAGAAGATGTAGAACTAAAGCCAGGTGAGAGTGCAAGTGTAGACTTAGTACTTTCAAAAACATTATCACCAGAGGATGAAGATGACACATTAAACTATGGTAACCTAGCAGAAATTCTACAATATTCAAATACTGTTGGTAGAAGAGATATGGATGCAGTGCCAGGAAATCAACAGCCAGATGAAGATCCATATGAATATGATACAGACTATACAGAAAGAATAATTATAACACCACCAACAGGTGCAAACAGAGCCTTATTTATAGTATTACCACTAACAATATTAGCAATATTAGGAGGAGGAATTATACTAATTAAGAAAAAGGTAATAAACAAAAGATTTTAAATAAAATAACAAAAGAAAAAAAGGACTTCTGGGGACAAAAAAGTCCCTAGAAAGTCATATATATGTGTATTTAATTTTAAATACATATATATATGACTTAAAATTCCATAAAATAACATATTTTTTGAAAAAAACCATTGAAAAAGTTGACATAAGAATGTATAATATATAATAGGTTACAATGCCAGTATTGTTTTTGGGGAGGAATAAAAAATGCAGGAAAAAACAAAAAAAATATCACTGCTAAATAAGTTCATAATTGTAATGCTAGTAATAAGCTTAACAATGACAAATTTTCTAATAGTAGGAGAAAATTTAGTGACATATGCAGCAGATGCACTATTAGATAATCAAACAGAAGCAACAATTAACAAAAATGTTAAATTTGATACTTATTTTGAATCAGATAATGGAAATACACATTATCTAATTAGTGATGTAAATAGTTCAAATTCAAACATGAAAGTAAAACTAAATGTAGCAGCCCGGATATTTAAAAGATGCTAAAATAGAAATTCAAAATGCAAATTACAGTATAAACAACATAATAGATTCATTAGGAAAAGTGCAATCTGCATCTGAAAGCCAAATTAATTTAAGGCAAATAAACCCAGGAGAAAACATAGAACTTATATTTGAAATAGGAACAAAAACAATAGACAATATGGATTTAGCAAATGTAAGTAAAGATAGCAAAGTAATTCTAAAAGCAATATATGTAGATGAAGAAGGAAATGAAATAAACATAGAAAAAGAAATTGCTATTAATATTTCTTGGACAGGTACATTTGAAAATGAAGTAAGTATGGAACTTGCAAAATATACAAATTTTGTTCAAAATGGAGAGGAAAAAGTATTACTTCAAGTTTTGACTAAATCTGGTTTAAAAGATACACAAAACAAATTACCTATAAAAGAGAACAATATAGAAGTTTTAGTTCCAACCCTTGCAGGAGCTAAACCAGAGCAAGTCATAGTATTAGCAAAAAACACAATGGCAACAAATGGTAAAGAAGAAGGACAAGCCATTTTGCCAGATGAAAATGTAGTTAAAGATTTAGAAAACGGTTTAATAAAAATAAAATTAGAAAATAAAGAAGAAAACGGAAAAGTTTGGGCAGGTAAAGGAAACGACGAAATATTATTAACATTTATATATAACAAAAAAGACTTAACAGAAGAGATTAAAACAATTGCTTCAAAAGCAATTTCTGAAATGACTATATATAGTGGAAATGGAATAAGTACTGTAAAAAATGAAATTACATCAGAATTTGATTTAAGCTCTTTAAAAGGTAGCATAATTTCACTTGGCTTAGACACAAATATAAGTGAAATAAGCAAAGGTAAAATGTATGCAAATTCTATAATACAAAACAAACAATATGAAACAATATTAGAAACAAAGTCATTAGTGGAAATATCATATAAAGATATAGTTTCAGAAATAAAAATAGATGATGTAGATACATATTTTACAGATGAAAATGCAAATAAATATTTATTAGGTGGAAATATTTATTATAAATCAAGCAAAATAAGTAAAGAAAATTTTGAAAAAATATTAGGACAAGATGGAGAAATAAAAGTATTAGATGAAAATGGAAATGTAGTAACATTAATAAATAGTTCGTTGCAAGCAGATGAAAATGGAGACTATATAGTAGAATATGCTTCTAAATATGCAAAATTATCTTTTGTAACAACAAAACCAGTAAAAGAAGGCGAATTATGCATTACAAATACAAGAGCAATTTCACCAGAACTTGTATCTAGCAAAGAACAAATAACTGAGTTTAAAAATATTACTACACAAATTAAAGTAGATGTAAAAGAAAATGATAGCTATATTACATTAGAAAATAAAGAAATATCTATTCCACTTACAGAAACAGTAACATCTGCAAATATTTCTTTAAGTACAAATACATTATCAACAATTGTAAATAATGAAGATGTAGAAATAAAACTAGAATTAAATAATGCAGTAGAATCATCAGATTTATATATTGGTGGAACATTTAAAATAGAATTCCCAGAATATATAGAAGATGTTACAGTTAAAAATTATAACATATTATATTCAGAAGGATTGAACATAAAAGAAATAATAAAACAAATTGAAAATGGGAAAGTAGTTTTATATGTAACATTAGAAGGTGTACAATCTCAATTTAGTACAGGTACAGTAACAAATGGAACTAATATTATATTAGGAACAGATATAAAAACAAAATTACTTACACCTGCATCTGAAAATGTAATAAAACTATATTACCAAAACAGCAATGCAGTAGCATATAGCCAAATAGATGAGGCAACACAAATGGGATATAACGAAGTAAAAATAAGCTTTGTATCACCAGCTGGAATGCTTGCTGTAAATAAAATTTCAGAATATGAAGAAACAGGTAAAAGCATAATATCTGTAAATCAAGGTACCGTAGTAGATAAAATAAAAATGGATTCAGAAGCAATAGATGCAAAAATGGATTTAATGTTAATTAACAATACAGGTAATGTATGTAATTCACTAAAAGTATTAGGAAGAATTCCATTTGAAGGAAATAAAAAAGTAGGAACAGATGAAGATTTAAAAACAACAGTAGACACGAACATGATTCAAGGAATAAGCTTGGACGAAAACTTAGCACAAAATGCAAAAATATATTACTCAGAAAATGGTGAAGCAAGTGATGACTTATCAGATGCAAATAATGGATGGACAGAAAGCCCAGCAGATTTTAGCAAAGTAAAATCTTACTTAGTAGTATTTGAAAACTATGAATTTAAACAAGGCGAAGTAATTAATATGTCATATAACTTCAAGGTTCCAGAAATGATTGACCTAAACAATTTCTTATATGGAAGCTTTGGAGCATCATATGAAAAAACATCTGAATTTGGAACACAAGAAGAAACAGCAGTAGCAGACGTTGTTGGTTTAACAACAGGAACAGGACCAGTTATGGAAATAAACCAAACAGTTTCAGTTGGGGAAGATGGAATAATTAGAGAAGGGCAAATAGTTAAATATACATTCTCTATAAAAAATGCAGGTAACACAGACATAGAGAACTTAAAAGTAAAATATCTATTACCAGACTATTCAGTTTATGGAGAATATGTAGAGCCAGGTTCAATGGGACCACAAGAAAGTGTATTTATGGAAATAGAAACACAAGTAGATGAAGAAACAGGCAAAAACTATACAGAATTTGACATAGGAACAGTTGCACCAGGAGAAACAGTTAAAAAAGAACTTTTAGTTAAATTTAATGAATTACCTTCAATTGCAGATTACTATGCAAATGAAGAAGGATTCTTCTATGATGAAACATCTGGTAAATACTATATTTTAGTACAAAATCCAGATGGAACATACACAGAAACAGAAGTAACATCAGTTCCAGATGTATACGCAGTAAGTACACTAAAAATAACAGCAACAGATTTAGAATTAAAAACAGTTGAAGGAAAACCAAACAAAGTAGAAAAAGTTGTATTACTTACAGAGGAAAAATCTAGTCAAGCTGAAAATATTGCTTTAAAAGAAAATGAAGAATTAACATATACAATATCTATAAAAAATAATACAGATAAAGTTTTAGAAGAAGTTGTATTAGAAAAAATACTACCAGAAGGACTAAACTTTACAAAAATATATTCAGAAGAATATGATGAGCAAGAAGAAATTTATAAACCAGGAATTGAAGGAACATATGATGAAGGAACAAGAAAATCTAGTATTACAATACCAGAATTACAAGCAGGAGATATGATAGATGTAAAAGTAGAAACAACAACAGCAAGCTTAGGACAAGATGAATATAGTAAAACAATTACATCATCATCAACCGTATATGCAAAAGATGTAAGTAAACATACAACAACAGAAGTTAGCAATTTAGTCGCAAAACCAAAACTTACAGTAGAACAAACAGATTCAGCAAATGGAGAATATGTTTCAGAAAGAGAAGAAGTTACATTTACACTAACAGTTAAAAATGAAGGCCAAATTTCAACAGAAAAAATGAAAATATCAAGCCAAATTAGTGAATACTTTATTCCAACAAATATAAATTATGGTATAAATGACGAAGAAAAAACAAATATATCAGCTGGAAGTAATAATATTTTAATAGAAACAACATTAGAGCCAGGAGAAACATTAACACTAAATGTAACTGTAAATGCAGCAGATTTACCAAATGATTTGCAAGAAGTTACAGTAGAAAATGTATTTACATTAACAGGAGATTTAATAGGTGAAATACAATCAAATAAAATAATAAAAACAATAGAACAATCACCAGAACCAAATGACCCAGGAGATAACAATCCAAGCGATCCAGATGAACCAACAGATCCAGATGAACCTACAATACCAGAAATAAAAACATATAAAATAAAAGGTACAGCATGGTTGGATGAAAACTCAAATGGTGCAAGAGATACAAATGAAAAATTATTTTCTGGAATTAGAGTTATCCTATTAAATGCAAAAACAGGAGACATAATAGTAGATAGAACAACTGGAAAGGCAAAAGAAACTACAACACTAGAAAATGGTACATATGAATTTGATAATTTAGTTCAAGGTGAATATATAGTAGTATTCTACCATGATAGTGCAGTATATGGATTAACAGAATACGCAAAATCAGGTGTAGATAGTACTTTAAACTCAGATGTTATTTTAACCAAAATAATGGATAACGGAGAAGAAAAAACAGCTGCTGTAACAAACACTATTGTAATAGAAGAAAAGAGTATATCTAATATAGATATAGGTTTAGTAACAAATAAAAAGGCAGACTTAAAATTAGACAAGTATGTAAGTTTAATTACAGTTCAAAATAAAGATGGGGTTAAAACATATAACTATACAGATACAACACTTGCAAAAGTAGAAATATCTGCAAAAAGAATGGCAGGTTCAGTAGTAATTGTTGAATACATAATGGTTGTTACAAACGAAGGAAATATGCCAATGTATGTAAGAAACATTGTAGACTATATGCCAAAAGATATGAAGTTTAATTCAGACTTAAACCCTAACTGGTATGCAGGAAACGATGGTAATTTATATAATAATGAATTAGTAGATACTGTAATTAATCCAGGAGAAAGCAAAAACGTAAAATTAATACTAACCAAAACAATGACAGAAAATAATGTTGGATTATCAAACAACAGAGCAGAATTATATGAAACATATAATGAACTAGGAATAGCAGATATAGATTCGGTGCCAGCAAATCAAGCAGAAGGTGAAGATGATATGGGAACAGCCAATGTATTTGTAACAGTAAAAACTGGTGAAGAAGTAACTTATATTTGTACAATACTAGTTGCACTTGTAATATTTGTAACAGGCGTATACTTTATAAAAAGAAAAACATCTAGATATTATAACTAGGGGAGGTGAAAGTTGAAGATGAAAAATAAGAAGAGCATAATAATAATTTCAATAATATCTATACTATTTTTAATATTTGGAATAACAACTGTTTTTGCAGATGATGAGACAACATCAGGGGAAACAACTAATACCAATGTAGAAGAACTAGAAAGAACACATTCAGAAGATTCTGATATAGAAATTATTAGAGTAGATCATTCAAATCCAAGGGATATAGTAACAAAAGGAGATTTAGCATCAGGAAGTAGTAATTTTTGTATAAATAGAATGAACCATAACATTGCAGAAGTTGCTGGTAAAAACCTTGCCAAAGTAGGTGGAAAAATAGTTGACTTATCAAATATTCCAACGGAAGGTATAGTAGTTGGTACAGGCTATGTACCTAAAAATGGTATAGTAACAGCAGTTGCAACTCAACCTAGTCAAGGATTAGTTACAGATGATGTTGTATATAGAGTAGAAAGAGAAGAAATATTAGGAGAAACATATGAATCAGCAGCTATTGCATATTTATATTCAAGAGTAAATGACCCAAAAGATAATGCAGTAGGAATGCTTGAAAATAATCTTCAAGTAGCAATATGGAACGAAGATTACTATAAAGATACTGACAATGGAGGTATTTCTAGTGCTTATGGAAAAAGTGATGGAGGGCTTTTAGAAGAAGCAAAAGCTTACCAAAAATATAGACAAGATATAGAAGAATTTAAAAGAGCAAATGGTGGAAAAGCAGTAAAAGATACAATAATAAATAAAACTGTTTCAACTAATATAGAAGAAAGGGAACAAATCCTACGGACCATATACAGTTGAATATGTAAGAGGATACTCTAAAATTGCAGGTAGAGAATTTGTAGATTTTGGTGGATTATCTTCAATCAAATTATACAATCAAAATGATGTTGAAATACCAGCAGATGCATTTGAAATAATGTTTAAAGGAGATAGAGTTGTAGATGATATAGATAGTGAATATCAATCTAAATTTCCAAAAAGCAATGAACAATTCTATATAAAATTATATGTAGATAAATTACCAGAAGGAACAACTAAAATATCTAAAATAGGATATGAATATAAAGAAACTTGCATAAAAGCAAAAGCACAAGTATGTTCAGGAAGTACATATAAAGCAGATAAATGGATGTATCGTTCACAAGTAATAAATGTGCAAAGACTTCCAAATGGAAGAGTAATTACAACATATCAATATAGATTAGTACCACGTTTAGTAAGAGTTGATCCACAAAAAACAGTAATTGTATATGATGTAGAAAAAGAAATTTCTACACATATGGATACAGTTACTGGTTCAAATCCATTCAGATTATTCATACCTCCAGATTGGCCAGATTGGCCATACTGGCCAGATTACCCAGACTATCCAGATTATCCAGATACAGATTTAACATTTACAATTGCCGGAATAGTATGGGAAGACACAAAAACAGGAAAAGAAAGCAATTTCGATGGTCAAATAGGAACAGCCAACAGTGGTGAACAAGAAAAAGGAATGGAAAATGTAGAGGTAAAACTATATGAACATGGAACAACTAATGTAATTCAATCTACATACACAGATAGCAATGGTGCATATGTATTTAACGAAATTCCAGTAGGAACATATGATGTAGGATTTGTATATGATGGATTAACATATAAAACAACAAAATCATTTGCGAGTGGTAGTGCAGAGGATTATAAAGATAATCCAAATGACGAAAAATATAAACTAGATTCAAAAGCAGATGAAGCACCAGAAGATAGACAAAACTTCAACGACAAATTCTATGAAATAACAGCAGAAGGTGCTAAAAATTCTAGCGGAACAATAACAAATACAGAACCATTAGAATATGAAACAGCAGATGGAGTTTCTAAAATTGTAACAACATATGCAGATGGAAAAGTTAAAAAAGATTTCCAATTAGAAACAAGAACATCAACAACACTTTCAGTAGGATTCCCATTTGATAACTATGTTAATAATGCGGATTCTTATAAAACAATAAACGGTCAGAAATACTATGAAAACTACACATATATGGCATATGTAAACTTAGGACTTCAAAAAAGACCAGAAGTCGACTTTGCCTTAACAAAAGACGTATATACATCAACAGTTACAATTAACAATAAAGAAATTAATTACAAATATAATGCAAGAAATCAAGATGCATTTGATATAGGGCTTAAAAAAGTATTATCATATAGTGATGTAAAATATAACAGAGAAGTATATCAATCAGATTATCATTATAGAATTGATGATTACAAAAATAATACTTTAAACACTGTAAATGGTGCAGAATTAAGAGGACTTAAAGAAGAAGATCAAGAATTAAAAGTATTTGTTACTTATAAAGTTAAAATAAGAAATCAATCAGAAATATACAGTGGTACAATAAATCAATTAACAGATTACTTTGATTCAACATATAAATTAATTAGTGAAGATGTAAGACTAGATATAAGGAATGATGATGGAACAATAGAAAAAGATAAGGTAGTTGCAAGAGCTCCATATTTTGAAACCTCATCAGGTGTGCAAGGTTCACTTCGTGTATCTACACCAATTACATTTAATGAAAATTATAGCCAAACATACATTACTGGTATAGAAAACGAAATACTTCAAACAGGGCAAGACATATACCTTTATATAACATTTGAAGTAGATAAAGATTCAACAAGAGCGGTAAAATTAGGTGAAAAGAGTAATCAAGTTGAAATTACTAGTTATTCAACATTTGAACAAAATGCAATAACAAAAACAAAAACAGTAGGTATGATAGATAGAGATTCAGCCCCAGGAAACTTAAACCCAGTAGATAGTAGCACATTAGAGGATGACTCAGATATTGCACCAACAATTAATATTAAATTATATGAAGGTGTAGTAAGAACAATAAACGGTTTAGTATGGGAAGATGAAAGAACAAATACATTATCAACTGGACAAGTAGTAGGTGATGGTTTAAGACAAGACAGTGAAAAGAAAGTAAATGGGGTATTAGTACAATTAATAGAAATTATTACAGCAGAAGATGGAAAACAATATGAATACATTTGGCAAGAAATGTATACTGGTGAAACAGGTTATAAATATGTAAATATAGATGGAAACATTTTTGACTCAAAAGTAGGAACAGTTCAAGCAGGTACAACAGATATAGAAAGAGGTCAATATAAATTTAGCGGATACATTCCAGGAGATTACATTGTAAGATTTACATATGGTGATACTGTAAAAACTGTTTTAACATCAAAAAATGATACATCATATAATGGACATGATTATAAATCAACAGCTTATTGGCAAGGAAATAATATAAATGCAGAATGGTATGATTTATCATCATCAGACTTAAATAATACAGCTTTATCAGATGCAAAAGATAATGAAGCAAGAAGATTACAAGTAATTAATTACTCAAAGGTAATGAAAAACGATATAGCACAAGTATTAGCATCACATGAACAAAATACAGACAATTATAATCCAGCATTACTAGAAACATTAATGCAAAACACATTCATGTATGCAGATACTGCAAAAATGAGAGTAGAAGTTGAATACAATACGACAACAGCAGAAGGAACAGAAAGCATTAATTCATATAATATAAGAGATATAGACTTAGGATTAGAAGAAAGACCAACAGCAAGTATAGACTTAGATAAAGAAATTGTAGGAATTAAAATAACATTGGCTGACGGAACTACATTAATAGATACAGAAGCAGGTATTAGAAAAAATGTAAACTGGATTAAAAATACAGATAGATTGCAAGGTAGAATTCATGTATATATGGATGAAGAAGTAATGCAAGGTGCTAACGTTCAAATAAAATACAGAATTACTGTAAAAAATAATAGCCAAATTGATTATACAGGTTCAACAACAAGCTCAGTAGGTACTACATATTACACAGGTAGAACATCAGGAAGTGATAGACTTGTAACAACATCAGTAGATATTGTTGCAGACTATGTAGATAACAGTATTGTATACAGAGCAGAAGATAACCAAGGAAAAGGATGGGCATCAATGGATCAAACAAGACTTGGAAGTATTGAACAAATGGAAAATCAAGGTTACTTAGATAAAGATGTAAAACTTGCAGAAAAAGACATTCATCAGATATTAGTAAATGAATCATTATCAAGCATTCAATTAGCACCAGGAGAAAGCAGAACATTAGAACTTCTATTATCAAAAACTATATCATCAGCTGATGAAACAGATGATTTATCATATGATAATATAGCAGAAATATTACAATATACAAACTTAGTTGGTAGAAGAGCAGATCTTCCAGGTAACCAAGATCCAACAGAAGCTCCAATAGAGGCTGACTCTGATTACACAGAAACAGTAATAATTACACCACCAACAGGAGAAAACAGAGCACACTATTTTGTAATAACAGCAGTAGTATTAGTAGTAATGGGAGTAGGAGTATTTGTAATAAAGAAAAAAGTTATTGATAAGAAATAAACTTATTAATTAAAGAGACTACAATTAATTGTAGTCTCTTTTTGTATATTAGGGACGTTTTTTAATGTGTATATTGGGGACGTTTCTTAATGGGGTATTTTACCCCATTGGGGACGGCTTATTCATATAGTATAAAATAATATATAGACTTCAGCCCTATCTTACATAGG
>CAMMLS010000006.1 GCA_946497775.1 uncultured Clostridium sp.
GGAAAAAGTGATGGAGAAAAAATTCGGTATGAAACGTGGAATAAAAAATGGCAAATTAGAAACAGCAAAAGCTATGATTAAGGATAATGTTAAATTTGAAATAATAGAAAGATATACAGGAGTGAAAAAAGAAGAGCTAAATAAATTGTATGCAGAAAAAGAACAAAATACGCACACACAAAATACTCCAAAACACTAGTAAAATCAATAAAAATATGGTATAATATAAGAGTGGGGAAAATTAAAAAAGGAGATTAAATTAAATGTATATGGAAAAGAAATTTTATTATGATATAGATAATATAAAACAAGATTTAGCAATGGAAAATATGGTGGTTACAGACGAGCATGTTGAGAATTTAAAAAGATATGCTAATAATGAAATTAGCATGGACGATATTATGGAACAAATAAGAAAAGATGCAATGGAAAGGAATTAGTGCCATGAATGATTTTTATGAAGCTAGAAATTCTATATATTGTTATCCAGGAAGTAATGTTCTTGTTAATAAATTTAATATAAAAAATTATAATAAGTTAATGGAAATAGAGACAGATATTGTTATTTATAAGTCATTTGAGTTAAGACAAGAGGGAATAACAGGAGGTTTTGATATAGAGCATTTAATTGGAATTCATAAATATTTGTTTAATGAGTTATATCCATTCGCAGGATTTTTTAGAACTGAAAACATTGCAAAAGATAATTTTAGATTTGCTGAATGGGAATTTATTGAGGATGAACTTAGAAAATTACTTGAACAATTGAAAGAAGAAAATTATTTGGAGCGGGCTTGATAAAAAGAACTTAGCTAAAAGATTAGCATATTATCTAGCAGAACTAAATGTTTTGCATCCTTTCAGAGAGGGGAATGGTAGAGCTCTAAGAGAATTCATTAGACAGCTTGCTTTAAAAAATGGCTATTTACTTAATTTGCAAAATGTAAATCCAAAAGATATGCTTAATGCTTGTATTAAGTCTGTTGTGGATACTGAGGATTTGGAGATTGTTTTGGAAAAATGTTTGGAAAAGGATGAAATTTAAAATTTAAAGGTGACCATGTAAATATATTAAGATCTTAATCTATTTACATGGTTTTATATATTTGAGTGAATTCAATTATAAATTAAAATAAAAAAATGTCGAAATTTGCGATGAAAAGTGCAATTTTAAGTATTTACTTTTGTAAGTTTGTGATGTAAAATAAAAGTATATTTAATCTATTAAAACAATATTTTGGAATGACTTAAAGTAATCAGGCATTTTCTGCAAAAATTAATCAATCTTTTTAAAACAAAGTAAATAAGGTGTTGGTAATTATACTGTGAGACGAGTAATAGTAAAAGTATTGCTTTTGCAAAGTACGTAATGCTACAATAGAGAGGAGAAGATATTTTGAATAAATTAAATGAAAATGAATTAAAACCAAAGAATGATATAATCTTTAAGAATATATTTTCCAAGGTAGGGAATGAAGATATGCTTAAAGAATTATTAGAAGAAATTATTAAAATAAAAATAGAAGAAATAGAAGTACAAAAAGAAGTAGAATTAAGCAAAATGAAGAAAGAAGAAAAGTATGGAAAATTAGATTTAAGAGTAATAATAAATAAAAATATAATAGTAATAATAGAAATGCAATTAAATGATACATGCAACATGGAAAAAAGAGCAATGTATTATGCTGGCAAAATTATTGCAAGTAGTCTAAGGACAAAAGAAACATATGATAAAATTAAAGATATATATGTAATAAGCATATTAAATTACGAAATGACCAGATTAAAAAAATATTGTACAGATACAGTAACAGTAGAGAATGAATATAGAAATTATGAAATGATAAAAGGAATAAAGTATTTCTTTATAGAGCTACCAAAGTTTAGAAAACAAATACAAGTGCCAGAGACAAAACTAGAACAATGGTTAGCGTTTATAGATTATGAGGATAGGGAGATGATAAAAATGGCAGTAGAAAAGAATGAATTAGTTAAAAAAGCACAAAAGGATTATGAATACCTAACAGGAGATGAGGCAACAAGGAGATTGCAAGAGCTAAGAGAAAAAGCAATACTAGATGAAAACTCAGCATATGCAACAGGAGTAAAAAGAGGAGAAGAGCGTGGAAGAATGGAAGGAGAAGCTCGTGGAGAGGAAAGAGGCAAAGCTATTGGAAGAATAGAGGAAAAAATAGAAATAGCAATGGCTATGCTTAAAAACAATGTAAAACGAGAAATAATTCAAAAATATACAGGATTGAATGATGAAGAGCTAGATAAAATTTGTATGCAGAAGGTATAAATATATTTATACAATTTACATATAAGGAACACACATTTATTAAAACCTACTATTTATAGTAGGTTTTTTTCTTTATTTTACTTGTATTTTTTTGGAAAAAAGTATATAATATTTGCATTAATTTATTAACTTTAAATTATAAGGAGATGGAATTATGAAAATAAGTAGGGAAGAAATCATTCATATTGCAAAACTTGCGAATTTGAATTTGACTGATGCAGAGATTGATAAATACACAAACGACATGGAAGATATACTAAATTTTGCAAACACAGTTAATAATGTAAATACTGAAAATGTTGATGAAACTATTGGTGCAGATAATTATAATGTGTTTAGAAAAGATGAAATAGGGGAAAGCTTTGATAGAGAAGAGCTATTGAAAAATGCTCCTTCACAAGATGAAGGAATGTTTAGAATACCAAAAGTTATTGGATAAAAAAGGAGGAGCGCTTATGGAGCTTTATGAATTAACAGTACATGAACTTAGAGACAAGCTAGCTAAAAAAGAAATTACATCAGAAGATATTACAAAAAGTTATATTAAAAGAATAGAAGAAAAAGAGCCAGATGTTAAGGCTTTTGTAAATACTACATTAGATGACGCTTTAAAAAATGCACAAGAAGTGGACAAGAAGATTAAAGCTGGGGAAAATGTATCTAGCTTAGCAGGTATTCCAATTGGAATTAAAGATAATATTTGTACAAAAGGTGTTAAGACTACATGTAGTTCAAGAATGTTAGAAAATTTTGTTTCACCTTATGATGCAACTGTTATGGAAAAAATAAAAGAACAAGACTTAGTAATGCTAGGAAAATTGAATATGGATGAATTCGCAATGGGAGCTTCTACTGAGTATTCATATTTCAAGAAAACAAGTAATCCATGGGATTTAAACAAAGTTCCAGGAGGTTCTAGTGGTGGTTCGGCAGCAGCAGTAGCAGCAGATATGGTACCATGGGCATTAGGAAGCGATACAGGTGGAAGTGTTAGACAACCATCATCATTTTGTGGGACTGTTGGACTAAAACCTACATATGGATTAGTTTCAAGATATGGTCTAGTTGCATTTGCGTCATCACTTGACCAAATAGGACCTATTACAAAGGATGTTGAAGATAATGCGATTTTATTAAATATAATTGCAGGACATGATAGAAGAGATTCAACATCAGCTAATATAGAGAAAAAAGATTATACAAAGGCTCTTAAAAATGATGTAAAAGGGCTTAAAATAGGAATTCCAAAAGAGTATTTTGGAGAAGGTATAAATCCAGAAGTTAAAGAAGCTGTAATGGCAGTTGCTAAAAAATATGAAGAATTAGGTGCAACTGTTGAAGAATGTTCAATTAGTGTAACAGATTATGCACTTGCAACCTATTATATCATAGCATGTGCAGAGGCAAGCTCAAATTTAGGTAGATTTGATGGAATTAGATATGGATACAGAACAGAAAACTTCTCTAACTTAAAAGACATATACAGAAATTCAAGAAGTGAAGGTTTTGGCTCAGAAGTAAAGAGAAGAATTATATTAGGAACATATGTATTAAGCTCTGGATATTATGATGCATATTATAAAAAAGCACAAAAGGTAAGAACACTTGTAAAACAAGCATTTAAAGAATTATTTAAAAAATATGATGTGCTTCTTACACCAACATCACCTACAGTAGCATTTGATATTGGAACAAGATCAAATAATCCACTAGAAATGTATTTAGCAGATATTTGTACAGTATCTATTAACATAGGTGGAGTTCCAGCAATATCTGTACCATGTGGATTAGATAGTCAAGGTATGCCAATTGGATTTCAATTAATAGGAAATCATTTTGATGAAGAAACATTATATAGAGCAGCATACACATACGAGAAAAATACTAATTTTAGAGAAAATAAACCTACATTTAAAAAATAAGGAGGAAAGTATATGGCAAGAGAAGATTATGAAGTTATAATAGGACTAGAAGTTCATAGCGAATTATCAACAAAAACAAAAATATTTTGTAGTTGCCCTACCGAATTTGGAGGAGAACCTAATACACACTGTTGCCCAGTATGTATGGCAATGCCAGGTACTTTGCCAGTATTAAATGAAAAGGTAGTAGAATATGCTGTAAAAGCAGGAATTGCAACTAATTGTGAAATAGCAAGAAATAGTAAAAACGATAGAAAAAATTATTTCTATCCAGACTTACCAAAAGCATACCAAATATCACAATATGACATGCCACTTTGTGAAAAAGGATATGTAGAAATAGAAACAGAAAATGGACCAAAGCAAATAAGAATTACAAGAATTCACATAGAAGAAGATGCAGGAAAATTAAATCATGATGAATATGGAAGAGGAAGCTTTGTAGATTTAAATAGAGCAGGAGTTCCATTAATTGAAATAGTATCAGAACCAGATTTAAGAAGCAAAGAAGAAGTAGAAGCATATCTTAAAAAATTAAAATCAATACTAGAATATATAGAAGTTTCAGACTGTAAAATGCAAGAAGGTTCATTAAGAGCAGATGTTAACTTATCTGTTAGAAAAAAAGGTGATACAAAATTTGGAACAAGAACAGAAATGAAAAACATGAATTCATTTAGGTCAATTGTAAGAGCAGTAGAATATGAAGCAAATAGGCAAATAGACTTAATAGAAGCTGGGGGAGAAGTAGAACAAACAACTTTAAGATGGGATGATATATCAGGTAAAACATTCCAAATGAGAGATAAGGAAGATGCACAAGATTACAGATACTTTCCAGACCCAGACCTAGTTGCAATTAGAATTTCAGATGAATATGTAGAAAATATAAGAAAAAATCTACCAGAACTTCCAGAAAGTAGAAAGAAAAGATATATGGAGGAATATAAACTTCCAGAATATGATGCTTCTTTAATAACAGCATCAAAATATTTATCTGATTTACTAGAAGGAGCAAGCAAAGTATGTAATAATCCTAAAGCCGTAAGTAACTGGATTATGTCTGATATAACAAGAATACTAAACGAAAAAGAAATAGAACCAGACCAAATACCATTTACAGCTGAACAATTAGGAAATTTAGTTGTATTAATAGATAAAGGAACAATTAGTACAAGTATAGGTAAAAAAGTATTAACAGAAATGTTTGAAAATCCAGAAGAACCAGCAAAAATAATAGAAAAAAACGGCTGGGTACAAATTTCAGATGAAGGAGCAATAAAAGAAGTTGTTCAAAAAGTATTATCTGAAAATGCACAATCAGTAGCAGACTACAAAGCTGGAAAAGACAAAGCACTAGGATATTTAGTAGGTCAAGCAATGAAAGCGACAAAAGGAAAAGCAAACCCAGGAATGCTAAATAAAATGTTTTTAGAAGAATTGAAAAAATAGATAACAATTAAAAAACAAAGATAGGCCATATATGACCTATCTTTGTTTGTAATGTAAAGCAAAATGAATATGTACTACATTATCATTTTCCTTCAAAATGCATTACAACAATAGTCTTTTCACTGCCAAAATTTGGTTGACTTTCAATGAGTTTTACAAAGTTATCCAGATTATCAAGATTTTCAAAAAAATCTGGTAATTTGAAATATGGAGTAAAACCATCACTATAAACCGCTACCGTATCACCAGGGTTAAGAAGAATGGAACCTTCTTTTATGAAGTATTCAGCTTCTTTTTCGCCAGTGAGTGCACCATAAGAAACACATTTACCATTAATAATATGATTGGGGTTATTACGGTATAAAGAACGAGTTACTACTCTTCCCATAGGGGTATGCCATGGATTGGAAACAAGTGCCTTTGCAATATAAGGGTCAGAATATACTGATTTATCATCAGTTGTCTGAAAACGAATATTTCCCTTTTTATCCCAAACAATTACACCACAATCGCAAATATAAGAATAGAATAAACGATTCTTATTAATGTATGCAACTGCTGCTACACATGCTGCGTAATCGTTTTCGAGATAGTCGCATTTAACGTTTTTGTTAAGATTTGTAAGCATAGAATTTGCAAGGCACATTAATTTTTTCAAATCATTAGCATTTTGTGACTTTTTGAAAGTTTCACATACTGTCATCGCTGCTTTGGTTGCAGGGGAAGGATTAGGATAGTTTTTAAAAATAGTTTCAGAAGAAACTTTTTTTAAATCAAGACATCCATATGAATCCCGTGTAATACCATCAGCAACTATTGCAAAATTATTCCTAAAAAAGAATTGATCTTCAAGAGGAATAGAATCTGGAACACCAAATTTTGCAAATGTTTTTGCGTACGTAATCATTATGCTTTCACTCCTTTGATGCGAGTGTAAGATATTTATCTTACACATATACTAATGTAATTTATAATATAATTATAGCATATTATTATGTATATTGCAAACCTAAGCTACATCATGTTTTTGATAGTATTAGTAGCAATTCCACATATGAAAAAGCTAACTACAAACATTATACCAGCTCTAAATAAACCTAAACTAATTTCATAATATATGTAATCTAATGACAAAGAATTATAAAAATAAAACAAAATAACAGAAGAGATACATATAATCATAGAAAAAATTAGCCCTAGTTTAACAACTTTGCTGATAGGTTTATCCATGCGAAAAATGTTATCTAAAAATTTATGTATCATAAAAAATTACCTCCGAATTTAAATATGTTCATATGTATATCCTAACATAAAAATATATTCAAAACAAAGGTAATTAAAGGAAGAAAAGGATAATTATTTTTATTTCTACTAATAAAAATAATTATCCTTTTCTTAAATAAAAACTTATTTTGCACTATTTAATAATTTTGCAAGTCTTGATTTTTTTCTAGATGCAGTGTTAAGTTTAATAACTCCTTTTGAACAAGCTTGATCAACTTTTTTTACAGCTTCTGTAAAAAGTGGTTCAAGTTCTTTTTCTCCATTTGCTACTGCTAATTCAAACTTTTTAACAGCTGTTTTATATCCAGATTTAACCATATTATTTCTTAAAGTTTTCTTTTCTATAATTTTAACTCTCTTCTCAGCAGATTTAATGTTTGGCATTTTTGCACCTCCTCTTAGTGATTCTTAAATTTTGCTTTATATATTCTACCACGAAACTTTGCAAAATGCAAGTAAAACTTAATAGATTCTCTCTTTTAACTTAATTTTCAGAAGAATTACTAGGAATATCTGTTACTTCTTTTTGTAAATCATCTGCTTTTTCTTCTAACATAGAAGTACAATTAGGACATCTTGTAGCTTTAATGTTTATTTCAGAAAAACAATAAGGACATGTTTTAGTGGTAGGTGCTGGTTCTTCTTTTTTATCTTCCTTAATATTTAATTTTTTCTTAATTTTCTTAAAAAATTTACTCTGCTTAACATTTTCCTTATTTTTTTCATTTATTTCTTCAAGCTTAGAGTTCATTTTATTGATATATTTAATCATAATAAAAATAGAAAAAGCAATAATTAAAAAATCTATAACAGAAGTTAAAAAGGCTCCATATTTAATAGAACTATTACCAATTGTAATACTTAAATTACTATAATCTACCTTGCCAGTAATAACAGAAATACTTGGCATAATAATATCATTAACAAGAGATGTAACAATTTTTTGAAAAGCACCACCAATAATAACACCAACTGCTAAATCCATAATGTTACCTCTCATTGCAAATTTTTTAAATTCGTTTAACATAAAATCTCCTAACCTATTAGAATTAAATCTAATAAAACTAAAAATACACTGATATTATAACATATTTTGTTACAGTTGTAAAAAAACACAATTTGTGCTATTATATATATGTTAGTATATAAAGGGGGAATCACATATGACAATAGCAATAGCCTCAGATCATAGAGGATTTAAAATTAAAGAAGAAATAAAAAGATATTTAGATGAAAACGATATAAAATATAAAGACTTTGGAACATATTCGGAAGAAAGAATGGATTATCCAGAAGTAGCAACAAAAGCTACAAAAGCAGTACAAAACAAAGAATGCGAACTTGGAATTTTAATATGTGGAACAGGTTTTGGAATGTGTTTAGTAGCAAATAAATTTAAAGGAATAAGATGTACACCATGTTACGACGAGGAAACAGCTAAATTTGCAAAAATGCACAATAATGCAAACATATTAGCATTAGGAGCAGAACACTTAACAGCACATGATGCTATAAGAATATTGCGAGTATTTTTAGCAACACCATTTGAAGGCGGAAGACATAGTGATAGACTAAAAATGATAGAAGAGATTGAAAATGAAAATATGAAATAGCGAGGTATCTTATGTGGGGAGATATTGCAATAGCATTTGTTCTGGCTTTTATAATAGCCTTTGTTGTAACACCATATACAATAAGAATAGCTAAAAAAGTAGGAGCAATAGATTATCCAAAAGATGAAAGAAGAGTAAACACAAAGCCAATGCCAAGACTCCGGTGGATTAGCGGTAATTGCAGGATTTATTGTTTCAGTTGTTTATTTATTAATTGTAATGAGCATAGAAAACACCATAGATTTATTTGGAGAAGAAGTATATTGGCAAAAACTTCTAGGATTTATAATAGGAATAATTATAATAGGGGTAGTATGCTTTATAGATGACTCAAAAGGAGGAGTACACCCACTTGTAAAATTAACAGCACAAATAATAGCAGCTGTTGTAATGCTAATATCAGGAGTAAAAATAGAAGGTTTGCAAATTCCATTTATTAATGATGCTCCATGGGAAGATGCTTTTTATACGATATTAACAATTGGTTGGATTGTAGGAATAACAAATGCAATAAATTTAATAGATGGATTAGATGGATTATCAACAGGGGTAACAATTATTGCATCAATTTCACTACTTATAATATTCTCATTAAATGGTGCTCCATTATTAGCAATTATACTAATTACAGCATTAGCAGGAGCACTTATAGGATTTTTGCCGTATAACTTTAATCCGGCAAAAACATTTATAGGAGATGTAGGGTCAGACTTTCTCGGCTTTTCACTTGCGGTAATATCCATACTTGGAGTAGCAAAAACATATACAGCAATAGTAATAGTGGCTCCACTTATAGTTTTAGCTCTGCCGGTATTTGATACATTATTTGCAATAGTAAGAAGAATAGTAAAAGGAAAATCATTAAAAGCTGTAATAATGCCAGATAGAGGTCACTTACATCACAAAATATTGGACAAGGGTTACACACAAAAACAAGCAGTTTTAATTTTATATGGTATTAGTGCAACTTTTGGCATGTTTGCCGTGATATTATTAGAGAGCGGAATTTGGAAGGCAATTTCATTTGCTTTAATGATAGTTGTAGCAATAGCAATAGGATATCATAGTATGTTTAAATTAAAAGAAGAAGATAACAAGAATCAATAAAGGAGGACATATGGAAAAAGTAACGATTATAATACCAATATACAATGTAGAAAAATATTTAAGAGAAGCAATAGAATCTGCAATTAATCAGACATATAAAAATTTAGAGATAATATTAGTAGACGATGGTTCAACAGATAATTCAGGGAGAATATGTGATGAATACATTTCAGTAGATGAAAGAATAAAAGTTATTCATAAGAAAAATGGTGGATTATCAGATGCAAGAAATGCAGGATTAGACAATTGCACAGGTGAATATATAATGTTCCTAGATTCAGACGATTTTTTAGAACCTGACGCAGTAGAAAATATGCATAAAGAAATAGTAGAAAAAGATGCTGATTATGTAATAGGAAACTATATAAATGCCACAGAAGAAGGAGAAAAATGGGAAAAACCAGTATTTGATTTAGAAAAATATAAGCCATTTAAATTATCAATACACGATTATATGAATTCTTTTTTTATAATGAATTCAAGCGTATGTAACAAAATATTTAAGAAAGAATTTATAGATGAATTAAATTTAAGATTTGTTGTAGGATTACCAGCAGAAGATGCAATTTTTACTACATATTGCTTTATAAAATCAGAAAAAGTATATTATATACCAAACTTAGTATTTAATTACAGACAAAGGAAAGGTGGCTCAATAAGTAGCAGTTGCTCAAGAGAATATTTTAGAGGAATAAATAAGGCATATCGAATAATATATGAAAATTTTAAAGACAATGGGAATTTAGGCTATTATAGATATTTTTATGCTAAAAGTATGAACTATATGATTTATAAATTTATAGATTCTACATTATTAAATGATGCAGAGAGAAAAGAAGTTCTGCAAGAAATGTTATGGTTTTATAAATTAACAATAGAGATAGAAGTTAAACCATGCCAAAAAGCAGTAGAAAAAATAATAGGAAGAATTATAAATGGAGACTATGTAATAGCACTTAAATATTGCGAAGTATTAAGAGAATCTAGAACATATATGACAATGCAAGAAAAAGAAAAAATGTCAAAACCAGGACCTGATATGTATAAAGAATTATCAAAATTAGATGCAAAATATTCAAAATAATTAAATAAAAAGGAACATATTTTTTAATATGTTCCTTTTTATTTAATTAAAGAAAAAATCCATATAAAGCTTCTTAAAGTTTGTACTGTCTAATGAATGTGAACATTTAATATTTTCATCTGAAAGCTTTTTAAATAAATCGCGGTTTTCATACAATTTAATTATTGCATTTTTTAGATTTTTTCTTATAATTTCATCATCTGTTGTAGTTCTATCACCAATAATAAATTCTTTTTGCAAATCACCAAGAACTTCTGGAACAATTCCAACATCTGTTGCAATAACAGGTACACCACAAGACACAGCTTCTAATACTGGAATTGGAGTACCTTCTTGATAAGAACAAGTAACATATATGTCAATAGTTTTGTAATAGTCAGGCATTTGGTCATTTGGTGTAAATTTAATTTGTTTATCTGCAAATACTCTTTTTATATTATAACCTGAATTTTCTAAATCTTCTAAAACTGGTTCTAAAATAGTATGAAGCCCTTTATAATCTATATTTGATTTGTCTTTGCTATTCCAAGCAGAGTTTCCTACCCAACCTATTATAATTGGTCTGCTTGAAATGTTTTCGATATCAAAACGCTCTAAATTCATTGGCACGAATGTATTTATATTAAAAGTATCTGATATAATAGTTTCAGGTTTTTTATATTCTGAAATATTACAATATATATCATAAAGCTTTTTAGAAATTGTGTAATATTTTCTTGAAAACTTATTAAAAACATCTTTATACTGTTCAATTTCTTTCTTAGATAAAAACATATGGTCATTAACCGCAGTAGTTATCTTTTTAGAAAAGAAATCAACATATTCATCATAATTAATATTACGAGATATTAAATCTTGTTTAAATTTATCAGAATTAAAAGAAAGTAGATTTTTACGCCATAAAAAGTGAATATAGTCGTAATCTTTTACATCTTCTAAAAGCATAAACAAATCATCATTATAAGGCTCTACATGAATTGCAAAAATATCAATATCAATAACATCTTGTAGTTCTTTTTTCATTAAATTGGCAACATTATGAAATGCCCAATTTGGAACATCAATTATAATAGCCATTTTCTTTTTTATTTCCATAGTTTACCTCCTTAAAACATTATATAAAAAAAAGTTATATAAATCAATAGAGAATAATAAAAGAGGTTCAAATATGAACCTCTTTTATTTCTACCTAGTATAGATAATAATAAATAGCGGAATAGTTGCAACTAATAAACTGATTATATAAAATACAGTATCAAGAATACTACCAGCAAAAAGGGAAACTATAATTAAAACTATCGAAAAAAGTATAGCTAGAAATCCCCAATAAGCTGCCCGCTGTAAAAAACTAGAGCTAGTGCTCGTAGAATACCTAAACAGGTAGATACATGTTACAATTAAAAGAAAAAAATGAATTAATTGTAACAATAACCGGATAACATTAAAAAGTTCGTCAATCATGTTGCTTATCCTCCTTGCAAAAATATGCTTTACATAATACAATTATACCATAAAATTAATATAAAATCAAAAAATGTACATTGTTAAATAAAAATATGATATAATTAATCTAAATTATTGGAGAGGAAAACAATGGCAAAAAAACTATTAATAACAGAAAAACCATCGGTAGCAATGGAATTTGCAAAAGTGCTAAAAGCAAATGGTGTAAGAAAAAATGGATATTTAGAATCAAATGAATGGGTAATAACATGGTGTGTTGGGCATTTAGTTACAATGTCTTATCCAGAAAAATATGACGAAAAGTATAAATATTGGAGATTAGATACCCTTCCATTTATGCCAAAGGAATATAAATACGAGGTTATACCAGCAGTAGAGAATCAATTTAATATAATAAAAGGATTATTTTCAAGAGACGACATAGATACAATATATGTTGGCACTGACTCTGGGCGAGAGGGAGAATACATATATAGGCTAGTAGCACAAATGACGAATGTGCAAGGGAAAGAACAAAAAAGAATATGGATAGATTCACAAACAGAAGAGGAAATATTAAGAGGAATAAACGAGGCAAAAAATCTAGATGAGTACAATAGCCTTTCAGATTCAGCATATTTAAGGGCAAGAGAAGATTATTTAATTGGTATTAATTTTTCTAGGTTGTTATCTGTTATATATGGAAGAAGAGTAGCAGGAGACCTAGGAGAAGATAGAATAGTAATTTCTGTTGGTAGAGTTATGACTTGCGTACTAGGAATGATTGTTCAAAGGGAAAGAGAGATTAGAAATTTTGTTAGAACTAAGTATTATAAAATTAATCGGAGATTTCGGAAATGAAAACAGTAGCTTTAAGGCAGAGTGGAAAGTAGACGAAAATTCTAGTATGTATAATTCAAACAAATTATATAATGATAATGGATTTAAAAAGTTAGATGATGCAGAAAAATTTATTGATACACTAAAAGGAAAAAATGCAACAGTTTTAGAAATTAAAAAAAGTAAGCAAAAAGAAAATCCACCATTATTATTTAATTTAGCAGAAATACAAAATGAGTGTACAAAATTGTTTAAAATTAAGCCAGATGAAACACTTGAAATTATTCAAAATTTGTATGAAAAAAAGTTAGTTACATATCCAAGAACAGATGCAAGAGTATTGTCAACTGCAATAGCAAAAGAGATTACTAAAAATCTAAACGGATTAGCTAAAAACTTTAAAGATGATGAAATTAAAGGGTATATTAAGAAAATGGTAGATGAAAAATATAAAACAGATTTAGTAAAAACTAAGTATGTAGATGATAGTAAAATAACAGACCATTATGCTATTATTCCAACAGGACAAGGACTAGAAAATTACGAGGGATTAAATGAACTTAACAAAGATGTGTATAAATTAATTGTTAAAAGGTTCTTGGCAATTTTTTATCCACCTGCTGAGTTTAATAAGGTTAATATTACAATAGGAATAGAAAAAGAAAAATTTTATGCTAATGGTAGAGTTTGCACGAAAAAAGGTTATCAAGAGATTTTAAAAAATTCTAAAAAATCATCTGAAAATTCAGATAGTACAGATAATGTTGAAATTCTAAATAGCTTAAAAAAAGGAATAGAGATAGAGGTAAAAGAAATAGCTACTAAGGAAGCGGAAACATCTCCTCCAACAAGATATAATTCAGGTTCAATTATACTTGCTATGGAGAATGCCGGAAAGCTAATTGAAGATGAAGAACTAAGGGAACAAATTAAAGGCGCTGGAATTGGAACTAGTGCAACAAGGGCAGAGATTATAAAAAAACTAGAAAAAATTAAATATATAGACATAAATAACAAAACACAGATAATTACACCTACTAAAAAGGGTGAAACTATATATGATGTAGTGAATATGTCTATGGCAGATATGCTAAATCCGAAACTTACCGCTAGTTGGGAGAAGGGATTAGAAATGGTGGCTAAAAAGGAAATTCAGCCAGAGGAGTTTATGGAGAAGCTTGAAAAATATATAAAGCAAAAGGTAGATAGGTTGGTTGTGAAGATATAGGGATATTTATGAATAAAATTTTCCAAAAATAACTTGTACAAATTAGATAAATGTGATATAAATATGCATATATGAATTAGTGTTTAACTAAAAAGGACGTGATATATCAATGGAAGAAAATTTAGATAATAAAAAGACTATACTTATAGTAGATGATGAAAAACCTATTGTAGAGATATTAATGTATAATTTGCAAAGAGAAGGTTATAACACATTAGAGGCAAATGATGGCTTAGAGGCTGTTAATATTGCATTAGAGAAAAAGCCAGATTTGATTTTACTTGATATAATGCTTCCTAAAATGGATGGACTAGCTGTTTGTAAAAGAATTAGACATTCTCTTCCTAATGTTCCTATTTTAATGCTTACTGCTAAGGCAGAGGAAATTGATAAAATTTTAGGACTAGAATTAGGTGCAGATGATTATATTACAAAACCATTTAGTGTAAGAGAGCTTATGGCAAGAATTAAGGCTAATTTAAGAAAAATCGAGGCTAATAACTTAAAAGATGATGGCTCTAAAGATGATTCAAATAGTAATGTTATGAAAGTTGGCGATTTAACATTAAATTTAGATAAATTCGAAGTTAAAGTTAAAGGACAATCTGTAGATTTAACTTTAAGAGAGTTTGAAGTTCTTAAATATCTAGCAGGACAGCCAGGACAAGTTGTAACAAGAGAAATACTTCTTGAAAAAGTTTGGGGATATGAATATTATGGGGATATAAGAACAGTTGATGTTACTGTGAGAAGAATTAGGGAGAAAATAGAAAAAGACACCTCAAATCCAAAAATTTTAATAACAAAAAGAGGAGTAGGTTATTATATTGCAACATAGAAGTAAATAATAAAGATTAGGGTGGCTAAAAGCTACCCTAAAATTTTTAAAGCAGAAGGGAATTAAAATGAAAAATATACAAACACAAATAATTTTAATATTTACATTATTAGGTATAGCAGTAATGGCGGGGTTGGGAATATTTTACAATTGCCAACTACAAGGCTTAGAAGTGCAAGTTAATTCAAATTTAGATATTGCCGAAGCACTAGAAGCAGAAATTATGCAAATAAGACAAATAACAATTTATGCAATATTACTATTTGCAATAATTGCAGTAGTAATAGGTCTTTTTGTTAGAAAACTAATAATAAAACCAATGTATAAGTTAACTAAAAATGCGACAGAAATTGCAGAAGGTAAAATGGTCGATATGAACAATATGATGCCACAAAAAATAAGAACAGATATCGATGATTTAGTTCAAGCTTTTTGCAAAATGAATAATGAACTAAATGAAAAATTTAATGAAGCAACACGTCAAAAAAAGCAGATAGAAACAATTTTACTTCATATGACAGATGGTATTATAGCATTTGATATAGATGGTGAGATTATACATATTAATCCAGCTGCAAAGAATTTATTAGGATTAGAAGATACAGAGAATAGTTTTGACAAAATATTTAATAAACTAGATTTAAGTATGAATATAGAAAAAATAATATATTTAGAGAACTGGACTTCGACTGAGCAAAAAATAAATGTAAAAGATAGATATGTAAATTTATTATTTGCACCATTTAAAGACGAAAATGATAGACCCGCAGGAGTAATTGCGGTTATCCAAGATATAACAGAACATGTAAGACTAGATAATATGAGAAAAGAATTCGTAGCAGATGTCTCACACGAACTTAAAACACCAATTACATCAATAATGGGATATGCAGACACATTATTAGAGGGAGAATATGAAAAAGACATACAAGAAAGATTTTTAAGTGTAATTTCATCAGAAGCTAAAAGGATGGCAAGACTAGTTAATGATTTATTAACACTTTCTAAATATGATAATAAAGAAAATAAATGCGAAAAAACTGAATTTGATTTAGGTGAACTAGTAAAACAAACACAAGAAAGTTTAGCTCTGGAAATTAAGAAAAAATCGCAGAGTGTGGAATGCTATGTAACAGCAAATGTTCCAATGGTGTATGCAGATAGATATGGAATAGAAAGAGTGGTAATTAATATACTAACCAATAGTATTAAATACACACCAGAAGGCGGAAATATAAAAATATATGTTGGATTTGTTTATAATGATGCATATATAAAAATAATAGATAATGGAATAGGAATTCCAGAAAAAGATTTATCAAGAATTTTTGAAAGATTTTATAGAGTAGATAAAGCAAGAACCAGAGCCCTTGGAGGAACAGGACTTCGGACTTTCTATTGCAAAAGAAATATTAGATCAAAATGGAGGAAGTATAGATATAAAAAGCATACAAGATAAAGGTACAGAAGTAGTAATAAGAGTACCAACAAAAACATCAGAGACAAGACAAAAAAATGAATAGCAATCTTGATAATAAAACAATACTAAGGTATAATAGATATACTACTTAAAAAGAAAGGAAAATAAAATGAAACCTGAGATAAATCCAAAGTTAAAAGAAGTATTAGAATGGACATACTGCATAATTATAGCAGTTATACTAGCTTTATTGGTTAAGTATTATATAGGAATTCCAACAGTAGTACAACAAGTTTCAATGAATCCTACATTATATGAAGGACAAAGACTTTTATTAGATAGAACGGTAAGAACATTCCATAGACAATTAAACAGAGGAGATATAGTAACATTTGAATCTCCAAGCGATTTGCATATAACGTCATATGAAGCTGATTTTGATTACCCAGTTGCAAAATATGAGAATGAACCACAAGGATTACTAAACAGGTTTACATACTATGTTTTAGAAACTACAAAAGAAAGTTTTATAAAAAGAGTAATAGGTTTGCCAGGAGAACATGTAAAAATAGAAAATGGAAAAGTATATATAAATGGAGAAGAATTAGAAGAACCATATCTAGCAGATAATGTTGTAACAGAATCAATAAATGGAGGAATATTTGTTGATTTAGTTGTACCAGAAGGGACTGTATTTTTATTGGGAGACAATAGACCAGAAAGCACAGATAGCAGATCATTTGGCTGCATTCCATTAGAAAAAATAGAAAGTAGAGTATTAATAAGATTTTGGCCACTAAATTTATTTGGAACAGTTGACTAATAGGAGGAACAATGGCTTTTGAAAAAATATTAGGAAATGAAAAAGTAAAAGAAACTTTACTAAAAACTATAAAATCAAATACAGTGTCACATGGTTACATGTTTGTTGGAAAAGAAGGAATTGGGAAAATGCTATTTGCAAAAGAATTTGCTAAAATAATACTGTGCCAAAATGCAGACAAACCCTGTGATAAGTGCAAATCTTGTATAGAATTTAACCGGAAACAATAATCCTGATATAAAAATAATAGAGCCAGATGGAAATTCAATAAAAATAGAGCAAATAAGACTATTAAACTCAAAAATAATAGAAAAACCAATAACATCAAACAGAAAAGTATATATAATTAATAATAGCGAGAAAATGACCATAGATGCACAAAATTGTTTATTAAAGACACTAGAAGAACCCCCACAATATGCTACAATAATTCTAATTTGTAGCAACGAAGCACAGATGCTAACAACAATAAAATCTAGATGTATAAAAATAGTTTTTCAAAAACTAAATAATCAAGAAATAAAAGAATATTTTGAAAAAGAAACAAAAGAAACTGTAAGTAATAGAATACAAAAGCTTGCAGAAGGAAGTATTGGAAAGGCTATACAAATTAAAGATAAAGAAGAATTATACAGCAGTATAGAAAACATAATAAACGAAATAGAAAAAACTTTAAAAAGTCAAATATGGAACATTTCAGATACTATATATAAAAATACAGATGATATTTTTGAAATACTAGATTACATGAATATATTATTTTTTGAAAAAGGAAAAACAAATCCCAAATACTTAAATTGTATAGAAATAGTAGAAAATACAAAAAGAAGATTAAAAACAAATAGTAATTATAATATGACAATAGATAATTTATTATTGCAGATATGGGAGGAAATAAATGAAAAATATAGTAGGAGTTAGATTTAAAAAGCCTGGTAAAATATATTTTTTTGATCCGGGAAATTTAAAAATAAAAAAAGACTCATATGTAATTGTTGAAACTGCAACAGGAGAAGCGTATGGAGAGGCAGTAATAATAAATAGATTAATACCAGAAGATAAATTAGTTTCCCCGCTAAAACCGGTAATAAGGATAGCAACATATAAAGATATAAAACATAATGAGGATAATAAGAAAAAAGAAAAAGAAGCAATGAAAATATGCTTAGAAAAAATAGAAAAACACAAATTAGACATGAAACTAATTGATGTAGAATATAAATTTGATAACTCAAAAATAATATTTTATTTCACAGCAGATGGAAGAATAGATTTTAGAGAGCTTGTAAAAGACTTAGCAGCAGTATTTAAAGTAAGAATTGAACTAAGGCAAATAGGAGTAAGAGATGAAATAAAAAGAATGGGTGGAAATGGAGTGTGTGGAAGAGAACTATGTTGTTGCTCATTCTTAGGAAACTTTGAAACCGTATCAATAAAAATGGCAAAAGAACAAAATATATCTTTAAATCCTTCTAAAATATCTGGAAATTGTGGTAGATTAATGTGTTGCTTAAAATATGAACAAGAAGCATATGAAGAAAAACTAGCCAGATTACCTAAGATAGGTGCAATAGTTAAAACAGAAGATGGACAAGGTGAAGTATGTAGTATAGAAACTTTAAAAGAAAGAGTAAAAGTAAAATTTAAAGATGGAGATGAAGTTTTTTATAAAAGGTATAATTTGCCAGAAATAACAATAATAAAAAATATAGAGAAAAAACAAGATTTAGCAGAAGATGCAGAAGACATAAAGGAATTAGAAAAATTAGAAAAACTAGATGAATTAGAAAATTCTAATACAGATGAAATTTAAGGAGGTGAAAGAAATGGCTTATAAAATAACAGATAAATGCATAAAATGTGGAGCTTGCGCATCAGCTTGCCCAGTAAGCTGCATATCAGAGGGAGAGAGCAAATACGAAATAGATCCTAATATGTGTATTGAATGTGGAACATGCCAAGGTGTTTGCCCAGTTGACGCACCAGAATTAGAGTAAAAATACAGTGTTATTTACATAAAATTAATAGCCAAATGAAAAGAAATTGTTTTCACTATCTTTTCATTTGGCTATTAATTTTTAATCTAATTTTACTTTCTTGAATTTCTTATTAGAGAAAGCTAAGAATATGGCTCCTACAATAATTGGAGCATAAAATGTATATAATCTCCAAAATAAAATTGACATATTTATTGTGCCTTCTTTAAAAATAGAATTAAAGATTAGTAAAAAGCCACCTTCTGCACCGATTCCCGCCCCAGGAGTAGGTATAAATGTCATTACAAGAAGTAGGAATGCTTGTGCTGGTATAATTTGCCAAACTGCTAAACCACTATTTCCAAATGCCCTATAAACCATGTATGTTATCATATAATAAGATAAACATTGAACAATAGAAATTAAAAACATTTTAACAACTAATGCTTTTTGAGCTTTCATAAATTTGAATTGATTATTAAAATTAGATAAACTATTATCAAATTTTTCTATTGTACTTTGAGTATCTTTAACTATCTTTATTTTACCAAGAAATTTTATAATGGGATTTGCAATTGAAGATATGATTTTTTTATTAATTCCTGCCAGAATAACAATTATAATGGCAAAAATATTTACCCCAAAACTCAGCAATGCTACCCATAAAAAATTATTCATAAGACTCATAAAAAAGTCAAACTGAAAAATAACAACAACAAAAGTAAAAAGCACTAATGCCATTTGATAAATAATAAATTTAATAGCTAGCATAGAAAAAGAATCACTAACGCGTTTACCAGTTTTGCTAAGCTCATATGCTTGCATAGGTTGCCCACCTGAGCAAAATGGAGTAAGGTTGTTAAATAATTGCCCAATCATAGACACCTTAAAAGATTCACCAAATCTTTGGTCTGGATATAATTTTTTAAGGGGAAGATGAAGAGTAATTCCCTCGCATAGCCAAAAGAATACAATACAAAAAACTCCACCTACAACCCATTTAAAATCAGCATTTTTAAGCAGATTTACTATATTATCTATTCCATCTACATTAATCATATATATAAATAAGCCAATAAAAATAATAACAACAATTGCTATATTAATTATAGTAGATTTTTTATTAGCTGGTTTTTCATATAAATTTTCATTATCCATATATTTTCTTAATACCTCCAAACACTAATATTTATATAGTAAAAATAGATGAAAGTCAATATTTATGGTAAATAATTAAAATGTAAGAGTAGAAATATTAAACAAGAATATGTAGAATTTTAAAATAAAAAGTTGACATAAAATTAAAAATAAAGTATAATAATTATATATTAAAACAAAGGAGGAATCCAAATGGAAGTAAAATTTATTGGAGCTCATTATGAATACTCTGATACTGTTGAAGTTCAAGGAAAACGGGATAAAATTCGGGGGTATTTAAATAAAGGCTATAAAATAAAAGATGAGCGAAATGGGTATTGGGTTTTAATTAAAACTGCACAAGTAATACTTACAGTTATGGATGAAAACTCACAATATCGTATTTTCAGCGTAAAAAATAAGGTTTTGGAATTATACAACAAATCCAGAATAAGCGAAAAAACCTTTGGAAAATTTTTATCTGATGCCAAGAGCGGAAAAATTAAATTTTACTTAACTGAATATGATGAACTCATCATTCAGTAAAAATTAGCATTTAGCTAAAAGAAGAAAAATAGCACTTTCGTGCTATTTTTCTTCTTTATTTGTAATTTCTTCTAAATCAAGAAGAGCTTGCCATCTTGTATCTACTTCTTTTTGGAATTCTTCTATCATCCACTCATTTCCAGGTTTAAACATATGTTTAAACCTTTTTTGTGGTCTTAAAAATTCCTCAATTGGCTTTTTCTCTTTTGGTTTATAATTAATTTTGTATTTTCCATTTATAACTTCATACATAGGCCAATAGCAAGTCTCCATTGCTAATTTATTTATAAGCATTAAATCTTCTGTTGGATATCCCCAGCCTCTTGGACATGGTGCTAATACATTTAAAAATGCAGGACCTTCTGTATAAATTGCTTTTTCTGCTTTTTCATATAAATCTTTAAAATTATTTACTGCCAATGTTTGTGCAACATATGGTATATGGTGTGAAACCATAATTTCTGTTAAATCCTTACGAGATTGCATTTTACCAGGAATTACAGTTCCAGCAGGTGATGTTGTTGTGTCTGCAAATTTTGGAGTTGCAGAAGAACGTTGAATACCTGTATTCATATATGCACCATTATCATATGCAACATATACCATATCATGTCCTCTTTCCATTGCACCAGAAAGACTTTGAATACCTATATCGTATGTACCACCATCTCCACCAAATGCTATAAATTTTGTATGTTTATCTTCTGGTAATTTTCCTTGTCTTTTCATTGCTTTATATGCTGCTTCAACACCAGCTTCTGTTGCAGCTGCACATTCAAATGCTGTATGTATATATGAATCTGTCCATGAAGTATATGGATAAATAAAGCTAGAAACTTCTAAACAACCAGTTGCATTACATACAACAGCATGATCTTCTGGTTTTAATGCTCTTAAAATCATTCTTACAACAGGAGGGGCTCCACAACCTGCACACATTCTGTGACCAGAAGTAAATCTTGAAGGCTTTTCAGCCATTATTTCTTTTAAATTATATGCCATTATTTTTCACCTCTTACACCTAAATATCTATATGGCCTTTCAACTTTGCCAGTTTTTACAATCTCTTGTAAATCTGTGTATGCTTCTAATATATCTTCTTCTGTTGTGTCACGACCACCTATGCCATATACATAACCAATTGCGGGAACATGTATATTATTAATAAGCATTCCAGAAGTTACATCTGTAAATAAAGGACCACCTACTGCATTTAATCCATCTGCTTTGTCTAAAATAGCTACTGCTTTTAGATTTTTTAATGCTTCTGCTATTGTTTCAGCAGGGAATGGTCTAAATACACGAACTTTTATGACTCCAGCTTTTACGCCTTTTTCTCTTAATTTGTCAGCTGTATATTTTGCAGTTCCTGCTGTTGAGTTCATACAAACAACTGCAATTTCTGCATCTTCCATTCTATATTCTTCTATAAAACCATATTTTCTACCAGTTAATTTTTCAAAATCTTTGGCTACATCTAATATAACCTTTTTTGCATTTTCCATAGCCTTAGCTTGTTGTCTTTTATGTTCAAATAAATAAGCTTGTAAATCTAATGGACCTATTGCTATTGGTTCTTTATCATTTAATAAATAGTGTTCTGGGTGATATTCACCAACAAATTTTTTAACACTTTCATCATCTTCAAGCTCTATGTTTTCAATAGCATGTGATGTGATAAATCCATCTTGACATACCATAACAGGAAGTAGAACATCTTTATGTTCAGCAATTCTGTGTGCCATTAATAAATTATCATATGCTTCTTGGTTTGTTTCAGAAAATAGTTGAATCCAACCAGAATCTCTTGCACCCATTGCGTCTGAATGGTCATTGTGTATGTTTAATGGACCAGATACAGCCCTATTTACTAATGACATAACAATAGGAAGACGCAAACTAGATGCTATATATAACATTTCCCACATTAGTGACATACCATTTGCAGATGTGGCTGTCATGGCTCTTGCACCAGCAGCTTCTGCACCAATACATGCACTCATTGCACTATGCTCACTTTCAACAGCAACAAATTCTGTATCTACTTTTCCATTGCTTACAAAGCTAGAAAAGTATTGAGGAATTTCTGTTGAAGGAGTAATTGGGAATGCTGCAACAACATCTGGATTAATTTGTCTCATTGCAGTTGCAGCTGCTTCATTTCCACTTAATCTTTCTCTTATTTTCATAAATATAATCTCCTTATAATTAATTTTCTACCATTTCTATTGCTTTAAAAGGACATACCTTTGCACAAACGCCACACCCTTTGCAAGCATCATAATCGAAATCTTCTCTTTTTTGTTCTTTGTTTACTGGTATTGCATCATCTGGACATACAGGAAAACAAAGTCCACATTGTGTACATTTTTCGCTTATGTATTTTGGTTTAACACTGCGCCAAGAACCTGTTTTAAATTCTTTGGCATTTCCTGCTGTGTAAATGTTTCCACCAGGTGTAATTTCTTGCCATGTAATTTTTGAATCTATTTTCTTATCCAAAATAACCTCACAACCTTTCTAAATTTTCTTAATTTCATTTAAAGCCATTTTTAAAGCCTGCATGTTTCCGTCTATTACTTCTGGTTTTTTTGCAAATTTGTGTTTAAATGAACCTACCATGTCGTTTAAAAATTCCTCTTCTGACATAACACCTGTAACTTTTACAACTGCTGCAAGCATTGGAACATTTGGAAAATATTTTCCTAAACATGCCATTGAAATTTTTCTTGCATCTATTGTATAGATATCACCTGTATAACCATTTAAGTGTGACTTTATATAGTCGTCAGATTTTGTGGTGTTTATAATTATTGCACCTTCACTTTTTAAACCAGATGTAACATCAACTGATTCTAAAAGTGAGTCATCTACAACTGCTACATAATCTGGGTAATATATGTTGCTATGAATTTTTATTGGAGCGATACTAATCCTGTTATATGCAGTTATAGGTGCCCCCATTCTTTCTGGACCATATTCAGGAAAGCCTTGTATGTATTTACCAGTATTGAATGCTGCATCTGCTAAAAGTAAAGAAGCAGTTTTAGCACCTTGACCGCCACGTCCGTGCCATCTAATTTCTATTAAATCTTTCATTAAAGAATAACCTCCTTTTCTTACTGTACTAAGTATATTATTTTATGGTGTAGATGTCAATAAGAAATGACCATGAAGTTTAAATCATAAATTGTGTTTAAATAAGGAATTATAGAACGTAGGAGATATTTATGAAAAAAAGTGTAGACAAATGTTGATTAATTTTATATAATGAAATTATCGAAAAAACAAAAGAAAGAGGTTGCTTAGGATGAATAGAAACGCTGTAAGCCTTGCGGTTGTACACACACACACACACAGGTAGTATATTAGAGAAAATAAATAGGAGAAATATATAGATTAGTAAGACATATAAGACTTAGCTTTGTGGCTAGGTCTGTATGTCTTTTTGTTTTGGCTTTTTTGTAGAGTAGTTTTTTAGGGGGAGATGTTTTAAAAAGAGCCGCCGAAAAGATAGATATATTAAAATTTATTTCGCTCCTAGGAACACCTTCCAGGCTCGACAAACTCTAAGCCCAATTTTTCGAGCCTCTCCGAAGCCTTCGCACCCTCAAAAAATTTGGCTAAGAGTTTGTACGACCCTTACAGGCACACGTCGTCGCTACATAAATTTTAATATATCTATCTTTTCGGCTACTCTACGAATTTAAATTGTAGCAATATTTATTTTATAGGAGGATATGTAACAAATTACACAACACCAAATGGAGATCCAGATGTAAAATGGAGGATATTTTATGCAGATGATAGTAACATTTATTTGATAGCAGATGATTATATACATTATAATTATGCACCAAAATCAGACAAATTGAATATAAATCGGTAATCTTGGTAATTATAGTGTATCATTAGAAAATGTATATGTTGATTATAATGGAGCAAGTAATATAACAGATTTAAGAATAACTAAATGGTTAAGTTATGTTAGTGATAACCAAAATGCAGAAGGAGAAGCAATTCAGTCAGTAGCATATATGTTAGATATACCAATATGGAGTGAAAAATATTCAAATGATAAATATGCAGAATATGCAATAGGGGGACCAACACTAGATTTATATTGTGCATCATACAAAAATACGAATCCAGATAACTATCTGGAATATAGTTATAACAAAACTGGGTATAACGTAAAATTGAGCGCAAATAATATTCCAATTGTTACAATAAATGATAGAGATAATTTATATTATATAACAGATACAAATAAAGCATATACAATGTGGATTGCTTCACCACATGCCTTGGATAAATCCGTGATGAGTGTATTATATTATGGTGAAATAAGTGGATCCACATATAGATCATACTTAGGGTTTAGACCTGTGCCTTGATTATTGCATTAGTGGTAATTTTGAGCAAATAAAAAAATAAACCATTCTGCTTTTGACCGAAGTTTAATGGTTTATTTTATCATTATATTTGGTAACCACTTTCGTGGTTTCTCTTTTTCTACACTAATTATACAACTGTTTTTTTATTTTGTCAAATATGATTGTTATAGTAAAGATCATATTTGACAAACAGGTGCTATAACAATATTAGCAATATTGCGATAAGCTATGCATTACGTATTGCAATAAAAAACTTAGGAACGGCAATTCCTAGGTTTTTTATTGCAAGAATATTTCACATTTTCCATTTTTGTGTTACAATATATGTTACTAATACAATATAAGGAGGTTTTTATGTTAGAGCTTAAAAATGTTTGTTTCCACAAAGATGGAAAAGATATTTTAAAAAATATAAATTTACAAATAGATGAAGGCAAGTTTGTTGCTATTACTGGACCTAATGGTGGGGGAAAGTCAACTCTTGCTAAGATTATAATGGGTATATACGAGCCAACTGATGGACAGATTTTGTTTAATGGTGAGGATATAACTAGTTTAAGTATTACAGAAAGGGCAAATAAAGGTATTGGTTTTGCATTCCAACAACCTGTTAAGTTTAAGGGGATTACTGTTAGAGATTTAATTACTTTGTCTGCTGGGAAGGATATTAAGTTTAATGAGATTTGTGATTATTTGTCTAGTGTTGGATTATGTGCGAAAGAGTATGTAAATAGAGAAGTTGATGCTAATTTGTCTGGTGGGGAGCTTAAAAGAATTGAGATTGCTTCTGTTGCCGCTAGAAAGACTAAACTTACTGTTTTTGATGAACCAGAGGCTGGTATTGATTTGTGGAGCTTTAATAATTTAATTGAACTTTTCGAACAAATGCATAATGAAATTAATGGTTCTATTGTTATTATTTCTCACCAAGAAAGAATTTTAAATATTGCAGATGAAATTATAGTAATTGCAAATGGTAGTGTTTCTAAAATGGGAACAAAAGAGGAAATTCTTCCAGAATTATTATATAAAAGTAACTGTAAATGCGTTAAAGGAGGGAAAAATGGATAATATAGAAAAGAATTTATTAAAAGAAGTAGCAGATATTGAAAAAGTTCCAATGGGAGCATATAACATAAGAGAAAATGGTAAAGGAATAGAGAGAAATGTTACAGAAAATATTAATATAGTAACTAAAAAGGACAAGCCAGGTATTGATATTATAATAAAAGAAAATACAAAAAACGAAAGTGTTCACATACCAGTAATAATTACACAAGGGGGATTAACAGATATAGTTTATAATGATTTCTATATTGGAAAAAATGCAGATGTTGTAATAGTTGCTGGATGTGGTATTCACAATAGTACATGTTCAGATTCAAGACATGATGGAATTCATAGATTCTTTTTAGAGGAAAATGCAAAAGTTAAATATATAGAAAAGCATTATGGAGAGGGAGAAGGTACTGGCAAAAGAGTATTAAATCCACAAACTGTAATTGACCTTAAAAAAGGTGCTAATTTTGAAATGGAATCTGTACAAATAAAAGGAGTAGATTCAACTATAAGAGAAACAATAGGATATGTCGCAGAAGATGCAAATTTAACTGTAACTGAAAGAATAATGACACATGGTGAGCAATTTGCCAAAACAATTTTTGAGGTAAAATTAAATGGAGAAAATGCAAGTACACATGTAACATCAAGGTCAGTTGCAGATAATAATTCAAGACAAGAGTTTTTATCAAGAATTGAAGGTAATTCTAAATGCTTTGGACATGTTGAATGTGATGCCATAATAATGGAAAATGCAAAAATAATAGCAAGCCCACAAATTGAAGCAAATAACTTAGATGCAAATTTAATTCATGAAGCTGCAATAGGTAAAATAGCAGGTGAACAAATAACCAAATTAATGACTCTCGGACTAACAGAAAAAGAAGCAGAAGAACAAATAATTAGTGGCTTCTTAAAATAAATATAAAAATATATTGTAATAATAAAAATTATTGTTATAATAAATGTATAATTTATTTATAGGAGGTTATTATGTCTGTAAAAAAATTTGTATTAAACGAGACATCATATTTTGGAAAAGGAGCAAGAGAAGTATTACCAGAGGAATTTAAAAACAGAGGCTTTAAAAAAGCATTAGTAGTAACAGATAAAGCTTTGTTTGAAGTTGGTGTTACTAAAAAGGTAACAGAAGTATTAGATGGAGCAGGAATTGAATATGAAATATATTCAGATGTAAAACCAAATCCAACAATTAAAAATGTATTAGATGGAGTAGAAAAATGTAAAGCATCAAAAGCTGATTGTTTAATTGCAGTTGGAGGAGGATCTAGCATAGATACAGCAAAAGGAATAGGTATATTAATGACAAATCCTGAAAGAAGTGATGTTGTATCTTTAAATGGTGCATCTAACACAAAGAATAGATGTATGCCAATTATTGCACTTCCAACAACAGCAGGAACAGCAGCAGAAGTAACAATTAACTATGTTATAACAGATGAAGAAAGAGAAATAAAAATGGTATGTGTTGATCCAAATGATATACCAGTTTTAGCAATTATAGATTCAGAGCTTATGGCATCAATGCCAAAATCAATAGCTGCAGCAACAGGTATGGATGCACTAACACATGCAATAGAAGGATATATAACAAAAGCACATAATACAATGTCAGATATGTTCCATATGAAAGCAATTCAAATGATTTTTGAAAACTTACCAGCAGCTGTTAATGATAAAGATGAAGAAGCACTAGAAAATATGGGAATGGCACAATATATTGCAGGAATGGGATTTTCAAATGTGGGACTTGGAATAGTTCATTCAATGGCACATCAATTAGGAGCAGTTTACGATACCCCACATGGAATTGCAAATGCAATACTTTTACCAACTGTTATGGAATTTAATGGAGAAGTATGCTATGAAAGATTTAGAGATATATTAATAGGTATAGGCATTCAAGCACAAGATATGAATAAAGAAGAACTTATTAAAACAATGGTAGAAAAAATAAAAGAATTATCTGTAAAAGTTGGAATAACACAAACTGTAAAAGATGTTGGAGGAAAAGAAGAAGATTTAGAAATGCTTGCTGAAAAAGCAATGGAAGACCCATGTAAACCAGGAAATCCAAGAGAAGTTACAAAACAAGATTTTATAGATTTATATAAAAAAGCAATGTAAAAATAAAAAAGGCATATAATACTTAAAAATAAGATTATATGCCTTTTTAAATAATCCTTGTATTTGTTTTAAAAATAGGTATAATATAAATAAAGAATAATAAGGAGAAAGAAATTGATATAACAGTTTCTAAGTAATATATATGAATAAAATGATATTAGATTTAGCAAAAAAAATTGAAAATATTGGCGGACGAATGTATCTTGTTGGTGGAGCGGTTAGAGATTTTCTTATGAAAAAAGAAAGTCATGATGAAGATTATTGTATAACAGGTATAGATATTGATGAATTTATAAAAAATTGCCCAGAAGCAAAAATTAGAGGTAAAGATTTTCCAGTTTTTGATTTATATGGCACAGAAATAGCACTTGCAAGAACAGAGAGAAAAATAGGAATAGGGCATAAGGGATTTGAAATAAATACAAACAAAAATATAACTATTGAGCAAGATCTAAAAAGAAGAGATATAACAATAAATGCAATTGCGCAAGATGTTTTAACAAAAGAAATAATTGATCCATTTAATGGAAAAAAAGATATAAAAAATAAAATTATTAAAGCAACAAGTGAAAGCTTTAAAGAAGACCCATTAAGAGTATATAGAGTAGCAAGATTTGCTGCTAAACTAAAATTTGAGGTAGACAAAAACACATTAAAATTAATGAATGAACTTAAACCAGAATTAAATACAATTTCAAAAGAAAGAGTATTTGACGAATTTAGAAAAGCCTTAAAAACAGATAAACCATCTATATTTTTTGATGAATTAAAAAATGCTAATGTTTTACAAGTACATTTTTTAGAAATATATAATCTAATAGGAGCCGAGCAGCCACAAAAATATCATCCAGAAGGGGACAGCTATAATCATACAATGGAAGTAATAGATAGGGTATGTACAATGACAAACAATTTAGAAATAAGATATGCGGCATTAGTGCATGATTTAGGAAAAGGTATTACTCCAAAAGAAATGTATCCACATCACTATGGGCACGACAAAAAAGGAGTAGAGGTTGTGCAACGATTTAGTAATAGAATAGGAGTTCCAAACTCGTGGAGAAAATGTGGAAAAACAGCTGCAAAAGAACATATGATAGGAGGAATATTTTGGGAAATGACTCCGGCTAAAAAAGTAGATTTTTTAGAAAGAGTAAATAAATCAATTCTAGGACTAGAAGGATTACAAATAGTAGTAAATGCAGATAAAAATTCAAAACAAGGAAAAGATTTTGCATATTTAAAGAATGAAATATTAGATAAAATAAATGGAGAATATATAAAAGAAAAATATGGAATAAAAGAGGGAATACAATTAAAAGAAAAACTAAGAGAAGAGAGAATTAAAAAAATAAAAGAAATTGAATAAAAACTGCAATTTGGTTAATAATCTATATGAAATTATAAAAGAAAGGATGATTGAATATGGATAATTTAATCAAATGCTTAAACGAATATTTATCTGATTTAAAAGTATTTGCAGCTAAATTACAAAATTATCATTGGAATGTAAAAGGTAAAGAATTTTTTGTAATGCATGAAAAATTAGAAGAGTATTATAACTGTGCAAATGACGCTATTGATGAAGTTGCAGAAAACATCTTAATGATAGGAGGTCAGCCACTAGGAACATTAAAAGATTACATGCAAAATTCAAAAATTGGTGAAGCACAAAACCAAAAGGTGTGCCAGAATGTAATATTTGATGCTTTGCTGCAAGATTTTAATACACTTTTAACTAAATCTATACAAATAAAGGAAGAAGCGGAGACAAAAAAAGCATATTTAATTTCTATACTAATGGATAATTATATATCTGACTATAATAAAAAGATTTGGATGATAGCCCAATCAAAAGAATAAAATAAATTAAAACTAAATGTGACTATATTGAGCTTTTAAAGCTTATATTAGTCACTTTTAGTTTATATTTTAATAAAAAATGCCTACGGAAATAAAGAAAAGAAAAAAATATAAAAAAATTTGTAATATTTTTGTAATATTTTTATAACATTCATTGACTTTTCCTCAAAAACATAATAAGATATATAGATAGAAAAACATAATTAAAAATCTATAAACATAGATTTAAGGAGGAAGATTATGGGAGAAGTTATAGTTATAACATCAGGAAAAGGAGGAGTAGGGAAAACAACTACAACTGCAAATTTAGGTGCAGCCCTAGCATTACAAGGCAAAAAAGTAGTATTAATAGATACAGATATAGGGCTTAGAAACTTAGACGTTGTTATGGGGCTAGAAAATAGAATAGTATACGACATAGTAGATGTAGTAGAAGAAAAGTGTAAACTAAGACAAGCTTTAATAAAGGACAAGCGTTTTGATGAACTTTTCTTACTTCCAGCTGCTCAAACAAGGGATAAAAGTGCTGTAAATGAAGAACAAATGAAAGAATTAACAGGAAAATTAAAAGAAGAATTTGACTATATCCTTATAGATTGCCCAGCCGGAATAGAACAAGGCTTTAAAAACGCCATAGCCGGTGCAACAAGAGCAATTGTGGTAACTACTGCTGAAATTTCTGCCATAAGAGATGCTGATAGAATAATAGGACTTTTAGAAGCATCAGACATTAAAAATCCGGAATTAGTAGTAAACAGATTAAGACCAGCCATGGTAAAAAAAGGCGAAATGATGGATGTTGATGATATAGTAGATTTATTATCAATAGACTTAATAGGTGTAGTACCAGATGATGAATTTATAATAACACAAACAAATAAAGGTGAGCCAGTTGTTTCAAACAAAAAAGCTCCATCTGGAAAATCATATACAGAAATTGCTAGAAGAATTTTAGGAGAAAATATAGAGGTATCTATTCCAGGTAGAGAAAAAGGCTTTTTTTGTAAAATTAAAAATATGTTTTCAAAAAAATAAATAAAATTATAAAGTGGAGGATATAGAATGTTTGAGAGAATAATAAACTTTTTTAAAGGATTAGCAAAAAAGGAAAAGCAAGAAGCTAATACATCAAAAGATACTGCAAAGGAAAGATTACATTTAGTCCTAATGCAAGATAGAGCGAATGTATCAGCAGACTTTTTAGAACTTATGAAACAAGAAATTATTGAAGTAATTAAAAAATATATAGAAGTAGACGAAGGTGCTATTGATGTAAGACTAACAAATAAAGCAAACGATGATGGAACAACAGGTGCACCAGCACTTTATGCTAATATTCCTATAATGAATATCAAACATGAAATGGGCAAAGAACAAAATGAAAAAGAAAATGAAAGCAAAAAAGAATTACCAGAAGAAAAGCAAGAAGAAATAAAGCAAGAACCAGAAAATGAGAATAAAAATGAAAGTGATAATAAAGAGGAAAATACTGATAAAGAAGTAGAAGAAACAAATAATAAAGTAAGCAGTGACCAAGAAAAAGTTGAAGAAAAAGCAGAAGAAAGCCAAAAACAAGAAGAAACAAAAAGTGAAAAAGAACCAGAAAAAAAGGAAGAGATACCTGTAACAAATAAATAATAATAATGAAAAATGAATAATTATTAACTATTCATTTTTCATTATTTAAATAAACTTCAATTAAATGAGGTACTTTGATGAAAAAAAGATTATTAAAGAACATGGACTGGGGTATACTTATTTGTGTTGTTGCACTTATAATAATAGGACTTATAGCATTGATGTCTGCAACACAAGATACAGAATTTGAAGAATTTATAAAACAAATACAATGGATTTTAATTAGTGTACCAATACTTATAATAGCAATATGCATAGATTATGAATTAATTGCAAAAATATCGCCAATTTTATATATTATATTTATAGCACTTTTAATAGGAGTGCTATTTACAGAGCCAATAAATGGTGCTTCAAGCTGGTTTGATTTCAAAGTGTTTTTATTTCAACCAGCAGAATTTGCAAAGGTAGTTGTTATAATCTTTTTAGCATATGCAATAACAAAAGTTCAAGAAAGAAAAAAAGATGAAATAAATCATCCGTTAAAACTAGGACTATTATTGCTTATTACATTAATACCAGTGTTACTGATAATAAAACAACCAGATTATGGTACAGCTTGTGCCTTTTTGGTAGCAACAGTATTTATGATATTTGCAGCTGGAATAAAAAAAAGATATATAATATCTGCTTTAGCAATTGTAGTTATAATAGTGCCAATTGCATATTTGTATATACTTCCAGATCATGCAAAAAAAAGAATAGATGTGTATTTAAACCCAGAATCAGATCCTCGTGGAGCAGGATATAATATTATACAATCTAAGCTCGCTATAGGAGCTGGTGAATTATTGGGAATGGGAGTTTTAAAAGGAAATCAAACACAATTAGGTTTTCTATATCCAAAAACATCTGACTTTATATTCTCTGTAATTGGAGAAGAAATGGGATTTATAGTAACAGGTTCGATAGTATTAATATATGTAACTCTCATAGTGAAAGCTATATATATTGCAAAAACGGCCAAAGATGAACTCGGATCGTATATTGCAGTAGGTATAGCTCGGAATATTTATGTTTCACATGACAGAAAATATTGGAATGACAATAGGACTACTTCCTATAACAGGAGTGCCACTTCCGTTTTTAAGCTATGGTGGAAGCGCCATGATAACGAATTTTATATTAATTGGATTATTGCTAAATATAAGCGGAAGACGTCAAAAGGCAATATTTATAGAATAATAGGAGAAAAATATGTATTTAGATAAATTAAAAATTGGAAATATTGAATTAGAAAATAACATATTGCTAGCTCCAATGGCAGGTATTACAGACCTGCCATTTAGAATATTATGCAGAGATAATGGAGCAGGACTTGCTTTTACAGAAATGGTTAGTGGAAAAGCACTTTATTATGGAGATGAAAAAACTAAAAAGCTTTTAGACACAACAAATGAAAAAAGACCAATAGGTGTTCAAATTTTTGGAAACGATATAGAAGCAATGAAAAAAGCTACTGAATATGTAAATAATATTGCAGATATTATAGATATAAATATGGGCTGTCCGGCACCAAAAGTTGTAAAAAACGGAGATGGCAGCAAATTATTATTAAATTTAGATTTAGCAGAAGAAATAGTAAAAGAAGTAGTAAGTGTAAGTAAACATCCTGTAAGTGTAAAAATTAGAAAAGGTTGGGATTCAAATAATATAGTTGCAATAGAAGCGGCAAAAAGAATAGAAAAAGCAGGAGCCTCTATGATTACAATTCACGGAAGAACAAGAGAAGAATATTACTCTGGAATGGCAGATTGGGACATAATAAAACAAGTAAAAAAAGAGGTGAACATACCTGTAATTGGAAATGGGGATATAAAAACATGGAAAGATGCTAAAGAGATGTTTGAACAAACCAATGTGGATGGAATAATGATTCGGAAGGGCAGCACTTGGAAATCCATGGATATTTAAGCAAATTATATATTATCTAGGAACAGGAAAAAAGCCAGATGAGATTTCTCCTAAGCAAAAATTAGAAACAATTTTAAATCATATAGAGATGGAAGTAAATTTAAAAACTGAAAAAGTTGCAATAAAAGAAATGAGAAAACAAATTGCTTGGTATGTTAAAGGACTAAAAGATTCTAGCAAAATTAGAGATAAAGTAAATACAATTGAAACTAAAAAAGAAATGCAAGATTGTATAACAGAATACTTTAAAAATATATAGAATAAATATTAATAGAGTAGCAAATATAGCTACTCTATTTTTACATAATTTTAAATTATTAAAAGGAGGAAAAGTTGAAGGAAAAGGAAGTAAGTCAAAAGAGAAAAATATTTATTATAACTGTAATTACTGTAATTTTTTTATTAATTTTATTTCTTATATTAAAAATTAATTATAAAAACATTATTTCTGGAAATACTATAACTAGTAAAAATACAGATTCAATTGTAAATAATATTTTAAATATGAAATCATACGAAGCAGATGTAACAATAGATGTAATAAGCAATAAAAATCAAAATACATATAAAATAAAGCAACAAAACTTGCAAGAAAATGAGTACAAACAAATTGTTAAAGAACCAAGAAATATAGCAGGAATTGAAATAATATTTAAAAATAATAAATTAGAAGTAAAAAACACTAAGTTAAACCTAAATAAAATATACGAAAACTATAAATATCTTGCAGAAAATGAACTAATATTAACATCATTTATTAAAGATTTTAACCAAGAAAATGAAACTGAAACAATAGAAGAAGAAAACCAAATTATATTAGAAGTAAATATAAAGAAAGAATTAAATAAATATTCAAAATATAAAAAATTATATATAAGTAAGGAAACTGGACTACCAACAAAAATGGAGATAAAAGATGAAGCACAAAATACACTAGTTTACATATTATATAATGATATAAAGATTAATGGTTTGCAAGAAATAGTTTAAAAAATAGAATTAAAGCAGGCTAAAATTTGTATCTAATATTTAAAATATATCAAAAAGAATCAAAATTAATATATAGAATTAGTGGGAGTGAATTATATGGTAATTAAAAGAGGAGATATGTTTTATGCAGATTTGAGCCCAGTAGTCGGATCAGAACAAGGTGGAATTAGACCAGTTTTAATAATACAAAATGATATGGGAAATAAATATAGTCCAACAGTAATTGCTGCTGCGATTACTTCACAGATAAATAAAAATAAATTGCCTACTCATATAGAGATTGACTCAGAAGAATTTGGGCTTAAGTCGGACTCTGTTGTCTTAACAGAGCAGATAAGAACCATAGATAAAAGTAGACTAAAAGAAAAAATTGGACATATTGATGATGAAGAAGTTATGAATAAAATTAATAATGCTATAGGAGTGAGCTTTGGACTTTAAAATTTTTTTGTTTTAAATATTGAAAAAAAGCTTACTTGAATAAATTATGTAAATATGCTATAATATCAATATTCAAAAATAATTATAAAGGAGAGAGGCATTATGAAAAAAATTGCAACTAGGGTGTTTCTCCTGGCTTGTATATTTACAACTGTTATACTTAGCAGTGTTTATGCAATGCCAAGTGGATATGAACGGATTGGTAAAACTAATATAAGTTCGCCAGTCAATATTCGCAAAGGACCTTCTACTGATTACGAAATTGTAGGTCAATTAAATCAAGGAGATGTTGTAGAAGTTATTGAAATTGAAAGTAGTGGGTGGTATAAAATACTCTATAAGGGTGATGAAAGGTACATATATGCTGAATATATTGATACCAAAACAGATTCTTTATATGAGCGTATTGGAAGCTACAAAACTTATTTTGATTTTAATAATACTAATCGCAATCACAATATTAATTTAGCGTCAAAGCAAATTTCTATCGAAGTATTGCCAGGACATCTTTTTAAGTGGAGCGAAGTTATTGGACCTGCATCAAAAGAACAAGGATATCTTTTGGGTAATGTTATTGTTGGAGATGAAATGAAATTAGATTATGGTGGTGGCGTATGCCAAGTGTCTTCTACATTATACAATGCTGCATTAGATGCAAATTTGGAAATTATAGAAAGACATACTCATGGACTTCCTGTAACATATGTACCAGAGGGTAAGGATGCCACTGTAAGCTATGGCTATTTGGATTTTGTGTTTAGAAACAATAAAGATTTTCCTATTCAAATTATAGGCTTTACAGGAAATGGTTTTATTGAAATTGAGATTTATAATACTAGTAAAAAAATTTATAATTCTAGCAAACTAAAAAAAACCAAGAATACTAAACATGAAGAAAAACCAATAGATGTTCTAAGAGTAGTATTAGTAAAACCAAAAGTTAATAATCCTGTTCATGTAAGATGTTTAAGGTAATAAAAAAAGATTTAATTAACCATTATTTTTAGGTTAATTAAATCTTTTTTATTAATTTATAGAATGCGATGTAATTATGAATAATTTTGATAAAGTGTAGACAAATGCGTAGTAATCGTATATAATACTTACATGAGATAAACAAAAGAAAGAGGTCATTGTATTATGATGAAGATAAACGCTGAAAGCCTTGTGGTTGTACACACACACACACACACAGTTTATTAGTGAAAATAAAAAGAATGAATATATAGATTAGTAAAGACATATAAGACTTAGTTTGTACTAGGTCTATGTGTCTTTTTGTTTTGTTTTTTTAGGGTAGCCGTCCAAATAGATTAATATATATTATTTTTTGCCTCTACAAAGGCTCTGTGGGCTTATGCGTACGACGTACAACTTCCTCGGACTGCAAAATAATATATATTAATCTATTTGGACTACTCTACAATGATGGATTTAGCAATATTTATTTTATATAGGAGGAATATGTTGTGAGAATAGATAAGGGAATAACTTTGATAGCTTTGATAATAACAATTATTGTAATGTTAATTTTAGCTGGTGTTGCGCTTTCTACATTGACAGGTGAAGGGAGTATTATACAAAATGCGGAAACAGCAGTGGGAGAGTATAATAATAAGGTTATAAATGAACAAGAAACATTAAATGAGATAATTGAATATATAAAAAATGATGGAAATATAGATATAGAAGAGAGTGGAATAAGCATAAGCGCTACTCCTGATACAACGGGGATTACGAAATCAGTAATAGTAACAGTAGTAGGAAAGGCAGAAGACGGAATAAAAAGTTTTACATCAACAGCAGGAGATAGTAAAACATATGAAGATGGAAGAACAGAAATAATAGAGACATGTAATATAATAGAAAATGGGATATATTTATTTACAATAGAAGATATTAATGGAAAAACAGCAAGTACGGGAATATCGATAGAGAATATACTAGAAGGAACAATACAAATGCAAGCAGATAAAACAATGCCAACAAAGGATAATGTAATAGTAACAGTAACATGGCCAAGTGGAAGTGAAAAAGGGGTGCAAGAGATAAAAGTAGGTAATAATAATTGGCAAGTAGCAAGTGGGAATACAACTCGAGTAGAAGTAGAAGAAAATTGTACAGTGGTGGCAAGAGTAAGCAATAGCACAGGAGAAGTGACACAAGCAAGTATAACAATAAGTATTATAGATAAATTACCACCAAAAGTAACTGTGGCAAATGGAGGAACAGAAACAATAACAGAAGGAGACAGTAAAGAAATAAGTAGTTACTTTAATTATTCTGCAAATGGAACCGCAGAAATCACATCAGTAATATATACAGATACAAGTGATGGAAATAAAGTAGTTACAAATACAAATACATTATCAGTAGGAACCCATATAATCAAATGTACAGTAACAAAAGAAACAGGATTATCTAACTCAGCAACAAAGACAATAGTAGTAGAAAAAAGTGGGCCACCAGTAGATGAAGACGGACTAGCTACTGAAAATGTAACAATAAAACCAGACCCAGATAGTGATTTACAAATAACAATCCCAGCAGGATCTGCCCCAGCAATCCTAGCCACAGGAACTTTGCAAAGTGGACCAGGAGAAGATGGAAGTGTAGCAAGTATTATGCCAGCTAATGAGTGGAATAATATAACAACAGAAGATATAAATAAAGGAATAGTAATAGTAGATCATGCTATAACATATACGGAAGATGTACCAGATTTTAATGAGTTTGTTTGGGTACCAATACCAGATATGAGTAAATTTAAAAGGGTTGATTGGTTTAATTATTCTACCGATGAAGTATTATTAACTAATAAAGCAGAAGAAAATTCTTTTTGGGAAGATAATACCACAGTAGAATATATAAACATGCTAGATAGTGTAGAATACTATAAAGGGTTTTATATTGGACGCTATGAAACTACTGGTGATGAGAATGGAAATATTCAAAGTAAACGAAAGTATGAGGGAGGAGGTTCCCGGTATATGTAGTATATATAAAAATATTATGCATACGATTTATGGGATAGAATGGGATAGTACATTAAATTGGCTAATTGGAAATGCAATAATATCATCAGTAGAAGCCGGAAAAACAAAAATAATGGATAGAGATGATATAGATCTTGTCAGCTGGAATTGGGGAAATTATGAGTTTTCCGAAGGAGATGCCGCAATAGGTAGTGGGACACTTCAAGTAACAGGATATAGCGAATATTGGAAAGCAAATAATATATATGATTTAGCAGGCAATTGGCCAGAAGAAACACAGGAAAAGTATTCCACGGGAGGCTTTTTTAACCTTAGGGGCGGAGGTTGCTTTGGTGATTTTTCTTTTGGAGTAGCTGATCGTTGGATATATCATAATGAAGATCTATTTAAGATTCCAGGTATAGGTTCACGTATTAGCTTTTATATCACACTGGACTCTGGTAGCGATGCATAAGGAAAGACTCTTGCTAGAGTTTATAGATTAATAAAAATAGCGGATAATGGATTTACACGGTAGTGCGAAAATCCATTATCCGCTTGTTTATATTGTATAATTTTACGGATACATGTGGCATTTTTTTTATTAATTTACCAAAAATGATTTTAAATATGGCCAAATTGTAGTATAATATAAAGAATTAATATAGTTATATGAGGGGAGAAAATGAATTCACTTATTAATATATTAGAAAAACATGATAAATTTAATCAATATATAAAAGATATAAACAAAGGTGTAAATCCTATTATGCTTTCTGGATTAACAGATAGCGGAAAGGTGCACCTTTCTTATGCTACAAAAATTTATACAGAAAGACCAATATGTATTGTAACATATAATGAGTTACAAGCTAGAAAATTAATTAAAGATTTAAAATACTATACTAATGATGTTTACTATTTCCCAAAAAGAGAAATTGTTACATATGATTATTTAGCAGAAAGTAAAGATACTTTAAATGAAAGAATAGAGTGTTTGAATAATATTAAAACTCAAAAAGCAAAAGTTATTGTAACAACAGTAGAAGCTTGTATGCAGAAAATGATATCAAAAGAAAGCTTATATAGGCATGTTCTAAATTTGAAAGTTGGAACAGAATATAAACTTGACCATATAAAAGAAGAATTAATTAACTTAGGATACGAAAGATTTGATTTAGTAGAAGGAAAAGGTCAGTTTAGTGTAAGAGGCGGCATAGTAGATGTTGCAGTGTCTGACAAAATACGGAATTAGAATTGAATTTTGGGGAGATGAAATTGATTCTATTAGAAATTTCAATATTTACACTCAACGTTCCACAGAAATGTTAGAAAAAGTGGAAATTTATCCTTCAAATGAGTTCGTTTTGGAAAATGGATTAGATAAAGTTTGTTATGATATACAAAAAGGAAAATACATAGAAGAAGATTTAGAAGAAATTAGAAATGGTAATTATTTAAATAAAGTAGATAAATATTTTAATTCTTTTTATAAAACTCAAAATAACTTATTTGATTATTTACCAGATGAATATGTTATTTTACTAGACGAAGTAAAAAAGATAAAACAAAGATCAGATAATATTATAAAAGACAATGAAAGTATAATGAAAAGCTTGGTAGAAAAAAATAAAATAATACCAGAAGCTTTAACTGTAATGGATAATTACGAAAAACTAATATTAAAATTAGATAAAAGGCAATTAATATATCTAGAAAATCAAGACAAGGGTTTTGTAGATTCTAATAGTATGCATGCAAAAAGAAACGGATATAGCTTTAGCTATAGGGAGGTCAACTTTTTTCGCCTTGGAACTGATTTACTATTTGAGGAAATTGAAAAAGCGAGAAAAAAAGATAAAATAGTTGTTGTTATTGCCGGAAGCGAAGATAATGGAAGAAAAATTTCAAAAATCTTATTCGAAAAAGATATTCCAAACACATTTAAATCTACATTAGAAGGAAATATTGCAGAAAATTATATATATGTAACAACAGGAAATTTAGAAAGTGGTTTTGAGGCATATGATTTTAATTTGTTTGTAATACCAACAGGAGAACTATTTAAAACCAAAAAAAACAAAAGGGTTGCTAATAAAATATACAAAGATGCAGATACGATAGTATTTTCAGATTTAAAAGTTGGAGATTATGTAGTACACAAAAATCATGGAATAGGACAATTTATAGGTGTCAATACTATTACAGCAGATAAAATAACAAAAGATTACATTAAAATAAAATACAAAGGAGACGACATATTATATATTCCAACAAATCAGTTAGACAACATAAGAAAATATGTAGGCGTTGGAGAAAAACATTCCCCAGACTTAAATAGTTTAGGAAATAAAGAATGGTCTAATACTAAAAAAAGAGTAAAAGCAAATTTACAAATAGTTGCAAAAGAACTTCTAGAATTATATGCAAAAAGAGAGAAAGCAAAAGGATTTGCATTTTCAAAAGATACAGTATGGCAAACACAATTTGAAAATAGTTTTGCATATGAAGAAACAGATGACCAATTAAGATGTATTGATGAAATGAAAAAAGATATGGAATCACCTAAACCTATGGATAGACTACTATGTGGAGATGTTGGATATGGAAAAACAGAAGTCGCAATAAGAGGTGCTTTTAAAGCTTGTATGGATGGAAAACAAGTAGCCTATTTAGTTCCAACAACTATTCTTGCTAACCAACAATATGAATCTTTTAAAGAAAGAATGAAAGAATTCCCAATTAGAATAGAGCTTTTAAATAGATTTAGAACAAAAAAAGAGCAAGAAGAAACAGTTAAAAAATTAAAACTAGGAGAAGTAGATATTGTAATTGGAACACATAGACTTCTTAGCAAAGACATAGAATTTAAAAACTTGGGAATGCTAATAATAGATGAAGAGCAAAGATTTGGAGTTAAAGCAAAAGAAAAAATAAAAGAAATGAAGCACAATATAGATGTACTTACAATGACCGCAACACCAATACCTAGAACATTACATATGTCTATTGTAGGAATAAGAGATATGTCAGTTATATATGAACCTCCACAAAATAGAAAACCAGTTCAAACTTATGTACTTGAATTTGATGAAGAAGTTATAAGAGAAGCTATTGTTAAAGAACTAGAAAGAAATGGTCAGGTATTTTATTTATACAATAATGTAGAAAACATTATACAAAAAGCAGATGAAATACAAACATTAGTACCAGAAGCAAATGTAGCATATGCACATGGTAAAATGGCTGGAAAAGAAATAGAAGAAATAATGGAGGATTTTATAAAAGGAAAAACAAATGTCTTAGTGTGTACAACAATATTAGAGTCAGGAATAGACATACCAAATGCAAATACAATAATAGTAGAAAATGCAGATAGATTAGGATTAGCACAACTATACCAAATAAGAGGAAGAG
>CAMMLS010000007.1 GCA_946497775.1 uncultured Clostridium sp.
AGAATTAAGAGAGAAAGCAATATTAGATGAAAACTCAGCATATGAAACAGGGAAAATACGTGGAAAAGAAGAAGGAGAGAAGAATGGACTAAAACGTGGACAGATAGAAATTGCAAAAAATATGATTAAAAATAACATAAAAAGAGAAATTATAAGTAAATGCACAGGACTGAGTAAAAAAGAATTGGATAAGTTGTTTGTATAGAGAATTTAACATGTGTTTTCTTATTGCAAAATATAATGTGTCCATTTTCTTTTGAATATATAGGTTTAATAACAAAAATACTTGACAAATTGTTTTTAATGAATTAGAATATTTGCATGTTAATACTGCGTTGATAAAGAGGGAATATACAAATTTTATATACAGAGAGTTAGGTAAGCTGAGAGCTAACTATAAGATGTATAGGATGGAACTTTTGAGCAGATGAGAAATTAAGGTGGGCTTTTTAGCCAATTAGGGTGGAACCGCGGAGATTTTAGTCTTTCGTCCCTTACTTTTTGTGTATGGGATGAAAGGCTTTTTGATTTTTGTCCCTAAAGTTAATTTTTAGGAGGAATAGAAAATGGTTGATTCAATGGATAAGATTGTTAGTTTATGTAAGAATAGAGGATTTGTTTATCCGGGGTCTGAGATTTATGGGGGACTTTCTAATACTTGGGATTATGGACCTTTGGGTGTTGAGCTTAAAAATAATGTTAAGAAATTGTGGTTTAAGAAGTTTGTGCAGGAGAATAAGTATAATGTTGGGTTAGATGCCGCTATTTTAATGAATCCACAAACTTGGGTTGCTTCTGGGCATGTTGGTGGATTTTCCGATCCTTTAATTGACTGTAAGGAGTGTAAAACTAGACATAGAGCAGATAAGCTTATCGAAGAGTGGATGCATGAACATAATTGTGAAGAGGTTGTAGATGGTTGGACAGATGATAAAATGATTTCATATATGAAGGAGCATCATATTGCATGCCCTAATTGTGGTAAAGAGAATTTTACAGAGATTAGAAAGTTTAATTTAATGTTTAAGACATTTCAAGGTGTAACAGAAGATGCTAAGTCAGAAATCTATTTAAGACCTGAGACTGCACAAGGTATTTTTGTTAATTTTAAAAATGTTTTAAGAACTACTAGAAGAAAATTACCAATGGGTATTGCTCAAATTGGTAAGTCTTTTAGAAATGAAATTACACCAGGTAATTTTACTTTTAGAACAAGAGAGTTTGAACAAATGGAACTTGAATTTTTCTGCAAACCGGGTACTGATTTAGAGTGGTATGAGTATTGGAAAAAGTATTGCGAAAATTGGCTATTGAGTTTAGGTATGAAAAAGGAAAATCTACGTTTAAGAGAGCATAGTAAAGAAGAACTTTCACATTACAGTGCAGGTACTACTGATATTGAATTTTTATTCCCATTTGGATGGGGAGAGCTTTGGGGCATTGCAGATAGAACTGATTTCGATTTGAAACAGCATATGGAATTTTCAAAAGAAGATTTTAATTATTTAGACCAAGAAACAGGAGAAAAATATATTCCATACTGTATAGAACCATCACTAGGTTGCGACAGGGTTACACTTGCATTTTTATGTAATGCTTATGAGGAAGAAGCATTGGAAGATGGAGATTCAAGGCTAGTGTTACATCTTCATCCTGCATTAGCACCATATAAAGTTGCTGTGCTTCCATTGTCAAAGAAATTAAGCGATAAAGCAGACGAAATTTATACAAAATTATCAAAGAGCTTTATGTGTGATTATGATGAAGCAGGAAGCATTGGAAAAAGATATAGAAGAGAAGACGAAATTGGAACACCATATTGTGTTACTGTTGATTTTGAGACCGAAAATGATGGATGCGTTACAATAAGAGACAGAGACACAATGGAGCAAGTTAGAGTAAAAATAGATGAACTTGAAAAATGGATTGAAGAGAGAATAAAAATTTAGATTAAATAATATTTGACAAATTGTCACTTAACCTGTATAATAAAAATAGGAAATGGAGAATCCACAAACGTGGTTTGCCAGTGTGATATTTAAACACATCTACACCGCCAAGTGAACAGATGTGTTTTTTTTTATTGGTTTATTTGCTTTTGCTCAAAACTATTGCTAATGCTATAATTAAGGCAATCGCTATGATAGTTATTCCTATTAAGGAATAAAATAATATGTATATAATGACTATTAAATATTCAGAATCTACCATAAGCCTCACCTCCTGCTTGGAGGCAAACCACATCTGCTTATTCTCATTTCCTATGTTGATTAGTATAATATACTTTAAATAAATTGTCAAGTAGTCAACATTATATCCCTGCCTCAAATTTTTTACCTAAATCATTGACAAATACTTAAAATCATGTTAAAATTAACAACTGTAAGCCGCATAAGTCAAGGTTCATAAAGGTCAATTTAGTTTGACTACCTAAGAGTTTAAGGTTAGCGAGTATACGAAAAGGGAGGTGTACATATAATGTACGCAATTATTGAAGCTTGTGGAAAGCAATACAAAGTAGCAGAAGGAGACGTAGTATTTTTTGAAAAATTAGATACTGAGGAAGGTAAAAAAGTTACTTTCGATAAAGTTATTTTAGTATCTGATGATGGAAAAGTACAAGTTGGTGCTCCATATGTTAAAGGTGTTAAAGTTGAAGGAAAGGTAGTTTCTCATGGTAAGGGTAAGAAAATTATAGTTTACAAAATGAAGCCTAAAAAGAACTATAGAAGAAAACAAGGGCACAGACAACCATATACTAAGGTAGAAATTACTTCTATAAAAACAGCTGCAACAAAGTCTACAAAAACAGCAGAAACTGCTAGCACAGAGAAAAAAGCAGCAGAGAAAAAGACAACAACAGCTAAAAAGACTACAACTGCTAAAAAAGAAAAAGTTGAAGCTTAATTAATTTTAATTTATAATAAAATCTACTTACGAAGGGAGTGAGTTTAAAGTGGCACATAAAAAAGGTCAAGGTAGTGTTAAGAACGGAAGAGACAGTGAGTCTAAACGTCTTGGTCTAAAAAGAGCAGATGGACAATTTGTTAGAGCAGGAAATATATTAATTAGACAAAGAGGAACAAAAACACATCCAGGAAACAATGTAGGAATTGGTAGCGATGATACACTTTATGCATTAGTAGATGGAACTGTTAAGTTTGAAAGAAAGGGTAAAGATAAGAAACAAGTAAGCGTTTACCCAGTAGAAGCAAAATAAATTAAAAAAATCTAGACTAATTTTAAATTAGACTAGATTTTTTTTTACTTATCTTATATAATAACAAATATAGAACTAAAGGAATAATATATATAAGATAATGGAGGAAACAAAAAATGAGAAAATACTTTGGGACAGATGGAATTAGAAGGATTGCTAATACTGAGTTAACGCCAGAATTTGCATTAAAAGTTGCAAAAGCTGGAGCATGTGTTTTAGCAAAACATACAAATCATGCACCTACAATTTTAATAGGAAGAGATACGAGATTATCTGGCTGCCTATTAGAAAGTGCTATGACAGCAGGCTTTTTAAGCTATGGAGCAAATGTTAAATTGCTAGGAGTTATTCCAACACCAGCAGTTGCGTATTTGACAAGAAAATTAGGCGCAGATGCGGGAGTTGTTATTTCTGCATCACATAATACTTTTGAGTTTAATGGAATTAAATATTTTAGTAATAAAGGAACTAAAATACCAGACGAATTAGAAGAAGAAATTGAAGGAATTTTAGATTCTGAAAAAATTAATACATTAACAGCAGAACACCATCAAATTGGTGTTTCAGAAATAGCAACAGATTTAGAAGAAGAATATATTAATTTCTTTGTAAATATTTTTGGAAATAGATTAAATGCTATAAATACAAGAGATTTTGTAGTGGGATTAGACACAGCAAATGGGGCAACATATAATATTGCAGAAAAGGTATTTACAAAACTAGGAATTAAATATAAAATAATAAATAATAATCCAAATGGAATAAATATAAATGAAAAATGTGGTTCTACACATCTTGAAGGATTAAAAAAACTAGTTTTAGATAACAATTTAAGCTTAGGAATTGCTTATGATGGTGATGGAGACAGATGCTTAGCGATTGACGAAAAAGGAAACACAATAGATGGAGATACAATTTTAGCAATTATATCTGATAAATATAAAAAAGAAGGCAAACTAAAAAACAATACATTAGTAGCAACTGTAATGAGCAATTTAGGATTAAATAAATATTGTTTAGAACAAGGAATGAATATTAAACAAACAAAAGTTGGAGATAGATATGTTCTAGAAGAAATGCTTAAAAATGACTATAACCTAGGAGGAGAACAATCTGGACATATTATATTTTTAGATTACAATCCAACAGGTGATGGAATTTTAACATCACTTATGTTAATTGAAACAATACTTAATAAAAATGTTACAGCATCAGAAGCTGCAAGCTTAATTACAATATATCCACAAGTATTAGTAAATGCAAAAGTGGAATCAGATAAAAAATTGGATTATCAAAAAGATAAAATCATATTAGAGAAAATAGAAAAATTAGAAAATTCAGAAGATATAGGAAGAATACTAATAAGACCTTCTGGAACAGAACCATTAGTTAGGGTAATGATAGAAGGTAAAGACGAAGATTATATTAAACAAAAAGCTACAGAACTTGCTAATTTAATAGAAGAAAGATTACAATAGCTTTTGCAAGATATAGTAAAATAAAAAGGAGGTAAACGAACCATGATTTTTAATACGGCTGACCCAATAAACATAATATTAATCTTGGCTGCAACTTTACTTTTAGTATACTTAGGAAAAGAAATAAAAAAGAGCAGAATTCCATTAATAGTATTAATTGTACATTTGTTTATAATAATAATGCATGCAGTACAATTTGTAACATTATCAGGAACAGCATCACAAGAAGTTATAAAAGTGCTAACAAGCTCTTTACTTGTTGATTTTGGATTAGTAATGGTATCATTCTTAGCATATCTATGGGTAGATGATATAGAATCAAAAATTAAAAATACAAAAGTTGTTAGCAATAGTCTGGATTGGTTTTGGAAAAAAGTTTAATTTATTAAAAACAAAGGAGAATTAACTTAAAATTCTCCTTTGTATTATAATAGGAGGAAAATATGAATGAATATATGAAAATAGCAAAAGAAATGGCAGAAAATGGACATAGGCGGAGGAGAAGGGGGACCTTTTGGAGCTGTTATTGTAAATAAAAATGGAGAAATTATATCAAAAGCTAATAATAAAGTAATAATAAACAATGACCCAACTGCACACGCTGAAATTGTAGCAATAAGGCAAGCTTGTGAAAAACTAAACACATATGATTTATCAAATTGCGTATTATATACATCATGTGAACCATGCCCAATGTGCTTATCTGCAATAATTTGGGCAAACATAAAAGAAGTATATTATGCATGCACAAAAAAGGATGCTGCGCAAATTGGCTTTAGAGATGATGCAATATATGAATATTTAAAAGGAAATAATAATGAATTAATAAAATTAAATCCAATTGATAGAGAACAATGTATTGAAGTTTTTGAGGAATATAATAGAGAAAATAAAACAATATATTAAAAAATACAAAAAAGGCAGTATATACTGCCTTTTTTTGATGCCCTAAATTAGGACTTATGGAGCTACATTCTAAAAGTTGCAGCTGTGCCTTCTTTATAGAAGGTTCCAGAACGTAAAGCCAACTTTGATTTAGTAAACTCAGATGCTTTCTTCAAAGCTTTGAGCCTACGAACTTTGGTTTCATCATTTGGATTTTTTTCAGCTGCTTCAATTTCCTTATCAATAAGAACAAGAAATCGATTAATTTTCTTTACAGCCAAAGCTGAATTAATCCAAATATAAATGCTACCAGTACTCTGGTCACGGATTTTTAAATCCTTGCCAGAGAACCGATTCCCTGAAACATAATCAAAGCCCTGAGGAAGAAAAATTCCTTGTTGGATTCCGTTTTGTTGGTTTAAAGCTGCCTTTGTCATAAAGCATTCACTCCTTTAAAAATATTAATAAGGTTAAACCTATATATTAATTATATAATATTTTCCAAATAAAATCAAGATTTAGATAGGTAAGTGCTATAAAGATATATAAATAGTGAAAAACAATAGACAAATTTTAATAAGTATGATACAGTCATAATAACTAAAAAGGGGGGGATGTAGTATGAACAAGACAGTGAAAATATTACTAAGCATACTAATTATTATAGTAGTAGCAGTAGCAGCTTATTTTATAACTTATAGTGTAACAACATATTTTCTAGATAAACAAAATGTACAAGAACAACATAACATAGCAGAATACACAGTTGGTGACCAAAAAATACACACAATGATTTGTGAAATTAATAATGAGTTTGAGCTAGAGGTCCCAGATACATTTACAAAAATGGATGAGGAAACATTAGAAGCAAAATACCCATTAGAAAGTAGACCTGGACTAGTATATACAAATGACGAGGCAAACATAAATGTGGCTATAAGTATAACTACAAATGAAATGACAGATGACCAAATTGAACAATACTTAGAAGTATATAGAGGATTATTTGGAGAAAGTGAAACAATAGATTTAATAAGATGTGAAACAGTAGAACAAAACGGCATGAAAACTGGAAGAGTAGAAATGATAACACCTGCTGTAGATACAAATATTTATAACAATATGTGCTTTTTTCAAATAGATAATAAGCAAGTTATAGTGTCTTTTAATTGCAAAGAATCTCAAATGGAAGATTGGAAAGATATGTCTAATGTTATTATAAATTCAATAAAATTAATGGAAAATTAATCAAAAGGCTTGCGCTTAGCAACTTTTTGGTGTATAATAATTATGCAAAATATAAAAATACTAGAAGAGCAGGTACAAAACCTGCTCTTAAATAATGTATAAGGAGGAATGGATTTGACTAAAATAGAGGAAAACATAGAAACTCTTGTAAAATCTGAAATTGAAAACTTAGGATATGAATTATATGATGTAATATATGTAAAAGAAGCAAAAGATTACTATTTAAAAATATTTATAGACAAAGAAAATGGTATAAGTATTGATGATTGTGAAAAAGTAAGCAATGTGATTTCCGATATATTAGACAAAGAAGATCCTATTAAAGACCAATATTTTCTAGAAGTTTCTTCTGCTGGTTTAGAAAGAGTTTTAAGAAACGATAAACATTTTAAAGATAATATTGGAAAAGAAGTTGAAGTAAAACTATTTAAAAATTATGAAAATAAAAAAGTTTATGAAGGCATATTAGAAGATTTTAATTCAAAAAGTATAACAATTAACTTTGAGAATAATTTAATAAATTTAGATAGAAAAAATATAGCAATAATAAAAACTATTTATAGATGGTAAGGGAGGATATAAAAATGAAAACATCTGAATGCAAAGAATTATTAGATGCAATTGAAGAAATAGAAAAGGAGAAAGGAATATCAAAGGAATACTTACTAGAATCACTTGAATCATCACTTGTTACTGCATATAAAAAGAATTACGATTCAGCAGATAATGTAAAAGTAAACATAAATGATAAAACAGGACAAATAAAGGTATTTGCAGTTAAAACAGTAGTAGAAGCAGTAGTAGATGGCAAATTAGAAATATCATTAGAAGATGCTAGAAAGATAAGTAAAAAAGCAGAACTTGGTGAAACTATTGATGTTGAGATAATACCAAAAGACTTTGGTAGAATTGCTGCTCAAACAGGAAAACAAGTTATTATTCAAAAAATTAGAGAAGCAGAAAGAGAATTTATATTTGCAGAGTTTAATAATAGAAAAGGAGAAATTCTAAGTGGAATTATACAAAAAGTAGATGATAATATTGTAGTTGTAGATTTAGGCAAACTAGAAGGAATAATGCCACTTAAAGAGCAAGTACCAACTGAAAACTATAAAGTTAATGACAAAATAAAAGCATATGTTGTGGATGTTACAAAAGGAATAAAAGGAAATCCACAAGTAATAATATCTAGAAGTCATCCGGACTTTGTAAGAAAACTATTTGAATTTGAAATACCAGAAATATATGAAGGTGTTATAGAAATAAAGAGTGTATCAAGAGATGCTGGAAGCAGAAGCAAAGTTGCAGTATATTCACCAAATGAAAATATAGATCCAGTTGGCTCATGCGTGGGGCAAAAGGGGCTTAGAATTCAAAATATTATATCAGAATTAAATGGAGAAAAAATAGATGTTATAGAATGGAACGAAGATCCAGCAATTTATATTTCAGCAGCATTACTTCCAGCTAAGGTACTGGCAGTTGATATAAAAGAAGGAAAAACAGCACAAGTTATTGTTCCAGATGACCAATTGTCACTAGCAATAGGAAAAGCAGGACAAAATGCAAGACTTGCAGCAAGACTTACTGGATGGGAAAAAATAGATATAAAGAGTGAATCTCAATTTAGAGAAATACTTGAAAAAATGCAAGAAGAAAACGAAGAAAATAAAGAAAATAGTGAAGGTGAAGAATAAATTTATTTAATACAAAATATATTAAATAACAAAAAGTAAGAGGGTGTAGAATAAATGAAAAAAATACCTCAAAGAACTTGCATGGGATGTAACGAAAAAAAAGATAAAAAAGATTTAATTAGAATTGTAAAAGACAAAGAAAATAATATATCTATTGATTTAACAGGAAAAATGGAAGGAAGAGGGGCATATATTTGTAATAAAATAGAATGCTTAGATAAGGTATTAAAGTCTAAAAGATTAGAAAGAATATTAGAATGTAAAATTAATGAAGATATATATAATAAATTAAGAGGTGTAATTATTGGTAAATCAGAATAAAGTGTTAGGCTTAATAGGGCTATCGGCAAAAGCTGGCAAAATAGAATTTGGAGCTGATGCAGTTGAAAATGCTATAAAAAAGAAAAAAGTAAAACTTGTTATAGTATCATCAGATGCAGCTGAAAGAACAAAAGAAAATTTCGAATTTTTGTGTAAAAAATCAAATATAAACTTTATTGTTTTTGGATATAAAGAAGAAATAAGCAAAGCTATTGGTAAAAATAATAAAGCGGTAATAGCAATAAAAGATATAAATTTATCAAATGAGATATATAAAATAATTTGTGGGGGTGAAGCTATTGGGTAACATTAAAATACACGAAATAGCAAAAGAACTAGGAGTAAATAGTAAAGAAGTAGTAGAAAAAGCAAAAGAACTAGGAATAGAGGTTAAAAGTCATTTAAGTTCTGTTGATGAAGCAAATGCTAATAAAATAAGAGAAAGCTATAAAAACAAAACTCAAAAAACAGTGGCAAAGGCTCAAAAAGAAAGCAAAAAAGACAAAAATGATGGTCATGTTATTATAAGAAGAGAAGTTATTATTAGTGAAGATAATAAAAAAACAGAAACAGAAAAAAAGAATACGAATAAAAATGTAGGATTTATAGAGCATAATAGAAATAAAGACTACAATATTGTATATAGAAACAAACAAACTAGACCTATGACAGTAGATGAATTATTTGGAATTAAGAAAAAAGAAGTAAAGAAAGAACCAGAAAAAATGGCTGAGACAGTAGTAAAAGAAAAAGAAATAAAAGAAGAAAAAATTGAAAAAGCAGAAAAAAGTAATGAGCAAAATCAAAAAAACATTGAAAATCATCAAAATGATAATAGAAATAATAAAAAGTTTGATAATAAATACAATAAAAATGTAAAACCAAACAATAGATTTCAAAATAATAAAAATCAAGGAAGACCTAATAATAACTTTAATAAAGATCATAAAAATAATTATAATAATCAAAGAAGACCACTTGACGAAAAAGGAATAGAAAAGAATATTAAAAATATAATGAGCATGGATATCCCTGAAAAAGAGAATGTAAGAGAGTATAGTAATAAAGCAATAGATAAACAAAAAATTAATAGAGCAGAAGACAGAACAAAAAGACCTCAAAAAAATAAAAAGAATAGTCATTCAGAAATTAATAAAGACAAATTAAAAAACCTAACAAAAGAAAGTAAATTATCTCATATGTTTAATGAAGGAAGTATGTATGATTACTATGATTTAAGCACAAATAGAGGAAGAAAAAATAAAAAGAAAAATCAAAAAAATAATCAATCTGATGAAGAAAGAAATAAGCAAAAAATATTTAAGCTTACTGAAATAACAATTCCTGAGACAATTTCTGTAAAAGATTTAGCAATGGAACTAAAAAAGACAAGTTCAGAAGTTATTAAAAAATTACTAGGATATGGAATAATGGCAACAATAAACAATGAACTAGACTTTGATACAGCATTTTTGGTTGCAGGAGAATTTGGTGTTACAGCAATTAAAAAAGAAGAAGTAAAAGAAGAAGACATTTTATTTGATGATAGTGAGGATAAAGAAGAAGACTTAATTTCAAGACCACCAGTAATTGTGGTTATGGGACACGTAGATCATGGAAAAACATCCCTACTAGATGCTATTAGATCAACAAATGTTATAGAAGGAGAAGCTCGGTGGAATTACACAACACATTGGTGCATATAAAGTTGAAATAAATGGAAGAGAAATAACATTTTTAGATACACCTGGGCACGAAGCATTTACAAGCATGCGTGCAAGAGGAGCTCAAATAACAGATATAGCAATACTAGTTGTAGCAGCAAATGATGGCGTAATGCCACAAACAGTTGAGGCTATAAATCATGCAAAAGCAGCTGGAATTCCAATAGTAGTAGCTGTAAATAAAATTGACCTAGAAGGAGCAAATGTTGAGAAAATTAAGCAAGAACTAACAGAATACGGATTAGTTCCAGAAGAATGGGGAGGAGACACAATTTTCGTTCCTATATCAGCTAAAAAACATCAGAATATAGATACTCTATTAGAAATGGTACTACTTGTTGCTGATATGCAAGACCTTAAGGTAAACATAAATAAACAAGCAAAGGGAACAATAATAGAAGCAAAACTAGATAAGTCAAAAGGTGTTATGGCAACAATGCTTGTGCAAAGAGGAAAACTAGATGTTGGAGATACAATAGTAGTTGGAACTGTTATGGGAAGAATTAGAGCTATGACAAATGATAAGGGTCAAAGAGTAAAAACAGCAGGGCCATCTACACCAGTGGAAATAACAGGACTTTCAGAAGTTCCATCAGTTGGTGAGACTTTTTATGAGGTTAAAGATGAAAAAATGGCAAAACACTTAATAGAAAGAAGAAAACGTCAACAAAGAGAAAAAACATTAGGCACATCACCAAAAGTTACATTAGATGATTTAATGAATCAAATAGAAAAAGGCAACTTAAAACAGTTAAATCTAATTGTAAAAGCAGATGTTCAAGGCTCAGTAGAGGCAGTAAAACAATCATTAGAAAAATTATCTAATGATGAAGTAGAAGTAAAAGTTATACACTCAAATGTAGGAGCTGTAACAGAATCTGATGTAACACTTGCAAAAGTTTCAAATGCAATAATTATAGCATTTAATGTAAGACCAGATTCAACAGCAAGAGAAACAGCTGAAAAAGAAGGAGTAGAAATTAAAACATATTCTGTAATATATAGTGCAATAGAAGATGTTGAACTTGCAATGAAAGGAATGTTAGACCCAGTATACAAAGAAGTAATTACAGGAACAGCAGAAGTAAGACAAACATTTAAAGTTTCTAATGTTGGAACTATTGCAGGATGCTATGTAACAAGTGGAAAAATTTCAAGAAATGGAATAGCAAGAGTAATAAGAGATAATGTTGTAGTATTTGAAGGAAAAATAGCATCATTAAAAAGATTTAAAGATGATGCAAAAGAAGTTGCATCAGGTTACGAATGTGGTTTACAAATAGAAGGATATAACGACTTAAAAGAAGGAGACATAATAGAAGCTCACATAATGGAAGAAGTAAAATAGACAAAAGGAGATTTCTATGGATAAAAATAATAATAGATTATCAAGAGTAGAAGAGGAATTAAAAAGAAATATTAGTAATATAATTAACTATGAACTAAATAATTCAAATATAACAGGAATGGTTAGTGTTACTAAGGTTAAGGTTGCACCAGATTTTAGTCGAGCAAGAGTTTTTGTTACAATGATAAACTCTAACAAAAAAAATACTCTTGCTGCACTAAAAAAATCATCAGGATATATTAGAACAGCAATTGCACATAGAGTTAATTTAAGAACAACACCAGAACTTATATTTGAATTTGATGAATCAATAGAATATGGAGCAAAAATAGATAATATATTAAAAGATATAATAAAAGATGTAAATCCAAAAAAAGGAGAAGAATAATTATGACATTAGATGATATAAAAGTTCAAATAGACACAGCAAAAACAATAGTTGTTTTAACACATGAAAATCCAGATGGAGATGCAATGGGGTCTGCCTTAGCAATGTATAATGCTTTAAAACAATTAAATAAAGAAGTAGATGTTATAATACCAGAGTTTTCAAGATGCTTTAATTTCTTACCTGGTGTACCAGAAATAAAAAAAGAAGGAAAACAGCAATATGATTTGGCAATAGCAGTAGACTGTTCAGATACAAAAAGATTAAATGGATTTGTAGACTATTTTGAAAATGCAAAAGTAAAAGTAGAAATTGACCACCATGGAGTAAATACAATGTTTGCTGATTACAACTATGTAGATCCAGTATCACCAGCATGTGCTCAAATTTTAGTTAAAGTATTACCATATTGGGATATAGAAATAACAAAAGAAATCGGTACATGCTTGTTAACTGGAATAATAACAGATACAGGTGGATTTAAATATTCAGGTGTAACATCAGAAACATTTGAATTTGCAGCATGGCTATTACAAAAAGGTGTAAATGTATCTAATGTATATAGAAATGTACTTCAAACAGTTACAAGGTCAAGTTTTGAACTTAATAGAATAGCTATGAACAGACTAGAATTTTATGAAGATGGTAAAATAGCATTTACATATATAACAAAAGAAGACGAACAAAATGTTAATGCAGAAACAGGAGATTACGAAGGCATAGTAGATGTAGGTAGAGATGTAGAAGGAGTAGAAGTATCTATATTTTTAAGAGAATTAGAAAATGGAGGATACAAAGTATCACTTCGCTCTAATGACTATGTTAATGTGTCTGATATATGCTTAATGTTTGGTGGCGGAGGTCATATAAAAGCTGCTGGATGTACAATTTCAAATGGAACCTTAGAAAGTGTAAGGGATAAACTAATTGCACAAACAAAAATGTATTTAAAATAGGAGTAAAAAATGGATGGAATAATTGTAGTAAATAAACCATCTGGATCTACTTCACATGATATTGTAAGCAAGATTAGAAAAAAATTAAATATAAAAAAAGTAGGGCATACAGGAACCCTAGACCCATTGGCAACAGGAGTGTTGCCAATTTTATTAGGGAATGGAACAAAACTTTCAAAATATTTAATTAATCATGACAAAGAATATATTGCAACAATAAAATTAGGAGTAAAAACAGATACAGCAGATATTGAAGGAACAGTAATAGAAGAGAAAAAAGTACCTTTATTCACAGAAAAACAAATAATGAACGCATTAGAAAGCTTAAAAGGCAAGCAAAAACAAATACCTCCAATGTATTCTGCAATAAAAATAAATGGAAAAAAACTTTATGAATATGCAAGAAGTGGCGAAAGCGTTGAAGTGAAGCCACGTGATATAGAAATATATAATATAGTGCTAATAAAATATAAAGACAATAGAATACAATTTAAAGTAGCATGTTCAAAAGGAACCTATATTAGAAGTGTATGTGAAGAAATTGCACAAAAACTAAACACAGTAGGAACTATGTCAGCCCTTGAAAGGACAAAAGTTCGGGATATTTAAAATATCAGAAGCGGTAGAGTTAGAAGATATTTTAGAAAATGGAATTCAAGATAAAAATATAATAACAGCAGAAAAGCTTTTTTTGGAAAGCCCAGAAGTAATATTGGATAAAAATCAGTTAAGGTTATTTTTAAACGGAGTTAAATTAAAAAGTGAAAATAGTGATGGTATATACCGAATATACACCGAAACAAAGGAGTTTATTGGGATAGGAGAAGTTAAGAATAAATTGCTTAAAAGAGATTTGGTAATTTAGAAAGGAAAAGAGCATGATTCTCTTTTCCTTTCTAAAATCCGACAAAAAATTGCAAATATGCCAGAAACAAAATGATAATTAACAAACAACTTATAAGCTTTTAAAGTTTTAAAGTTATTTTATTTATATAATAGTGTTATTCTTTTATCATTAATTTCAATAACTTTATCTTCTTTTAAGTGTTTTAACTCTCTAAACATTGCAGAGCGGTCAATAGCTAGGTAATCTGCTAAATCTTTAAAAGTAAGAGAAAGATGGAATTTTTTTAAACGAGTTTTTTTATGTTCTATTTCAAAATATTCTAATAGTTTTTCACGTATTTGTTTTTTTTCTAAAATTTTAACTCTTTCATTTATTTCTTTTAACTTAATATTAATAATATCAAATAAGTTACTAAAAAAAATATTAAAATAATTGTACCTTAAATTAATAGGGTTCATTAGCTTGTTATAATCAATAACTAAAACTTCTGTATCTTGTTTTGCAATTATTTGACAGTATTCACTATTTGTAGCTGAAATATTGTTACCAAACACACTATCTTTAACAAGATTTTCTTTTACTATTTCGTTTCCATTGTACTCTATATTTATAATTTGGGCAAATCCCTCTAAAATAATTCCAATAATATTATCATTTTTTATAGTAGGTAAAATTTCTTGATTTTTGTTGTAAGTATATATGTGAACACCCAATAAATCAAACAATTTATTTATTTGAGCTTTGCTCAAACCTTCAAAAGGACTCTTCATAACTATCACCTACAAGAATTTTAACAAAAAAATCAAAAAGGTGCAAGTGCAACTAATGAATTATCAAAAGATACAAAAGATTTTTAATGTCTTACTGGTGATATAGTAAAAATAAAATAAGAAGAAGTAAAAAAATTAGAAAAATTGTATTTGAAAAAAGTGTAGATAAAATCAAGCTTTCATAGATTGTCTACATAAATTGTAACCAAATAATAAAATTTCAAAAACTCGAAAAATGCTTAAATAAAGCACAATTCCACTATTCTTTTAATTGAAAACAGAAAATCAAAGAAAGTTGCAAGTGCAACTTTTCTATTTTCTAATTTATTGATATAAATTAGAAAAAATAAAAAGGAGGAACAAAAGAAATGAAAATCGTAAAAAGAGATGGACATATTGTGGATTATGATCCAGAGAAGATTAGAGTAGCAATAGGAAAGGCAAATAATGAGGTAAAAGGAAATAAAAAAGTTTCAAAAGAAGAAATTAAGGAAATTATAAAATATATAGAAGATTTAAATAAAAAGAGAATTTTGGTTGAAGATATTCAAGATATTATTGAAGAAAAATTAATGGAATTTGGAAAGTATGAGCTTGCTAAAAAGTATATTACATATAGATATACAAGAGAATTAGTAAGAAAAGCTAATACAACAGATAAGTCAATTAAAGAATTAATTGAAGGTGAAAATGAGTATTGGAATAGTGAAAATTCTAATAAAAATGCAGAAGTAGTTACGACTCAAAGAGATTATTTAGCAGGAATAACTAGTACAGATATAACAAGAAGATTTTTACTTCCAGAAGATATAGTAAAAGCTCATGATGAGGGTATAATACACTTCCATGATGCAGATTATTTTGCACAAAATGCACTTCATAATTGTGAATTAATTAATTTAGATGATATGCTTCAAAATGGAACTGTTATAAATGGTGTTATGATTGAAAAACCACATAGATTTATAACAGCTGCAACTATAGCAACACAAATAATATTGGCAGTTACTTCATCTAGCTATGGTGGAGCAACAGTTTCACTTACACATTTAGCACCATTTGTAAAATTAAGTTATGATAAATATTATAAAAAATATCAAGATAGAAATTTTAGTAAAGCAGATTGTGAAAAATATGCTATGCAAGATACTAAAAAAGAAATTGAAGATGGAGTTCAAACATTTAATTATCAAGTAAATTCTATGACTAATACAAATGGACAGGCACCATTCTTATCTGTTAATATGTATTTAGGAGAAACAGAAGAGTACAAAGATGAGCTAGCAATGATAATTGAAGAATTCTTGAAACAAAGAATTCTTGGATTTAAGAATGAAAAAGGAGTTTATATTACACCAGCATTTCCAAAACTTTTATATGTACTTGAAGAAGACAATATACATGAAGATAGTAAATACTGGTACTTAACTAAACTTGCAGCAGAATGTACTGCTAAAAGAATGGTTCCAGACTATATTTCTGAAAAAGTAATGCTAGAATTAAAGAAAAATGAATTAGGAGAAGGAGATTGCTACCCATGTATGGGATGTAGATCTTTCTTAACACCAGATAGGTCAATAAGTCTGGGAAATATTGCTAAAGCTAAAAATTATGTAGAAGGCAAAGGAAAATATTATGGAAGATTTAACCAAGGTGTTGTTACAATAAACTTACCAGATGTTGCTCTTTCAGCAGATGGTGATATGGATAAATTCTGGGAAATATTTGATGAAAGACTAGAACTTTGTCACAAAGCATTGCAAATAAGACATAAAAGATTAAGTAATGCAACAAGTGATGTTGCACCAATATTATGGCAACATGGAGCATTAGCAAGACTAGAAAAAGGCGAATCTATTCATGAATTGTTACACCATGGATATTCAACAATTTCACTTGGATATGCAGGATTATATGAATGTGTAAAAGTAATGACAGGACATTCACATACAGATAATGGAGAAGGAAAAGAGTTTGGATTAAAAGTAATGCAACACTTAAATGATGCAACTGCAAAATGGAAAAAAGAAGAAGATATAGATTATTCTGTTTATGGTACACCAATTGAGTCTACAACATATAAATTTGCAAGATGTTTAAAAGAAAGATTTGGAACAGTAAAAGGAATTACAGATAGAGGATATATTACAAATTCATACCATGTTCCAGTATTTGAAGAAATAGATGCATTTTCTAAATTGAAACTAGAAAGTGAATTCCAAAAGCTAAGTCCTGGTGGAGCTATTTCTTACATAGAAACACCGAACTTACAAAACAACCTAGATGCTGTAATAGAAGTAATACAATTTATTTATGATAACATTATGTATGCAGAACTAAATACAAAATCAGATTATTGCCAAAAATGTGGATTTACAGGAGAAATATTAATAGATGATAATTTAGAATGGTTCTGCCCAAATTGTGGAAATAGAGATCATAACACATTAAATGTAGCTAGACGTACTTGTGGTTATATCGGAACAAATTTCTGGAATAAAGGGAGAACACAAGAAATAAAAGAAAGAGTATTACATATAGATAATAAGGTGGCTGAATAATTATGAGATATAATTTAATTAGAAAAATGGATATTTCAAATGGACCAGGAGTAAGGGTTTCCATATTTATGCAAGGATGTCATTTTCATTGTAAAAACTGTTTTAATCCAGAAACATGGAATTTTGAAGGGGGAAAAGAATTTACAGATGAAACAATAGAAAAAGTACTAGAATTATCTAATAAAGAATCTGTAAAAGGTTTATCTATATTAGGAGGCGAGCCAATGCATCCTAATAATATAGAAGGAACTACAAAGCTTGCAAAAGCATTTAAAGAAAAGTATCCAAACAAAAATATTTGGACTTGGTCAGGATTTAAATTTGAAGAATTAAAAGATAAAGAACCATTAAAATACATAGATGTATTAGTGGATGGAAACTACAAAGATGAATTACATGACCCAACACTAAAATGGAGAGGGTCATCAAACCAAAGAGTAATAGATGTACAAGAGAGCTTAAAAAATGGAGAAATAAAGCTATTTGTGAAGGATAAATAATAATAAAAAAGTTAGCTTTTGTGCTGAACCCCAAAAATGTCAAATTTTGGGGTTCAGTACATTTTTGCTGACTCTTCTTTTATTTTGTGTTATAATATTTTAAATTAAGGAGGTAGTTTATGATATGTACTACTTATTATAATTCGCCAGTTGGAAAAATTTTGCTTGCAAGCAAAAACAATAAATTAATAGGATTATGGATAGAAGGGCAAAAATATTATTTAGGAAAACTAAAAGAAGAAATTCAAGAAAAAGAAGATGAAGAGATTTTAGTAAAAACAAGAAAATGGTTAGATAAATATTTTAAAGGTGAAAATCCTAATATTGCAGAATTAGATTTAGAACCTATTGGAAGTGATTTTGCAAAAAGTGTATGGAAACTTTTATGTGAAATTCCTTATGGACAAGTTACAACATATGGAGAAATAGCAAAAAAGATTGCTAAAAAAATGAATAAAGATAAAATGTCAGCACAAGCAGTAGGGGGAGCTGTTGGACATAATCCAATTTCTATTATAATTCCTTGCCATAGAGTTATAGGTACAAATGGAAATTTAACTGGATATGCAGGAGGAATAGACAAAAAAATTAAATTATTAAATATTGAAAATGTAAATATAAGTAAATTTTATATACCAGCAAAAGGTACTGCTTTGCAAAGGAGAATAGAAAAATGGATAATAAAACAAGATGCAAATGGTGTAATTTAAAAAATGAATTATATATAAAATATCATGATGAAGAATGGTGCAGACCAAATTTTGACGATAAATACTTATTTGAAATGTTGATACTAGAATCTTTCCAAGCAGGACTTTCATGGGAATGCATATTAAATAAAAGAGAAGATTTTAGAAAAGCATTTGATAATTTTGATATAGATAAAATATGTAAATATAATGAAGAAAAAATAGCAAAACTATTGTTAAACGAAAAAATAGTAAGAAACAAGCGAAAAATAAATGCAACAATAAATAATAGCAAAATATTTAAAAAAATACAAAAAGAATATGGCTCTTTTTATAATTATTTAAAAATATTTACCAAAAATAGAACCATATACGAAACAAATAAAGCAACATCAGAATTATCTGATAATATATCAAAAGATTTACAAAAAAAAGGAATGAAATTTGTAGGATCAACAATAATATATTCTTATCTGCAAGCAATAGGAGTTATTTATTCACACGATAGAGAATGTTTTTTATATAAGGAGAAATAAAAAATGAATAAATTAGAAAGATTTGAAAAAGCACTTTCAGATATTTTAAATGAATACGATAAATTAGGAAAAGAATTAGAGATTTTAAGAAATGAAGGAAGACAAAAAACAACAAAATTTAGAGAATTATTAGGTAAAAAATTAGTATATAGTATGATTATTACTATATTTAAAAGATATGATTTAATAGAAAAATAATAGAAATTAAAGAATGATAAACTAAAATTTGTGGAGTTGATAGTATATGAATAAAAATCTTAAAGTCTTAGAAATAAGACAAAAAAATTATAGGGTATATCTTATTTACTAAAATAAAAATAGGAGAAGCTACTGAATTGTTTAACTATGTTCCTGCAATAGAATATGGGATAATGGCACCTTTCGAAGTACAATGTAAAAATTTTATGGCTATAAAATTAAATAATACAGATAAAGAAATAAAAGGTGTTGTAGAATATGCAAAAGAGTTTGGAATATAAAATAAATATATGCTGAAAGTAATATTTAGAATTGACAAATATAAGAAATAGGTATAAAATACTATATGTTATAGCATAAAACATAAATGGTATATAAATAAAAAGCCAACACAAATTAAAAGGTGTTGTCTTTTTATGCTTAAAAATAAGGAGGAGAAAATGGAAAAGGAAAATATTTTGGGAACTGAAAAAATTGGAAAGCTAATACGTAAGTTTTCTGTTCCATGCATTATATCATTAGTTGTAAATTCATTATACAATATAGTTGACCAAATCTTTATTGGTTGGGGAGTAGGATATTTAGGAAATGGTGCTACAAATGTTGTTTTCCCAATTACTGTTTTGTGTTTAGCTTTTGCACTAATGTTTGGTGATGGAAGCTCAGCTTTTTTGAGCTTAAAATTAGGTGAAAAGAAGAAAGAAGAGGCTAAAAGAGGAGTTGCAAATGGAATTATAATAGCTGTAATAGCTGCTATATTATTTGGAGTTGTTATTTTTGCTTTATTACCACAATTACTAAATCTATTTGGATGTACAGATGCTTTAAGAGATTATGCAATAGGTTATGGCAGTATTATTGTAATAGGATTACCATTTATGATGATTGGAACAACTTTAAATTCTATTATAAGAGCAGATGGAAGTCCTAAATATGCAATGACTTCAATGCTTACAGGTGCAATACTAAATGTAATATTAGACCCCATTTTTATTTTTGTATTTGGAATGGGAGTTGAAGGAGCTGCAATAGCTACTGTAATAAGTCAATTTGTTACTTTTTTAATTAATGTTTTATATTTAAGAAAGTTTAAAAGTGTACCAATTAAGAAAGAAGACTTTAAATTTGAATTATCATTATCTGGTAAGATATGTATGCTAGGAATAAGTAGTTTTATTACTCAAATTGCAATAGTAGTAGTTATGGCATTTGAAAATAATTTGCTTGTAAAATATGGAGCACAATCAGAATATGGAGCAGAAATTCCAATTACTGTTATAGGAATTGTAATGAAAATTAGCCAAATACTAAATAGTATTATTATAGGAATTGCAGTTGGAGCACAACCTATTATTGGATATAATTATGGTGCTGGAAAATACGATAGAGTAAAGAAAGCTCTAAAAATAGTGCTAGGAACAAGTGTAATTATAAGTACAATAGCATTTATATTATTCCAAACTATACCAGATAAACTAATTTCAATATTTGGTAGTGGTGATGAATTATACATGGAATTTGCTTGTTTGGCATTTAGAACATATTTAATGCTATGCATAAGCATTGGCATACAAATTCCAGCAGGAATATTCTTTCAATCAATTGGTAAGGGACTTAAAAGTGCATTTATTTCTTTATCAAGACAAATATTATTCTTAATACCAGCAATGCTTATATTAGCAGAATTGTATGGAATACATGGATTCCTTTACGCTGGACCTGTTGCTGATGGATTAGCATTTGTTATAGCAACAATACTACTTTTAGTAGAAGTAAAATACTTAAAGAAAACATATGCAGTAAGTCAAACATTAAGCGACAATACTGTTGTAGATAACAATTTGAATAAACAAATAGTTATAACTCTTTCGAGAGAATATGGTTCAGGTGGTAGATATGTAGCAAAACTAGTCGCTGAAAAATTAGGAATAAAACTATATGATAAAGATTTTGTTATAAAAGTAGCAGAAGAAACAGGACTATCTGAGGAATATATTGAACAAAATGAACAAAAAAGAACTAAGCTTGCACCATTAAATAGTGGATATTATTCAGAATTTAATAATTCAGATGAATTATTTGCAAAAGAATCTGAGTTAATTAAAGAAATTGCGGACAAAGAATCTTGTATAATAATAGGAAGATGTGCAGATAGCATATTGGCAGATAAAGAAAACATAGTTAAAGTATTTATTTATAGTACAATGGAAGATAAAATAAAAAGAGCAACTACATATTATGGACTAGATAAAGAAAAAGCAGAAAAAGAAATTGTAAGAATAGAAAAACAAAGAGGAAATCACTATAAATATTATACAGGAAAAGAATGGAAAGACTTTAAAAATTACGACATATGTATAAATAGTGATGCCCTAGGTGTAGAAAAAACAGCAGACATGATATGCGAGATTGTAAGAAAAAAAGAAGCAAGTTTAGTGTAACTAAAAATAAACGGCATAAAAAACTTCCTTTACAATGCGGTTATATTATTATATAATTACATTGTAAAGGAGTTTTTGCTTTAGCAAAATAAAAGATATGGAGGGATAATTATGAATAAAAAACGAAAATTATGGTAGCAGTAATAGCAATAGTAATATTAATTGCTGTTTTAGTGTTAATATGGCAACTACGTGAAGAAAAAAATAGTAAAGAACTTGAAAATGATAATATGAGTGCAACTTTACAAGCAGTAGTAGTAAAAGTAAATGAAAATAGTTTACTTGCTATGGATATAGGAGAAACACCTTCATTATATAGCATAGGATTAAGTAATTTTAAAGATGTTGATTTTGAAAAAGATCAAGAGATTTTAATTTATTTTGATGGAATGGTAATGGACTCTTATCCAGCACAACTTGGTAATATTGGAAAAATTGAAATAATAAAAGAAAAAAGTGATATTACAATACCAGATGATATACTAAGATATTGTTATAATTCAAAAGATAATGTAACTATTACAATATCTGAGCTAACAAATAGTGGAATAACTTTAAATATAAAAGATACAAATGAATTACCATATAATTATGCACATAGTTATATAATTAATAAAAAAGTTAAAAATGAAGCCTATACTGGTATAGGAGAGCAAATGGGAGAAAACACAAGTAACTCTACTGCCGGCTACACTCGGAACTGGAACAGAATATATATGGAAAGAAGTAGAAAAAATTTCAAATATTACTAGTGAAAGTACAGAAGAAACTTCGATATATAACTTGCCAGCAGCAAATGATAATGAACAATATTTTATAGATGGAAGAAAATTCAATTGGACAAAATTATATGGAACATTAGGTGAGCGGAGAATATGAATTTATATTATCTGATGATGATTCGATTACTATAAGAGTAAAATTTACAATAAGTGCAGATGGAAAATTAGTGTATGATGAACCTGAATTTTAATACAGTTTTATGTTTTTATGATTTATATAAGAAAAGTTGGGAGGTGTAAAAATGTATAAAACAGTTGTTATAGAATATTCACCAAAAGCAGATGATATGGCACAAAAAGTAGAAGAAAAAGCAAATGAAATGTTACAAGATGGTTATGAGTTAATTACTATGTCAATTACAGGTACAGCAAAAGCGATTTTAGTATTTAAAAAATAAGGAGTTTTTTATTTGTAGGAGCAAGGAACATAAAGATGAATACATATTATAATAGCATGAATAAAGAAATAAAAGAATATTTTGAAATTTTAGAACCTAATTTTCCAGAATGGTTAAATGAGTATATAGAAACAAAAGAATTATTATCACAACAATATATTAGTGTTACTTGCGGTACTATATATTCAGATTTATTTGAAAGCAATTTTTTCTTTTCCAGTTTAGACCATTCTATTGCAGTTGCTCTAATTGTTTGGCATTTTACGCATGATAAAAAACAAACTTTATCTGGTTTATTTCATGATATAGCTACGCCAGTATTTAAACATTGCATAGATTTCCTAAATGGAGATTATATGAAACAAGAGTCAACAGAAAATTTAACGACAGACATAATTAAAAATTCAAAAGAAATAATGGAATCATTAAAAAGAGATAAAATTGATATTGCCGAAGTAGATAATTACCATTTATACCCAATAGCGGACAATGATACTCCAAAATTATCTGCTGACAGATTAGAGTATTCTCTTTCTAATGCTTTATTTACTTATAAAATGCTAAATCTTGAAACTATTAAAGACATATATAATGATATAGAAATTCAAAAAAATGAAGAAGATGAATTAGAGCTAGGTTTTAAAACTAAGAAAATAGCAAGAGATTTTGTTAGAATTACAAGTAAGTTATCTATTATATATCGTGAAGATAGAACAAGATACTCTATGCAATTTTTAGCAGATATTTTAAAAAGACTAAGCAATGAAAACAAAATTTCCCAAAAAGATTTATATACTTTAAAAGAAAGTGAAGTAATTAACATTATAGAAAATTCTGATTATAGTAAATTATTTAATATTTGGAAAAATGCTAAAAAAGTAAAAATATCAAAAGAAGAACCAAAAAATGTCTACTATGTACATCATGGAGTAAAAGTTAGATACATAGACCCATTATTTAAAGGAAAAAGAATGTCCAAATGCTGTAAAATTGCAAATAAATTAATAGAAAAGAATCTGAATTATGATATGAATAATTATGTGTATTTAGATTTAAATTTTGATTAATATATATGAGAACAACAAACAAATTGTTAAATATAAGCTATTGAGAAGCAAATAAATTATGAATTATAATGATTTGAAAGAAGAAATTACACTAAATAAAATGAAAGGTTAAATTGGTATTAAAATGAACCAAAATAAGAAAGTAATTATTGGACTTTTTATTACATTGATTATAATTATTAGTATAGTTGTTACATACAAGCTAACTGAAAAAAGTATTACAGATAGAGAAGACTTTAATTTTGAAATACAAAATATTAGTCCTATTCCTGTTAACACTGAAAGTAATGCAATAAAATGGGAAGAAATTACAGCCAATGGAATTAATGAAGAATTACTATTTCAAAATGTAGATGAAGAATTATTAACACAAATTGCAACAGAACTTCAAACACTAGTAGAGGAAGAAGCAGAGGCAGAAAGGAAAAATCCAGAAATAGTAATTACAGAAGGATGGACAAGAGTATTTAAAAGTGAAAGATACAAAAAAGTTTTAAATATGGGAACTCCTGCTATGAAACCATTATACTTAATTTTATATAAAAGCCCTAATGCAGGTTTATATGAATATATGTGTGCAAATGCATTATATGAATTATCTGGATATGACTTTGAGTGGACAAATTCAAAAGAATTCTTAGAAAAATTTAATGAAAAGATATTAGAAGAAAACTAGTAATTAATTAAATAGATAATTATAGACTCATCAGAAATGATTGGGTCTTTTATTATATAAAATAAAACTTATGAACTTTTTATAATTCATAAGTTGTTTTCAATTGGAGCAAATTACATACAAGTTACGAACTTTGTTCTCTTTCTAGAAATATTATAGAATAAATAAAAATAATTTTCAATACTTATATAAAACAAATTCAAAAAAGATGGACTTGGACAGTTTTTTTGGAATAAACATTGATAAAAAATTATTTTTAGTATATACTATTATTAGTTTATTAAAGGAGATATGTTATGGAAATTGAAAGAAATTATTATTTAAGTAAATTAATATCTAAAAAAGAAAATAAACTTATAAAAATAATTACTGGAATTAGAAGAAGTGGTAAATCATACTTACTCGATCCAATTTTTAAGAACTATTTACTAGAAAGCGGTGTTAAAGAAAATCACATTATAAAATTAGAATTAGACTCTATTGAGAACGAAGAATATACTAACCCTAAAAAACTTTATGAATATATTATGAATAAAGTAACTGATAACAATACTTACTATATTATTTTAGACGAAATTCAAAAAGTAGATAATTTTGAAAGTGTTTTAAATAGCTTTTTAAGAAAATCAAATCTAGATGTATATGTAACAGGAAGTAATTCTAAATTCTTGTCTTCAGATATAATTACTGAATTTAGAGGTCGTGGTGATGAGATAAAAGTTTATCCTCTAAGCTTTTCTGAGTTTATGTCAGTATATGATGGTAATGAAGTAAAAGGTTTAGATGAATATATAATTTATGGAGGATTACCTCTAATTACAACTTTTAAAACAGTTGAAGAAAAAATCGATTACTTAAATTTTCAAAAAGATAATGTATATATTAATGACGTAATTGAAAGAAATAATATAAGAAACGATGAAGAATTAAAAACTTTAATAGAAATAATATCTTCAAGTATAGGTTCTCTTACTAATCCAACAAAACTATATAATACATTTATCAGTAAAGGAAATAAAAATATTACAAATAAAACAATAGCATTATATTTAAAGTATTTAGAAGAAGCTTTTTTAATTGAAAAATCTAAAAGATTTGATGTAAAAGGAAAAAAATATATTGAAACTCCATCAAAATATTATTTTGTAGATATTGGAATTAGAAATAGTTTAATTAATTTTAGACAATTAGAAAAGACTCATATAATGGAAAATATAATATATACAGAACTTAGAAGAAGAGGTTTTAATGTAGATGTAGGTGTTGTAGAAAAAAGAAATAATTTAAATAACGGCAAAAAAGATTATAAACAATTAGAGATAGATTTTGTAGTAAATAAAGGTAGTGATAAATATTATATTCAATCAGCATATAGTATAGAGGACGATAATAAAAAAAAGCAAGAGCTACAATCACTTTTAAATGTAGGAGATAATTTCAAAAAAATAGTTATAGTTTATGATCATTTTATTAAATGGCAAGATGATAATGGAATAATATATATGAGTATATATGACTTTTTATTAAACGAAAATAGCCTTAAAGAAGCATAAAAATTAAGACTGATAGTATTAATCTATCAGTCTTAAAAAATTCCCATTTGGGAGTACAAATTCAGTGGAGCGGGTAGAGGGAATCGAACCCTCGCTATCAGGTCGGAAGCATGACATTCTACCACTAAATTATACCCGCATTTATTTTATTATAATGGATATTTATTAAAAAATCAATTAATTATTATTAAAATTTTAATTTAAAATTGCAAATGAATTTAAAATACAGTATAATGATTACAATCTTATATGGAGAAAGGGGATAAAATATGATTGTAATAAATAATGTTAACAAATCATATGTAAAAGGCAAAAAAACTATTGATACACTAAATTTAGAAATAAAAAATGGTGAAATTTTTGGATTTCTAGGACCAAATGGAGCGGGAAAGACTACCACTATCAAAATGATAACAGGTATACTAAACCCTGATGATGGTGAAATTTTAATAGATGGGAAAAACATTAAAGCAGAACCAATACAGGCAAAAAAGCAATTTGGGTATGTTCCAGATAGCCCAGATATGTTTTTAAAACTAAAGGGCATAGAATTTTTAAATTTTATAGCAGATATTTATGAAATTCCAGAAGAAGAGAGAAAAGAAAAAATAGAATATTTAACGAAAGAGTTTGAAATATATGATAATTTAGATGAAACAATGCAAAGTTATTCTCATGGTATGAGACAAAAAATTTTAGTTGTAAGTGTTTTAATGCACAATCCTAAAAATTGGATTTTAGACGAACCAATGACAGGGCTAGATCCAAAAGCATCTTTTAAACTTAAAGAATTAATGAGAAAACATGCAAATGAAGGAAATAGTGTGTTCTTTTCTACACATATATTAGAGGTTGCAGAAAAAATATGTGATAGAGTTGGTATAATAAATAAAGGAAAACTTATTTTTGTTGGAACTGTAAAAGAGTTAAGAGATAAATTTGCAGAAGATGGTTCACTAGAACAATTATTCTTAGAGATAACAGAAAATGAATAAAATATTAAAATTAACAAAAGTTTTCCTTAAAACATCTTTTTCAAGATATCAAGAAACCTCTAAAAAACAAACCCTATCTGGTAAAATATTAAAGATAGTTGGAATAATTATTTTATGTATATATTTAATGGCTATATTTGGATTCATAAGCTTTGGAATGATAGATGCACTAAATCAAGTAGGACAACCAGCATTATTTTTAGGGCTAGCACTTTTAAGTGTGGCTATTTTGCTAATAATACAAACACTTATTACATCTATAAATTTATTCTATTTTGCAAAAGATATAGAATATATATTGCCATTTCCGCTAAAACCATATGAAATAGTTATTGCAAAATTTAATACTTTAATTATTACAGAATATGTAACAGTATTTATATTCATGTTAGCACCATTTGTTATATATGGAATATTAACAGGTGCAACTATTCTCTATTACTTATATGCGTTACTTGTATTACTTATATTTCCAATATTACCAGCAATAATAGCTTGCATAATAGTAATGATTGCAATGTGCTTTTCTAGACTTACAAAAAACAAAGATAAATTTCAAGTTATTGCAACAATTATATTAATACTTGCGGTAATATTTATGCAAATGAATCTAACAGGACAAAATGAAACAACCAATGAACAAATGATTCAAATGATAACACAAGTAAATGGATTAGTAGAGCAAATAGACGATTATTTTATTACATTAGGAGATAGTATAAATGCAATAACAAATTATAATAATATAAATGGATTATTATCTTTATTAAAATTGATAGGAATAACTCTAATTGCATATATAGTATTCGTATTTTTGGCACAAAAACTTTACCTTAAAGGAGCAATAGGAGCAGGGTATAGTGGTAAAAAGAAAAAAGTAAAAAATAAATCTGGGTTAAATTATAAAAGGCAAAAAATAGGATTTTCATATGTAAAAAAAGAACTAATTATATTATTTAAAAATCCAATATTTTTTACACAATGTATACTTCCTTCTGCACTTATACCAATAATAATGATAATATCTGTAATTGCTAGTATGGGAGGAACAGAACAACTAAATCAGCTTGGAACAAAAGATATAGAAATTAGCAATACTGTGGGAATGCTAATTATAACAGGGATAAATGTATTTTTATATGTAATGAATTTTATTTCAGTTACTGCAATTTCAAGAGATGGAGAAAACGCAGTTTTTATGAAATACATTCCTTTATCACTTTCAAAACAATGCACATATAAAATAATTCCAGCAGTTATTATGAATATGCTTACAATAGCTATAATAATTACAATTGCCATAGTACTTTTTAAAGTAACAATATTATTTGCAATTATAAGTGCAATAATATCAATTTTATTTAGCATACTTTATTCATATTTGATGATAATAGTAGATTTAAAGAGGCCAAAGCTAAAATGGGATACAGAATATGCAGTAGTAAAACAAAACTTTAATATGATATTTGAATTTGCACTAAGTATTGCAATTATAATTTTATTAATACCAATAGGTTTTATAATGGCAAAAATATCTTATATAATAACTGCAATATTATTTGCAATTATTCTTGTAGCAGGAATTTATTTAATAAGAAAATATATAGATAAAAATCAATTAAAATTATTTGAGAAAATAAATTAAATAAAAAAGACTAAATCTAATTAACATTTTAGATTTAGTCTTTTTTATTTATATATCCATTTGACTACCTAAAAAACCGGCGGCAGACTGAATAACTTTAAGTTCAACATCTCCCATTTTTGTAGTAGCATCTTTTGATAATAATATTATGCTACCAATTGTATCACCTTGCGAAACAATTGGATATACTACTTGTGAATTGAATTTTCTTTCTCTATTATCATTTTGAGTTATAGGTAAAGAAATTTCATTATTTTCAGAACTTTTATAAATTTCTTTATTATCCATAACTTCTTCAAGCTCTGGACTTAAATTCTGACCAAAAAATTCTTTTTTTGGAGCACCAGATATTGCAATAACACTATCTTTATCTGTTATACAAGCAATATGACCAGTTGTTTTTGCAAGTGTTTCTGCATATCCTATTGCAAATTCAGATAATTCTCCAATTGGAGAATATTTTTTTAATATAACTTCACCATTTTTATCTGTAAAGATTTCTAATGGATCGCCTTCTTTTATTCTTAATGTTTTCCTAATTTCTTTTGGAATAACAATTCTACCTAAATCATCAATTCTTCTAACTACACCTGTTGCTTTCAAAATTTTCCCTCCTTTAAAAATCTATTTAATCCTATTATTGATAATTTATGAAAATTTATGCATAAAATTTATAAAAAAATCAAAAAAAGACACATTTTGTCATTGGTAGAAATATAATAAAGTATAACCTAAAAAAAGGGGGAATAATTAATGTATAGAAATTGTAAATGCCACTGTCAATGCATGCAAAACAACGACGTGTGTGATGCATATGAAAGTAAATGCTCAAATGTACCAAGTGGATATAATAATTATGGGGATGAATGTATGTGTGGATTTGATGAAGAAGAAAATTTATTTCCAGAAAATCCAATGCTTGCACAAAGCTATGTACCTTGGCAAAGAATGAATAAAACATTTTTACCAGAAGTTGGATTAAGAATGGGAACAATATTTCCAGAATTAGTAAGCCCATATTGCCCAGGGCAATCTATGGATGAAATAAGATATATTGAAGAAACCAATAGAATAGGAAAGGGGTGTAATAGATAATGAACTGTAATGAAGAACATATGGAATGTGAAAATAAAAGAGATGAAGTAAGAGAAAACATGATGATGCAAATACGTGAATTGAATTTCGCAATAATTGAATTAGGTTTATATTTAGATACACAACCCGAAGACCAACGAGCACTTTATTTGCATAGAGAATATGCAAAAAGGTTAAGAGACTTAAAAGACAAATACCAGAAAATGTATGGACCATTAAGTATTTATTATCCATGCAATAAATGGAGATGGCTAGAAGAACCATGGCCTTGGGAAAGGGGGAATTATTAATGTGGACTTATCAAAAAGCATTAGAATATCCAATAAATATAAAATGTAAAAATCCAATGCTTGCTAAATTTATAATATCTCAATATGGTGGACCAGATGGAGAACTTGCAGCATCACTTAGATATTTATCTCAAAGATTTGGAATGCCAGATGAAAATGCAAAAGCAATTTTAAACGATATTGGTACAGAAGAATTAGTTAATTAAGTAATCGTTTGAATTGGCTAAACTGTTATAGATGTTTATAAAAAATTTTTTGATGTTAAAAAATTGGAAAATTTTAATCTGAAAATTTATAAATAAATAGATATAAAAAGGAAAGACTAAATATTGTCGGAGGTGAAAAAATGAAGAAAACTGTAAAACTAATTTTATTAACAATAGCAATGATTAGTGCGTTTTTAATAATACCTAATTCTAGTAATGCTGCCAGAACAGTTTATAATGAAGAAACTTTAAATAATGAAATTTCAAGTGCAGATCCGGGAGAAACAATAGTACTTCAAAATGATATAACGGTAACAAAACCTATAGTAATTGCTAAAAAACTAACAATTGACGGAAATGGACATAATATAGTAGGATCTAACGATTGGACTTCAACATCAGGAAATCAAACAATGTTTACAGCACAATTTTCTGATGCTAAGCTTACACTAAAAAACATTAAATTAAAAAATGGTCCTAAATATGGTGTTCAATCATATGATGGTGCAACTGTAATATTGGATAATGTATCAATATCAGGATTTAATTATGGAGGAGTTCTTGCCAATGGTGGTATTGTAGAAGTTAAAAATTTACACTTAGGAAATAATGGCGCAAATGAAAACAATGGGATAGAAATTGATAAAGGTTCAGCAGCAACTCATAATCCAACACTAATAATGAATGGAGTATTAACATCAGAATCTAATAAAAATGTAATTAAACCAGCTGAAAACGGATATCTTACAGAATTTACAATAACAAACACAGAAAATACAACAAATAAAGTTGTTTTATCAGGAAATAAAGTTGTTTTAACTGACTCATCTAATAATGTAATTTCAGAAACTTCTATACCGGACAAAGCTACACCTAATGTAGATATTAAAACAATTATTGTAACAATAGTTGCAAATAATAAAACAAATAAAATAACAGTAGAATCAGGAAAAACAATCACAGCTGATTTATTAAAATCTCATATTAATTTAGAAGAAAACCAGACAATAGATGGATTTTATAAAGATGCTGAGTACAAAGAACAATTTAAATTTGAAAATCCATTAACAACTGATACAACTATTTATGCAAAAATTTCTACAATAGAAATAACAGAACCAGAGCCTGAACCCGAGCCTGAACCAGTTCCGGAAGAAAAAGATGAAACTCCAAAAACAGGAGTAGAAAACTATTTAGAAATAGCAGTATTAACGTTATTATTTTCTGTAACGGCAATTGTTATATTAAAAAATAAAAATATAAAAGGATAGTCTGAAAAGTCTATCCTTAAATAATATATTGTGGTGAACTATGAAAAAAGAAATTAAAGTAAGGCCGTTTATATATTTCATTCTGATTTTAGCAATAATATTATCAGTTTCATATATTATAGAGTTTTTGTTGTTAAGAAAAGAAGCAATAGATGAAAGTAATTTATTAAATAAATACAATATTGAAATTGCAAAACAATTGCAAAACAAACAAATAAATATTGATAAAATAAATATAGAAAATATAGAAGAACAGAAACAAACAACAGCAGTAGAGTCTGAAAGAATTATTAAAGTAAAACAATTAAAACAAGAAAATCCAGATATAGTAGGATGGATAGAAATACCAAATACAAATATTAATTATCCTGTGTTACAAGGAACAGATAATGAATATTATATGACCCATAATTATAAAAAAGAAAAGTCTAAAAACGGCTCTATATTTTTAACAAAAGAATATGATTGGACAATACCAAGTAGCAATTTATTAATATACGGACACAATATGGGTAATGGAACCATGTTTCAGGATTTATTAAAATATGCTAGCCAAAAGTTTTACAATCAACACCCAACAATCCGTTTTACAACTGAAAATGAAGATGCAGAATATGAAATAATATCTGTTTTTAAATCAAGAGTATATTATAAATCTGAAAAAAATGTATTTAGATATTATTATTTTGTAAATGCCAACACAGAAGAGGAATATAATCAGTTTATAACAAATGCAAAAAAAGCATCATTATACAATATAGATGCATCAGCTAAATATGGAAATCAATTAATTACTTTGTCTACATGTTCCTACCATGTAAAAGACGGAAGATTTGTTATAGTGGGAAGAAAAATAGAGTAAAATATATATTTAATTCAAGTTTTATTTATCCTATGCATACATATTAAAAGAGGTGTATGTATGATAGTTGATGAATATAAAAGTGACTCTACAATAATTAGGATTGATGATAGAGATATTGGAACAAATGAAGAAAGTAAAGATATATTTAATACATTATTAAGCTTAACAATAAAGAAAATTTCAGGAAATTCCGAAAATGTTTTGTAACTTAATTAAACCTAAGATAGCTTCTTAGGTTTAATTAAATTTACAGAAGAAAGGGGGAATTTTGGAAGAAATAATAAAAAGTTATTCTAACGAAAAAGTGTTAGATGTGATTCGGAGATTATGCAATTTATTTAAGAAAATCAAGAGCAGATATAGAGGCAGAGGCAAAAGGTGAAGGCGAAACTCTTGCAAGACATGAACATATATTATTAGAATTAGCAAATAAAAAAGGATTAAGTATAGGAAAAATATACAAAGAGATAGTAAGTGGAGAGACTATTGAGGCAAGACCAGAAATGCAAAAACTACTATCAGATGTTAGACAAGGAAAATGGAAAGGTGTGCTTGTTGTTGAAGTAGAAAGATTGGCTCGTGGGGAAACAATGGATCAAGGAATAGTTTCAAAAGCCTTTAAAATTTCTAATACAAAAATAATAACACCTATTAAGACCTATGATCCAAATGATGAATTTGATGAAGAATATTTTGAATTTGGATTGTTCATGTCAAGAAGAGAATATAAGGTAATAAATAGAAGATTACAAAGAGGAAGAATATTATCAGTAAAAGAAGGAAAATATGTTGGAAGTATAGCACCTTTTGGATATGATAGAGTAAAAATAAAAGGAGACAAAGGATATACATTAAGAAAAAATGCAGAGGCGAATACAGTAAAAATAATGTTTGACTTATATGCTTATGATGATTTATCAATCGGAGAAGTTACTAGAAAATTAAATGAAATGGGATTAAAACCAAGAAAAAATGAAAAGTGGACTGTTTCTACTGTAGGGGGAATACTAGAAAATCCTGTTTATTTAGGAAAAATAAAATGGAATGGTAGAAAAGTAGTAAAAGTGTATAAACGTGAAAAGCTTATATCCACAAGACCAAGAAATAAAAATTACATATTAGTTGATGGATTACACAAACCAATTATAGATGAAAAAACATGGAAAATTGCATCAGCTAAAAGAAGTTTAAATTCTGCACCTGTAGCACACAATAATGTAGTGCAAAATCCTTTATGTGGATTGATTATATGTGCTAAATGTGGTAAGAAAATGAAAAGAAGGTCTTACTCAAAATATAGTAAAGAGCCAACTTTATATTGTGATAATCCTAAATGTGATAATATAAGCTCAAAGTTTTGCTATGTAGAAGATAAGGTCTTATATGGATTAAAAAAATGGCTAGAACATTATAAATTTGATTATCAAGAATATTTAGATAAAATCAATCATAACAAGATAGAATCAATAGAAAAAACAATTACATCATTAGAGCAAGAGGCAAAAAAAGAAAATGATAAGTTACTTAGTATATTTAATTTTTTAGAAGATGGTACATATACGAAAGAAATGTTTAAGACAAGAAGTGAAGCGGTATTACAAAATTTAGTAAGAATAAATAATTCTATTCAAAACTATAAAACAAAATTATCGCAAGAAAAAATTGTTGATATAAAGAAAAAAGTATTAGTACCTAAAATCGAAAATGTATTAGATGTATATAATTTATTAAAAACAGCAGAAGAAAAAAATAATTTACTAAAAATAATGCTTGCTCGGAGTTACATATCTAAAAACAGAAAAAGCAATAAGAAAAGATTCAGATCCAACAAATTTTATAATAAATTTATATCCTAAAATTAATAAGGGAATATAGGCACAAATTTTTTAGGTTTCAAACGACTACTTTTTGGTGCGAACGAACTTGCACACTTAGAAATGGTTGGAACTATAGTACACCAACTAACAAAAGATGCAACAGTAGAAGAACTAAGAGCCGCTGGATTAGGCGCATATTACACAGATCATGGGGTAGATGTATATCCTCAATCAGCAGCAGGAGTTCCTTTCTCTGCATCAGTGCTAGCTGCAAAAGGTGACCCAATAGCAAATCTTCAAGAAGATTTAGCAGCAGAACAAAAAGCTAGAGCCACATACGAAAAACTAATTGACTTATGTGCTGATTCACCAGAAGTATTAGACCCATTAAAATTCTTACGTGAAAGAGAAATAGTACACTTCCAAAGATTTGGTGAAGCACTAAGAGGAGTACAAGAAAAACTAGCACAGAGAAAATTTTATATGAATGGAATGAATAATCCAAATAACAACAATTGTGGATGTGGAAGATAATTTAAAAAAAACCTCTTATGATTTTTTATAAGAGGTTTTTTATGTGTAAATTATTTACTTTTAACCATAATATTGGTATAATTTATTAGACAATTTAACAATTCTTAAAGGGAGGATTTAAATGAACTTAAAAAATGTTATAGCAAATGAAATTGCAAATATTTTAAATAAAGATGTTTTAGAAATAGAAAATATGATAGAAAAATCACCAAATTTAGATATGGGAGATTATTCTTTCCCTTGTTTTAGATTAGCAAAGGAATTTAAAAAATCACCACAAATTATAGCAGAAGAAATAAAAAATAAAATAAACATAGATGAAATTCAAAAGGTTGAAGTTGTTTCTGGTTATGTTAATATATTTGTAAAAAAGGATTTGTATATAAAAGAAATTCTAGAAGAAATTGAAAATAAAGGCGAGGAATACGGTTCTACAAAAGAGGGAAAAGGAAAAAAAGCACTAGTTGAGCATACAAGTATAAATCCAAATGCATCTCCACATATTGGTAGAGCTAGAAATGCTTTAATTGGAGACTCAATTGTTAGATTACTTAAATTTAATAATTATAATGTAGAAACACATTATTTTGTTAACGACATAGGCAAACAAATTTCAATGCTTTTGGTAGGAACTAAGAATAGAGAAAATGTAACATTTGACGAATTATTACAAATTTATATAGATATTAACAAAGAAATAAAAGAAAATGAAAGTTTAGAACAAGAAGTTTTTGAAAATTTAAATAAATTAGAAAGTGGAGATAGAGAAACAATTGAAAAATTTAGAAAAATTGTTCAAATATGTATAGAAGGACAAAGAGCAATTTTTGCAGAGCTTGGAATAAAATATGATTATTTTGATTATGAATCTGATTTTATTTTAAATGGAACAGTAAATGAAATACTAAAAAAATTAGAAGAAACAGGAAAACTGTTTGAGGCAGAAGATGGAAGACTTGCAATAAATCAAGAAGAATATAAAATTCCAATGAAAGCACCTGTATTAGTTGTAACAAGAGCAGACAAAACTTCGCTATACCCTTTAAGAGATATTGCATATAGTATATATAAAGCAAACAGGAATGCAGATAAAAATATAATTGTTTTAGGTGAAGACCAAAAATTATATTTTAAACAAATTAGTGCCGCATTAGATTTATTAGGATATAAAGCACCAGAAGTAATTCATTATTCATTTGTTTTATTACCAGATGGTAAAATGTCTACAAGAAATGGGACAGTAGTATTATTAGAAGATTTTATGAGAGAGATTTTAGACAAAACTAAACAAGAGCTGGCAAAAAGAAATAATGGTGAAGTGGACGAAGAGAAAGCTAAAAAAATAGCATATGGAGCAGTTAAATATACAATTTTAAAAGGTTCTTGCGAAAAAAATGTAATTTTCGATTTAGAAAAATCATTAAGTTTTGATGGAGATACTAGTTTGTATATTCAATATAATTATGCAAGAATTAATTCTATTTTGAGAAAAGCTAATTATGAGGATATAGAAAAATTAGACAAGTATGATTTACTTAATGCAGATGCGGAAATTGAGATAATTCAGAAATTAGAAGAATTTAAGGAAATAATACAAAAAGTAACAGAAAAGTTAACACCAAATATAATAGCAAATTATGTATATGAGCTTACAAAATTATTTTCAAGCTATTACCATGATTATTCAATCTTAAATGCAGAAACAGAGGAGCTTAAAAATATGAGATTACAATTAATTTATTGTATTGGAGTTGCAATAAAAACATCATTAGAATTGCTAGGAATAGATACAGTAGATGCTATATAAATTTATTTTGAAAAAATTTTCCTCATGTTAAAATTGTCAACATAAAAATGCTTAAATTGCATATAATAATTTTGCAAAAGGAGGAAAATAAAATGGAGAAAAAACAAAAAATAAACTGTACAGTTTCTAGCTGTTTATATAATGATATTGCAAATGATAAATGTCTTCTTGAAGAAATAAGTGTAGAGCCTTGTAGTGATTGCGATACACAACAGCCAGATGAATCTATGTGTGGAAGCTATAAATATGCAGACGACGAGGACGAAGACTAGTGCTCTAAATTATATTTTATTAAAATAAAAGTAACAAAAAATCTACCTTATGTAGCAAGGTGGATTTTTGCTGCTTTTGCATTTTTGAAGTAAAAACTAAAACTCGAAAAATGTCTAAATTTGCGATGAAAAGCGGGATAGGAAGTAGTTACTTTTGGAAAATGGTATAGTAAAATAATAACATCTTAATTCTAAAAAGCAACATTAGGAAATGACATAATTAGTCATTGGCGTATCAGCCGATTTTATCAATTAGATTATAATAAAAAATATCAGGAGGTGATTTTATACTGTGGGACGAGTATTTGGAAAAGTATTGATATGGTGGGCAATTTAAGTTGCAATAGAGGTAAGAAAATATGAAGCAAGAAGAAATGAAAATACAATAGTGATTATAGAAATGCAATTAGAAGATAATTGTGAAATGGATAAAAGAGCAATGTATTATGCAAGTAAAATAATGGCAAGTAGTTTAGAAGTAGGAGAAACATATAATCAAATAAAAAATAATGAAAGATAAAGTAAAACGAGAGCTTATTGAAAAGTACACAGGATTAGATAGAAAAGAATTAGAAGAAATTTATAAAAAGGAAGTATCCGTGAGATAGGCATAAATTAATATTTTATTTGTCAAAATCAGATAAAAAGTGTGAAAAATAGTAGACAAAGAGCTCTGCCTTGTATATAATGTTTATGTCAGATAGAACGAAAGAGGGTAAGAAAAAATGAAAGAAAAGAAATTAAGACCCAAAATATTAGAAAACACAAGAAGTAAAAAGCGGAATAACATTAATAGCATTAGTAATAACAATAATAGTGCTATTAATA
>CAMMLS010000008.1 GCA_946497775.1 uncultured Clostridium sp.
TTTGCATTTCTATTATTGCTATTGTATTTTTATTTATTATTACTCTTAAATCTAACTTACCATACTTTTCTTTTGTATTCATTTGGCTGAGTTCTACTTCTTTTTGTACCTCTATTTCTTTTATTTCTATTTTTGTAATTTCTTCTAATAATTCTTTAAGCATATCCTCATTTCCTACTTCGGAAAATAGATTCTTGAAAATTATATCATTCTTTGGTAGTAATTTAATTTTTTCTGTTTCTGACACTTTATCTTTCTCCTCCTATTTTAACATTATTTCATTAGCCAAATCAATACTTTTGCCATTACTCGTCTCTCAGTATAATTATCAGCACATTTGGCTTTAAATTCTTAATATAATTGATTTATCCTGATATAATACTCCTGATTAATTATGTATTACCATAATCCCAAGCCTGTTTAATATGATTTATTCTATATGTTTGTCTATTTAGGTAAACCTCAATAACATCAAACCTAATATAGCAATTATATAACTGATTAGAATAAACATAAACCTCAGCGGCTTTTCTTATATGTTTTTGCTTATAAGTATCAACCGCTTCTGCTGGATTTCCATATATGATACTGCTCCTCGTTTTTACCTCTACAAAAACTATCTCTTCCCCATCTTTTGCAATAATGTCAATTTCACCTTGTTTGCACCTATAATTTCTATTTAATATAAAATATCCTATACTTTTTAAGTAATTCTCGGCAATGTTTTCCCCATTTTGTCCAAAATCTTGTTTATAAAACATTTTTTATATCACCTTTTCATAATAATTTCCTGGCAAAGATTTAATATATCCCTCTAATTCCATAAGCATCAAACTTGCATTTATTTGACTAATATCTGTTTTTAATTTTTTGCAAATAACATTAATGTTTGTAGCTTCATTTTCTATTGCTTCATAAATGATTTTGTATTCTTCTGGGATTACAATTTCTCTTTCCATATTATCTTCTATTTTCTCTAAATTCAATCCTTGCAAAATATCGTTGCTACAAGTTACAAGGCTTGCTCCTTCTTTAATTAAATTATTTGTGCCTACTCCATTTTTTCTATCTAAATTGCTAGGAATGCAAAAAACTTTCTTACCCTGTTTTTCCGCTAAATTTGCAGTTATACTTGTTCCGCTTCTATAAAATGCCTCAATAACTAATACTCCATTTGAGAGTCCACTTACAATTCTGTTTCTTGTAGGAAAATTTTTAGAATTAGGCATAGTATTAGGTTCATACTCTGAGATTACCACTCCTCCACTATTTATGATTTTATAAAATAAGTCCTTATTTTCTTCTGGATAAATAAATTTAAATCCACTACCTAAAACTGCAATAGTTTTCCCTCCTACACTTAATGCACCTTCATGTGCAAATGTATCTATACCTAATGCCATCCCACTTATAATGCATAAGCCTTGTTTTGCAAGCTCTTTTGAAAATTTTAAAGCATATGTTTTTCCATATTCTGTGTAACATCTAGAACCTATTATGGCTATTCCATTATCTTCTAATATTTTTTCATTACCAATAACATATAGTTTTAGTGGTGGATTTTGTATAGTTTTTAATTGTTTTGGATATTGTTTATCATCAATATTTATTATTTTAACTTCCATATATTCCTTCCCTAAATTTAAAAATATTTTCTATCTAAACTTCTATACTGAATTGCTTCTGCAATATGTTTAGATTCAATATTCTCTTTATGGTCTAAATCTGCAATTGTTCTTGCAACTTTTAAAATTCTTCCATATGCTCTTGCACTAAGGCCTAATTTATCGAATGCATTTTGAAGTATTTTGTGTGATATACTATCTAATTTGCAATATTCTTCTATCAATTTTGGAGTTAACTCTGAATTTGAATATAAATTATATTTTTTATATCTTTCCATTTGTAATTTTCTGGCTTCATTAACTCTTCTTTTCACTACTTCTGAACTTTCAATTTTAGAATCATCTTGCAACTTTTTATATTTAACAGGTGTAACTTCTATATGTATATCTATTCTATCTAATAAAGGTCCACTTATTTTTCCCATGTATTTAGCTATTGATTGAGGAGTACAAGTACATTCCTTATCTTTTGAGCCATAATACCCGCAGGCACATGGATTCATACTAGCAATAAGCATAAAGTTACATGGATATGTTAATGTAGAATTAACTCTACTTATTGTTACAACTCTATCTTCTAGTGGAGTCCTCATTACCTCTAATGTGTTTTTATTAAACTCTGGTAGCTCATCTAAAAATAAAACTCCAGAATGAGCTAAACTTATTTCTCCGTGGTTTTGGTATTTTTCCCCCTCCCACAAGCGCTACTCCTGAAATTGTATGATGCGGTGCTCTAAATGGTCTTGTAAATACTAATGAATTTTCATTTAACACTCCTGCAATACTATGTATTTTACTTACTTCTAAGGCTTCTTCAAAACTTAAATCTGGCAAAATTGAAGGTAATCTCCTTGCTAGCATTGTTTTTCCAGAACCTGGACTTCCTATAAGTATACAATTATGTCCTCCAGCAGCTGCAATTTCTAATGCTCTCTTTACATTTTCTTGTCCTTTTACTTCTGAAAAGTCTAAATCATATTTTATATCTTTTTTTAGCAATTCCCTAATGTCTGTTTGCTGTGGTAGAATTTTTTCTTCATTTTTTAAATATCTTATTGCTTGGCTAAGATTTTTTACTCCGATTACTTCTAATCCATTTACAACACTTGCTTCTTTTGCATTTTTAATAGGTAGAATTACCCTTTTTATTCCTAATCTTAAAGCCTCTATGCACATAGGTAATACTCCATTTATTTTATTTAATGTTCCATCTAGTGATAGTTCTCCCATAAAAACTGTGTTTTTAATATCTGCATTTTGCAGATTTTCTGTTGCTATTAATATTCCTATTGCAATAGGTAAATCAAAAAAGGATCCTTCTTTTTTGGTATTTGCTGGTGCCAAATTCACAGTTATTTTTCTACTTGGAAATTCTATTCCAGAATTTTTAATTGCAGTTCTTACCCTTTCTTTCGATTCTTTAACAGATGCATCTGGAAGCCCAACTATTTCCCAATGTGGCAGTCCGGCAGACACATCTATTTGTACATTAACCAAATAGCCAGTAAGTCCATGCAATGCCATACTTTCTACAATTGATAACATATTATTCCTTTCTTATAAAAAATTGATTTTGTTGGCTGAAATGCCTGATTTTAAATAAATAAGAGCAAACATTCAATAATGTCTACTCTTATTATGAAGATTTCTGATACATTAAAGAAATTATTAAAATTATATATCCATTTGTGGTAAATGTAAATACCTTTGCAAGCACTTTTCATCGCAAGTTTAGACATCTTTCGACATTGTTCGACATATTGTTTTGAATTATTAGAATATAAAAGAGCAAATAATATCAAAATATTATCTGCTCTTTGTTTTAATTACAATACATATATATGACACTCTAAATTTCTTCTTCCAAACTGAATACATTCGTTATATGTATCCATATAAACATCTAACTTATTATTAGAAATTGCTCCACCTCTATCTTGTACAATAAACCATCCTCCATTTGGTTTGTTCGCAAAATATGGTATATAAATAATTGTTCCAATTGGATATCCTTTTCCTGCGGCTACCGTATACCATGCTTTCGCATATGCTCCTGATGCTGTTACTCCATAACCTGGATCTGTTGGTTTTTTACCACATGTTGATGCAGTATATGCAGATGTATTCAAAGTTACTACCTTTGGTGTTATTCCTGCTATTTTTGCTTGTAACATAGAAGCTGTTGCAGAATTTCCCGGAGTTGTTCTTGCTACCTCACTTCTTGATGTTTGCTTTGTATTAACTTGAACAATTTTATCCACTGGTTCTTTTATTACATTAGCTGAAATTTCTTCTCTTGCAATTTCTTCTGCATCTCTATATGTTATTTTATATGTAACTTCTCTTAGTCCATTTTGTCCTTCTTTAATAACTCTTGTTGTTCCGTCTTCGCTTCCTGCTGTGTCTTTTGTTATTGTTTCAAATGGTATTTCTTCTTGAATTGTAACAATTTCTTCTGTTATAACTCCATATGTTGTTAATATATCATCTAGATTGGTTATTGCCTGAACTTCTTCTGCATTGTTTATCTCTGATGATTTTATGATTCTTATTGTTTTATCAAAACCTACGTCTTCATTAAGTCCAGGTTTTACTGTTTCGTTATCTGCAATTACTATATGATTGTCTTCTAATATTTCTTTTACTTTTGTTTTTGTTGTTAAAACATTTAATTCATAATTATTTGAAAATTGTATTTTTACATTAGTTATATTTATATTTGAAGCTCCAACTACAACTCCTGAACATAAAAGAAAAATTATACTAATCGCAATTATTTTTATTGCTGAAACAGATGCCTTTTCATCTTTTTTCATAAAAAACTTAATCCCTCCTCTTAGGTTCTTTCACATTATACATGTTTTAATCTTTCTTGTCAAATTTTTGTAACATTTTATTTTTACTTACGGACATATGGCTTATAAGCTTTTCTAACTTTGTCCCACTACTAATATATTCAGCTAAAATACAGCTTATCCCTATTTTTTTAATATTTTAATATTTTTTTACAAACAATACAGGATATAAATATATTTATTAAGATTTCATTATTTTGGCTCTAAAAAGCTTGACTATATGTTATTTTTAAGGTATGATTATTAAGTTAAGAGTAAGGAGAAATGTGTATATGTTATGTTCAAATTGTAATAAAAATACTGCTGTTATTTTTATTAATAAAGAAGTTAATGGAAAACAAGAAATAGAAGGACTATGTTTTCAATGTGCACAAGAAAAAGGAATTAATCCTCTTGAAGTTCTTGCAAAGCAATCTAATCTTTCTGAAAAAGATTTAGAAAACATGTCTAGACAGTTTGAAAATATTTTTAAAAACCTTTCTGATAATTTAGAAAATTCAAGTTTTGATGATTTATCTGAAAATAGTGATAATTCATTGGGCTCTATATTTGCTAATATGTTTTCTAATAATAATGAAAATAATGATTCAGAAAGCAATAATTCTTCTGGTAAGAAAAAAGTAAAAGTTGAAAAAAAGGCTAAGGACAAGAAAAGAAAATTTCTAGATACCTATGGAACTAATTTAACAAATCAAGCTAGAAATCATCAATTAGATGCAGTTATTGGTAGAAACAGTGAAATTCAAAGAATTATTCAAATATTAAATAGACGTTCTAAAAACAATCCTTGTTTAATTGGTGAACCAGGTGTTGGTAAAACTGCAATTGCACAAGGTTTGGCTATAAAAATAGCTGAACAAAAAGTTCCTGCAAAACTTTTAAATAAAGAAGTGTATCTTCTAGATATGACTGCAATCATTGCGGGTACTCAATTTAGAGGTCAATTTGAAGCAAGAATGAAATCTTTAATAGATGAATGTAAAGCATGTGGAAATATAATTCTTGTTATTGACGAGATTCATAATATTATAGGTGCAGGTGATGCAGAACATGCCATGAATGCTGCAAATATACTAAAACCATCTTTATCTAATGGAGAAATCCAATTAATTGGAACCACAACTTTAAAAGAATATAGAAAATATATAGAAAAAGATTCTGCCTTAGAAAGAAGATTTCAACCAGTTATAATAGACGAACCAAATATCGAAGATAGTATTGAAATAATTAAAGGTATAAAAGGATATTACGAAGAATATCACAAAGTTAGAATATCTAATGATGTAATTGCAGAAACTGTAAAAATGTCTGAAAAATATATTCATGATAGATTTTTGCCAGATAAAGCAATTGATTTATTAGATGAAGCATGTTCAAGATTAAATTTAAATAATACTACTTTATTTGAGCTTGAAGTATTAAAAAATGAACTTAAAAAAATTGAAGAAGAAAAAGAAGATGCTGTTTCTTCTGATTCTATTGAAGATTATAAAAAGGCTGCTGATTTAAAAACAAAAGAATGTAATATTCAATCAAGAATTGCGGAACTTGAATCTCAACTAAAAGTTCAAGAATTAACTGTTGCAGATATTGCAGAAGTTATTGAATATGCTACAAAAATACCAGTTAAAAAAATTACAGAAGCTGAAACTCAAAAATTATTAAATTTAGAAAAAAATCTTCATAGTAGAATAATCGGTCAAGATAACGCTGTTTCTACTGTTGCAAAAACAATAAGAAGAAATCGTGCAGGACTTCAAAGTTCTAAACGACCACCTTCATTTATGTTTGTTGGCCCTACTGGTGTTGGTAAAACAGAACTTGCCAAAGCTTTGGCAACAGAAATGTTTGGCAGTGAAGATGCCATTATACGTTTTGATATGTCTGAATTTATGGAAAGTCATTCAACATCAAAACTAATTGGTTCACCTCCAGGATATGTAGGTTATGATGATGCAGGACAACTTACTGAAAAAGTAAAAAGAAAACCTTATTCTATTATACTGTTAGACGAAATAGAAAAAGCTCATCCAGATGTATTTAATATTCTTCTTCAAGTTTTAGATGACGGAAAGCTTACAGATTCGCAAGGAAACACAGTTAGCTTTGTAAATACAATTATTATTATGACATCTAACTCTGGTTCAAATTTAAATAATAACTCAATTGGATTTGCTAAACAAACAGTTGATAAAAATAAAATATTTGACTCTTTAAAAGATACATTTAGACCAGAATTTTTAAACAGAGTTGATGAAATTTTAGTATTTGACCCACTTACAGAAGTTGAATTAATACAAATTATAGATTTATTATTAAAAGAAACGAAAAATGCTTTATTAGATAAAAATATAAATTTAGAAATTACAGAAGATGCAAAAAAATATTTATTGGATCATGGAATCGACTTAAAATATGGAGCAAGGCCATTAAGACGTGCTATACAAAGATATATTGAAGACCCATTATCAGATATGCTTTTAAAAGGTGAACTTTTAAATGGTCAAACAATATTTGTAAGTACTGTTGATAATGAATTAAATTTTATGGTAAAATAGTTAGTAATAAATGGAGGATTTTAAAATGTTTAAAAATGTACCGAATATATTAACCGCAATTAGGCTTTTACTTATACCAATAATTTTCTATTTTGCATTAGAGGAAAATTATGTACTCGCAGTAATATTTTTAACTCTATCTGGAATGACTGATGTACTAGATGGATATATTGCTAGAAAATACAATTTCATAACAGACTTTGGAACTTTGTTTGATCCTCTTGCAGACAAGCTAACTCAAATTTCTACATTAATTGTATTAGTTATTCAATCAATTATTCCTGTGTGGATTTTAGTTATAGTTATAATAAAAGAATTATTAATGATTTCAGGAGCAGCTTTCCTTTATGATAAAAACACAGTTGTTGGAAGTAGATGGTATGGTAAAGCAGCAACAGTATTATTCTATGTGGCAATACTTGTTTCTATGTTAGATAGGCAATTTAATTTAAACCTAGCATTTGACATGTATTTATATTATATAGCTATTGCACTTACTATATTTGCACTATATATGTATTTTAAAACATTCTCTAAATTGAAAAAAAGTGCAAAAGAAAATAAATAATAACTAAAAAATAAAACCCGAAATATTATTAAAAATATTTCGGGTTTTGTTTTTATTCAAAATCTTCTATTGCACTATTTAAAGCTTCTTTTCCAATTGCTTTTATTCCTTTTTGGAGTTCTTCTCTATCTTGCTCTGTTAAATATTCTGTTGATATTTCTGTAAGTTCATGTAATGTTTCATTTCCTTCTGCATCTTCTGTATATATAGCAATTACTCCATCTTTTTCTCTTAATACAAAATGTTCATTACATATTCCTGTTACTTCTTTTAGTATTACTACCTCATTTGCGGAAAATCCTTTTAATTCCCAATCTGAAAGTTTCTCTTTTACCTCATTTTCTTTAAGATTTACAAGTTCAGCCGGTATTTCTGCATAATCTTTTGTAGTATGTCCACATTCTTTATAATGTTTTTTTATTATTAAATTTGCATTAGGGGATACCTTTTCTTCTACAATACTAGTAAGTAGACTAGGAGTAGAAGTATTTACTCCATTTTCAACTGCGACTTTTGCAAGTTCTGCCATATTATCATCATTTTTTTCATTTTTAGTTGCTGCCTCGTATATGTAATATCCACAAATTCCACAAACTACAAATATACAAATTAGTGTTACAATTAGTAAAAAATTCCTCATAAACATCATCCTTTAACATTTGATGTTTATATTATTTGCATTATTTCCCAATTTATTCACTATTTATTTGTAAACTTTGAATCTATTCGTATTTTTCCGATAATTATTTACAGTAATTTTTATTTCTCCGAAGCTTATCGGTTCTTAATACTTTTGTGCCGCATATTTTCTAACCTTAATATAACATTATTATTTGGATGTCCAAAAGTATTTTTTTCTCCTACCCCAATTAAAGCAATTTTAGGTTTTACTTTTTCTATAAATTCTTGTATTGATGATGTTTTAGAACCATGATGAGCAATTTTTAATATATCTGCTTGTAAATTTTTTGAATTATTTTTAATTATATTTTTTTCTGCGACTTCTTCTATATCTCCTGTAAATAACATTTCGAAATTTTTATAAATAAATTTAGCAACAATAGAATTATTATTTAATACATTCTCAGATAATTGCTTCTTTTCTGGCCATAGAATTTCGAAATGCGATTCATTATCTACTTGAATTTTTTCTTTTGCTTGAACTAGTATTACATTTATATTCTTCTCTCTTACAATTTTTATAAATTTATTATAATTTTCGGAATTTTCTATTTGTTTTGATATAATAACATTTTTTACAATCAATCTTTCCATAATAGTAAAAACTCCGAAGGCAATGATCACTATCAAAATGACTTATCATAGCAAAATCAATTTTCTTAATTCCTCTATCTAACAGATATGGTAATAAAACATTTTTTCCAACATCATATGTTGAATCTGAACCTCCTCCGTCTATTAATACTTTCTTGCCTTTTCTTGTAATTATTAATGTACTATCCCCTTGTCCTACATCTATAAAAAATATGCATAGTTTTTTATCTACAATCTTTATTCCATATGATATAATACAAATTATAGTCATTAGTACCACAATAATTTTTAACATGTTTTTTATGTTATTTATTACTGTTTTTTCTATTTTATATTGTTTTTTATTTTCTCTTTTACAATAAAGTAATATTATTAAGCCAATATAATAAATAATTACAAAACTGGTTTTTGGAGTTGTTACTAATAAATTAGCAAAAGGGATATTTGCAGTTTTTTCTGCTATTATAATAATTATATTTATTAAAAGTTCAATAGGAATTGCTAAAATTTGGGCTAATGGAAAATATATAAAAGATATAAAAATTAAAATAAATCCATAAATTATGCAAATAGCAATAATTGGAGAAGCTAAAACATTAGATAGCCAAAACATTAAAGATATTTGATTAAAATTAAGAGCCATAATTGGAATTATAATTATTTGAGCAGCAATTGTTATAACAAGCATTTCTTTAATAAAATCGATAATTTTTTGTAAAACAACATTTTGAATTTTTATTGTAAATAAATCATTAATAATTCTTTGAAATAGTATAATACCAAGAGTTCCTGCATATGAGAGCCACAAGCCAACATCAAATATTGCAAACGGATTAAAAAATAATATAATTAGCATAGACAAGGCTAAATTAGTATATATATCGGATTTTCTATAAAATAGACTACTTAAAATTATTAAAATTCCCATAATACCAGCTCTAGTTACAGATGGTGTAAGTCCAGTCATTAGCATAAAAAAAATTAATATGCAAATACTAATGATTTTTCCAAAAATTTTCCCCAATTTACTAACTTTAAGTGCAAAATTTATTGCGATAATAATATATGCAACATGTTGACCTGATACCGCTAGCATATGTGCTAAACTACTATTTTTAAAATCATCTTGCGTTTTATCATCTATATAACCTGTGTCACCTACTAATATTCCTATTAATAAACCAGATATTGTGGTATTTTCTATAAGCTTTTTAGAATTTGTAATAACAGCATTTCTCGCATTATTAATGCATTTATCTAATATATTTATTTGATTATATTCTACTAATTTTATATTGTTATCCTGCGAATATATTGTTCCATAAATTCCTTTTGATTTTAGATATTTTGAATAGTCAAATCCTTTATAGTTTCTTGCAACACTTGGAGATTCATATTCTCCTTTTACTTTTATAACATCTCCATATTTTAGACTTGTTTTACTATTTTTGTTAATTTTTAATATGAATTTTTTATTTTCTAATTTTCCAATAGTTTTAATAGTATAAACCTTTTTATATTCAGTCTGTTTTTCTTCACTTATAACTATTGCTAAGTCTTCAATCTCTGAACTTAAATATATTTGTTCATACATATTGCTACAAAATTTTGTATAAACATCTCCAATTAGACTCATAATTGCTAAAATTATAATCGGTTTATAGAAAAATTTAATTATTTTTTTATTAAGAATTTTACTTCTTAAATTAAAATTAGACTTTATATAAAGCGTGCAAATAATTACTACTAGAATACAAATAAAGGCTATACTTATTTTTAAGTATAGCCCCCATATTATTCCTATTAAAAATCCTAAACATGCAATTAAAATTGGTCTAATAATTTTATTCAACTCCTATTTAATTGCCCCCATTTTTTAAACAATTCTTCTAGCACATACAAATCTATCTCCGTAATAAGAACTATTTAAAGATGTTATTACAACACCAGTTCGTGAGTTTTCCGAGTGAATAAATTGGTTATTTCCTATATATATTCCAACGTGTCCAATTTTTGTTTTTCCTTTATTATAAAAGGCTATAATATCTCCCGGTTGTAATTGACTCTTCGAGACATTCTTACCATTTTGAGCTTGCCCTCCTGATGTTCTACTTATACTATACCCAAAATGCGAATATATATATGAAGTAAATCCAGAGCAGTCAAAACCTGTACTTGGGTTACTTCCACCACTCTTATACTTACCACCTAAGAACTGTTTTGCATAAGATACAATCTCTGAACCTGTTGCTCCACTTCCATTTAATGCAACTGGCGAATCTTTTGCGACACTTGTAGTAACTTTTTTCTTTGTCGCTGCTTTTTTAGCTGCCTCTGCTTTTGCCTTTTCCTCAGCAGCTTTTTGTTCTGCCAATTTCCTTTCTTGTTCTTGTTTAGTTTCAACAAGTTCTGTTGTAGCATTTGTAGTTGCTGCAACTACATCATTTTGGACATTTCTTCTTCCATAAGTTAAACTTCTAGATGTTGTAATACTTCTAGATGTTGTTATGGTAACTGGCTCATCTGAAACTAGTTTTTTGTTAATATAGCCAACTGTTCCATTAGTATCTACATTATACCAACCATTTTTTTCACCTAAAATTGTTAATTCCATATTTAGAGTTACAGTAACAATATGTTCTGAGTCAACTGTTGCATCTTCTCTAACATTTGCCATCTCTACATTTACATATCCCACTCTTTTAGTTGTTGTTTCTTCTTCTGGGTTATTTTCTGGTTCTTCTTCATTATTTGTTGTATCTGATTTTTCTATAGCAGATTTTAGAATCCACCCTACTTTGTTTTGTCCTTGTACATAAACCCAGTTGTTTACCACTTGAATAACTGTTACAGTACTTCCTGAACCAATTTCTTCTAATACTGGACAAGAAATCAATGGTAAAATATATAATTTTGTATTATTATTAACTGTATAATCCTCTTGTATTCTTATTTCACTAACACTAGTAGAACTTGAATCTTCATCATTCCCTGTGTTTTCCTCTTCCGTATTATTCTCATTCTCGTTATTTAAGTCTGAATCATTAACATCAATATAATCCCCAAAAATGTATCCTTCGTTTCCTTCATATTCAACCTTATACCAGTCTCCCTCTTTTTCCAAAACTGTTATATTGTCATCTTTGTAAACATTAGTAATAATTTCAGCTTCTGTAGAAGGTGATTTTCTAATTCTCACCGTATTTCCTGTAATTTTACCTGTTGCACAATAAGAAATTCCTGCAAATACTATACTAACTAATAATGTTACTACTAGTATCGGTAGAATTTTTTTTGTTTTCATTTTAAAATATCTCTCCTCATTTTTTAAAATTAAAATTTCAGATACTTTTTTATTATATACCAAAATTAAAAATTTGTCAATTTTGGAAGAAACTAGATGGCATAATATTTTAAAAATTTGCGTATAATCACAGTAATAAGAGCCCTAAATAGGGCTCTTACTTGTTTAGATTCCATTTGTTTTGAAAAATTCCTCAATTTCTTCTTCATTGATTTCTCTTTTTTGCATAAGCTCTTCTTTTAGCAAATACAATATATTTTTATTCACCTTTAAAATCTCTGTAGCTTTTGCTTTTTCATTTTGTAAAATCAATTCAGCTTCTTCTATGGCTCTTGCATCATCTTTTGCATAAATTAGTCTTTTACCCATTCCATAGTTTTGAATCATTTTCATAGCAACTGTTTGTGCTTTAGATATATCAGAGCATACCCCGTTAGAATGCTCACCATAAGCAAGTTCCTCTGCTATCAATCCACCAAGAAGAGTTCGAATTTCTCCTAGAATATGCGATTTTGTAAGAACAACACTCTGATATTCTAAATTCGTAACTCCTCCTATATTATTTTCAAGAATATTTTTAATTGCTATTTTCTTAATTTTTGAATTAGGATTCAAAAGCCGTGCAATAATTGCATGTCCAGCTTCATGAAATGCTGTTTTTTCTAAATCTGCTATACATTGCTTCCTACTTTCAGTAGAATTCTTTTGTTTATCACGTAGGTTAAGTTCGTCAGCTATATTTTTAATAGCATCATAGGAAAAAAGTAAATACATAACTGTTAACATACAAAAAAATTCCTTCTTTCCTATTAGTTCTATTAAAAATAAGAGATTCAGAATAAATATCATAGTGACTAGATAATACAAAGTACAGCCCCTTATTTCTTTAATGTTTTTGCATATTTTCATGATTTTTTCCATTTTTAAGCCTCCGTTTTCTAAGTATACTGGAATCTAAAGCATTAAAGATAAAATTTAATTAAATTTTAACCTCCATTAAAATATAATATTTCATACTTTAATTATATCATATTTACATAATATTTTCAAAGATATAGAAAGCTTAACAAAAAGAAAGCTCTACTGAACTTTCTTTAACTCGTTTTTATAAGCTTCTAATTTTTTGTACATCTCTGTTTTTTTAATTTCATTTTTACGTCTTTCTTCATTTTGCATTTTTTTTATTTTTTCTTTTTGTTCTGGTGTTGCTAAATAATCTCTAAATATATTAAAAAGAATTGCTTTTGTTTGTGGTAACATTACTTGTTTCTCAAGTTCCAAATTTCCATCTAACTTAAATTTATGTGCTGTGTTTCTATTTTCTCTTATTGCCTCTATTATATCTAATGGAATTTTATTATACTCCTTTTCATTTAATGCTTGCAAAATAGTATACACTTCTGTATAAGCATTTTTTCTACTATCCATTTTTCTTTTCTCCTTTTTTAAATCTCCCTAGCCCTTCTTTTTTGAACTATTTGGGCTAGTACTTTATTTTCATTATCTACCATATCCATATGTTTTATAGCTACAATTGATGCTTTAGCTATTTCCTTTCCGTTAGTTTTTTTCTTTTCCAAACTTACTCCTAGTTCTAATAATCTTTTTACATCTTTTTCTGTTGGCTTTTTATAAGTTCCTGTACCTTGCCAAGCTTGTGATAAGTTATCCTTAACTTTTCCTATTTTTTCTTTTGGATTTAAGCCTATTTTTTTTATTTTTTCTATATTTATTTCCGATTTTTTTGCCAATGTTTCTATGGTATCTGATAATGTAAGTTTTTTAATATCTATTTTTAACTTTTGTAGTTCTTCTAGTTTACTTATAAACTCCTCTGCTACATTTCTTTCCTGTTTTTCTAATCTTATTCCTAATTTTAAAAGTTTTTCAATTTGCTTTTCTGTTGGCTTTCTTGCATGTCCATTTCCTCTATATGCATGTACTATAGTTGCTCTACTTACTCCAATTCTATTTTTTGGATTTAGCCCTACTTTTTCTAGTTTTTCTTTATCTACTTCTGATTTTTTGGCTAATGTTTCTATTGTATCTCTTTCGGTCAATTTATTTATATTTACTCCAAGTTTCTTTAATAGCTCTAATTTATTTATAAATTCTTCTGTTATATTTCTTTTCATATTATACATTTTTATTTCTCCTTTTTATTATATACAATATATATTCTAACATATTTACATAACATTTGCAAAATACTACACAGATAATGCCTTTGACTATTTTATATTTCTTTAAGAAAAAAGCAGGCAAATTCGCCTGCTATTCTCTTAAAGAGAGTTTTTCTCCTTTTTCTTGTAACTCTTTAGCTAAGTCTGGATCTTCAATTATTACATTATCACTCATGAGCCAAATTATAGGTTGTGTAACACCATTTACTTCTATATCTTCTGAATAGATAGCCTCTACCCTTTTTTCAAGTCTAGCATTTGGTTTCACATATAAGCCTATACTTCTATTACTTCTTCTTGCTCTTACTTGATAATTATGCAGGTTTAGCTCTCTTGCTGTAATTTCTACAATTTCTTCCTTTCCCCAAACAAGTGGGAAACTATCTGTTTCAATATAAACATTTAGATATGCTTCTCCATTATCATTATATTGCCATCCTTGTATTAAAGCTTTTCGAAGATTTTTATCATAATCAAGCAATTTATCTTGATACATATAATGAAATGAAGCTAATACCAAGCCAGGAATTAAAATTGCAATTAACAGCCGCCCCTCTGTAATGTTTTTCATAACATTCCATGTTGCAAAGCAGGTGTTGTCCCAGACCTTTCTAACAATTTTTCTGATGCACTTAAACATGATGTCTCCTCCCTTTAAATATATAAATAATATATATTTATTATATCACGAATTACATAATGTGTCTACTTTGCATTATGCAAATAGGAAAACCAAGAGCTTAAATTAAAGCTCTTGGTCTAAAAGGATTATTTGTTTGTTTTACGGTTTTTATACAGGTAATACATTACCCAAATATGATAAACAGAATCAAAAATTTGCCATCCATGGAAAATCACTCCATATGCATAAACAAAAACCATTATATATCCCATTATTGGTTTATTTTCCATTCCAAGAATGGAAAGTACTTTAGCGAATGGCCAGGTAATTAATTTTAATATGCCATCTAATTCGTAGAATTTTCCATTTGATCTTATTTTAAGTTTTGAATCTTTGAATTCAAAAGAATATTCAACACAAAATCCTAAAATAAGGTTTGTAATTATTCCTTCGAATAATCCCAAATGGGGTATTCCAAGCAAATTACTTACTGCCCATAGAATTAAAGCTAAAAAGATAGCAATTGAAATTCTGTCTAAAATATCATACCGTCTTTCTTCAACATACGTTTTTACCATGATGTCATCTCCTTTTATTATAAAATATCTTATATTTTAATTATAGCATATTTAAGGCTTTGTGTCTATTTTAGCTTCATAGAGAGCAATTTTGATATTCCATTTTCTTCCATTGTAATACCATATACTGTATCTGCTGCTTCCATGGTTCCCTTCCTGTGTGTTATTACTAGGAATTGTATTTCTTTTGTGAATTTTTTTAAATACTCTGCAAATCTATATACATTTACATCATCAAGTGCTGCTTCTATTTCATCTAGAACACAGAACGGTGCTGGGTTTATCTTTAATATAGCAAATAATAATGCAATTGCAGTTAATGCTTTTTCTCCTCCTGATAGTAACATCATATTTTGAAGTTTTTTGCCGGGTGGTTGTGCTTCTATATCTATTCCACATTCTAATATATTGTTTTCGTCTGCTAATTTTAAGTTTGCTTTTCCACCTCCAAATAATTCTGAAAAAATTTCGCCAAAGTTTTTATTTATTACCTTAAATTGTTCAGCAAATTGTTTTTTCATAACTTCTGTCATTTCTGATATGATTTTTTTAAGTTTGTTGCTAGATTCTTCCAAATCTATTTTCTGTTCAGTCATAAAATCAAATCTTTCTTTTGTTTGTTTGTATTCTTCTATGGAGTCAATATTTATACTTCCAAGAGATTTGATTTGATTTCTTAATTCATTTACATTTTTTTGTACTTCTGCTACATTATCTGGTTTTGAATAATTTTCAGCATTGTTTGGAGTAATTTCATATTCTTCCCACATTTTATTTACTACTTGCTCTAACTCTACTTCTAACTTTGATTTTTTAATTTCTATTTTATTTATCTGTTCTTTTAAATCATCAATAAGTTTTAATCTATTATTTATATCTTCTTCTAATTTTTGAAGAACTTCATTTTTTGTTATTCTAGTATTTTTAAGTTCCTCTATCTTACTGCTACTTTGGCTTACCTCTTGTTTTGCATTTTCTATTTCTTTAATTAGATTATTTATTTTTTCATTATTTTCTATGTTTTCTTGTTTTAATTCTTCGCATATTTTTTCTTTGTTTTGTATAGATATATTTGAGTTATTAATTTCCTGATTTACTCTTTCTACCAGTTCATCAATAGAAGCTTCACTTTCACTAAATGAAGAAACAGAAATTTTTAAGTTAGTAATATCAAAATTTAAATCATCTATGTATTTTTGGTTATCCTTGTTTTGCTCTGCAAATGCTTCTATAATTGCATTTAATTCAATGATTTCATTTTCTAATAATTTTATTTGTTCTTCATAATTTATTTTATCTTGTCTATTTTTTTCTTTTTCTATGTTTATGTTTGTAATTTCTTCTTTAATTTTTGTAAGTCTATCTTCAAGTTTTGTAACATTTGCCTCAACAGATGTAAGCTTTTGTTTTTCTGTTGCATAAACAATTTCTGCCTCTTGATTTGTTTTCTCCATTTTCTCAGCTTTTGCTAAAACATCTTCAATGCTAGATAAATATTCTGATTTTTCGTTTTCTATATTTTTTAAATTTTTGTTAAATATTTTTAATTCTTGTTCTAAATCTTCTATTTCTTTTTTACGTCCTAATATATTAACTGTTTTTGTAATTACAGATCCTCCTGTAATTGCACCTGATGGATTTATTACATCTCCTTTTAATGTAACAATTCTAAAAGAATATGAATTTTGCTTAGCTAGCATAATTGCACAGTCCATATTCTCTACAATTACTGTTCTACCAAGCAAATTTAAAACAATTTGATCATAAATTTTCTCATTTTTTACTAAATCTGATGCAATTCCTATTACTCCTGGAATATTTTTTGAATTTATTTTATCTAACTTTTTGCCTTTAACCGAACTTATAGGTAAAAAAGATGCTCTTCCTAGATTATTTGTTCTTAAATATTCTACAAGTTTTTTAGCAGTATTTTCTGTATCTGTAACTATGTTTTGCATAGCTTGCCCAAGTGTCATTTCTATTGCAATTTGGTATTCTTTTGGAACAGAAATAATATTTGCTAAAACATCATGCATACCATTTTTTAAATTACTGTCTCTTTCACAAGCTTGAAGTATTGACTTTATGCTCTTATTATAGCCTTCTTTTTCTTTCTCAGTTTCGATTAAAAATTTAAGCCTAGATTCTTTAATTCTTGCTTCCATTCCTATTTTATTTATTGTTTTTTCATATTCTTGAATTTTTTCTGTACTTTCTTGTTTCTTTTGATTAAATTCTTCTAGTTCTTTTAAAATTTTGTTTCTATTTGCCTCTATTTCCTGAAAAGTTTTACTAATCTCTTCTTTTACAAGTCTTTCTGAATCAAGTTCAGATATACAAACTCTTTGCTCTTCTTTTAATGTTTTTTCACGCTTTTCTAAATTTTCATAATTTATATTTTGTGTATTAATTTTAGAATTAATTTCGTATTTTTCATCTATATTGCTATTTAGCTTTTTCTTTTTTTCTTCTATTTCTAATTCTTTACTAGATAATTTACTTGTTAATTCTTTAAGTTCAGCTTCTTTTATTTCTAATTCTTTTTCAAATTTTTCTTTATCTGCATATAAATTATTCTTTTTATTAATTTTTTGATTTTTTTCTTCTTCTAATTCATTAATCTTTTCTTTTAATTCTACAATTTCATTTTCATATCTTGAAATTGTTTCTATATTACTTTCATTTTTTTGTTTTGTAACATTTATATCGGAATTAATTTTTTCTATTTTATTAGATATTTCAAATCCAGCGTTTTGCATATTTTCTATTTCTTGAATAATATTTTCAATTTCAATCTTTAAAGCCTCTTTTTGTCCTTTTTTTTCTTCTAGCACAGTTTCTTCGCTATTTGTTTGAGAAGAAATAGTATCCATATCTTTAATAATTTGAGAAATTTTTTCTTTATATGTGTCTATATTATGCAAAAAAAGACCTATCTCAATATTTTTTAATTCTTCTCTTAAATCTAAAAACTTTTTAGCTTTATCAGATTGCGCTTTAAGAGGTCCAATTGTCGCCTCAATTTCAGACAAGATATCTGTTATTCTAAGTAAATTAATTTTAGTTTGTTCTAACTTCTTTTCAGACTCTTGCTTTCTAGCTCTATATTTAACGATACCTGCTGCTTCTTCAAAAATATTCCTTCTTTCTTCTGATTTATTACTTAATATCTCGTCAATCTTTCCTTGTCCAATAATAGAATATCCATCTTTGCCAATACCAGTATCCATAAAAAGTTCTTGAACATCTTTTAGTCTGCATGGAGCTTTGTTAATAAAATATCCAGACTCTCCACTTCTATAAATCCTTCTAGTAACAATAACCTCATTATATTCAATAGGCAATTTATTATCACTATTATCAATAACAATAGAAGCCTCTGCAAACCCCAAAGACTTTCTATTTTGAGTTCCTGCAAAAATAATATCCTCAGACTTAGCACCTCTTAAAGACTTCATACTCTGTTCGCCAAGAACCCATCTAATACTATCAGAAATATTACTTTTGCCAGATCCATTAGGTCCAATAACCACAGTAATACCAGGCATAAACTCCAAAGTAGTCTTATCTGCGAAAGACTTAAACCCATGTAATTCTAATCTTTTTAAATACACTTTACCTCTCTCCTAATGTCAAATTATATTTATAATATATTAAAAATAGGAATTTATCAAGATTTTTGGGGAAATTTTATAAATAATTATGATATAAAAATAATATTGACAAAGCTTTAATAAAAGTTATAAAATATAGGCATAATATGAATGGAGAAAATTATGTATAAAGAATTCGATTTTTACGACAAAACTAATTTAAAATCATATAATTTAAACGAAAGCATGAGATATCAACTTAATATGCTTTCACATTTAGATGTATTTACATTAAAGCATTCAGAAAATGTTGCAAACATGACAAGTAAACTTTGTAAAAACCTTAAACTAAATAAAAAATTTACTATATATTGTACAATGTGTGCATATTTACACGATATTGGAAAAATATTCATTCCACCAGAAATATTACAAAAAAACGGCAAGCTGACAGATGAGGAATACGAAAAAATGAAGACACATACAACAATCGGTTACAAAATGTGCATGGATGACTTAAAATTACGCCCATATGCAAATGGCCCTTTATATCATCACGAAGCCTTAGATGGCTCTCGGATACCCTAATGGAGTGGTAAAAGAAGATTTACCAATAGAAGGCCAAATAATAAGAGTGGCAGACGAATATGATGCCATAGTTAGTAAAAGACAATATAAAACTCACATTGATATTTCAGATACACTAAAAATAATAGCAGAAAAAACTATTCCAGCATATAAAACAGGGAGAACAAACGCAAAAAATCCTAAATATAGTCAAGTAAATCCACAAATTATGCACGCTCTTTTAGAAGTTGTGGAAGATGATGTTAATTATGAAATATCTTGTGTGGAAGGATATATTAAACACATAGAAGAACAAATAAAAAGGCTAAACAAACTTGCAGAATATATTGAAGGATACAATAATGCAACAAAGGCTCGTGATAAAAATGATTTCAAAGAGCTTATAGAATATATATTGCAACCAGGTGAGACAATTGAAAACTATTCTAAAATTATAGAAGAATACAAAAAAGCTTATGAAGTACGAAAAGCACATATTGATAAATTAAAAACTGAAATAAAAAAAATAAGACAAATTAAAGTTGATGATTGGATATAAGGGTGTAATAAATTACACCCTTAATTTTATTTTGCTTCAAAATTAGCAATTTCTGCAAATTGTTCTAGTGTTAGCTTCTCTCCTCTTATTTTAGGGTCAATTTCTAGTGCTTCTAACATTTGATTAATTTCTGTTTTTGTGTATAAGTTTCCATTAGATAATGCGTTTATTAGAGTTTTTCTTCTTTGCATAAAAGCTAGCTTTATAATTTTAAACAATTTTTCTTCACTTTTAACTTTAACTGGTGGCTGTTTTCTAATATTTAGTTTTATAACTTGTGAATCAACTTCTGGTGCTGGTATAAAAGAATCTCTTGTTACTTCTACAACATTTTCTGGTATTGTATAATAATGAATTCCATATGTTATTGCCCCGGATAAAGTATCTCCTGGCTCTGCAAGTAATCTTTGGGCTACTTCTTTTTGAATCATTATTGTTATGCTTTCTATATCTAATTTATCTTCTAAAAGCTTCATTATAATTGGTGTTGTTATATAGTATGGTAAATTAGCTACAACCTTAGCATTTTGAAAATTGTTTTCTTGCTTTTCCTTTTTTATTGCTTCTTGAAGATTAACTTTAAGTACATCTTCATTTATAATTTGAATATTATCATACAAAGAAAATCTATCTGTTATTATATTTACCATTTTTGTATCTAACTCTATACAAATAACTTTTCCTGCTTTTTCTAATAGTTGTTGTGTTAGTGTTCCTAGTCCTGGTCCTATTTCAATTATCAAATCTTGCTTAGTAATACTAGAAGATTCTATTATTGAACTTACAGCATCTTCGCTTATTAAAAAGTTCTGTCCTAAGCTTTTATTTGCTGTTATATGATATTTATTCATTATAAATTTTGTTTCTTGATATAAATTTTGCATTTTTTCTCTCCTTTAATTTAGAATTATAACATATTTTTATCTTACAATCTACCCTAAAAAGCAAAACAAGAGGGCTATAAGCCCTCTTTGTTTCATTATTTAGAACAATATTTATTTAATATTGCCCAAACAATTTTGTGATACCTAATAATTTTTAAGACTTCAACCTTTCCATTAATTACATAAGTTATGCAAGGAATCTCTTGCGTTGCATTAATGTCTTTGTTAATCTTAATTTCTTCTACTTCTGGAATGATTTCTACAAGTTTTTCTGAAATTTCATTATCACCGGAAAAACCTATAGCAAGACCTTCAAAAACTGCCATCACCTCTTGCCGGTCAAGCACTTTTTGGTAATGCTCATTTCTTTCAATCCATTTAAGAATAATATTTTGGGTATCTAACATATTTACTCCTCCAATCTTTTTTCGGAGGCAGTAAAATAGCCTCCGAAATTATTCGTAAGGCTCTTTCTAGCACCTTAATGCATGTATTATATCATGTTTTTCCAAATTTTTCAAGCTGTTAAACAGCTAACTGAACCACTTGCTTTTCTATCAATGATTTATGAATATCTATTATTCTTTGATTAGAAGAGCCTCTAAATTTTAATGTAGGATCTTTTCTAGACTCCACAAACCTTCCATCAACTAAAACATCAATTTCGTTTAAACATTCCTCTGTTATTTTATCGTTTCTCTCTTCTAGCTGTTCAAGCGTATAACCTGTATAGCACCAAATATTAAAATTAGGTCTTTTTTGTTTTATTTCCTTTATAAAATCTAGTACTTCTGGTATATTCTCTTTGCAAAGTGGTTCTCCTCCACTTATAGTTACACCTTTTAAAATAGAATTATCCAGTATTCTATTTACTATTTCTTCTTTATTAAATTTTTCACCATAATTATAGTCTTGTGCTATTTTATTATGGCAACCTGGGCAGTGATGTGGACATCCACTTACAAATAGCACTGCTCTCCAGCCAATTCCATTTGAAATACTCTCATCGTAAAAACCAGCCATATTCATATCGAAAAATCCCCCTTTTATGCACCTTTTATTTCATCATTTCCACCAATATGTGTTACTCTATCTTTTAGTTCAGCAAGTTTTGCATTATTCCAACGTGATGTTGTTCCAACTAAATAACCTGTTATTCTTTGAATTGTGTCTATATCTTCACTACCACAAACTGGGCATTTAGTTAAATTGGCATCAGCATTTTCAAATCCACATGACATACATCTACTTCTTGTATGATTTACACTTCCATATCCCATGTTATATTTATCCATTAAATCTACAACAGCTTCAATAGTATCTGGGTTATGTGTTGCATCTCCGTCTAATTCTATATAGAATATATGTCCTCCCTCTGTCATTGCATGATATGGGGCTTCAATTCTTGCTTTTTGCTCTGCTGTACATTTGTACCAGACTGGTACATGATTACTATTTGTATAGTATTCTCTATCTGTTACACCTAAAATAGTTCCATATTTCTTTTTATCTATTTTAGTAAATCTACCAGATAATCCCTCTGCTGGTGTTGCTAAAACTGAATAATTAAGGTCATATCTTTCAGAAAATCCCTCCACTAATTCATGTAATTCTTCAATAATTTCAAGGCCTAACTTTTGAGCATACTCTGATTCTCCATGATGTTTTCCTGTAAGCACAGTTAATGCTTCTGCTAGTCCAATAAATCCTACTCCAAGAGTTCCATGTTTTATTACAGGCTCTACTTCATCATTTGGTTTTAATTTTTCACTATCTTCCCATAATCCAGACATTAATAAAGGAAATTGTTTTGCTACTGCACTGCATTGGAATTTATATCTGTCATATAGTTGTCTTGCTACTATTTCTGCATATTCTTCTAATTTCTTTAAAAATATCTTTTTAACCGCTTTTTTATAAGTAGCAATCATATTAGCCTCTGAGCCTCTGCCAAGTTCAAATTTTATTCCTGTTCTTTCTTGTGCCTCTAATGCTGCCTCTATTGCCAAACCTGGTAAATTAATTGTAGTAAATGATAAATTACCTCTACCTATTGAGGTATCTTCTCCATGTCTATCTTTAAACACTCTTGTCCTGCATCCCATTGTTGCACATTCATACATATATCTTTTTGGATCTTTAGCATTCCACTTTGGATGTGTATTAAATGTAGCATCTAAGTTTATATAATTTGGGAAAAATCTTTTAGCTGCTACTTTACAAGATAATTTATATAAATCATAATTTTTATCTTCTGGCAAATAATTTACTCCACGTTTTTTCTTCCAAATTTGTATTGGGAATATTGGTGTTTCGTTATTTCCTACTCCTCTTTCTGTTGAAAGTAAAATTTCTCTTATAATACATCTACCTTCTGCTGATGTATCTGTTCCATAATTTATTGAACTAAATACAACTTGGTTTCCACCTCTTGAATGAATTGTATTCATATTATGGATAAAAGCTTCCATTGATTGATGTACTCTATCTACTGTTGAATTAATTGCTGCTTGAAGGTCTCTTTCTTCTCCTTTTAAATCTTTCAAATTTTTTTTAATATAGTCTTTGATTTCTATATCATATAATTTAGATAAATCTTTATCTAACAGTTGTTCTATTTTCTTAATTTCCTCAATATAGGTTTTTCTTACATATGGTGCTAAGTAAAAATCAAATGCTGGTATAGCTTGTCCTCCATGCATTTCATTTTGTACAGTTTCCATAGAAATACAACCTAAAATACTTGCAGTTTCAATTCTTTTAGCTGGTCTTGAAGAACCATGACCTGCTTTAAATCCGTTCTGTAAAATTTTATCTAATGGATGTTGCAAACATGTTAAGCTCTTTGTTGGATAATAATCTTTATCATGAATATGAATAAATCCATCTTTCACTGCTTGTCTTGCTTCTTGTGATAATAGGAAATCATCAACAAAAGGTTTTGTAGTTTCACTTGCAAATTTCATCATCATTCCTGCTGGTGTATCGGCATTCATATTTGCATTTTCTCTTGTAATATCATTAGCCTTTGCGCCTATGATATCTAAGAATACCTCTTTTGTTTTAGACTTTCTTGCAACATCTCTATTATATCTATATGTAATATAACTTTGTGCAACATCTTTTCTAGAAGATGCCATAAGTTTTTTCTCAACTAAATCTTGAATCTCATAAACACTAGCCTGTGTTTTATCCTCTAAACTTCTCTCAACTTGACTTGCAATTTTATTTGCCAAATCAATATCAACACCACCTGGTGTTTGTGACATTGCTAGTGTAATAGCCTTAACAATTCTCTCCACATTAAAATCCGCTACTCTTCCATCTCTTTTAATAACCTGCATAAAATTACCCCCAAAAATATAAATTTTGCTTACTTTATAATCCCCATTAGTACTAGGAATTTCGCTTCTTTTGTAATAACTTTTTAAATTCTATAACTCAAAAAAAGTAATGTCAAATGCTACACTTTATGTCTCCATATCAAGAAAATACTAATCTGACCATGCTTACATCGTTTTGCCATTTTGTTTTTACATTTAATTACAAAAAGTCTTTTAGTCAAAGCAATAAACCATACTTCCTTGTAAGGAAATATGGTTTATTACATTTTTGTTACATTACTTTACTAAAATCCATGGTGTATCTTTTTCTCCATTTCCGCCTATTGTTCTTATTCCTTCTTTTAGCGTGATTACAGGTCTTACTCCGTTGGTAACAATCCAAGAACGATTTTTCCATGAAGCATATGGCAAATTTCTATTATGCTCATAGTCAGGTAACATTCCTACGGTAATTCCTGCGGTATAATATCTATTTTCTCCATCTTCTTCTATTATTCTAATGTAGTAATAATAATATCCATCACCATATCTGACAGAGTAATTTGATGCTAGATAATAATATTTTCCAATATTATTTACTCCTGCTTGTTTCATATAATTAATATCTTCTTCAAATGTACCTAACGCATTTCCTATACTTTTCCCTTGCACCGCATAATCCTCATTTATTGAGAAACGTCCCCAAGATAAAATATTACATGACAACATCAATTTCATTTATTCTGCCATCATCAATAAGTTTAATCTGTTTACTCTCTATCTCCTGTCCATTTAATTTAAAAGAGATAACTCCTGTCTGCTTATTATTTGGATTTTTAACTTTAATATTATATATACTATTTTTAAATTTATATTTTATTGTATACTCTTTCCAAGTAGAATCAATACATGGATTTATACTTAAAATTCCATTTTGTATTTTCAAGCCTAAAATTTCCTCAATTCCAATCTTAAAATACCATGAGCTTGACCCAGTATACCATGTCCATCCACCTCTACCAATTAAACTTGCATTTCCATACATATCTGCAACAATGGCATATGGCTCAACCTTATACTTATTAGCAATTTCTCTTGTTCTAGAATGTTCAATTGGTGTTAAATATTTGTAATACTTTGTTGCTTTATCTCCTTGACTTAATAGAGTTATTGCCCACACCGCCCATAATGCAGCATGTGTGTATTGTCCTCCATTTTCTCTTACTCCTGGCAAGTACGACTTAATATATCCTGGATTAATATCTCCTTTTTCAAAAGGCGGATCTAGAAGTTTTATAACTGAATTTTCTTCATCAATTAATTGATTTTCTACTTCCTCCATTGCAATTTTTTGTTTATCTTCTTCTCCTGCTCCTGAAATTACTGACCAACTTTGTGCTATACTATCAATTCTAGCTTCTTCGTTTTGCATACTTCCAATAACTTTTCCATCATCTGTATAGGCTCTTTTATACCATCTTCCATCCCATGCATTTGTATTTACTGCTTGTTTTAACATATCCATTACTTTTTCATATTTTTCTACTACTACATCATCTTGTTTTTGCTTACATAAAGGAATAAATCTTTCTAAAACATTGTATAAGAAAAATCCAAGCCATACACTTTCTCCAATTCCTTTATTTCCGGACTGTACTAAAACCATCATTCCAATCTCCTGAACCTATTTTTGGTAGATTATTTCTTCCAAAATTACATGCTCTTTCTATTGCTCTTTTACAATGCATATATAAGCTTTCTTTTACTTCTGATTGAAGATGTGTATCATAATGTTCATCTACTCCCTCTTCCAAAATTGGTCCAGTTATATATGGAATCTCTTCATCTAAAATGCTCATATCTCCTGTAAAATTAATATATTCTGTTGTAACATACACAAGCCATAATAAATCATCTGAAAATCTTGTTCTTATACCTTTATTACTTTCTTCGTGCCACCAATGCTCTACATCTCCTTCAATAAACTGATGATGAGCATGTTTTATAATTTGATTTTTCATTAAACTAATATCTATATATTTAGCTCCTAATGTATCTTGTAGCTGGTCTCTAAATCCATATGCCCCACCAGATTGATAAAATCCAGACCTTGCCCATAATCTACATGCAATAGTTTGATAAATTGCCCATCCATTTAACATTATATTAAATGATTCTATTGGTGTTTTTACTTGTAAATTATTTAATTTATCAAACCAGAATTGTTTTACTTCTTGTAATTCCTTTTGTGCATTTTCTAGTTTTGAATATTTTTGGGTGTAATCAAATATTTCTTTTTTGTTCTTTCCTTCTCCAAATAATAATACAATTTCTTTATTTTCGAATTCTTCTAGTTCAATTTCTAACTCCATTGCTATACAAGGCAATTGCCCCAATGAATTTTCTCCATCTAGGCTTATTTTATTTAGTGAATCTGGATATTCTAAACTTCCATTTCCTATAAAGCTTTTTTTGCTTCCTGTAAATGATTTTATATTTTCTGAACAACTTACAAATGCAATATTTTTTTCCACATCCTCTGAGTATAAATTTTCTGCTACAAGAATATTGCTCTCACGTTTTAGTGAGATATTTCCTGCTGTTTTTATTTCGTCTTCACCTAATACTGGTTTTATATAATATATTAGTTTTAATTTTCTTTTTTCTGGTAATACATTTTTTAATTTTATTATATTAATTTTTACTTTATCTTCTCTTGGTACAAAAATATTTACATTTTGCAATAAATTATCGCTAATATGCTCATAATTTGCATATCCAAAACCATATGTTATGAAATAATCATTTTCATCTGGCATTGGCAGAGCTCCTAAGCTCCAAGCTTTTCCACTTTTTATATCTTTTAAATAAATTGCTTCTGATGGAGTATCTAGTACTGGATTGTTATTCCATGCACTTAATCTATTTAATCTACTATTTCTGCTCCATGTAAATCCACTCATATTTTCTGTTACTATTGTTCCAAAATTTTCATTGGCAATTACATGGCTCCATGTTGTTGGCAATTTATTGTTTTTATTTATTCTTATTATATACTCTTTTCCATTATCTGAAAATCCACCATATTCATTAAAATATTTTAATTTTTCTCCTTCGAAAGTTTTACCTGATGTTTCTATTTGTTCTTCTATAATTCTAGGTTCTAGTTCTCCTATATTTTTAATACTGTCTATATAATCTTTTTCCATATATTTTAAGCTAGAATCAATATTTCCTTCATGTGCATCAATAATTAGATTTGCCTTAAATTCTAGTAAATCTTTGTCTTCTATTTCCTTTGAATTAATTATATATATACCACCTTTTATATTTTGCAAATACGCTAATTGTCTGTTTTGTATTTTACTTTCTATTCCCTCTTTTACATATTTTTCGTAAATGTTTTCTTCTTCGTTTAGTATTACTAAATCTATTTGTATATTTTTTGCTCTAAAATATTCATAAGCTTTTAGTAAATCTTCAACTACATAAATATCGTTTACATCTTTTATTTTTAATAATATTATTGGCAAATCTCCTGATATTCCATACTTCCATAGGTCTGCTTGTTGATATTTTGCTTTTTGTAATTTGTTTAGGTATAATTTTTTTGTAGGATTCTGAAATAAAATATATGATAATATTTTTTGATATTTTTCTATTTCTTTTCCTTTTATTCCTAAATATCTTGTTTCTTCTTCTACTCTTACTTTTGATATTTCAAAAGCCCTTTCAATATGCTCTTGATTTTTATATTTTGAAATGTTTTCTTCAATTTTTTCTTTTGTTTCTGATATTGCTATTAATAAATTAATTGTTATTTTTTCTCCTGGTTTTATTTTCATTGTACGTCTTAGTGCTAATCCTAAGTCTGGTACTATCCCTAAATTTCTAGAAAAAGGTGTTGAATTTTCTATCATTTGTGGGATTTTTGTGTTACCTCTTCCAATTAATTTTGCTCTATCTATTTCATACTCTAATTCTCCTAATGTTTCGTATTCTGTATATAAATTTACTCCCAGATATATATTTGGATTTTCACCTCTGCTATTTCTTTTTACTAATATTGAGCCCGTTTCGTTTGAATACTCTGATTTTAAGAATAATTTATTAAATGCCGGATGTGCATATTCTTGTTCTTTACTAGAAAGGACTGGTTCTAATACTGTTGATATTTCTATTATTTCTTCTTGTTTTCCTGTGTTTTTTATTTGTAAGGTTCTTATTTCTACTGGTTCATCTGGGGATATTACAATCTTTAGTTTTGTTTCTAAATCCTCAGTTTTAGATATAAATTTACAATTATCTGGCATAAAATGCACTTCATATTTTTCGTTTTTGTCTATACCTTCTGTTTTGGCTAAATTCCATGTTTTTTGTGTTCTTACATTTTTTAAATAGAAGAATATTCCTTGACTATAATCGTCTGTTTCTTTGTATTTATTTATTATTATATTTTTGTATTTACTAAATCCTTCTCCTTTGTCATTTATACATACTGTGTAATTATCATTTGATATTATATTACTGTTTGTTATTTTATTATTTATTTTGTTATATACTCTTTCTGTATATGGCTCATAGTCTACATATTTTAGTTTTTCTATTTTTTCTTTTCTTTCTTTTGTTGTTATAACATTTATTGGCATTCTTTCTTGAAGTAATATATCTACTGCTTCAATTTCTGGATTATGCATAAATCTTTTTTGCAATACATTATTGTTTACTAAATTGTTAATTGATAATAGTATTAATGCCTGATGATGTGCCATATATGTTTTTACTGGTGCTTTTTTAGAATTTGGATTTAATCTCTCTGGAGTATAATCAAGTGCTTCATATAATCCGTATTTACCATCCATTCTTTGTTTTTGTATTTCTCTTAAATTTTCTATTACTTGCTGTGGAACATCTGGCAGCGCTAATGAGCTCGCATATGGTGTTATAATTTTTTCATCACCCAAGCCTCTTTTTAGGCCTAGCCAAGGAATTCCAAATGCTTTATATTGATAGTTTGAATTTAAATCTTTTAGGTTAAATGCAGATTCTGATATTCCCCAAGGTATACCTATTTTTTTGCTATATTCTTGTTGACTCATTATTAAAAATTTACAAGATTCATCCAATAAACTTCCTGGGTATTTTTTTATATTTATATTTGGCATTAAATATTCAAATGCTGTTCCAGACCATGATACTAATCCTTTATATCCATTTAAACTTGTAAGAGTTCTACTTAAATTATTCCAGTGTTTTGCAGGTACATCTTTTTTTGCTATTGCTACTAAACTTGCTTGTCTTGCTTCTGATGCTAATAAATCATAATACGAATCTGTTAGCTTGTTTTCTTCTACATTAAATCCTATTGAAAAAATGTCTTTTTCTTTGTCATATAACTCTATAAAATCTGTATTATTTATAATATCTTCACATTGTTTTAATATTTTTTCTGCTATATTATAGTTTGGAGTATTTTGTTTCTCATTTTGCATTACTCTAATTACAAATTGTTTTAAAGTATATAAATATCCTATAAAATTTCCATTATCAACAGTTGATACATATCTTGGATAAAGTGGTTTTAGATTTTTGGTATTGTACCAATTATATAAATGTCCATGCCATTTTTCTAAATTTACTATTGTTTGCATTGATTTTTCTAATAATGCCATTGCTCTATCTAAATTTATATATCCTAAATCAAATGCTGAAACAATTGCTAGTAATCCGAAGTCCAATATTTGTTGATGATGTTCTTTTTACTATTTTTTCTTTTCTATCTTCTTGATAATTATCTGGTGGTAGATAATTATTTTCTTGATTCATAAATTCATTAAAGTATTCCCATGTTTTTTGCCCTAAATGTAATATATATTTTTTATCTTCTGATTTTAGTAATTCATATTTGTTTTCTTCAACATTTTCTATGCTTATATACCATGCAATTACTGGTGCAATTATCCATAAAATAGCTACTAAGCTCATAATTATATTTGCTATATTTAATGGCAATGTAGTTAAAAATATTAGCATAAAAATTCCTATAACATAATTTGGTGCCATTTGTTTTATATAGCTAATAAGAGTATTTTCAGATTTCTTTTCTGCTTCTTCTGAAGTTGTCCATTCTAGTAAATTTTGCTTTGAATATGTTAATCTATATATTGCTCTTATAATTGCATCTAGTGATATATATGCTTTATAAGGCAAAAATGAAAAGTTTATTATTCCAGCTATGAAACTCCCTTTTATTCCTGTAATATATGGTGTAAATGCTTTTTGCTTTGGAATATATTCCTTTTTTAAGATTACATCTATTATTATTGGAATAAATACACTTAAAGCTAAAATTGCTGTTATAAACCATACCTTTGTTTTATATATACTTGAAATTATTCCAATTATTAAAAAACTTAATAATAAGAATATCTCTACTGTACTTCTTCTCAAATTATCTAATATTTTAAATTTTGATAATTTATTTAATGGATTTTTTTCATATTTTCCTTGTGCATTTTTTACTTTTCTAAATAGCCATTCTACTATTTGCCAGTCTCCTCTTATCCATCTATGAAGCCTTGATATTGAACTACTATATTTATATGGATATCCATCAAGTAGCATTATATCTGATACTAAGCCACATCTTAGATAATTTCCCTCTAACAAATCATGACTTAATATTTTATTTTCCGGCATTCTATTTTTTAATATTTTAGAAAATACTTGCAAATCATATATTCCTTTTCCTGTGAATATTCCTTCTCCAAAATTATCCTGATAAACATCTGATATGGCATTTGCATATGCATCTGTTCCTGGAAGTCCTGCAAATATTTTTGTAAATAAACTTTTATTTCCATCTTTTAAGTTTATTCCAATTCTTGGTTGCATAATTCCATATCCATTTACAACTATATTTTTTTGCTTATCTATTTCTGGTTTATTTAGAATATGTGCCATTGCTCCTATCAGCTCTAAGGCAGAATTTAATACTAAGTCTGTATCTGAGTCTAGTGTTATAATATATTTAATTTTTGGAATTTTTAAATTTTCCAAGCTATTAAATCTAAATTCATTTTTGGTATTTCCTAAAATATATTCATTAAATTGATTTAAAAGTCCTCTTTTTCTTTCCCAACCTAAATATGATTTTTCCTTGTCATTCCAAGTTCTTTTTCTATATATAAAATGAAATAATGGAAATTCCTTATTATAATATTTATTATTTAATTCTTCTAATTCTTTTTTGGCTGTTTCTATTATTTTTTCATCAATGTCTTCTTCTTTTTTATGGCTTGAAGTGCAATCACCTAAAATAGCAAAATATAAATTTTCTGATTTATTTGCTAAATAATATACTTCTAATTTTCTTATTAAATTTTTTACCTTTTTTTCATTACTTATTATTGTTGGTATAACTACAAATGTAGTGTCTTCTTTGGGAATTCCATCTGAGAAATCCATTTTTGGTATTAGTTTTGGTTTTACTATTTTGCTTAATATTGTGTTTACTATTTTTGTTATTATTTCTATTAATGGAACATATGAACTTAATGCTAGTAATACTGATAATAATATATTTTTCGTGGATGTAAAAATATATGCAAATATTAAAATAGAAAAAATTGCAGGTATTCCCCATGTAGATAATTTATATAGACTTACTTTTGTTTTTTCACTAATTCTTTTTTTGTTTACTTGTAATTCTTGCATTAGATTATCTATTCCATCAGATATTAAGTAAAAACCAATATGTGTTTGTTTTTTATTTTCTACTTCTTTTATATTGGCTTTTTCTGCTAATTCTAATGCTTTATTTGCTATATATATTTCTGAAATTTTTGTTTTTTTAGATATTTCTTTTATGGCATTTCTATAATAACTTTTAGTTTTATAATCCATACCTATATATACATGAGCTGGGTCTTTTTTTAATATTTCTTCTACTCCATTTATTGCTTCAAATATCTCTAAAAAATTTATTCTAGATAATTCTTTTATACTTCTAATACTATTTCCTATTGATACTTTTTTAAGTGCTATATCAAAATGCTCTTTTTTTATAATTTCAGAAACAGTTGTCCCCATTTTATTCACTTGTTCTTCTAATATGTTTAAATAACTTATTGCTTGTCTTCCATATTTTTTTAATTTATATGACATATATTCAACAAATGGATATCTCATTTCACCAACTAGCATATTTTTACTTTGATTTTCTGATTTATTTGTGAATTTTAATTCTTTTTTATTTTCAACTAATCTTTCTACAATGCTTTCTACTTTATATTTCTGTATTTGTGAAATATATATTTTCTCACATACTTCTCTAATGTTTTCTATTATTGCAATTTGTAAAAAGCTACCAATCCACCAAATTTCTTCCATATTCAATGTCTTTTTTCTTTGATATGCTTTAAGTAGATGCTCTAAAATTTCGCCATCTATTTTACTATCAGTATAAGCAACTATCTCGGCTGCAAGAACATATATTCTTGCCATTCCTTTATATATACCATTTTGTATTCCTAAAAAATTAGTATATTTTTCTAATGTAAGGTCCTTTTCTATATTCTTTACTGCTTCTTCTATTATATAATAATTATCCAATAACCATTCCCCTGCTGGGTGTATGTTGATTCCCATTTTTAAATCTTCATTTAGTATTTCATATGTTTTGGTTATAAACTTAAAATTCTCAATTAATCTTGGAACTGGATATGTGCTTTTATCAGAATTCGATGTCAAAATATGATCTGATGCTACTTTTTCTAAGTAATTTTCTAGTTGATATCTATCTAATACTGCACCCTTTATATTTAAAATTCTACTATTCAAAAAATACACTCCTAACAAAAATAACTTTTCTGTTATTTTTGCCAAGAGTGGAAAATTTATTCTCTTTTACGGTTTATTTTTTGTAATATTTGTAATTTAATTATTCGCTTATACTTGTTTGTGGCTCTGAATAATTTGTATCTTCTGTATAGTATTCTTTTTGTCCTGAAGCAGTTGTTACTTCAATTATATTTCCATTTCCATGTATTAAAATATTGTTATTTTTTATTATATTTGCTGTTTTTGTGAAATCTCCATTAATTTTTATATCATTTTTTATTATATAAGTATTATCTAAACCTAATGTATAGATTTTTCCACTTATATAAATTTCTTCATTACTTCCTATTTTTAATGCTTGCTCAGAAGTATTTATTGGAATTATTTCTCCACCATTATATGTTTTATATTCTTCTTCCATACTTGTTTTTGTATCATATGCATCTTCTATTTGTTTTAACTGATCTAATTGTGCAGATTGCTTATTACTCAAACTAATAAAACTGGCAATTCCTACTATTACTAAAAACAAACAAGCTACTGATACATATATAACAATTGCACCATTTTCATTTTTCATTCTTTTGTTCTCCTTTTCTAAATAATCTTATTTATTATTATATATCATTAATATTTAATTTTGCAACATTTTTATATCTTACAAGATTAAAAAAGTGAAACTTAAAAAAGTTTCACTTTTTCTGATTAATTTACATAAACCCCTGGAACTTCTTGTTCGGAATAGAAAATATATTGACCATCTACTATTAATTTGTCAAATAAATCTCCATGATCTATATAGCAGTCTCTCTCTACCTCATGAACATTTATTTCTGGATGGTTAAGAGCTGATACCAATACTAAATATTGGACTTCCATGTCTTGTAAAAATCCTGTTACTACTGTAATTATTTTATATCCGACAATTAATGCTCTTTCTGGCATAATTACTCCTGTTTCTTGATTTTCTATTCCTATCCACATTTTGTCCCCTATTTTGAACCGAGGCTCTGCACAAAATTTTAACATTTGTAATCCCTCCATTAATAATTATTATTTGAGGTAAAATAAATTAATTATGTAAATATTGTATCTCTTTTTTAAATTTATGTCAACTTTGTTCATGAAAATAATCCATTATACCATTATATATCCCCCATGCTAATTTATCTTGGTATTCATCAGTTTGTAAAAGCACTTCTTCTTCTGGATTTGATAGAAATCCACATTCTACAATAGTTGTTGGTATTTCCACATGTTCTATTATATATTTACCGCTTATTGCCAGAGATTCTCTTTTATTTTCTTTTTGAATTGATTCATTTAAATTACTTTGTATACTTTTTGCAAGTTTAATGCTATTTTCGCTTTCTTTTTTAAAAAAGGTTTGCCATCCATAATACTGTGATTGTGGTATTTTATTTAAATGTATTGAAACAAAAATATCTGCTGATGAATTATTTCCAATTTTTACTCTATTTTTGATATCAGATACCTTTTTATCTCTTAAAGTATCTTTATCTAAATCATATATTCCATTTTCATCCGACCTAGTAAGAATAACTGTTGCTCCGCTTTGTTCTAATAAATTTTGAACTTTTAAAGTTATTTTTAAATTAATTGAATTTTCAGTTATTCCTCCTTTACTTTGGGCTCCCTCATCTGGGGTCCCGATGGCCAGCATCTAAAACTATTACTTTATTAGACACTGGAAGTGCAACTGTTTCGACAGTTTTATTATTAAATATAGGTACAAATACTGCTATCATTACAGCAAATACTATTAATAATATTCTTTTTCTTTTTAACACAATCATTGCTTATATTCTCCTAAATATTTATTAATATATATTATGATTTTAATTTTTATTTATACCCTACTAAAATATAAAATAGAAAAAAAGGAAGCTGAAAATTCAGCTTCCTTTGTAAGGTTAAAATATTTCTTATTTAAAACGCACACTAATACCAGCGCCTACGCCATTTTCACTTCCGCATGCGGAAATTGAAAAATTCAACATAAGGTCTTTATTGGGTTGGTAGAATATACCCGCTGCAATTGCATTTTCGCCATGATAACTACCAGTTGCTAATGCACCAGACCATTTGTAGTTAGGATCATAGTCAAGGGGTTTTAAAGATGCATGTGCAATTGCTAATGCACCAGTTTTATTGATTTTGCCATCCAGTCTATCAACACGTCCAGCCAAATCAGAAACATCTTGACTTAATCCATCAATACGTCCATCCAAGCGAGCATCTTCTGTTTTTCTTTCAGTAGTTTCGTTAGCGATTGCCACTCTGTTTGCTTCAATATTGGTGGCATTGGTTTCGATATCTTTTTTGTTGTTAGTTACCTGTTGCTGAAGACCATCTATATCTCCCGTCGAGGCAATCCCATCAACTTTAATGGTTTCTTGATTATTTTTTTCAAGTACAAGGGTATTCCCCTCCATTTTACCACTGCTGATATCTTGACCTTCAAGTTTCAAATCGGCTTCTTCCCTTAAAGCTGCTTCGCCTTTGATTGCTGAATCAAGTTTAGCATCTGCTACTTCGCGGTCAGAAGTTTCTTGTTCGATTGCGGCTTCAAGCTTAGAATCTCCTTCTTCCCTTAAAGCTGCTTCGCCTTTGATTGCTGAATCAAGTTTAGCATCTGCTACTTCGCGGTCAGAAGTTTCTTGTTCGATTGCGGCTTCAAGCTTAGAATCTCCTTCTTCCCTTAAAGCTGCTTCGCCTTTGATTGCTGAATCAAGTTTAGCATCTGCTACTTCGCGGTCAGAAGTTTCTTGTTCGATTGCTGCTTCAAGCTTAGAATCCCCTTCTTCCCTTAAAGCTGCTTCGCCTTTGATTGCTG
>CAMMLS010000009.1 GCA_946497775.1 uncultured Clostridium sp.
AAAAATACACCTCCAAACATTAGATTTTTTGTCTAACATTTGGGGTGCACTTCATAGACAATTACTTGCTTTTTATGATACAATTTAAAAAAATAAAGGGGGAAAAATAATGGAAAAGAGGCAAAAAATCCTAATAATAGTTTTAGTAATATTAATATTATTTGTTTTAGCATATAGATTATATCAAATAAATAGTGTCAACATGAGAGCAACTATGAATGCAGTAGTAATGAAAGTACATGAAAATAGTCTATTAGTTATGAATATAGAAGATAAAGGACTATCTAGTGTAGGATTTGCAAAAGAAGGAAACATAGGATTTAAAGAAGGACAAGAAGTATTAATTTATTATGATGGTTCAGCATTTCTAACATATCCAGAACAGATTTATAATGTAGGAAAAATAAAAATAGTAAAAGAAAAAAGTGAAGTAGAAATACCAGAATCTGTATTAAGATATTTATATAGCTCTGAAAACAAAGTAGAGGTAATATTAACTGAATTTACAAAAACAGGAATATCATTTACAATAAAAGACCCTAATCCATATCCTTATGGATACAAAAATACGTATACAATAAAACAAGAAAAAATAAAGAAAACAGAATCAGAAGAAGTAAAACAAACACAATCAGAAGTAACTAATTATATAGAATCATATGCACTACCATATACAACATATTATGAAGAATTACCTAAAAAATCAGAAATCGAAAGTGAAAGTACAGGGAATTTTGAACAAATAGATGAATATACAATTAAAAAAACATATGACTGGACCGAATTATATGGAGAATTAAGTGCACGGTGAATACGAATTTATACAACCAGCATTATATGCTGCTAGCATAGGTATATGGTTTTCAGTAGACGGAAATGGTCAAATAACAATAAAAAATATCAACGACCACCCATTTAGTCCAAAATTAATAATAAATTTATAAGTAAGATAAAAAATGCAAGAAACCAAGCAATTTCGTGCATTTTTTTTTTATTCTTATTTTTGGAAAAAATATAAACGAAAAAACAAGTATATAAAAAATAATTTATAAAAAAATATAATATAGTACAAAATAGTAAAAAAAATATTGACAAAATATAAATAATAACGACAGTTTTTTATAAAAAAACTTGAAAAAAAACATATAAAAAGGTATAATCATACTGTATTATAATTTAGCAAAAAAATTAAGGGGTTGTATATATGAAAATTATAGACATTTTGAAGAAATACAGACATTCTGCATTAATTTTCGCAGACATTGTAATAGTAATATGTAGTTATATTACAGCCATTTTATTTCTTGATTTAAAAATAAATAGTGTAATAAATTTAATAAAAGAATTATGCATGGCAGTTTTAGTATATGAAATTTACTTAAATATATTACAAATGTATAAAAATATGATGAGATATGAAATAGGAAAAGACTATGTAAAATATATGTTCATAGGCTTAATTTCAACATTGTCTTTAATAATTATAAGTAGATTACTTAGATTAGAATATTTAGGAATAAGAATAAATGTATTAGCAGGAATATTTATATCAGGCTTATTTGTACTTTATAGATTAGCAGGAAGATCAATATTATCAAGAAGAAGTGCAAGATTAAATAAGAAAAACAAAAAGAATGATCAAGTAGATAACAAACCGCAAAACCTATTAATTATAGGTGCTGGAATGGGCGCTCGTGAAATAATAATAGCAATAAAAAATTCAATGAAAGACAAATACAACATTGTAGGAATAGTAGATGACAACACAAATAAATTAAACAAGAGCATATTAGGGGTAAAAGTATTAGGAACAAGATACGATATTCCAGACATTGTAAAAGAAAAAGAAGTAAATATTATTTTCTTAGCAATAAATAGATTAACACAAATGTCTAGAAAGAAAATAATAGAAATATGTCAAACAACAGGAGTAAAAACAAGAGTGCTTCCTAGTACAGAAGACATAATAGAAAAACAAGGTATAATGAACAGTTTAAGAGATGTTGAAATAGAAGATTTACTTGGAAGAGATGCTATAAAATTAGACAATAAAAATATCAGTACACTAATAAAAGAAAAAACAGTTTTAGTAACAGGTGGAGGAGGCTCAATAGGCTCAGAACTTTGTAGACAAATAATAAAATACAATCCAGAACGCTTATTAATATTAGATATATATGAGAATAATTTATATGATATAGAATTAGAATTAAAAGCTAACTATCCAAAAGCAAAAATAGAAGCTATTGTAGGAAGTGTAAGAGACAAAAAAAGATTAGAAGATGTTTTTGAAACATTTAGACCACAATTAGTATTCCATGCAGCAGCACATAAACATGTGCCTTTAATGGAAAATAGCCCATTAGAAGCAATAAAAAATAATGTGTTTGGAACCTATAATGTAGTAAACTGTGCAGATAAATATAATGTAGAAAGATTTGTATTAATATCAACCGACAAGGCAGTAAATCCAACAAATATAATGGGAGCCTCAAAAAGAGTTTGTGAAATGATAGTACAAGCTAAAAATAAAGTAAGCAAAACAGAATATGTTGCAGTAAGATTTGGAAATGTTTTAGGAAGTAATGGCTCAGTAATACCATTATTCAAAAAACAAATAGCAGCAGGAGGACCAGTAACAGTAACCCACAAAGAAATAACAAGATTTTTCATGACAATACCAGAAGCAGTTGGATTAATTCTGCAAGCAGTAACATATGCCAAAGGTGGAGAAATATTCGTATTAGACATGGGAGAACCAGTAAAAATTTACGACTTAGCAGTAAGCTTAATAAAACTATCTGGATATGAACCAGAAGTAGACATACCAATACAATTCACAGGATTAAGACCAGGAGAAAAATTATACGAAGAATTACTAATGGATGAAGAAGGCTTAACAGCAACAAAACATGATAAGATATTTGTGTCTGAGCCAATGCATTTGGAAATGGAAGAGTTAAAAGAAAAACTAGATATGCTACAAAATATAGAGTATATGGACAATTATACCAAAGAAAGAGTAAAAGATTTAATGAAACAAGTAGTATCAACATATAAAGACCCAGAAGAAGTAAATGGAGAAGTGTTAATTAAGTGAAAAAAATATTATATACAACTTTGCTAGTTTTATGGATGATAATGATGTTCGTGTTTTCAAATCAAGCAGGAGCAGAATCAGATAAAACTAGCGGAGTAATTACAAATGCATTGATAGAATTTATACAATCTATAAGTAATATACAATTAGAAGATATAAATAATATCATAGGAATAGTATCAAAAATAGTCAGAAAAACTGCTCATCTAGCAGGATATGCACTAGGAGGAATTTTAGCATATTGCACATATAATTCATACAAAAGAGTATCCAAAAAAGAAATAAAATATATAATATTATTCATGATACTATATGCCATATCAGATGAATTACACCAATATTTTGTACCACGGCAGAAGTGCAGAAATTAGAGATGTTTTAATAGACACCGTAGGAGCAACAATTGGTATAATTATAATGCATAAAGTGCTTAATAAGGGGGAAGTAAAAATGTATCCAGTAGTAAAAAGAATTATAGATTTTGTACTTGCACTAATTGCTTTTATCATATTACTACCATTTTTTATAATATTTTCAATAATAATAAAATTAGAATCAAAAGGTCCAATACTATTTAAACAAAAAAGAGTTGGAAAAAATAAAAAATATTTCATGATATACAAATTCAGAACAATGAGAACAGATACTCCAAAAGATACGCCTACACATTTATTAAAAAATGCAGATAATTACATAACAAAATTCGGAAAGATAATGAGGAAAACAAGCATAGATGAATTACCTCAAATTGCAAATATTCTAAAAGGAGAAATGAGTATAATAGGACCCAGACCTGCATTATGGAATCAAGAAGATCTAATAGCAGAAAGAGATAAATATGGGGCAAATGATATTACTCCTGGTTTAACAGGATGGGCACAAGTAAATGGAAGAGACGAATTAGAAATACCAGTCAAAGCCAAACTAGATGGAGAATATGCTCAAAAAATGTCTTTTGCTTTTGATATAAAAATATTTTTCAAAACAATTATAAATGTATTTAAACGAGAAGGAATTGTAGAAGGAGCCAAAAAGGAGGAAAAATAAGTTGGAAGCAAGTAATTCTGTTATATTAATAACAGGAGCCGGTGGCTGGTTAGGAAGTGAACTAACAAAACAATTATTAGAAAAAGGGAAAAAAGTTAGGGCATTAAACTACAATGAAACAGAAAATTTGAAAAAATTAAAAGAACAATATAAAGAAAATTTAGAAATTATAATTGCTGACATTTGTAATGAAACGATTATAAAAGAAGCTCTTAAAGGAGTAGATACTCTATATCATTTGGCAGCAAAAGTTCATGTTATACCTACGAATAAAGAAGAAGAAAAAGAATTTTATAAAGTGAATACCGAAGCTTCTGAAATACTATTTAAGCAATCAATAGAAAATAATGTACAAAGAGTAATTTTTTTTAGTACTGTTTCAGTATACAAACAATCTAATGAAGAAATATCTATAAATTCTATAAAAGATCCAATCACTGTATATGGGAAAAGTAAGTTAGAAGCCGAAAAAATAGCCAATAAATTATATAAAGAAAAAGGACTTCCAATTACAATTATAGAACCAGTTACTGTATATGGAGAGGGTGATGTAGGAAATTTTAAAAAGATAGAAAAGTTAATTGATAAGGGTATTTGTATAAGATTTGGAAATGGAGAAAATAAAAAAACCGTTATATATTATAAAGACTTAATTAAAATGGTAACACAAATAGCAGAAGATAAAACAAAAATAGGAGAAACAATAATTTGTGGAACGGAAGTATTAACACTAAATGAAATTAATGATACTTTAATAAGAAAAGCTAATAAAAAAGTATTTAAATTATATATTCCATTATTTTTGTCAAATTTTATAAAAACAATATGTAGCTTTTCTTTTTTAAAGAAAATAAAAAGAAAAATTATGGCATTAACACAAAATAATGAATTTAAAATAGAATATAAACTAAAAGATTATACTAGATTTAAAGATTATGAATTAAAAGAAGAGGAAATTAAATGAAAAATAAAAACATTTTAATAATTTCATCAGAATATCCAAATGTTACAAAAAGTTCTAACATTTATACAGATTTAGCAGAAGCATTAAAACAATATGGACACAAAGTAACAGTGGTTGTAACAGAAGAAAGCAAAAATATAACACATACAGGAATATTTGAAGAAAACGGAATTCAAGTTTTAAGAGTAAAAGTAGGAAATATATACAATGTTGGACTTGTCGAGAAAGGAATTACTTTTTTAAAAAGTGGATTTTTAGTTAAAAGTGCGATTTCAAAATATTTAGGGGGAAAAGACTTCGATTTAATTTTATTTATGTCACAACCAGTTACAATTGCAAGTACAGTTAAATGGGCGATGAAAAAGTATAATGTACCTTCTTATCTAATGATGAAAGATATCTTTCCGCAAAATGGAGTAGATTTAGGAATTATATCTAAAAAAAGTCCAGTTTATTGGTATTTTAAATATCAAGAAAAAAAATTATATAAAACCGCAACTACAATAGGTTGCATGTCAGAAAAAAATAAGGGATATCTATTAGAACATAATTCATATTTAAAAGAAGAAAAATTGGAAATATTTCCTAATACGCAAAAAGTTGGAGATATAAATGAAGTTGATGAAAATTATCCAATTAGAAAAAAGTATAATATTCCAACAAATAAAGTGCTTGCAATATATGGTGGCAACTTAGGAAAACCGCAAGGAGTAGATTTTTTTATTGAAGTACTAGAAAAATTTAAAAATAAAGATACAGTTAATTTTTTGATTATTGCTAGAGGAACAGAAAAAAATAGACTATATGAATATGTAGATAAAAACAATATAAAAAATGTATATAAATTCGATTTAATGCCAAGAGGAGACTATCAAAAAATTGTAGCAGAGAGCGATATTGGGCTTATATTTTTAGACTCAAGATTTACAATACCAAATTATCCATCAAAAGTATTGCCATATTTTAATTTAGGAATACCAGTTATGGCAGCATTAGATATTAATAACGATTTTAAGGACATGCTTGATGAAACAAAATCAGGATTTTGGTCTAAATCAGGTGAAATAGAAGATTATTCAAATAAATTAAATAAATTAATAGAAAATAAACAGCTAAGAAAAGAAATGGGACAAAATGGCAGAAAATGCTTAGAGGAGAAATTCTCAGTAGAACAATCAGTGAAAATAATAAATAGATATTTAGAAAAATACAATTTAAGAAAGGATGATAAAAATGTTTAAAGGAAAAACTTTAATGATTACAGGAGGTACTGGTTCATTTGGACATGCAGTATTGAACAGATTTTTAGATACAGATATTGGAGAAATTCGTATTTTCTCACGTGATGAGAAAAAACAAGACGATATGAGAAAAGAATACTGCAATGACAAAATAAAATTTTACATAGGAGATGTAAGAGATTTGCAAAGTGTAAAAAATGCAATGTATGGAGTAGACTACATATTTCACGCAGCTGCATTAAAACAAGTACCAAGTTGCGAATTTTTTCCATTAGAAGCAGTAAAGACAAATGTTTTAGGAACAGATAATGTGCTTACAGCTGCAATAGAAGCAGGAGTAAAAAAAGTAATATGCTTATCAACCGATAAAGCCGCATATCCTGTAAATGCAATGGGAACATCAAAAGCTATGATGGAAAAAGTTATTGTCGCAAAATCAAGAACTGTTGACCCAGCAAAAACAACAATATGTGCTACAAGATATGGAAATGTTATGTGCTCAAGAGGTTCTGTAATTCCTTTATTTATTGACCAAATAAAACAAGGAAAACCACTTACAATAACAGAACCAAAAATGACAAGATTCATAATGAGCTTAGAAGAAGCTGTTGAATTAGTTGTATTTGCTTTTAAAAATGCAGAGGCAGGAGATATAATGGTCCAAAAAGCCCCAGCATGTACAATAGAAGTATTAGCACAAGCTGTAAAAGAATTATTTGGAGCAGAAAAAGAAGAAACAAAAATAATAGGAATACGCCATGGAGAAAAAATGTATGAGACATTGCTAACAAATGAAGAATGTGCACATGCAATAGACATGGGAAATTTCTATCGCGTACCTTGTGACAAGAGAGACTTAAACTACGATAAATATTTTGTAAAAGGAAACGAAGAAAGAACAAAACTTTCTGAATTTAATTCAAATAATACAGAACTTTTACCTGTTGAACAAGTAAAAGAAAAATTATTAAAGTTAGATTATATAAAAAATGAACTTGCAGAAATGAAAAAATAGGAGGTTTATAATGAAAATACTTGTAACTGGTGCAAAAGGTTTTATTGGGAAAAACTTAATAGCTGAACTAAAAAACAGAGAATATAATGATATTTATGAATGCGATATAGAAACAACAGATGAGCAATTAGAAGAATATACAAAAGAATGTGAATTTGTATTTCACTTAGCAGGAGTAAATAGACCAAAAGATGAAGAAGAATTTATGAAAGGAAATTTTGGATTTACATCAACATTACTAGAAAAACTAAAAAAACATAATAACAAAGCTCCAATACTAATAACATCTTCAATACAAGCAGAACTAGACAATCCATATGGAAAAAGCAAAAAAGCAGGCGAAGACTTAATGTTTGAATATGAGGAAGAAACAGGAGCAAAAGCAATAGTATATAGGTTACCAAACGTATTTGGTAAATGGTGTAGGCCAAATTACAATAGTGCAGTAGCGACATTTTGCAATAACATAGCAAATGATTTGCCAATAACAGTAAATGACCCAAATGTAGTAATGAATTTAGTATATATAGATGATGTAGTTGAAGAATTTATTTCAGCATTAAATGGACACGAGAACAAAGAAGGAAAATTTTGCAAAATCGGAATAGTTCACACAATAAAATTAGGAGACATTGTAGACTTAATATATTCATTTAAAAATTCAAGGCAAGATTTAAGTATAGCAAATATGAATGATGAATTTGCTAAAAAGTTATATAGCACATATTTAAGCTATTTGCCAAAAGATAAATTTATATATGATTTAAATATGCACATAGATAATAGAGGATCTTTTACAGAATTTTTAAGAACAAATGGGCAAGGACAAGTATCTGTAAATATATCTAAACCAGGAATAGTAAAAGGAAACCACTGGCACAATACAAAAAACGAGAAATTTTTAGTAGTAAGTGGAAAAGGAAAAATTTCTTTTAGAAAATACGACTCAAACGAAGTAATAGAGTATTATGTAAGTGGAGAAAAATTGCAAGTTGTAGATATTCCAGTAGGGTATACACACAGTATAGAAAATATTGGAGAAACAGATATGGTAACAGTAATGTGGGCAAATGAACCATTCAACCCAGATGTTCCAGATACATATTTTATGGAGGTATAAGAAATGGAAAAACTAAAATTAATGACAATAATAGGAACAAGACCAGAAATAATAAGATTATCAGCAGTTATAAAATGTGCAGATAAATATTTTAACCATATTTTAGTGCATACAGGACAAAATTGGGATTATACATTAAACCAAGTGTTTTTCGAAGACTTAGGGCTAAGAGAACCAAATTATTATTTAGACAGTGTTGGAAAAGATTTAGGAGAAACAATGGGAAATATACTTGCTAAATCTTATGAAGTAATGCAAAAAGAAAAGCCAGATGCAGTATTATTGCTAGGAGATACAAATTCAGCATTATCTGCAATATCTGCTAAAAGATTAAAAATACCAATTTTTCATATGGAAGCAGGAAATAGATGCTGGGACTGGAATGTATCTGAAATGATAAATAGAAAAATAGTAGATCATATATCAGATATAAATTTACCATATACAGAACATTCAAGAAGATATTTATTATCAGAAGGAATAGATGGAAAAACAATATTTGTAACAGGATCTCCAATGAGGGAAGTATTAAGAGACCATGAAGAAAAAATAGAGGCTAGCAATATACTAGAAAAATTAAAATTAGAGAAGAATAAATATATACTTTTATCAGCTCATAGAGAAGAAAATATAGACAATGAAGAAAATTTTATGTCGTTAATGAATGCAGTAAATGATATAGCAGAAAAATATCAAATGCCAGTAATATACTCAACACATCCAAGAAGTCAAAAATTTATAGAAAAAAGAAATTTCAAATTCCATCCATTAGTACAAAATTTAAAACCATTTGGATTTATGGATTATAACAAACTACAAAAAAATGCTTATTGCGTACTTTCAGATAGTGGCACACTTTCAGAAGAAAGTGCAATGCTAGGATTTGCAGGTGTATTAATTAGAACATCAACAGAAAGACCAGAAGTATTAGACAAAGGAACAATAGTAATTGGCGGAATTACAGACAAAACAGTAGAACAAGCATTAGAACTTGCCGTATCAATGAGAGATAACAAAGAAGAAGTTGTAATGGCAGAAGATTATGCAGATACAAATGTATCAGTAAAAGTAGTAAAAATAATACAAAGTTATACAGATATAGTAAATAGAACTGTTTGGGGGAAATAGAAGTGAACATAATATGGATTGGCGGAGTTGCGGAACAAGAAGATTTTAACAAAATGCAAGAAAAGGGAAATAATCAAATAGCTGCTAATGTAACTCAATTAAACTATATAGAAGGTTTAGAAGAAAATACTAAAAGTACTGTAAAAATACTTAGCAGTCACTTTCAACCATCTTTCCCTAAATATAAAGATATTATTATAAAATCAAGAACTTGGGAAAGAAAAGGAAAAGAAAATATAGATATAGGTTTTATAAATTTACCTATTGTTAAACATATTATAAAAAAAATAAATTTGAAAAAACAAATGAAAAAAATTTTAAATAATGACATAAGTAAAACGGATACAAATATATTTTTCATATATGCAATGACATTTCCACTTATGTCTTTGGCAAAATTTATAAAAAACAATATAAAAACCAATAAATACAAAATTTGTTTAATTGTTCCAGACTTACCAGAATTCATGAATATGGGGAAAAAAAGTAATATAAGAAAGGTACTAGAAAATGTAAATGAAAAATTAATAAAAAGATATATGAAATATATTGATACATATGTATTGTTTGCTGAAAACATGGCAAATTATTTAGATTTAGAAAATAATTATATCTCTATTGAAGGAATGGTTAACTTAAAAGAAATTAAAGTAAAAAATGAAAGAATAAAAAAAGAAAAAGTTATTATGTATGCGGGAGGATTATATAATAAATATGGAGTTACAAATTTGGCAAAAGCATTTGATAAATTAGATAATAATGAGTATGAATTATGGCTTTATGGAGAAGGAGATGCCATAAATGATATAAAGGAAATGCAAAAGAAAAATCCTAGAATTATTTATAAAGGAACAGCAACAAATAATCAAATTAAGGAAATTGAAAAAAAGGTAAGCTTGTTAGTTAATCCCAGACCTATAAATGAAGAATATACTAAATATTCATTTCCATCAAAGAATTTAGAGTATATGCTTTCTGGAACTGCTGTTTTAACTACAAAATTACCTGCCATGCCAATAGAGTACAACGAATATGTATACTTATTTAATGGCTCTGATGTAAACTCTATGTCAGAAACATTAAATAAAGTATTATCAGATGAAAACTTATTTGAAAAAGGGGAAAATGCCAAAAAATTTGTAATTGAACAAAAAAATAACATTATACAAACAGAAAAAATTTTAAAATTTATAGAGGGAAAAGAGATATGAGCATAATCATTTTATTAAATATGATAATACTAATATTATTATTAAAAAAATTTAATATTGAAGCAAAATTAAAAAAAATATTAGATATTTATGTTATATTTACTTCCATTATATTGTTTGTGTCATCATTAAACCCATTTAAATTGTATGATGTACATAATAGAGTTTATCAAATGTGGATAATTTACTTAGATGTTTTTACTATGATAATTGCTATATTAATAAATAAAATAAAGTTTGAAAATAATGTAAATACTATAATAAAAAAATTTTATAGAAGTAAGATTTTACTAATTACTCAAATAGGAATATGCATAATATTAGGAGTATATGTTATTAGATTTAATATAGCTACAAACGTATTTGTAAATCCAAATGAAATAAGAGGTTATATATTTTCTGACTTTTTTGGCTCCTTTGTTGAATATTTCTTTTATTATTACATAGTAATGACATTGTATAATATTATGACAATAATAACTGCTATTTTTGCGATTAATAAACAATACAAAAATCCTATATTTATAATTGGAATAATAAACATCGTTTTTAAAATGCTAATAGGATATGGAAGAATGAATTTATTTGAATTTGGAATATTTGTACTAATAGCATTTTGTATATTTAAAGACAATATCACTATTAAATTAAATAAAAAGAATATTCTTATTTTTATAATTATAATTCTACTAATAATATTTTTATTTATGATGTCGACAGCGGTAAGATTAGGTATAAGTCCTTTTGATTTTAATACATTAACGCAAACAGTCTCAAATGCATTGTTTAAGCAAGGAATAGTATATTTTACAGGAGGATTTAGAGCATTAGATATATATTTGACTAATGGATTTGAGAATATAGATAATTTAACTTTAGGGAGAGCTACATTTGGTGGAATAGACGAAATAATTGGAATTGCTATAAAATGTATTAATGAAGATTACATGTGCTTTAATGACCTTATAGGTTATGAGACACAGAAAGAATTTTTAGTAGGAGAGAATATAATTTTTAATGCCTTCTATACATGTATAATGAATTTTTACTGCGATTTTGGATTTGTACGGGGTATTAATAGGAGCAATTTTACATGGATTATTAATAGGAATTTGTACTAGAAACATGCTAAAGAACAAATCAATTACCGCTATTATTCTATTCATTTATGTTATATTAAATGCCTTTTGTAGTATATATAGATGGAATTATCAAATGGGAACAACCATAACAATATTAATATCATTAATAATATTAAATATAATGGAGAAAAAAGGGATATTAATACTTTTAGAAAAAAATATAAGAAAAGGTATAAAAACAATAAAAAATAGGGCTAGCATGACGTAAAAATATATATGGAGGAAAACAATGATACGAACGGCGATAAGATATATAAAAAAGATATATTTAAGAGTATCCAAAAATGTTATAATTAAATCAAAAGTAAAGTACACACTAAATTCAAAATTTGAAGGAAATAATAAGATAAATTCTAATACTATAATTAGCAACAGTTGTATTGGGTATGGTACTTATATTGGTGAAGAATGTGAATTTTTAAATACAATTATAGGAAAATATTGTTCCATTGCTAGTAACGTAAAAACAATTGTTGCTACACATCCAAGTAGTATATTTGTTTCAACCCACCCAGCGTTTTTTTCTAATAAAAAACAAGCACGGGTTTACATACACAGATGAACAACTGTTTGAAGAAATTATATATATAGATAAAGAAAGAAACATTTCTGTGAATATAGGGAATGATGTATGGATAGGAGAAAATGTTACAATAATTGGAGGAGCCAAAATAGGCGATGGTGCTATTATAGGTAGCAATGCAGTAGTAACAAAGGATATAGAACCATATTCAATTAATGTAGGAATACCAGCTAGAAAAATTAAATATAGATTTCAAGATAATGAAATAAATTACCTAGAAAAAATAAAATGGTGGGACAAGCCACAAAAATGGATTCAAGAAAATGCAAGGTTATTTAGAGACATAAAAGTTTTTAAAGAAAAGATTGGAGAGAATTAAATTGAACTCAATAACTATAGTTGTAGTTACTTATAACAGAGCAAATTCATTAAATAGGCTATTAAATTCATTAAATAATGTAAACTATTTAGATGATAAAGTTAATTTATATATAAGTATAGATAAAGAAAAAGAAAATACAGATAAACATAAAGAAGTAGTTAAGATAGCACAAGAGTTTAAATGGAAATATGGAGAAAAAATACTTAATATAGAAGAAACAAATTTAGGATTAAAAGAACATATTCTTAAATGTGGTAATCTTACAAATATATATGAAAATGTAATAGTATTAGAAGATGATATAGTAGTATCTCCTATGATGTACATTTATGCCAAACAAGTGTTAGAATTTTATAAAAATGATACAAAAATTGCGGGCTTTGGCTTATATAGCTTTCCAAAAAATCCAGGAAATAATTTGCCATTTTTCCCTTTAAATAACGGAACTGATATATACTTTATGCAATTTGCTTGTTCTTGGGGGCAAATTTGGACCAAAGATAGATGGAATGAATTTTATAAGTGGTATATAGAAAATAAAAATAAAGAATTTAAAATCTCGAATATTCCTCCAATTGTATGTAGTTGGGGAGAAAAATCCTGGCTAAAATATCACATAAAGTATGTTATAGAAAACAATAAATTTTTTGTGTATCCACAAGTGGGGCTAACAACAAATTTTACAGATTGTGGAATACATAATAATAAAAGTAGTTTTGGATATCAATGTAATATACAATGTTCAAATGAGAATATAAAGTATAGATTTCAAAATTTAGATGAGGCAAACAATGTATATGATGCTTATTTTGAAAATATGAAAATAAATAATTACTTAAAATTAGATGGTGATATAGAATGTAATATATATGGTACTAAAAAGATGGATAATTTAAAAAATAAAAAATATATATTAACAACAAAAGAATATAATTTTAAAATTTTCCATCAATACTCATTACAAATGTATCCTTATGAACTGAATGTGATAAATAATATTGAGGGAAATGATATAAAGATATATGATTTATCTAAAAAACAAAAAAATAAAAAAGAAACAAACGAAATTAATTTAATAAAATACTTTTTTAAACTAGATTATCTAAATAATAATCAGTTAATTAAAATAATAAAATCGTTTATTTTAGAATTGTTTAGCAGAATTTTAAACAAAATAAAAAGGAAAAAGTAATGAAAGAATTAATCAATAAAGTTAAAAATCTTACAAAAAGAAAAGTTGCTAAAAATGCAATGTGGATGATTGGTGAAAGAATATTTCAAATGATATTATCTTTATTTGTAAGTATTATATCAGCAAGATATCTAGGACCAGAAAATTATGGTACCTTACAATATGGAGCAGCACTTGTCACATTAGTATCTGCTATTGCAAAATTAGGCTTAGATAATATTATAATAAAAGAATATATTAACCGAAAAGACGAAAATGGACTTATTTTGGGTTCTGTATTTGGAATGAGAATGATATCTGGGGTGCTATCAATAGTATCCGTTATGACATATATTTTTATATTTAATAGTGACGATAATGTCATTATAATTACTACATTTTTACAGTCTTTCATACTTATTTTTGAAGCTTTTGATTTAATTGATTTTTGGTTTCAATCTAAATTAAAATCAAAAAATGTATCGATAGCAAAATCAATTGCTTATGTAGTTATGTCTGTATATAAAATTGTATTATTAATACTAGGAAAGTCTGTTGAGTGGTTTGCTTTTGCCTCATCGTTGGAATATATAGTAATTTTAATTATATTATTCAGAATGTATTTTAAAAATGGGGGACAAAAACTTAAATTTTCTTTTAATGAAGGAAAAAAACTAATTAAACAAGGATATCATTTTATTCTAGCAAGCTTAATGATTACCTTATATACTCAAATGGACAAAATTATGCTGGGAGAATTAAGGAGCGAAGCAGAAGTAGGACTATATTCAGTAGCAATAGCTATATCAAACCTGTGGGGATTTATACCAAATGCAATTATTACATCTATGAGACCTACTATTTACGAAGCTAAAAAATCTAACGAACAAATTTATAAAAAAAGAACTAGACAATTATATGCTTTGGTTTTTTGGTGTGGTATAATATTTGCATTAGGAACAACAATTTTCTCGGGTTTGATTATAGACGTTTTGTATGGAGAACAATATAAGGGGGCAGTAATGGCACTAAAAATAGTATCCTGGTCAACAATATTTGCTTATATTGGTTCCGCAAGAAGTGTATGGATAGTATGTGAAGATAAAAATAGATATTCTAAAAAATATGTTTTTTGGGGGGCCGTAATAAATTTAATTTTAAACTTTATCATGATACCAAGAATAGGAATCACAGGAGCTGCAATAGCTACATTAATTGCCCAAGTGGTAGTTGCAATAGTTGCGCCACTATTTTATAAAGAAACTAAGAATTCTGTAAAAGAAATAATAGATGGAATTTTATTAAAAGGAGTAAAATAAAGTGATAAAATTATTTTTTTGTGGGGATATAGTTAATAGAAAAACGATAAATAATTCTATAATAGATGAAAAATTAATTGAAATTATAAGAAAACATGATATAAAATGTTGTAATTTTGAAGCACCAATAGTAAATAATCCTGATATTAATAAAATTAATAAAATAGGGCCAACAGTTTATCAAACAGAAGAAACAGGGCAAAACATCATTGACATAGGTTTTAATCTATTCAGTATAGCTAATAATCATATTATGGATTATGGAATTGATGGATTAAAAAACACTTTAAAATTCTTTGAAAAATACAATGTGATAGGTGCGGGAATTACAAAAGAAAAGGCATATGATGTCTATAGATACGAAAAAGAAAATGTGAAAATTTCATTTTTATCAATTGCGGAAAATGGTTTTGGCGCATGTATAAAGGAAAATGATTATGGATATGCCTGGATGCAAGACCCAATAGTGGAGAAAATAATAAAAAGTGAAAAAAGAGATGTGGATTTTCTTATAATTAATTGTCATGCAGGTGCAGAAATGTTTTCTTACCCTCTACCTGAAATAAAAGAATTGTATAAAAAATTTATAGATTGGGGAGCAGATATAATAATAGGACATCATCCTCATGTAATACAAGGATATGAAAATTATAAAAAAGGGACAATATTTTACAGTTTAGGAAATTTTATTTTTGATACTATGCAAGAGAGAAAATGTCAAATATCTTATGCTGTTTCAATAAACATAAAGAATAATAATGAATATTACTATGAAATAATTCCTTGTAAATATGAAAAAGAAGTAGTTGCTATGTGTAATGAAAATATAGAAAAAGATATAATAAAATTTTCAGCAATTTTAAATACTAGTCAATATTACGATGAAATTGACGAATTCTGTAATAAATCTTATAATGAAATATATAAGAAATATTATGAGGCTGTTTGCGGAATATCTACATATACAATTAAAAGTAAATTAAAGTCTTGTATAAAAATAATATTAAATAAAAATAAGTTTGATGATTTATTCTTATATCACAATATAGGAATAGAAACGCATTTATGGATATGTAATAGGGCATTAAAGAATTTAATAGGGGAGAAAAAATATGAATAAAACCGAAATTTTAAAAAATACATATAAGGTATTAAGTAGCATTTCGCCAACAATGTCGTCGAAGTTAATGTATAGGATTACAGTAAAAAAGAAACTAAATTTAAAAAATCCGAAATTATTTAATGAAAAATTAATGTGGTTGAAATTGAATCTCTATAAAAACAATCCACTAATTACAGAATGTGTAGATAAATATAGAGTAAGAGAATACATAAAAAGGTGTGGATGTTCTGAACTATTAAATGAATTAATTGGAGTATATGATTCAGTAGATGAAATAGATTTTTCAAAATTACCAGATAAGTTTGTTCTAAAATGTAATCATGGAGCTGGATATAATATATTATGTAAAAATAAGAACGAATTAAATATAAATGAAACAAAACAGACACTAAAAAAATGGTTAAAAGAAGATTACTGGAAAAGATGTGCAGAAATTAATTATAAGAAAGTTCCTAAAAAAATAATTTGTGAAAAATTTTTAGAAAATGAGAATAAAGAAGATTTAGAAGATTATAAAATATATTGCTTTAATGGTATTCCACAATTTGTAATGATTTGTGTAGGAAGAAATGCTAAACAAAGAACTAAATACTATTTTATGAATAAAGAATGGAAAATAATGAAAATAAATCCAGCAGGAATAGAAACACCAGAAAATTTTAAAATAGAAAAACCGAAATGCATTGATGAAATGTTTGAATATGCACAAACATTAAGTAAACCATTTCCTTTTGTAAGAGTAGATTTTTATTGCGTAAAAGACAAAACAATATTTGGGGAATTAACTTTTACACCAGCAGGGTGTATAGATACAAATTATATAGGAAATGCACAAGAAATGTTAGGAAATATGATTGATTTATCAGAATATATAAGATAAAATGATGAAAAAGGAGGAAAATATGAAAACCATTGGATTTATTTCAAGTTTAAAAGAGAATGAAAAAAGAAGAGCTTTAGTACCAGAAGACATAAAAAAAGTAAGAAATAAGGACAAATTATATTTTGAAAAAAATTATGGGCAAGTTCTAGGAATAAAAGACGAAGAATACGAAAAATTAGGTTGTAAAATTGTTACAAGAGAAGAAATTTTAAAACAAGACATAATATGTGATCCTAAAATAGGAGATGCTGAATATTTAGAAAAAATACGAAATAATGGAATTATATGGGGATGGGTGCACGCCGTACAAAACAAAGATATTACAGATAAAATTATAAAAAATAAATTGACTGCATTTGCATGGGAAGATATGTATGAGAAATCAAGGCATTGCTTTTGGAGAAATAATGAAATTGCAGGAGAAGCTGCTATATTACAAGCTTTTATGTGTAAAGGAATTATGCCTTATAATACAAAAGTAGCCATATTAGGAAATGGAAACACTGCAAGAGGAGCTATTAAAATATTGACACAATTAGGAGCAGAAATAGTTATATATTCTAGGAAAGATGAAGAATTATTTAAACAAGAATTTTACCAATATGATGTAATAGTAAATTGTATTTTGTGGGATACAACAAGAAAAGATCATATAATATATATAAAGGACTTAGAAAAAATGAAGAAAAATGCAATGATAATTGATGTCAGCTGTGATAGAAATGGAGGAATTGAATCTAGTATTCCTACTACAATTGAAGAACCAACATACGTGAAAAATAATATTTTGCATTATGTTGTTGACCATACGCCTAGTTTATTTTATCATACTTCTTCCTTAGAAATTTCAAAAGAGGTATGTAAATATGTGGATTACCTAGTAGAGGATAAATTTGAAGAAAATGATATACTAAAAAATAGTTTAATAATAAAAGATGGAAATATACTTGATGATAGGATTAATAAATTTCAAAACAGATAAGGAAGGTAAAAAAATGAAAATATTAGTAAGTGGAACAGGATACGTAGGATTAGTTACTGCCGTGTGCTTGGCTGACAAAGGACATGATGTGGTTTGTTATGACGTGGTAAAAGAAAAAATAGACATGTTAAATAATGGACAAGCGCCAATATATGAAGCTGGTCTTGAAGAACTTATGAAGAAAAATAAAGAAAAAATCGAATATACTTATAATAAAAAAGAAGCATATAAAGATATAGATGTAATATTTATAGGAGTAGGAACTCCGGAAAGAGTAGACGGCTCAGCAAATTTAGATTATATATATGCAGTAGCAGATGATATTATAGAAAACATTAATAAAGATTGTTTAGTTGTAATAAAATCAACAGTTCCAATAGGAACTAACTATAAAGTTGAAAAATATATACAAGAAAGACTTAAAGGAAAATATAGAATGGAAATAGCTTCAAACCCTGAATTTTTAGCACAAGGTACAGCTGTAAAAGATACGTTAGAAGCACAAAGAATAATTATAGGAACGCATTCAAAATGGGCAGAAGAAATTTTAAAAAGTATATACAAAGATTTTGAAAAATCTATAATAGTGTCAACAGATATAAACAGTGCAGAAATGATAAAATATGCATCAAATGATTTTCTTGCACTAAAAATATCATATATAAATGAAATAGCTAATTTGTGTGAAATTTTAGATGCCAATATAGAAGATGTTGCATTAGGTATGGGACTAGATAAAAGAATAGGAAATAAATTTTTAAATGCAGGAATTGGATATGGAGGTTCTTGTTTCCCAAAAGATACAAAAGCTTTACATTGGCTAGCAAAAATAAATGAATGTGAATTAAAAACAGTAAAAGCAGCTATTGATGTTAATCAAAACCAAAAATTAAAATTAATAGAAAAATCTAAGAAATACTATGAACAATTAAGAGGAATAAATGTGGCTGTCTTAGGATTGGCTTTTAAACCAGGAACAGATGACTTAAGGGAAGCACCATCTATAATAAATGTAGAGTATTTAGAAAATAATGGAGCAAATATAAAAGCATGGGATCCAATCGCACAAAAAAATTTCAGTAAAATATTCCCACAAATTAATTACTGTGATACAATAGAGGAAACAATTAAAGATACAGATATATGTTTTATTTTTACAGAATGGAAAGCAATTAAGAATTTTGATATAAGTAAATATGAAAAATTAATGAGGAAGGCAATTATATTAGATGGTAGAAATTGCTATAAGTTAGATGATATGAGAAATTATAATGTAATATATGAATCTATTGGAAGAAAAAGTATAGAAAATATTAAAAAATAGGAGGTGCCACATTGGGAACAAAAGGTAAAAGAATGGCTGATAATGAGCCGAAAGATATGAGAGATAAAAGAAATAAGATAGAAAACAACACAAAAAAGAAAGTAAAAAAAGAAAAAAAACACAGTAAAGCTAGAACAATAGCAATAATTATAATATCAATATTATTAATTTTTGCAATAATATTTGGAGTGCTTTTATATATAGCATCTAGCACACTGGGTAAAATTGGATTCGAAAGTCTAGACGAAAGTCAGTTAGGACTAAATAATGATTTGTATAATGAAGTATCTAATAATGTATCACAATCAGAATTTAATAGCATTAAGAACGTAGCATTATTTGGAATAGATAGTGGTAGAAGTGATACTATAATAATAGCATCAATAAACCAAACAGATCATACAATAAAATTAATAAGTATTCCAAGAGATACATATGTCTCAGTAGAAGGACATGGAAAGACGAAAATAAACCATGCATATGCATATGGTAAAGAACAATTAGCATTAAAAACAATTAATGAAAACTTTGGCTTAAATATTTCAGAATATGTAACAATTAATTTTAAAGGTTTGATAAATATAATTAATAAAATAGGTGGAATAGAGTTAGAAATCACAAAAGCAGAAATGGAGTATATCAATCAAAATGTGGCAGATTCATATAGATTAAGTGGGAAAAGTAATGTAAAGAAACTTTCAAGTTATGGCAAAGTTACACTAAATGGTGAACAAGCCCTAACTCACGCTAGAAACAGAACAATAGGCAATGACTTCTACCGTGAAGAACGTCAAAGGGATGTTATTACAGCTGTAATGGAAAAAGTTTCAAGAATGGGATTAACTCAAATTATAGGACTAAGTGATAGTATCCTATCAGAAGTAAAAACAAACTTAAACATAACAGAATGCATAGGTATATTAACAGAAGCTTTAGGAAATAGTTCAGATTATCTAAATAGTGTAGAATCAAAGCAAATCCCATCAGAAGAAGCTGGAAATGGTTCTGGAAAAGGTCAAATGATTTCAGGAGTATATTATTTTGTTTCAGATTTAGATGAAGCAAGCAAAGCCTTTAAAGACACAATTTATGGCAAAGAATAGGAAGGATTAATTAAATGTTAAAGAACATTATATTACATTTTTGTACAGTAACTAAACATAGATGGATAGTTTTTAAATTATGTGTTAGAGCCGGTATCCCTTGGAGAGGGCTCGTGCATGACTTATCTAAATACTCACCGACAGAATTTTTTGAGGGTGTAAAATATTATCAAGGATATAGAAGCCCAATTCTTGCTTGTGTAGAGAAAAAAGGATATTCAGAAGCGCGTTTGCATCATAGAGGTAGAAATAAGCACCATCCACAATACTGGTACGATGAATTTGCAATTGTAAAAGATCCAATAATGCCATACAAGTATGTTGCTGAAATGATATGTGACCAAATTTCAGCATCTAAAACATATGAAGGAAAAAATTGGAGAAATGAATCTATTTTAAAATATTGGACCAGAGTTGAAGAGACTATTCATTTAAATCAAAGAATAAAAGATATGCTAACAGAAATATATATAAGAATAGAAAAAGAAGGCGTAAATGCAGTTATAAAGGGCAAAATTCTAAAAGAAGCATATTATAGGCATATAAGTGAGGAAAAGGAATATGAATATAAAGAAATGTAATTTATGTCCACATAATTGTAACATAAATAGAGAAAATAAAAAAATAGGAAGATGTAAAGCCACAGCTAAAGCAAAAATTGCTTTAGCTTCTTTGCATTTTTATGAAGAACCTTGTATAAGTGGAGAAAATGGTTCTGGAACTGTATTTTTTTCTAATTGTAATCTAAATTGTGTGTATTGCCAAAACTATAAGATAAGTAGCCAAGGATTTGGCAAAGAAGTAAGCATAGAAAAATTAGCTGAAATTTTTATAAATCAGCAGAATAACAATGCGAATAATATTAATTTAGTAAGCCCAACTATATATGCATATCAAATAAAGCAAGCAATTATTTTAGCAAGAAAAATGGGACTAAAATTGCCAATTATATATAATACTAGTGGGTATGAAAAAGTTGAAACATTAAAAGAACTAGATGGATATATAGATGTATATTTGCCAGATTTTAAATATGCATCAAATGAACTTGGAGAAAAATATTCGAATGTTAAAAATTATTATGATTACTGTTTACCTGCCATAAAAGAAATGTATAGACAAGTAGGTAGCCCAAAAATAAATGATAAAGGAATTATTGAAAAAGGACTAATTATAAGGCATTTAATATTACCTAATAATGTAGAAAACACGAAACAAGTAATAAAATTAATAGAAGAAAATTTCCCAAGTGATGTATATGTAAGTATAATGGCACAATATTTTCCGGCTGGAATAGCAAAAAATATTCCAGAACTAAACAGAAAAATAACGCTAGATGAATACAAGGAAGTAGAAGACTATATATATGAACTAAATATCGAAAACGGATATATGCAAGATTTAGGTGAACATGAAGAAGAATATGTGCCGAATTTTAATCTTGCAGGAATAATTTAAAAACTATTGATAAAAAAATATATATTGATATAATATGTATGGTTATAATATAAAAAGGGAGAAGATATAAATGAAAGTAGTAATATTAGCAGGAGGCTTTGGAACAAGAATTTCAGAAGAGTCTCATTTAAAACCAAAACCAATGATAGAAATAGGAGACCAACCTATATTGTGGCACATAATGAAAGAATATTCACATTATGGTTTTAATGAATTTATAATATGTTTAGGTTACAAAGCACATAAAATAAAAGAATATTTTGCAGACTATTTTCTGTACACATCAGATGTTACATTTGACTTATCTAAAAACGAAATGACCGTACATAATAATTGTTCTGAAAATTGGAAGGTAACATTAGTAAATACTGGCTTAAATACAATGACTGGTGGAAGAATAAAAAGAATTCAAGAATATGTTGGAAACGAATCTTTTATGGTAACATATGGAGATGGAGTTAGTGATGTTAATATAAAAGAATTAGTAGAATTCCATAAAAGTCATGGAAAAATTGCAACAATAACAGCAGTAAATATTGGGCAAAAGTTCGGAGTATTAGTTGCAGACGAAAACAATAATATAAAAAGTTTTAGAGAAAAAAATGATGACGATGGAGACATAATAAATGGAGGGTACATGGTATTTAACCCAGAAGTATTTTCATACTTGACAAATGGAGATGAAACAGTACTTGAAAAAGAACCACTAGAAAATTTAGCAAAAGATGGTCAGCTAGTAGCATATAGACATAATGGATTTTGGAAATGCATGGATACACAAAGAGATAAAATGCAATTAGAAGAAATGTGGAAAACAGGAAATGCAAAATGGAAAATATGGGAGGACTAATGAAAACTTTAAAAGAAGATATTGAATTTTTTGTAAAAAAAATAGAATATATAATTCCATTAATTATAACAGCTATACTAAGCTTTGGATTTGTAATTACACATTATAGTGTAAATATTGATACTTTGTCATCAGAAAGATATTACAGAGAAGGAGAACTACTTACACAAAGTAGGTATGGAGGAGTTCTTTTAGATAAAATATTAGGAGTTATGGAATACAATCCATTTTTTGTAGATTGTCTAGCTGTAATTTTTCTTGTAATGGCAAGTATTACATTTTGTATTTTATTTAAAAAAATTAGTAAAAATAAAATAAATACAGTAGCATATACAATATTTTCATGCTTATTTGTATCATATCCATTAATTAATGAAATTTTTGTTTATACCCCAATGAGCTTTGGAGTATGCTTTTCATTCTTTATTGCAGCCGTAATATTAAATTTATTGTATTCATATAGAGACAATAAAAAAATTAGGAGTTTAGTATATTCAACATTACTAATGTGCCTAATTATATCAATTTATGAATCTAGTGCTGCTGTATTACTATGTGGATTTTTTATAATAGAAATATTAGATTGTATATATAATAATCCAAAAAAGAAAATAAAAGATACTATAATAAACTTAATAATAATGGTTATCCCAATGGTAGTTGCTCTAATTATAAATTCTATAATATCAAATCTAATTTTTACAATAGGGGATATATCACCTAACGCTAATAGAGCGGCTAAAACTATAATGTACCAAACATTAGGAATTGCAAATGGAATAATAAATCTAATAAAAACAGTATTTTATAGCTATGGCGTAAATGGATTTTTATATTTACCAATTACTGTTATGCAAATAGCCTGTATAATAACGTTTATATTAGGAATAGTATATGCTGTTAAACGAAAGAACATAACAATATTCTTACTTTTCTTAGGTAGCATATGTTCTTTATTTGTATTATCTATAATTCAAGGAAACGCAGCACCATATAGAACTTGCCAAGTTTTCCAAATATTTAGTGCATTTGCATTTATGATATTAATACAATCATTAATATATACAAACAAGGCAAAGTTAATGAAAAATATATTTATTTGTTTATCATTTTTAGTAATTTTTTATCAAGCAAAAGATTTAAACAAATATTTTTATTTGAATTATACAAGATATGAGCAAGAAAAAATAGCATTAGTATCAATGGCGGAAAGGCTGAAAGAACAGTATGATATAGAAAATAAACCAGTAGTTTTTGTAGGAAATTATGAATTATCAAATTATATAATAGAAAGATGCTATATTAGGACAGATACCATAGGGGCGAAAATAGCAAATGTGTTAGCTTCTAATTTTAATCCGAATAATGAGAAATACTCAGAAAAATACAAATATATATATAAACCAATAGATTCAAATATAAATTCTTATTTAAACTGGGGAACAAGAGCATTTAGTGAAGTTAATACAGAAATACTAAAATGGTTGGATATACTAGGTTATGATTATTTTAAACAAGGAACAGAGAATATGTTAGCGGATACAATTTTAAAAATAAATGATGGAACAGTACCACTAGAAAGAAATACAATTTATGAATTTGATGATTATATACTTGCAATAATTTAAGAGGAGTAAAAATGGTAGATTTAAGTTTTTATAAAAATAAAAAAGTTTTAATAACTGGGAATACAGGGTTTAAAGGAAGTTGGCTATGTAAAATACTATTAATGGCAGGAGCAAATGTTACAGGTTATTCTCTTGAACCTCCAACAAATCCAAGTTTATTTAAAATAGCAAATTTAGATAAACAAATGAATTCAATTATTGGAGATATAAGAAATTTAGAAAAATTACAAAAAGTATTTGAAGAGATAAAACCAGAAATAGTATTTCACTTAGCTGCACAACCTATTGTAAGAACATCATACGAAAATCCAGTATATACGTATGAAACTAATGTAATGGGAACTGTAAATATATTAGAATGTGTAAGAAAAAGCCCAAGTGTAAAATCATTTTTAAATGTAACAACAGATAAAGTATACAAAAATAATGAATGGGAATGGGGTTACAGGGAAAATGAATTTTTAGATGGATATGATCCATATTCAAATAGTAAATCTTGTTCAGAATTAGTAACACATACATATAAAAGAAGTTTCTTCGAAGATAGAGAAATTGGAATTTCAACAGCAAGAGCTGGAAATGTAATTGGCGGAGGCGATTTTGCAAAAGACAGAATAATACCAGATTGTGTAAGAGCTGCAATGAATAAAGAGAATATTATTGTAAGAAATCCAAATTCAATAAGACCATATCAGCATGTATTAGAACCATTATTTGCATATTTATTGATAGCACAAAAACAATATGAAAATAAACAATATGCAGATTCATATAATGTTGGACCAAATGAACAAGATTGTGTTACAACAGGTAAAATAGTAGATATGTTTGTAAACAAATGGGGAGAAAATTTAAAATGGGAATGCAAAATCGATAATGGTCCACATGAAGCAAATTATTTAAAACTAGATTGCTCAAAAATAAAGAATACATTAGATTGGAAGCCAATTTGGAATATAGAACAAGCAATAGAAAAAACAGTAGAATTTTCGAAAAAATATATTAATAAAGGAAATATAGAAGAATGCATGATAAATCAAATAAATGAATATATAAAAAATGGTAAAGGAGAGAAGTAAAATGTTTGAAGGCAAAGATGAATTAGAAGCAAGAAAAGAAATTTTAGGCCTAGTAGAAGAATATTGCAATAAATATCATAATACTAAAAAAGAATTTAAAGAAGGAGATAGAATTCCATATGCATCAAGAGTATACGATAGCGAAGAAATGAAAAATTTAGTAGATAGTGCATTAGAATTCTGGTTAACATCAGGAAGATATACAAAACAATTTGAAGAAGATTTTGCAAAATATTTAGGAGTTAAATATTGTAGTTTAGTAAACTCAGGTTCATCTGCAAATCTTGTTGCATTTATGTCATTAACATCACCATTACTAGGAGATAGAAGAATAAACAGAGGTGATGAAATAATAACAGTAGCAGCAGGCTTCCCTACAACAGTTTCTCCAATAATACAATATGGAGCAATACCTGTATTTGTAGATGTTACAATACCACAATACAATATAGATGTAAACATGTTAGAAAAAGCATTATCTGAAAAAACAAAAGCAGTTATGATAGCACACACATTAGGCAATCCATTTAACCTAAAAGCAGTAAAAGAATTTTGCAATAAACATAATCTATGGCTAGTAGAAGACAATTGCGATGCATTAGGTTCTACATATACAATAAATGGAGAAGAAAAATTAACAGGAACAATAGGAGATATTGGAACATCAAGCTTTTATCCACCACATCATATGACAATGGGAGAAGGAGGAGCAGTTTATACAAATAACAGTTTATTAAATAAAATAATAAGGTCATTTAGAGATTGGGGAAGAGATTGTTCATGCCCATCAGGTGTAGATAACTTATGTGGACATAGATTTGATAGACAATATGGAGAGTTACCACTTGGATATGACCACAAATATGTATATTCTCATTTCGGTTATAACCTAAAAGCAACAGATATGCAGGCTGCGATAGGAGTAGCACAACTTAAAAAATTCCCATCATTTGTTGAAAGAAGAAAGCAAAATTTTAAAAGATTAAAAGAAGGATTAAAATCATTAGAAGATAAGCTAATATTACCAGAAGCATGTGAAAATTCAGACCCAAGCTGGTTTGGATTTGTAATAACATGCAAACCAGGTGTAGATAGAAATAAAGTAGTAAAATATATAGAAGAAAAAGGAGTGCAAACAAGAAATTTATTTGCTGGAAACTTAGTAAAACATCCATGTTTTGACGAAATGAGAAAAGAAGGAAAAGGATACAGAGTAGTAGGAGAATTAAGCAACACAGATATAATAATGAATAATACATTCTGGGTAGGAGTATATCCAGGAATGACAAATGAAAAACTGGACTATATGATAAAAACAATAAAAGAAGCTATAGAATTATAGAAAGAAGTGAGAAAATGGAAAGAAAAATAACAGATTCAAAAGAACTTGCCTGGAAAATAAGAAGAGATGCTATAGAAATGACACATTTATCTAATGGCTCTCATATAGCATCAATATTATCACTAGCAGACATTATTGCTGTTTTATATGCGAAAATAATGAGATATGACCCTAAAAATCCACAACTGGAAGAAAGAGATAGAATAATATTAAGCAAAGGACATGCAGGAGCTGCAATTTATGCAGCTCTTGCAGAAGAAGGATTTTTTGATACAGAAGAGCTAAAAACACATTATGCAAATGGAAGTAGATTATCTGGACATGTATCACATAAAAATGTTCCAGGAGTTGAATTTTCAACTGGTTCATTAGGGCATGGACTATCAGTCGGAGCAGGTATGGCTTTTGCAGCAAAATTAGATAATAAAAAGCATAAAGTTTATGTAGTTCTGGGAGACGGAGAATGCGACGAAGGAAGCATTTGGGAATGTGCACTTTTTGCAAATCAATATAAATTAGATAATTTAGTAGCAATAATAGATTCTAATAAAATGCAAAGTATGGATTATTGTGAAAATACAATAGCGTTAGAACCATTTGCAGAAAAATGGAAAACATTTGGATGGAATGTAAAAGAAGTAGATGGACATAATCACGAAGAACTAGAAAAAGCGTTATTAGAAGAAAATACTATGAGCAAACCAACAGTAATTATAGCAAATACTATAAAAGGAAAGGGAATATCATTTATGGAAAATAATATAGTATGGCATTATAGAGCACCACAAGGAGAAGACTACGAAAAAGCAGTAAAAGAATTAGAGGAGGCAAGAAAATGAGAAATACATTTGTAAAAACATTAGTAGATATTGCCGAAAAAGATGATAATATATGCTTAATAACAGGAGATTTAGGATTTGGAGTTTTAAATCCATTTATAGAAAAATTTCCAAATAGATTTATAAATGCAGGAATAGCTGAGCAAAATATGACAGGAGTAGCTGCTGGAATGGCAAAAGAGGGAAAAACAGTGGTAACATATTCAATTGGAAATTTCCCAACAATGAGATGTTTAGAACAAATAAGAAATGACTGTGCATACCATAATGCAAATGTAAAAATTGTTTGCGTAGGTGGTGGATTTGTATATGGCGCACATGGAATGAGCCACCATGCAACAGAAGATATTGCAATAATAAGAGCTTTGCCAGAAGTAATAGTATTTGCACCAGGAGATTTAGTAGAAGCAGAAGAAGTAACAAAAGCAATGATAAACTATAAAGGTACATGCTATTTAAGATTAGGAAAAGGTGGAGAAAAAAGAATACACGAAAAAATTGAAAATTTTAAAATAGGGAAAGCAATAAAGATTTCAGAAGGGTCAGATATAGCAATTTTTTCGACCGGAGCAATATTAGACGAAGCAGTAAAGGTAAGAGAAGAACTTGAAAAAGAAGGACTAAAAGTAGCTGAGTACAGTTTCCCAACAGTAAAACCTATTGATGAAAAAGTAATAATAGAAAATACAAATAAATGCAAACTAATAGTAACAATAGAAGAACATAACATAATAGGAGGCTTAGGCGGAGCGGTAGCAGAAGTAATGGCTGAAAACAGAGGGGGAGCAAAACTTCTTAGAATAGGCCTAAATGACGAATATACATCAATAGTTGGAACACAAGCTTATTTAAGAGAACAATATGGTATCTCATCAGAAAAAATAACAAAAAGAATATTAGAAAAGCTAAAAGAGGAGAAATAATATGAAAAAGGTTATAATAACAGGTGCAACAGGAATGATAGGGCTTAATTTAGTAAAGTATCTATTAAATAAAAATATAGAAATAACCGCAATTATAAGACCTAATTCAAAAAGAAATAACATATTACCAAAAAATCCAAATTTAAAAATAGTAGAATGTGATTTATCGGATATTCAAAATGCAAAATTAACACAAGGAACATATGATGTGCTATATCATTTAGCATGGGTAGGAACAACAGGAGAGAGTAGAAATAATATAGAAATGCAATTTGAAAATATTGAATATACATTAAATACAATAAAATTTGCTAAAAAAGTAGGATGTAAAAAAATAGTAGGCGCTGGTTCACAAGCAGAATATGGGAGAGTAGAAGGTAGTTTAAATAAACATACAAAAACAAATCCTGAAACAGCATATGGAGCAGCAAAATTATGTGCTGGAAATATGGGCAGAATACTTGCCGAACAATTAGAAATAGAATTTGTTTGGACCAGAATTTTAAGCATTTATGGGGAATATGATAATAGCGGAACAATGGTAATGTCAAGTATTATTTCAATGGAAAAAGGACAAGCTCCAAAGTATACAAAAGCAGAGCAAATATGGGATTATTTATATGTAGAAGATGTATCAAAAGCTATGTATCTTATTGGCGAAAAAGGAAAAAACGGAGAAGTATACTGTATTGGAAGCGGAACAGTAAAACCACTTTACGAGTACATTAATATTATAAAAAATGAAATAAACCCAATGCTAGAAATTAAATTTGGAGAAATACCATACTCAAAAAATCAAGTAATGCACCTATGTGCAGATATATCAGACTTAACCAAAGATACAGGTTTTAAGCCGGAAATTTCATTTAAAGAAGGAATAAAAAGAACAATAAAATGGTATAAGGAGAATAATGCAAAATGAAAAAAATAAGTGTTGTAGTTCCATGTTATAACGAAGAAGAAAATGTAGAAAACATTTGCATAGCTATAACAAACGAACTAGAAAAACTAACAAATTACGATTATGAATTAATATTTATAGATAATGATTCAAAAGACAAAACAAGAAAACTTATAGAAAAACAATGTAATTCTAATAAAAAAGTAAAAGCAATTTTTAATGCAAGAAATTTTGGACAATTCAATTCTCCATATTACGCAATGCTAAATTCAACAGGAGATTGCACAATATTAATATGTGCAGATTTTCAAGACCCAATAGAAATGATACCACAATTTATAAAAGAATGGGAAAATGGCTACAAAATTGTAATTGGAATTAAAGAAACTAGCCAAGAAAACAAGGCAATGTATTTTTTACGTTCATGCTATTATAAAATTATTAAAAAATTTTCAAACACTGAGCAAATAGAACATTTTACTGGATTTGGGCTATACGATAAAAAATTCATAGATGTTTTAAGAAACCTAGATGATAGGACACCATATTTAAGAGGAATTGTTTCAGAACTTGGATTTAAAAGAAAAGAAATCCCATATAAACAAGCTAAAAGAAAAGCCGGAAAAACACATAATAATTTCTATACATTATACGATGCAGCAATGCTTGGATTTACGTCATATACAAAAATAGGGCTACGTTTAGCAACATTTTTTGGAATGATTGTGGGAGCTTTAAGCTTTATAGTTGGGCTTGTATATTTAGTTTTAAAATTAATATATTGGGATAGATTTGTAGCAGGTATGACACCAATGCTAATTGGCATATTCTTTTTAGGAGCACTTCAATTATTTTTTATTGGATTTTTAGGAGAATATATTTTATCTATAAATCAAAGACTAATGAAAAGGCCACTTGTAGTTGAAGAAAAAAGAATTAATTTTGAAAAAGAAGACTAATTTTATTTAGTCTTTTTTTATATAAAAATAAAAAAGTCGACATATTTCGACTTAAAAAATTAAACAATATATATTTATTTTAGCATAAATTTTAAAAAATGTCTAATAATAAATACATACAATTTATATATATTAAATGATTAAAATTAGAGATAAAACAAAATAATAACGTTATAAAGCTTGTAATCGAAAATAAATAATTTGATTATACTTATAGTATATGGTATTATAAATACAACAAATAAATAAGTTAATAATTTTCCCTGCGGAGTGCGTGATTGCTGAAATTTTAGAACCAACAAGATTAAAAAGGGAGTCGATCTCTGGATATGGCGTGTATGCTTAAATTTATTTAAGAAACCCATGAGTATCAAGGTAGACACCCACCTGTGAGAACAGGTCCTTAAAATTTCTTCACATAACGGCTATGGCGGGGTTTTTTATTTGCCAATTTTCACTTAGAGTATAAAAGAAATATGATTAATATTATAGACAAAACCAAAATAATATTGTAAAATAATTAACATAGGAAATGAGAATAAGCAGATGTGGTTTGCCTCCTACATAAGAGGAGGTGAGGCGTATGATAGAAATACAAACATTAATTGCAACAATATACATATTATATTATTCTTTAATAGGAGTAACTATCATTGCGTTTGCCTTAGTTATTGCATTAGTAGTAATTATAAGCAAACAAAAATAACCAATAAAAAAACACATCTGTAATTTGACCGTTGTAGATGTGTTTTTCATATCACGATAGGCAAACCACTTTGTGGTTTCTCCATTTCCTATACTTATTATAAACTATTTATGGCGAAAAAGTCAAGATGTGTAATAAAATTTTGTTACAATATTTCTGAAAGTGAGATAAAATGAAAATACAGGAATTACTAGAGTTAGGAGTAGAAAGACTAAAAGAAAATAAAATAGAAGAACCAATTTTTATTGCTAGATTATTATTAAGTTTTATATTAAAGAAAGATAAAATATATTTAATTACAAATTCAGATAAAAATATAGGCGAAATTGAAACAGGAAAATTTTTTGAGTGTTTAGATAAATATATTAATAATATTCCACTTCAATATATAACAAATAGCCAAGAGTTTATGAAACTTGATTTTTTTGTAAATGAAAATGTTTTAATTCCAAGAGCAGATACCGAAATTGTAGTAGGAGAAGCTATTCAAATTATAAATGATAATAAATTTTCTAGTGCATTAGATTTATGTACTGGAAGTGGAGCTATTGCTGTTTCAATTGCAAAATATACTAAGAGTTGTAATATTATAGCTAGCGATATTAGTAAAAAAGCATTGGATATAGCTTTAAAAAATGCTATTTCAAATGAAGTATCTAATAAAATCATTTTTGTATGCTCAAATATGTTTGAATCCATTCAAAATAAATTCGATTTAATTATTTCCAACCCACCATATATTAAAAGAAATGTTATATTAGGTCTTGATGAAAATGTGAAAAAAGAGCCATGGCTTGCATTAGATGGTGGAGAAGATGGACTTGATTTTTACAAAATTATAGCTGGAAATGCATACAAATTTTTAAATGAAAATGGATATTTAGTTTTAGAAATAGGATTTGACCAAAAAGAAGATGTAGAAAATCTTTTAAAAGATAATTATAAAGACATTATCTGTAAAAAAGATTTAGGAGGAAATAATAGAGCAATTATATGTAAAAGAAGGTGATAGTATTGTCTTTTTCTGCTGATATTAAACAAGAGTTAAGCAAATTAAATAATTTAAATAATAAAAACCAAGTAAAAGCTGAAATAAGTGGGTATATGCTTGGCAGTAATTATGTAGAAAACAACAGAAAAGCAAGATTTATAACAGAAAATGAGTTTAATATATACAGATTAACTAAATTATTAGAAAATGTACATATAGACTATACATATACAAACAAAGGCAAAAGCTTTATTGCAGAGTGGGATGCTTCTTGTAGAGATAATATTATGGATATAAATATAGAAGAAGAGGAAATAAAAAAAGCAGTTGTAAGAGGATCCTTTATGGCATCTGGGTCACTTAATGAGCCAAATAAAAAATATCATTTAGAAATTCTATTTTCCAGTAAGGAGAATGCAGAATATGTATTTTATATAATAGAAACATTTGGAATTGAAAGTAAACTTCTAAAAAGAAAAGAAAAATATTCCTTGTATATTAAAGATAGTGAAGAAATTTCAAAATTTTTGGCTTTAATAGGTGCTAAAAAAGCAGTTCTAGATTATGAAGAAATACGAATAATAAGAGAAATGAGAAGTAATGTAAATAGACTTGTAAATTGCGAAACTGCAAACATTAATAAAACAATAAATGTTGCAGTAAGTCAAATTGCAGATATAAATTTTATAAAACAAAAAAATAAATTTGAAGAGCTACCAGAAAATTTAAAAGAGATTGCAAATATCAGACTAGAAAATCCAGAAAGTAGCCTAGTTGAGCTTGGAAATTTATTGAAAAAACCAATTGGTAAATCAGGAGTTAATCATAGGTTAAAGAAATTACAAGAAATTGCAAGAGAATTAAGAGAGGAAAACTAAATGAAACAAATAGGATTATATGTTCACATACCATTTTGTAAAAATAAATGTAGTTATTGTGATTTTGTATCTTATTCTAGTAAAGAAGAATTAATAGAAGAATATATAAAATGGCTATGCTATGAAATAAGAGAAGTAGGAGAAGGTATAAAATTAGATATACAAAATAAATTAACAGATAATGTAGTAGCAAAAACAATTTATATAGGCGGAGGGACACCATCATTTATAGATTCTAAGTATATTATAAAAATACTAGAAACAATTTACAAAAACTATAATGTAGAACCAAATGCAGAAATAACATTAGAAATAAATCCAGGTACAGTGGATAAAGAAAAATTAATAGAATACAAAAATTCTGGAATTAACAGATTAAGCATAGGAACACAAAGCTCAAATAATAATTTGCTTAAAATGTTAGGTAGAATACATACATACGAGGAGTTTGAAGAAACATATAATAAAGCAAGAAAAATAGGGTTTAACAATATAAACATAGATTTTATGATTGGATTACCAAACCAAATATTAGAAGATATTGATAACATGATAAAACAAGTAGAAAAATTACAACCTAATCATGTTTCTATATATTCATTAATTGTAGAAGACAATACACCTATAAAAGAAAAAATAGAAAAAGGCATTTTAAAATTACCAAATGATGAGGACGAAAGAAAAATGTATTGGACAGTAAAAAACAAGCTAGAAAGCTTAGGATACAAACATTATGAAATATCTAATTTTGCTATACCAAATTATGAATCAAAACATAATTTAGATTGCTGGAATCAAGGTGAATATATGGGATTTGGTGTATCTGCACATTCATATATAGATGGCGCGAGATTTTCAAATATAGATAGCATAGAAGAATACATAGAAAATTACAAAAATAACAAACAAGAGAATAATTTTATATTACACGAAAAACAAAATATGAACTCTAAAATGCAAGAATATGTATTATTAGGACTTAGAAAAATAGATGGTATTTCATGTAGTACATTTGAAGAAAAATTTGGAAAAGATATTTTTGATGTTTTTGAAAAAGAACTAACTACATTAATGCAAAAAGATTTAATAACAGCAGAAAATGGATATATAAAACTAACAAACAAAGGAATAGACCTAGCTAATATTGTATGGGAAGAGTTCGTATAAAAGTGGAAAAGTATTTGCTTTTACACTTAGGGGGCAGAAAGGATTTGCATGAATGATGATATTTATTGGATTTGGCTTTCAAGAGTAGAAATAAGTATAACAACTAAACTTAATCTATTAGAGAAATTCAAATTACCAAAGAATATTTGGTTTGCAAAAGAAGAAGATTTAGGAAGTATTTTAAATAGAAATGAAATAAAAGAACTTCAAAATGAAAAATACAAACAGAATCTTTTTAAAGAATTAGAGTACATAAGAAAATATAATATTAAAATTATAAATCTATATCATAATTTTTATCCAAATAATCTAAAAAATATTTATGATCCACCAATTTGTTTATATGCAATTGGAAATATCCAAAGATTAAAAGAAAATGCTATTGCAATAGTAGGAACTAGAAAATGTTCTGAATATGGAAAAAAAGTCTCTATAAAAATTGCAAGTGAATTATGCAAAAATAAAATTAATGTAATAAGTGGTTTAGCCAAAGGTATTGACTCATATGCACATATTGGAGCAGGAGGAAGAACAATTGCTGTACTTGGGTCTGGACTTAATGTTTTATATCCTAATGAAAATGTGAGCCTTGCCAAAAGTATTATAATTAAAGGAGGACTTATTATAAGTGAGTATGGTATTGGGACTAAGCCAGAAAGATTACATTTTCCAAGCAGAAACAGAATTATAAGCGGGATTTCAAATCGGAGTAATTGTAGTAGAAGCACCAAAAAGAAGCGGAAGTTTAATTACAGCTGATTTTGCATTAGATCAGGGAAAAGACGTATATGCAGTACCTGGAAATATTACCAGTAAAAATTCGGAAGGAACTAATAATTTAATAAAAGAAGGGGCAATTCCGTTAACTGAAATATAGTTCACAAAAATTTATTATTTTATTTTAATCTCTAGGACAAAAAATAAAACTTTTGTTGTCAATGATTTTTGAAAATGTCCCAAAAAATTTTAAACATAAGCCCTAAAAATTTAATTTTTAGGATTAGTTTTTTGGGTCCGGGCACAGGAGAAATTTTTAAAATTTGTTCTTCAAACACCATCATTTTTTCTACCCTTCATGTACCCTACGAAAAAATAATTAATTTTAAAAATCATTTTAAGATGCTTCTTTCTCTAATTCATTAGAAAATTTTAATGCTTGCTTTTCTGCAAATGTCTCGAAAGATTTTTTTCAAGGATGTATCATTCTTGGTATGTAAATTTTCTTTTACCATACATTTAGTCCCAAAAATATATTGGTGTACCAACTGAATTTACTGTTATATAATGCTTCTTCTTGAAACAGATAGTAAGACATTATCACATTTCTTTCATAAAATAGAAATATATGAATAGTGAAGAGCTTGACAAAAAATAAAAAAATATGTATAGTATAAAAAGAAATTGAGCAAAATATTTAAGAATTAGCAAATGAACATTGAAAATTAAATATTTTTGGAGAAAAAGCAATGTGAAATTTGCCAGTTTAAGAATATTAAGAGCAATTTTAATGAAAAATAATACATAAAAAAGAAGATAAGATACAAAAGAAAGGAGCAAAGAAGAAATGGAAGAAAAGAAATTAAAACCAAAAATATTAGAAAACACAAGAAACAAAAAGCGGAATTACGTTAATAGCATTAGTAATAACCATAATAGTG